>NZ_SRYZ01000015.1 GCF_004793475.1 Bacteroides muris (ex Afrizal et al. 2022) | reverse complement strand
ACTATATTTCAATAATTTCAAAGAACTTTTTCAGATTTTAATGGGACAGTAGTGACATGCAGACAAAGCAAAGAAAGAAACAGTTACAACACAGTTTAAAAGAAATAGAGAAACTAGAACATACAATAAAACTCAACAATCAAGAATGTGAATCAAGAATTGCGAAATTCAAACAATCTGAAATTTATAATAAATTCCATACCATAGCAAGTTTTGAAGAATTAAAAGAAGAGGATTGGATAGAACTACAAGATGAAATTAACGCAACATACAAAAATTTCACCAGTCGTTTATATACACTTTACCCTATTAGTAAGATTGAATTACGAATTTGTTTATTGATAAAAGCAGATATATCAACCAGCAACATAGCACTTCTGACCGGACGAACAAAATCTACAATTACATCTGCCCGAAAAAAATTGTATGAAAAAGTCTATGGGCAGAAAGGTGACGCCAAAATGTGGGATGACTTAATTTTATCTTTATAAGACTGATATTTACGCAAAACCGTACAAAAACCGTACAGGAAAATGTTACTTTAGAAAGAAAACACATAAAAACCGTACAAAAACCGCATAAAAAATCAACAGGAAATAAGTGCCAGATACCTACTTTTGCAACCAAAAAGTAACAATTATAAAGAAAATGCCATGAAGCATTTGTCATTAGTAATTCTGTATTTATTATTCTTTCATGTAAATGGTTGGGCCGATAACGTACCTATCAATTTATGTAAACAAATTAATGGAGGTATCAATGACCGTTCCATGTCTATAGAACTTACCGCAAGTCACGACAATAACAATATCTATTTTTATTCAGATATACCATTAAGCAGCTTGCAGATTATTGTAAAGAATGAAAACGAAGAAATACTCTTATCCGAAATTATTACGATATTTCCCGAACTGCAAACCCCTATTTTTATAGGAAACCTCGAAAGCGGTACCTACATCCTAGAGCTGAACGATGGGAAACACAAGTATCAAGGCTATTTTGAAGTAAAATAAGAAATACCAGAACAAGCATGTCTGAAGATATGTCGAAGAAACTGACAGTAATCATTCCTTTCTTGAATGAAGGCATGGAAGTGGCACACACCGTAGCCAGCATACGGCAATATGCTGCGGATCGGGTGGAAATATTGGTCATCAACGATGCTTCCAATCATTTGTATGATTACGAAGAGATGTTGAAGCCCTATTCCGCCACCTATCTCCGAAACGAAGAGAGATTGGGGATAGCTGCCTGCCGCGATTTGGGAGTGAGTCTGATACAAACCCCTTATTTCCTGTTTCTTGACGCGCACATGCGATTCTATAGAGAGGACTGGGGGCCTTGCTGCCAGAAACAACTGGAAACCACTCCGGATAATTTCAGAAGATTCTGCCAAAAACAAAGTATGGAATTAAATATAGCGGATTATATTCGTTATCGTTTTAATAATGCGTATATTTACGCCACTTTAAATCAATAATCAATACATGATACCGATGAAACGTATTCTCTCTCTTATCTCAGCCATCGTGTGCAGCCTCTCGCTGCTGCATGCGCAAACGACCGCCATCACCGTAAGCGGCAATGTGAAAGACAAAGACAAGTCGCCGCTACAAGGCTGTACCGTATATTTCATACAAGCCGACACACTTGTGGGGGGCAGCATCACCGACAAGAAGGGCGACTTCTCCGTAAAAGGCCTACAGGCAGGAGACTATGTCTGCCGCGTGTCCATGGTAGGATTCAAGAAAATAGAACACCCCTTCAAGCTGACAGGAAGCGTGCGCCTGCCCCAGTTCACACTGCAGGAAGATGCCACGCAGCTGAAAGAGGTGACCGTGACAGGCGACAAGCGCAACATCGTACACAGTAGTGCGGGAAGTACCACCTTCTTTCTGTCCGAACATGCCAAGAAGGCGAAGACTGCTTACGATGCACTGTTGGAAGTACCCAAACTGGTGGTGAACCCCATCGAACGCAACATCAAACTGCTCACGGGGGAATCTCCCATAATTCTGATAGACGGGGTCAATCGACCGGGTTACATCAACGTGATGAATCCCGAGATTATAGAGTCCGTGGAGATTATAGACGTACCGGATGCACGCTACTTAGGCGAGGAGGGCGTGACTGCCATCCTGAACATCCACCTGAAACGCGTGGCTACCCCTACCTATGTCAACGGAAATATTTATGCAAACCATGCCCTCACCTACCGGTATGGAGTGACAGGTGGGGGAGCCGAACTGGGGAATGCCAAGTCGTCCCTATACTTGAATCTCCAGAGTTTCTACTTCTCCGATACCAAGAGCAATGAGTATTCGGAAAGCCAATCGGGGGACATCAGGCGCAAATTCTCCGGAGAGCAACTCTATAGCGCCAACAGCTACTACGCAGCATTGGGGGGAGACCGCATCTTTTCGGACAAGAACTATGCCGCCTTTGCCCTGAAATACATCAGTAACCCCTCGGACACCGAAAGCCACAGACAAGGAAACGTGGAATATGCCTCCGAACAGAAACAGTCGGATGCCACAGTCTACAACCAGTCGGACAACAAATACCATCTGGCCACCGCCTATCTCTATTACAAGCACTCCTTCAGCAAGCATCAGTCGCTGGAGGCCACCGGAAACTACTCCTACAGCTATTCCGGTTCCATCGGGGAGCAGCAGGAGCATAACGATTTCTACCAATACCATAACCTGATAGACTACATCAACGACCGGCACTACGGGAAGTTGGATTTGGACTACACAAACCTCATACAAGGCAAATACTCCCTCACAGCCGGCTCCAACACTTCTTATTCAAGCACCAACATAGACGACAAGGAAGATTGTTTTCCGGTGTACAACTACAAGAAGTGGCAAGAATACCTGTATGTCGGCTTCAACAACAACCGTTCGGGAGGCAAGTTCTTCTATTTGCTTTCCATAGGGATGGACATGCTCTTCACCGAAGCGGATGGGGTAAAGAACCATTACATAGACGTGCTTCCCTCCGTGGCACTAATTTATAAGTTCAATCAGAAACACAACTTGAACCTGAGCTACCGGCGCCATCGCTACAGCCCGACACTCAGCATGCTGAACCCGCGCAACACCTCTACCGACAGTTTGCTCATCAATCAGGGTAACCCGTATCTGAGACCCAGTTTCCAAGATCAGGTCCGGCTCTCTTACAAACTCAGCTACAAAAGCCTGTTCCTTGAGCCTTACATCTCCTACAGCTATTCGTCGAAGCTGATTAATGCCGTCGGTACGCTAAAAGACAACATCTATATCCAGTCTTACCGGAACCTCCTGTGTGCCAACTTCCTTAACGCGGGAACCTCGGCCAACTACAACTTGCCTTTCGGCAACATAGGCATGAGCGCCTACTACGAGAGAAGGTATCAGAAAGGAATGACCTTTGCCAACGCAGATCTGTGGAACTTCAATATGAATGCCTATCTATACTACAAGCAGGTATCGCTCTCGCTGAACATGGGCTATACGACCGCCAGCTACGGCTACACCACCAAATCGGAAGGGACACCCTACAGCAATGCCAACCTCTCATGGAATCTGCCCAAGAACTGGAGAGTCTATGTGATGGGGCAATATTTCGTAGGAACCGGTATGTGGTCGAAGTCGTGGGTGAAGGACGAAGGGTACACCTCATACAAGGCCAATTACCTGACAGACCGCATCCCTACCTTCTCAATAGGTGCCTCATATACCTTCAAGAACAAGGTGCAGAACAAGTGGAGACAGAAAAAGCAGTTCAATAATGATGATAGAGAATTGCAGGGCATAGGGGTGAAATAACTTAATTATATATTGATGATATTCAAGCCCCGTTTCCACCACATCAAGCAACCGGACGCCATGGAGTGCGGAGCCACCTGCCTCCGCATGATAGCCCGTCATTACGGCAAAATGTACTCTGCCGAAGCCATGCGCCGGATATGCACCGTAGGCCACAACGGGGTGTCCATGCTGAGCCTGAATGAAGCGGCCGTCAAAATCGGTTTCCGGACGGTCTGCGGACGAATGACCGTAGAGAAGCTGGTGGAACAGCATCCTTTTCCGTGCATCCTGCACTGGAACCAAGAACATTTCGTGGTGTTGCACCGCGTGGAAAGAGACCGAAAAGGCAAACTGAAATTCCACATCGCCGATCCGGGGAAGTACCTGCTTGCCTTAGACGAAGAGGCTTTCCGCAAGGCATGGACACCCGGCGAAGGAATGCAAGGCGAAAAAGGAATACTGATGGCGCTGCAACCCACCTCCGTCTTCCACTCGCTGAAAGAGGAAGTAGGCACGGAACGTTCATTGTCTTTTCTCTGGAGCTATCTGAAAGACTACAAGAGCCTGTTCGGACAACTGATTGCAGGACTGGTCATCGGCAGTGGACTACAGTTGCTCTTCCCCTTCCTGACGCAGGCAGTGGTAGATAAGGGAATAAACGGAAAGAACCTGAACCTCATCTACCTGATTCTGCTGGGGCAGCTGATGCTGACCATAGGAAGGACTTCGGTCGACTTCATACGCCGGTGGCTGTTGCTGCATATCAGCGTACGCATCAACATAACTCTGCTGTCCGACTTCTTCCTGAAACTGATGAGACTGCCCATGTCCTTCTTCGACACCAAACTGAAAGAAGACTTGATGCAGCGCATCAACGACCACCAGCGCCTCGAACAGTTCATGGCCGCCCAGACGCTGAATACCCTGTTCTCCGTCTTCAGTTTCCTCATATTCGGCGGGGTGTTGCTTTACTACAGCACCGCCGTGTTCGCCATCTTCTCAGGCGGATGCCTGATATATGCATTGTGGATTTGTACCTTCCTGCAAAAACGCAAGGCCATGGACTACGAATTCTTCGACCTCTATGCACGAAGACAAAACAAGACCATCCAAATCATAGACGGTATGCAGGACATCAAATTGCAAAACTGCGAACAACGCAAATGCTGGGAATGGGAAGACACACAAGCCGACTTGTTCCATACCAACATTGCCTCCATGAAACTGCAACAGACGCAAGAGGGAGGAAGCCTCTTTATCAACGAGGTGAAAAACATCCTCATCACCATCGTGACGGCAACCGCAGTGATAGAGGGGCAGCTCACCTTGGGAATGATGCTGTCCATACAATATATCATCGGCCAGCTGAATGTCCCGATAGAACAACTGATGCGCTTCATCTACTCCTGGCAGGATGTCCGGCTCAGCATAGAACGAATCAACGAGGTTCACCTGAAAGAAAACGAGAACACACATCGGAAGGTAATCGATTTCCATTGCAGCCGGGAAGACATCCTATTGAAAAACGTGACGTTCAGCTACAACGGCTCTCATTCCCTCAAAGTTCTCGAAGATATCTGCCTAAGAATCCCCAACGGGAAAGTGACGGCCATCGTGGGTGCCAGCGGCAGCGGAAAAACCACGTTGCTGAAACTATTATTAGGATTCTATCCGCCCGCATCGGGCGACATCCTGATAGGTGAGCATCGGCTGAACGAGATAAACCTCCGATTCTGGCGCAGCTTGTGCGGAGTGGTCATGCAAGACGGTTACATCTTCTCCGAATCAATAGCGCGCAACATCGCTTTAGACAATGAAGAGATAGATTACGAACGTATGCTGTCTGCCGCCCGAATAGCCAACATCACGGAAATGGTGGAACAACTGCCACTGAAGTACGACACCGTCATAGGTGCCAACGGACAAGGCATCAGCCAAGGACAACGACAGCGTATCCTGATAGCCAGAGCCGTATACAAGAGCCCGGCCTTCTTGTTCTTTGATGAAGCCACCAATTCCCTGGATTCCGGAAACGAACGACTGATAGTGGACAATTTGCAGAAATTCTACCAAGGAAAAACTACCGTCATCGTTGCCCACCGCCTAAGTACCGTGAAGCATGCCGACCAAATAGTGGTGTTAGACAAAGGAAGAATATCGGAAACCGGCACACATGACGAACTAATCCGAAAGAAAGGGACGTACTACAACCTGATTAAGAACCAATTGGAACTAGGGAACTCATGACTAAAAAATTAAAGGAAAACAACCACAGCAATTTTACAAACGAAAACGATTGCCACAGTGACAAAGTGCGCCGTATTATCGAGCAAAAACCAGCTTTTATCGTGAGGTGGGGAAACACATTGCTATTGGCAGGAATACTGGTACTCCTTCTGGTTATCTTGATAAGCAAACAATAATAAAGAGAGGTGCAGCAAAACGACTTGCTACACCTCTCTTCCGGCTTCGCCCCGCCCTAACACATCATTCCGTATCATCGGCAGTGGCAAAGATAAGATGTTTTTCAACAACCAAACTTACATTCTATCCGGCACCTCGATTCCCAGCAATCCCATGCCCAAGCGTACCACTTTGGATACATTCTCGGACAACGCAAGGCGGAATACCTTCACCGCTTCGTTCTCCTCACGCAGGATGCTGAAGTCGTGGTAGAACTGGTTGTATTCCTTCACAAGGTCATACGTATAGTTGGCAATGATGGACGGGCTGTAATCCTCACCTGCCTGCTTCACAATAGCGGCAAAGTCGGCAACCATCTGTATCAGTCCCTCTTCCTTCTCGCTCAACTCAATGCCGGCAGGCAGTTGGGCGGGAATCTCGATACCTGCCTCTTTCGCCTTGCGCAGAACAGACTGGATACGTGCATAAGTATATTGGATGAACGGGCCCGTATTGCCATTGAAGTCGATGGACTCTTTCGGATTGAATGTCATGTTCTTGCGGGCATCCACCTTCAGGATGAAGTACTTTAAGGCACCCAGACCAACGATACGGGCGATATCGTCCGCCTCTTCTTTTGTCAGACCATCCAGCTTACCCAGTTCATTGCTGGTTTCCTTGGCTGTATCAATCATCTCCGCCATCAAGTCGTCAGCATCAACTACTGTACCTTCGCGGCTCTTCATCTTGCCCTCGGGCAGTTCTACCATGCCGTAAGAGAAATGCACCAAGCCTTTTCCCCATTCAAAGCCCAACTTGTCGAGCAGAATAGAAAGCACCTGGAAGTGGTAGTTCTGTTCGTTGCCCACAACATAAATCATCTTGTCGATGGGATAATCGGCAAAACGGAGCTTGGCGGTACCGATATCCTGCGTCATGTAGACGGAAGTGCCGTCCGCACGCAACAACAGTTTGTGGTCCAACCCCTCACCCGTGAGGTCCGCCCACACGGAACCGTCTTCTTTCCGGTAGAAGAAACCTTTCTCCAGGCCCTCCATCACTTTCTCTTTCCCTTCAAGGTAAGTGTTCGACTCGTAATATATCTTATCGAAAGTCACGCCCATCATGCGGTAAGTCTCGTCGAAACCGGCATACACCCAGTCGTTCATCTTCTTCCAAAGCGCACGTACTTCGGGGTCGTTGGCTTCCCACTTCACCAGCATCTCACGGGCTTCCTTCATTAAAGGAGATTCGGCTTCCGCCTTTGCCTTGGCCTCTTCCTCATTCATGCCTTCGCTTTGGAACTTCGCCATCAACTCCTTCACTTCCGCCTTGTAGTGCTTGTCGAAAGAAACATAGTAATCGCCAATCAGGTGGTCGCCCTTCTTGCCGGATGATTCGGGAGTCTCACCATTGCCGTACTTCTGCCATGCCAACATGGACTTGCAGATATGAATTCCACGGTCATTGACAATATTGGTCTTTACTACCTTATTGCCGTTGGCAGCCACTATATTAGCCAGCGCATTTCCCAAAAGATTGTTGCGTACGTGGCCCAAATGGAGCGGTTTGTTGGTGTTGGGAGAAGAATACTCAATCATCACCAACGGAGAGCTGTCAGTAGCAGCCATGATGCCGTACTGCTTGTCCGCATGAATGCCGTTCAGCAATTCTATCCACGCGGAAGAGGCAATGGTCAGGTTCAGGAAGCCTTTGATGACATTAAATGCAGCAACCGAAGGTTCGTTTGCCTGCAAGTATTCACCGATTTCTTGTGCCGTCTGCTCCGGTCCCTTCTTGGACATGCGGAGGAAAGGAAATACCACCAACGTGAGGTGTCCTTCAAATTCTTTCTTGGTTTTCTGCAACTGCACTTGTGCGGCAGGAACATCCTGCCCGTAAAGCGCTTTCAGTCCGCCGATGACGGACGCTACCAGTTTCTGTTCTATATTCATGATTCAAATGTATTTTCCTGCGTGCAAAGATAACGTAAACCAAAATCAGTACAAAACAAGCAGGCTTGTTTTTATTGACCCACAAGATATTCAACATACAAAGAGGGGACGCTCTTTGCAAAACGTCCCCTCTTTGTATGTTGAGTATACTGTTATCTATTCAGCTGTCAATTCCGCACCCGGTTTGAATTTAACAACTTTCTTTGCAGCAATCTCGATAGGCTTTTTAGTAGAGGGATTGATACACATACGTGCTCCTCTTTCCACCACACTGAAAGTTCCGAAACCAACCAATGATACTTTATCACCGGCTTTCATTGCCTTAGTGACTGATGCGGTAAATGCATCCAATGCTTTCTTTGAATCCGTCTTTGACAAACCAGACTCCGCTGCCATAGCGCCAATAAGCTCCGCCTTATTCATAATACTCAAAATTAATAATATGTTACACAAAAGATATTTTCACTTTTCAGTACAAGCCTCTACAAAAATAGAGCAATATTTCTGAATATCAAAAAAAACATTAAAAAAACATTGGAAAACAGCGAAAAAGAAGGAATAGAATTTGCTTTTTCTGTTATAGAACAGAATTTATTCGTATTTTTGCCGGAGAAAGTAAAGACAGGCAACTGTTTTTAAACCATAAAATGAATTGAAACAACAGATTATGAATACCATACCTACTATAACCAAGAACCTCTTAATCATTAATGTGCTGATGTTTCTGGGCACCATTGTCGCCCAAAGCTACGGCATCGATCTCGCTCAATATTTAGGATTGCATTTTTTCCTTGCCGAAGAGTTCAATGCTGCTCAATTAATAACATATATGTTCATGCACGCCGGATTCACGCACATGTTTTTCAACATGTTTGCCGTATGGATGTTCGGACGTATTTTGGAGCAGGTATGGGGCCCAAAACGGTTTCTGTTCTACTATCTTGTATGTGGTATGGGAGCCGGAATTATCCAGGAAGCGGTACAGTACATTCATTACGAGACAGTGCTTTCTGCCTACGACAGCGTGAATACCGGCATGGCCATCATCCCGATGGAAGAATATCTCAACATGATGACTACCGTAGGAGCTTCGGGCGCAGTATATGCCATTCTGCTGGCATTCGGCATGTTATTCCCCAACCAACAGATGTTCATCTTCCCGCTACCGGTTCCCATCAAAGCCAAATATTTTGTTATCGGATATGCCTTGATTGAGCTTTATGCCGGATTTGCAAACAGCGCAGGAGACAATGTGGCCCACTTCGCACATTTGGGTGGTATGGTATTCGGCTTTATCTTGATTATGTACTGGAGAAAAAAGAACAGAGGAAATGGCTACTATTATAACTGATTTGAAAGAAAACTTCCGCAGGGGGAATATTTATATCCAACTGACCTACATCAATGTAGCGGTATTCATACTCACTACGCTAACCGAAGTCATGTTCCAGTTGTTCAACCGGAGCATAGTAGGCGTATTCGAATGGTTGGAACTGCCGGCATCAATCCTACGCTTCATCCTGCAACCGTGGTCACTACTGACCTATATGTTCATGCATGCAGGATTCATGCACATTCTTTTCAATATGCTGTGGCTTTACTGGTTCGGTGCACTGTTCCTGAGTTTCTTCTCTGCAAAACATCTGCGGGGTGTATACATTCTGGGAGGAATTTGTGGCGGTTTGCTCTATATTGCCGCCTATAACATTTTTCCGTATTTCCGTCCCATGACAGACTATTCGTTCATGCTGGGCGCCTCCGCCTCCGTACTTGCCATTGTAGCCGCCACCGCCTATCGCGAACCCAACTATCCGATACGGCTGCTGCTGTTCGGAACCATGCGGCTGAAATACCTGGCACTGATTGTTATAGGCACTGATTTGCTGTTCATCACCTCCAGTAATGCCGGCGGACACATCGCACATTTAGGAGGTGCGCTGGCAGGGTTCTGGTTTGCCGCCAGCCTCAGCAAAGGCAGCGACCTGACCTCATGGATAAACAAATGCCTGGATGTCTTGGTTTCCATCGTTAGCTTCAAACCCCGAAAGCCGAAAATGAAAGTACACTACGGTACCAGTAAACAAAAAGATTATGATTACAACGCGCGGAAAAAAGCCCAATCCGACGAGATAGACCGCATTCTCGACAAATTAAAGAAATCGGGATACGAAAGCCTTACTACGGAGGAAAAGAAAAGCTTGTTCGACGCGAGTAAACGTTAAACAAATGGAAAACGGAAAGTGGAAAATAAGAAAATAACCGCTACTCTTATTTTCAGTTTTCACCTTTCAATTTTCAACTATTATAATGAAGCATTTAGGTAATTTTGTCGCCCTCCTGATTTTGGCGGTCAATGCCTTGTTTACGGGCTTGCTGCTGTTTACCGCCTACAGTCCGCACATCCAGCCGGTCACACATCCGGTGCAGTCGTGCCTGGGACTGACATTTCCCGTTTTCCTGGTGATAAATATAAGTTTCTTCATCTTTTGGCTGGTCATCCAGCGTTACAGAACCGCATTGCTTCCTTTGATAGGATTACTACTTTGTTATTCACAAATACGCACTTATCTACCCATCAACTTTCATACAGACAAGCTGCCTGAAACAAGTTTCAAATTACTCTCCTACAACATCATGGGATTTGACGGCGCCATCAAGCAGAATGGCAAGAATCCCATACTGACTTATTTAAAAGAAAGTAATGCCGATATCCTCTGCCTCCAAGAATACTCCACGACGGAATCATCCCGGCACCTTTCGCAAAAAGATGTGGAACGGGAACTCAAGGCATATCCATATCACCGCATCAACACGGTGGGCAGGGAAAAAGGACACACCAACAAGATAGCATGTTACTCCAAGTATCCGATTCTCTCGGCACGCGTACTGGATTATTCCAGCGAGTACAACGGTTCGGTACTCTATGAAGTAAAAATAGGAGAGGACACAGTTACCCTCATCAACAATCACTTGGAGTCCAACAAACTGACCAAAGCTGACAAAGCCGTGTACGAAAACATGTTGAAATCCCCTGGAAAGGAAAAGGTGAAAAGCGGTATGCGCCTGCTCATACGCAAATTGGCAGAAGCATCGGCCATCCGCGCTCCGCAAGCAGATGCAATCGCACACGAAATAACAACTTCACCACATCCTAGTATTATTGTATGTGGTGACTTTAATGATACCCCCATCTCCTATACTCACCGTACTATCGCCCAAGATTTGGATGATGCATTCACCGAATCGGGACGGGGATTAGGAATTTCCTACAATCAGAACAAATTCTATTTTCGGATAGACAACATACTGGCCAGCAAGAACCTGAAAGCCTACAATTGTACAGTAGACCGCTCCATCAAGGATTCAGACCACTATCCGATATGGTGTTATATCACCAAGAAGAATTGAGAATTAATACTTAACATTTAATACTTTAGAAAACAATGTTCAAAAAATGTATTCTAACTTTAGCTGCAAGTTGTATGATGTACTCCTGTGCCACCCGGACGGAAAACAATCCGTTTCTTACCGAGTTTCAAACCCCCAATGGTGTGCCTCCATTCGATAAAATCAAGTTGGAGCACTATGAACCTGCATTCCAGAAAGGTATAGAAGAGCAGAATGCCAATATCCAAGCCATCATTGACAATACAGAAACCCCCACTTTCGAAAACGTCATTGTTGCCCTCGACAAAAGTTCGCCCACCCTGGACCGTGTAGGCGGTGTATTCTTCAATCTGACCGAAGCCGAAACTACCGATGAACTGACAGCCCTTTCCATGAAACTGGCTCCGACACTGGCTGAGCACGAAGACAACATCTCGCTCAATCAGGAGCTTTTCAAGAAAATAGATGCTGTCTACAATCAGAAAGAAGCTCTCGGCCTGACCCGTGAGCAACAAAGACTGCTGGAAAAGACTTATAAGGACTTTGTCCGTTCCGGTGCCAATCTTCCGGCCGACAAACAAGCCCGCCTGCGCGAAATCAACAAGCAGCTCTCCACGCTCGGAATCACGTTCAGCAACAACATCCTGAACGAAAACAATGACTTCAAGCTTTATGTAGGAAAAGAGGAAGACCTCGCCGGACTTCCCCAATGGTTCCGCGAAAGTGCCTTGGCCGAAGCCCGTGCCACCGGACAAGAAGGCAAATGGCTGTTCACCCTGCACAATGCAAGCCGCCTGCCTTTCCTGCAATATTCAGCCAACCGCCCGCTACGCGAGCAGATGTACAAAGCCTACATCAACCGTGGCAACAACAATGACAAGAACGATAACAAGAAAATCATTGCCGACATCGTAAGCCTGAGACTTGAAAAGGCACAACTGCTGGGTTTTGACTGCTACTCCAACTTTGTACTGGACAATACAATGGCAAAGAACTCCACCACCGTGATGGAATTCCTCAACAACTTGTGGAACTATGCACTCCCCAAGGCAAAAGCCGAAGCAGCCGAACTGCAAAAGCTGATGGACAAAGAAGGCAAAGGAGAAAAGCTGGAAGCATGGGACTGGTGGTACTACACCGAGAAACTGCGTAAAGAGAAATACAACCTCGAAGAAGAAGATATAAAGCCCTACTTCAAGCTGGAAAACGTACGCGAAGGCGCTTTTATCGTTGCCAACAAGCTCTACGGCATCACGCTGACAAAACTCGAAGGCATCCCCGTCTACCATCCCGATGTAGAAGTGTTTGAGGTGAAAGCCGCAGACGGATCACAAGTGGGTATCTTCTATGTGGATTATTTTCCCCGTCCCGGCAAGAGCGGTGGTGCCTGGATGAGCAATTACCGCGAGCAGCAAGGCAGCATACGCCCATTGGTATGCAATGTATGCAGCTTCACCAAGCCCGTAGGAGACACTCCTTCCTTGCTGACCATTGACGAAGTGGAAACCCTGTTCCATGAGTTCGGCCATGCCCTGCACGGACTGCTGACCCGATGCCAGTACAAAGGCACTTCAGGTACTAATGTCGTGCGCGACTTTGTGGAACTTCCTTCACAAATCAACGAACACTGGGCCACCGAACCCGAAGTGCTGAAAATGTATGCCAAGCATTACAAAACCGGTGAAGTCATCCCCGACAGCCTGATTGAAAAGATATTGAACCAGAAAACGTTCAACCAGGGCTTCATTACTACCGAATTGCTGGCAGCCGCCATCCTCGACATGAATCTGCATAACCTGACTGATACGAAAAGCATTGATGCCGTAGCATACGAAAAAGAAGCAATGGACAAGCTGGGACTGATTCCTGAAATAGCGCCGCGCTACCGTACCACATACTTCAATCACATTATCGGCGGCTATGCAGCAGGCTATTACAGCTATCTATGGGCCAATGTTCTGGACAATGATGCCTTCGAAGCTTTCAAAGAACACGGCATCTTCGACAAGCAGACAGCCGACCTTTTCCGCCAGAATGTTCTGGAAAAAGGAGACAGCGAAGAACCGATGACTCTCTATAAAAACTTCAGAGGTGCTGAACCTCAATTAGACCCGATGTTAAAAAATCGCGGTATGAAGTAAGATTTGTGAAAAAAAAGCTATATTTGCAGCCTTGTATGCAACAGAATCTAATTAAAAATAATCATAATAAACTAAAAGTAACATGCAAAACAAAGGATTTGTAAGGGTTTTTGCGATATTGCTCACACTGGTGTGTGTGTTCTATCTTTCCTTTTCTTTTGTGACTCGCCATTACACGAATAAGGCTAAAGAGTTTGCAAAAGGCGATGTGAAAGTAGAGCAGGACTACCTCGATTCTCTAGCTAATGAGAAAGTGTATTTTGGCAATTGGACGCTGAAACAATGTCGTGAGATGGAAATCAGTTTAGGTCTGGACTTGAAGGGCGGTATGAACGTCATCCTTGAAGTCTCCGTACCCGATGTCATCAAAGTATTGGCTGACAACAAGACTGACGAAGCATTCAACCAAGCATTGGCCACTGCCGCCAAACAAGCTACCACGAGTCAGGATGACGTTATCACCTTGTTCGTCAAAGAGTATCACAATATTGCTCCGGGTGCTCCTCTTTCACAACTGTTCGCAACCCAACAATTAAAAGACAAAGTAACTCAGAAGTCTACCGATGCCGAAGTCGAGAAAGTATTGCGCGAAGAAGTAAAGGCAGCTGTTGAGAACTCCTACAACGTACTTCGTACCCGTATCGACCGTTTCGGTGTAGTTCAGCCCAATATCCAAAGTCTGGAAGACAAAATGGGACGTATCATGGTGGAACTTCCGGGTATCAAAGAGCCTGAGCGTGTAAGAAAATTGCTACAAGGTTCTGCCAATCTGGAATTCTGGGAAACATACACTGCAAAAGACGTTACTCCCTATCTGCAAGCTGCCGACAACAAGTTGCGTGCCATCGTTGCAAGCGAAACTCCGGCAGAAGAGGCAGACAACGCAGCCGCCGAAACTCCTGCCGCAACACAAGCTACCAGCACAGCCGACAGTCTTGCCGCTGCTTTAAAGGGCGAGAGCAAGACACAAGCTGTAGACCTTGCACAGATAAAGAAAGAACATCCTCTGCTCGCAATATTGCAAGTCAACCCAAGCGGTCAAGGTCCGGTAGTAGCTTATGCCAACTATAAGGATACCGCCGAAATCAACAAATACCTCTCCATGCCGGAAATCCAGGCTGAAATGCCGAAAGATTTACGTTTGAAATGGGGTGTTTCTCCTTATGAATACGATCCGAAAGCCCAAACTTTCGAACTTTATGCAATCCGTTCTACAGAACGTAACGGCAAAGCTCCGCTGGAAGGTGATGTAGTAGTAAATGCCAAAGACGAGTACGACCACTACGGTAAACCAGCCGTAAGTATGTCTATGAATACTGACGGTGCACGCCGCTGGGCTCAGCTCACCAAACAGAATATCAACAGGAGTATCGCTATTGTACTGGACGGCTATGTTTACTCTGCACCGAACGTAAACAATGAAATCACCGGCGGTAACTCACAAATCACCGGTCACTTCACTCCTGAACAAGCAAAAGACTTGGCGAATGTATTGAAATCCGGTAAAATGCCGGCTCCTGCACACATCGTACAAGAAGATATCGTAGGTCCTTCATTGGGACAAGCTTCCATCAACGCCGGTATCATGTCATTCATCGTGGCATTGATTCTGTTGATGATTTACATGTGCTCCATGTACGGATTCATTCCGGGTATGGTGGCCAACGGCGCTCTGGTTCTGAACTTATTCTTCACGCTGGGCATCCTTTCTTCTTTCCAAGCAGCCTTGACAATGTCCGGTATTGCCGGTATGGTGTTGGCACTGGGTATGGCTGTGGATGCCAACGTATTGATTTACGAACGTACCAAAGAAGAGCTGCGTACAGGCAAGGGCGTGAAGAAGGCTTTGTCCGACGGTTATGCCAACGCATTCTCCGCTATCTTCGACTCCAACTTAACGTCTATCATCACCGGTATCATCTTGTTCAACTTCGGTACAGGCCCTATCCGTGGTTTTGCCACCACTCTGATTATCGGTATCTTGATTTCGTTCTTTACTGCCGTGTTCATGACACGTCTGTTCTATGATTATTTCATGGGCAAAGACAAACTGCTGAACCTGACATTCTCTTCCAAGATTTCCAAGAACCTGATGGCGAACGTACACTTCGACTTCATGGGCAGAAACAAACTGTGGTTGAGCATCACCGGAGCTGCCGTAGTTGTATGTATCGCTTTCCTTGCTATCCGTGGCTTGAGCCAAAGCATCGACTTCACTGGTGGACGTAACTTCAAGGTACAGTTTGAGAACAAAGTGGAACCGGAACAGATCCGCGAACTTATCTCCAGCAAGTTCGGTGATGCCAATGTAAGCGTTATTGCTATCGGTACAGACGGTAAGACTGTACGTATCAGCACGAACTACCGCATTGAAGAAGAAGGCAACAACATCGATTCTGAAATCGAGGCATATCTGTATGAGACTCTGAAACCTGTATTGACTCAGAACATTACACTGGAAACTTTCATCGACCGCGAAAACCATACGGGTGGCAGTATCGTCAGTTCTCAGAAGGTAGGTCCGAGTATCGCAGACGACATCAAGGTATCAGCCATCTGGTCTGTTGTACTTGCATTGATTGCCATCGGTATCTATATCCTGATTCGTTTCCGCAATATTGCATACAGTATCGGTTCAGTAACCGCACTGGCATGTGACACTATCATCATCCTGGGTGCCTACTCTATCTGTTGGGGCTGGATGCCGTTCTCTCTGGAAATCGACCAGACCTTCATCGGTGCCATCCTGACAGCTATCGGTTACTCTATCAATGACAAGGTGGTAATCTTCGACCGTGTACGTGAGTTCTTCGGCCTCTATCCGAAGCGCGACAAGATGCAGTTGTTCAACGACTCACTGAACACAACCTTGGCACGTACCATCAATACTTCACTGAGTACCTTGATTGTGTTGCTGTGTATCTTCATCCTCGGTGGTGACTCCATCCGCAGCTTCGCATTCGCCATGATTCTGGGTGTTGTATTCGGTACAATGTCTTCTCTGTTCGTTGCATCTCCTATCGCTTACACGTTGATAAAGGACAAAAAGAGCAATGAACTTAATGAAGTTTCAAAATAAGAAAAACTTTATTGTTAATAATTAAGCTATTAAGGGACTATTCATTTTTGGATGGTCCCTTAATAGCTTAATTATCAACAATGAACATCAAAGTCCATAGCCCTATCAGGATTCTCACATATTTTTCGTGCTTTTTATCAAAACTATTTTTATCTTTGCCCAAAATACCAACATGAAAACCGTTAACCGTTTTTTCACAGCATGTCTCTTGCTGTTATCAGTCTGCACCAATCTGGCAGCAACTGTAAACCCCAAACCGTTTGTAATCCCCGAGTTAAAGGAGTGGAAAGGGGCTGAAGGCACTTTTGTCCCCACCACAAAAACAAGAATCGTTTGCCCCCCCGGACATCCGGAACTGCTGCATATAGCCCGGCTCTTTGCCGAAGACTATGAAACGATGTTTGCCTGCAAGCCCGAAGTCATCCAAGATAAGGCTGCTGCCGGTGACTTTGTACTGGCATTGCGCACAGACAAGAAACTGGGCAAAGAAGGCTACAGTATTAAAGTGACCGACCGTGTGCAAATCAGCGCGCCGGAACCAACCGGCATCTATTGGGGCACACGCACCCTGCTCCAGATAGCCGAACAAACGCCCAACCATCAACTGCCCCAAGGCACCCTGCGCGACTGGCCCGACTATGCCATCCGCGGATTCATGATAGACTGCGGACGCAAGTTCATCCCCCTTCACTTCCTGCAGGACTATGTCAAAATAATGGCCTACTACAAGATGAATACCCTGCAGATTCACCTGAACGACAACGGCTTCAAACAATACTTCCAGCAAGACTGGAGCAAGACCTACGGCGCCTTCCGTCTTGAGTCCGACACTTATCCGGGCCTTGCCGCCGAAGACGGACACTACACGAAAGCCGAATTCATCGACCTGCAGAAGCTGGCCGAACAACGCTTCGTCGAGATTATCCCCGAAATCGATGCTCCCGCCCACACACTTGCCTTCACCCACTACAAGCCCGAAATAGGCAGCAAGGAATATGGCATGGACCACCTCGACCTCTTCAATCCCGAAACTTACACCTTCATGGACGGACTCTTCAAAGAATACCTCGAGGGTGATACTCCCGTGTTCCGTGGTCCCAAGGTGCACATCGGTACCGACGAGTACTCCAACAAGAAGAAAGACGTCGTAGAAAAGTTCCGCGCCTTCACCGACCATTACATCCGCTACGTGGAAAGCTTCGGCAAGCAGGCCTGCGTATGGGGCGCACTGACCCATGCCGACGGCGAGACACCCGTGAAATCGGAAAACGTCATCATGAGTGCGTGGTACAACGGCTACGCCCAACCCAAGGAAATGGCTAAACAAGGCTACAAGCTCATCAGCATCCCCGACGGAATGGTATACATCGTACCTGCGGCCGGCTACTACTACGATTACCTCAACACGGAGATGCTCTACAACAAGTGGACGCCTGCCCACATCGGCAAAGAAGTGTTTGAGGAACAAGACCCCGCCATTCTGGGAGGCATGTTCGCCGTATGGAACGATCACGTAGGAAACGGAATCTCCACCAAAGATATCCACCACCGCGTCTTCCCTGCCATGCAGACTCTGGCCGTCAAGACGTGGACTGCTGCAAAAACCACGCTTCCCTACGCCGACTTCGACAGGCTGCGCCACCGGCTCAGCGAAGCGCCGGGCGTGAACCAACTGGGCCGCATCGAAGGCGGGCCGGGACTGGTGTACGAACAATCCGCCGTAACTCCAAGCAGCCGCACTCCTCACCGCGAAATCGGCTACGACTACCGCGTCACCTTCGACATCGACGGAGCCGCCGAGACCCCGAACACCATACTGTTCCGCTCGCCCGACGCCGTCTTCTACCTTGCCGACCCCATCCGCGGCATGCTGGGCTTTGCCCGCGACGGATATCTGAACACATTCAGCTATCGCATCCACCAAGGCGAGCGCATGAACATCGGCATCGAAGGTGACAACAAAGCCACCCGCCTGCTGATAAACGGCAAGGTGGTAGAGGAGTTGAACATCGAAAAGCGGCTCTTCGACGAGGGAAAAGCGAAGATGAACTACGTGCGCACGCTGGTATTCCCGCTGCAAGAAACCGGAGAGTTCAAGAGCAAAGTCACCAACTTGAAAGTATATAAGAAGACGGCCGATTAACAAAACAAGCCGACCGGTGCGAATACAGAGGCACGGGAGTCGTCGAGAACCTGCCACGGACAAACATCCGGTTCACTACCTTTTCAAGCACTGAATTACACGGATTTCACAGAAAGAACAACCAATAAACGCGAAATCCGTGTAATCAGCGCCCAAAATCATAACATCAAAAGTAATTTTCACCTTTCATCACCTTCACCTCGGTCTCCAATCTCCCTATTCATCGGCTTTTCCGGTGAAACTCCTTTTTTGCATTACCGCATCTCACAACCGTTAACGCACCTATCTCATCAATTGTACAACCCTCCTTGGCAGAGCACCTTCTGCCGACAGTCAACTGATTATGAATCAAAGGACAAGCACTGCAAAATTCTGAAACAGTTTTGCAGTGACACTGCAACTATACTTGCAGTAGCGCTGCAACAGCTTTGCAGTAGCGCTGCAACTGTTGTGCAGTAGCGCTGCAACCGTTATGCAGTGACAGTGCAAACAGCTTGCAGAATCTTGCAGCCATGTTCATCACCGTTGCGTTGCCACCACATTTTTCCATTGCAGTGAAATTGACAACAAGCCAAACTACAACTTCCCGTCACTCAACGGGAAAGCGAACACAAACCCAAACCACTTTCACCGGAAAAGCCGATGAATAGGGAGATTCAGAACAGAGGTGAAGGCGGTGAGGAATAAAAACAAGCATCAGAATGAGGGCAAAAAATGGAATGAAAGTGGTACCTCGGAGGGGAATCGAACCCCTATCTAATGTTTAGGAAACATCTATTCTATCCGTTGAACTACCAAGGCAGGCTTCTGCTGTCCGTCAAGGAGCAAGCCCTTCTGCATATTTCCTGCTATCTGCAGCAGATTGCGAGTGCAAAGATAATGCTTTCCATCGATTTTCCGAAAAAAGTTTTGTTAATCCGATTAACTTTACGAAATTTGTCCCAATGAAAAATACATTAACCTCTAAAAGAACTATTTAATTCATAGTAAATCGTAAGTTATGGCAAACGACATGATGGTCAAAGAACTGGAGCAAGTGGTAGTCCGCTTCTCCGGAGACTCCGGCGACGGTATGCAACTCGCCGGCAACATCTTCTCTACAGTTTCGGCTACGGTGGGCAATGACATCAGCACATTCCCCGACTATCCGGCAGACATTCGCGCCCCGCAAGGATCGCTTACCGGCGTTTCCGGTTTTCAGGTACACGTCGGTGCAGACAAAGTCTATACACCTGGCGACCAATGCGACGTGCTGGTAGCCATGAATGCCGCTGCGCTGAAAACACAATATAAATTCGCCAAACCGACTGCCTGTATCATCATCGACACAGATGCTTTCCAGAAGTCGGACTTGGAAAAGGCTGCCTTCAAGACCGATAATCCGATAGAGGAAATGGGCATCAGACAAGATGTGATAGCCGCCCCCATCTCGCAGATGGTGAAAGACTGTCTTGCCGACACGGGTATGGACAACAAGTCGATGATGAAATGCCGCAACATGTTTGCCGTAGGCTTGGTATGCTGGCTCTTCAACCGCGACCTGAAGATTGCCGAAGACTTCATCCGCGAGAAATTCGCCAAAAAGCCCCAGATTGCCGAAGCAAACATCCGGGTAATACACTCCGGATACGACTATGGGCACAACACGCACTCCTCCGTATCACACACGTACCGCATAGAGAGCAAAGCCACCGTACCCGGCCGCTACATGGACATCACGGGGAACAAGGCGACTGCCTACGGCTTCATCGCCGCCGCCGAAAAAGCAGGACTAAGCCTATACCTCGGTTCCTATCCCATCACTCCCGCCACCGACGTGCTGCACGAACTGTCCAAGCACAAATCGCTGGGTGTAAAGACCGTGCAATGCGAGGACGAAATCTCGGGTTGCGCCTCTGCCGTAGGCGCCTCGTTTGCCGGCGCGCTGGCCGTCACTTCCACTTCGGGACCGGGCATCTGCCTGAAATCCGAAGCCATGAACCTGGCCGTCATCATGGAACTGCCGCTGGTAGTGCTCGACGTACAGCGCGGCGGTCCGGCCACCGGACTCCCTACCAAATCGGAACAGACCGACCTCTTGCAGGTACTCTTCGGCCGTAACGGCGAAAGCCCCATGCCGGTGCTAGCCGCCACGTCACCCACCGACTGCTTCGAAGCCGCCTACGAAGCTTCCAAGATTGCCTTGGAGCACATGACTCCCGTCGTGCTGCTGACCGACGCCTTCGTAGCCAACGGCTCGGCCGCCTGGAAACTACCCGACCTGAAAGAATATCCCGCCATCTGCCCGCCCTACGTGCGCCCCGAGATGAAAGGCGAATGGACTCCCTACCAACGCAACCCCGAAACTGGCGTACGCTACTGGGCCGTGCCGGGCACCGAAGGATTTGCCCACATCTTGGGCGGACTGGAGAAGGACGACAAGACGGGTGCCATCTCTACCGATCCCGAAAACCATGACCTCATGACGCACCTGCGCCAGGAAAAGATAGACAAGATTGCCGTGCCCGACGTAGAAGTGCTGGGCGACCGCGACGATGCCGACCTGCTCATCGTGGGCTTCGGCGGAACCTACGGACACCTGCACGCCGCCATGGACGAACTGCGCTCAGCAGGCAAAAAGGTGGCCTTGGCCCACTTCAAGTACATCAACCCGCTGCCCAAGAACACGGCCGAAGTGATGAAGCGCTACAAGAAAGTCGTAGTGGCCGAACAGAACATGGGACAGTTCGCCGGCTACCTGCGCATGAAAGTAGACGGATTCGTGCCCTATCAGTTCAACCAAGTAAAGGGACAGCCGTTCCTGGTGAACGAACTGGCAGAAGCCTTCAGCAAGTTAATGGATAAATAACCAACCATCAATTTTAAAGCAAAACATTATGTGCGAATATACAGCAAAAGATTATAAGAAAGGACAACCCCGCTGGTGTCCGGGTTGCGGCGACCACTTTTTCCTGGCCTCCCTGCACAAAGCCATGGCCGAGATAGGCGTGGCTCCCCACAGCATCGCAGTGATTTCGGGTATCGGCTGTTCCAGCCGCCTGCCCCACTACATGAATACCTACGGCATGAACACCATTCACGGTCGTGCGGCCGCCATTGCCACAGGCTGCAAGGTGGCCAACCCGCAACTGGCCGTCTGGCAAGTGTCGGGCGACGGAGACGGACTCGCCATCGGCGGCAACCACTTCATCCATGCCAACCGCCGTAACATCAACCTAAACATGATTCTACTGAATAACCGCATCTACGGCTTGACCAAAGGACAGTACTCGCCCACGTCGCCCCGCGGATTCGTCAGCAAATCATCGCCCTACGGTACCGTAGAAGACCCCTTCCGTCCGGCAGAACTCTGCTTCGGCGCACGTGGCCACTTCTTTGCCCGCGCCGTAGCCACCGATGCCGCCGGTACCATAGACATCTTGAAAGCCGCCTACAACCATAAAGGTGCTTCGGTATGCGAAATACTGCAAAACTGCGTTATCTTCAACAACGGCACACACGACATGGTAGCCAAAAAGGAAGACCGTGCCAGGAACGCCATCTACCTGAAACACGGCGAACCGATGCTCTTCGGCGAAAACAATGAATATGGACTGGTGCAGGAAGGATTCGGCCTGAAAGTAGTGAAGCTGGGCGAAAACGGAATCACCGAAAAAGACATCCTGGTGCACAACGCCCACTGCGAGGACAACACCCTGCAACTGAAGCTCGCCCTGATGGAAGGTCCCGACTTTCCGATTGCACTCGGCGTCATCCGTGATGTGGAAGCTCCTACCTACGACGAGGCTGTGGAGGCGCAAATAGCAGAAGTATCCGCCCAGAAGAAATACCACAACTTCGAGGAGTTGTTAATGACCAACGATACGTGGGAAGTGAAGTAATCTTCCCGACGTAATATAAGAATGGCCCTTGTTTTATCATGCCCTTCATCAAAGCCTCCAAGGCAGAGATGAAGGGTTTTTCATAAGAGTAAAGGCAACTCAGATTTTCTCGCCAAACGCCAGATCGCCCGCATCTCCCAGCCCGGGCACAATATAGGAATGCTCGTTCATCTCCGGGTCGATGGCTGCACACCACAAGGTTACTTCATCTCCGGGAAACAACTTTTCCAGATGTTCTACACCCTGCCGACTGGCTATGACACAAGCTATCTGCAACTTGGCCGGCATCCCCTTGGTGATGAGAGCCTTCCAGGCCAGTTCCATACTTTCACCCGTGGCAAGCATCGGGTCTACAATCAATAATGTCTTCTTGGACAAATCCGGAGTAGCGATGTATTCGATGTGTACATCCACCGTGCGGCATTCCTTATCCTTATAATAACGGTAAGCTGAAACGAACGCATTTCCGGCACGGTCGAACACGTTCAAGAAACCCGTATGCAAGGGTAGTCCGGCACGGAAAACAGTGGCAATCACCACCTCGTCATCGGGGGTGCTGACCGGTGCCACTCCCAAAGGAGTCTGTACCCGCTTGATGGAATACGTCAGTTCCTTACTCATTTCATACGCCATTATCTCTCCAATGCGTTCAATATTACGCCGGAAACGCATACGGTCACCTTGGACTGCTACATCACGGATTTCCGCCACGTATTGGTTCAAAACGGAATTTGCCTCGGCAAAGTTGATAACCTTCATAATTATAAATGTGCTAATGTGCTGCAAAGTAAACGAATTTCACCCAATTTGCAACATTCAGTTAGCAGATCTTGTTATGGTTTTATAAAAGATTTCTCATTAGAGAAAAATTTCTCTAATAGGGCCTTTCTTTAAAAAGAAAGTATTACTTTTGTAGGCGAAAGACAAGGGACTTACTGAAAAGCAGGAAAAAAGAGATTTTTCTACACCCGTTTTCCCTTGTAAATCAAAGGAAAAAAAGAATTAAAGAAAAGAGAATATAAACCAAATACCAACATTTTAAATCATTAAAAGAAATGGCAAATTTAGATTTAAGCAAGTACGGTATCCAAGACGTGAAGGAAGTTTTCCACAACCCGTCTTACGATGTACTGTTCGCAGAAGAAACCAAACCAGGTTTGGAAGGTTTTGAAAAAGGTCAGGTAACTGAACTGGGTGCTGTAAATGTAATGACAGGTATCTATACCGGTCGTTCCCCTAAAGATAAATTCTTCGTAATGAATGAAGCCAGCAAGGATTCTGTATGGTGGACTTCTGAAGAATACAAAAACGACAACAAACCTTGCTCTGAAGAAGCTTGGGCTGACCTGAAGGCTAAGGCTGTTAAGCAGCTGAGCGGCAAGCGTCTGTTTGTTGTCGATACTTTCTGTGGCGCCAACCCCGCTACCCGTATGAAAGTACGTTTCATCATGGAAGTGGCATGGCAGGCTCACTTCGTAACTAACATGTTCATCCGCCCCACAGCTGAGGAACTGGCTAACTACGGAGAACCCGATTTCGTATCATTCAATGCTTCCAAGGCAAAAGTTGACAACTACAAGGAACTGGGCTTGAACTCTGAAACAGCTACTGTATTCAACTTGAAGACCAACGAACAGGTTATCCTGAACACTTGGTACGGTGGTGAAATGAAGAAGGGTATGTTCTCTATCATGAACTACAAGAACCCGTTGCGTGGTATCGCTTCTATGCACTGCTCTGCCAACACCAACATGGAAGGCACTGACTCTGCCATCTTCTTCGGTCTGTCAGGTACAGGCAAGACTACTCTGTCAACCGACCCGAAACGTCTGTTGATTGGTGATGACGAACACGGATGGGATGACGAAGGTGTATTCAACTACGAAGGTGGTTGCTACGCTAAGGTTATCAATCTGGATAAAGAAAGCGAACCCGACATTTACGCTGCCATCAAGCGTGACGCTCTGTTGGAAAACGTTACAGTTGCTGCTGACGGCAAGATTGACTTCGCCGACAAGAGCGTAACTGAAAACACTCGTGTTTCTTATCCTATCTACCACATCAACAACATCGTTAAGCCGGTTTCCAAGGGTCCTCACGCTCACCAGGTAATCTTCTTGTCTGCCGACGCATTCGGTGTATTGCCTCCGGTATCTATCCTGAACCCTGAACAAGCTCAGTACTACTTCTTGTCAGGCTTTACTGCCAAGTTGGCCGGTACAGAACGTGGTATCACTGAACCGACTCCGACATTCTCTGCTTGCTTCGGTGCTGCTTTCTTAAGCCTGCATCCTACTAAATATGCAGAAGAGCTGGTTAAGAAGATGAACAAGGTTGGTGCTAAGGCATACTTGGTTAACACCGGTTGGAACGGTACCGGCAAACGTATCTCCATCAAAGATACTCGTGGTATCATCGACGCTATCCTCGACGGTTCTATCGACAAAGCTCCGACGAAGGTTATTCCTTTCTTCGACTTCGTAGTACCTACTGAATTGCCTAACGTAGATCCGAAGATTCTTGATCCTCGCGACACTTACGAATGCGCTTGCCAATGGGAAGAAAAAGCAAAAGACCTGGCTGGCCGCTTCATCAAGAACTTCGCTAAGTTCACTGGCAACGAAGCTGGCAAGGCTCTGGTTACCGCTGGTCCGAAACTCTAATAACAGCAATTTGCATAAAGTTAAAGCGGCTCCCGTTTTCGGGAGCCGCTTTCTTTATATGAGCAAATTCAAAAGCTAGTCTGCACAATAAAAACGCGGCCCACCAGTAAAATAATGACTCCGCACACTTCCGAAGCCACCTTCACCGCCAACCCTCAAAAATAGAAAGAAATTTCAACGCAGCCTGAATAACAGATAATATTAAGAACTTATCATCAGCACTTATAATCGCACCATACAGAAAATAATAATTCAGGGAAGCCTTCATGTGCAAATTGTACTACAAGTTCTGTAGGAACTTATTTCGTGTTTCCTATCAACCTCGTTTCCGTAGTGGGGTAGCATTAAAAGCCTTTTAGTTATATTTTTCCTGTACTGTCTTCCTGACAGACTTATGCACGTATCCTGCTTTCCGGTTGCACTAAGATGCCATAACATGGAAGAGCAGTACTATTCCATTAAATACTAAAATATTTTAAAAAAGAAACGATAATTACTTCTTTTATTAAAAAGAACAGATATCTTTGCAAAAGATAATTCATTTTAGCAAATTATTCCTTTGAAGCTTTACCGAGTTCCTACAGAACTTAAAAGATAAACGACTTCAAAACCTAATTAAATAAAACCTTTTTTATTAACTATAATTATACAAAGAGAATGAAACCACCCTAATGTAACATGGAAAAAGTAAAAAGAGTTTATCAAAACATTTAAAATCAAAACCTTGAATTAGTAAAAAGTATTATGAGAAAGAAAGCACTATTGGTGGCCCTCTTAGGAGGATATTTCCTTGGGGCACAAGCAGTAGAAGTTCCTATTATCAATGAATCGGCCATTGTGCAACAAGCAAGTAAAATACAAGGTACAGTGGTAGATGAGACAGGAGAGCCGATAATCGGCGTAACTATCCAAGTAAAAGGCAAACCCAATCTAGGGACTATTACCGATGTTGACGGTAATTTTTCCATCAATGTTTCTCCGAAAGACGTTTTGGTGATTTCGTTCATTGGTTTCGTAACGCAAGAAATCAAAGTAGGAAATCAGACTTCACTCAGAATTACATTAAAGGAAGACAGCGAAGTCCTGGATGAAGTTGTAGTAACGGCTTTCGGTACAGGGCAGAAAAAAGAAAGCGTGGTAGGTTCCATACAAACCGTGCGACCTTCGGACTTGAAAGTACCGTCATCTAACTTATCCAACTCTTTTGCCGGGCGTCTCTCCGGTGTGATTGCCTACCAACGTAGCGGACAACCGGGTAGTAATGGCTCCGATTTCTACATCCGCGGTATATCTACTTTGAGTGGTATGACTTCACCGTTGATTATTCTGGATGGCGTGGAAGTCAGTTCTGCCGACCTCAATGCACTTGATCCCGAAATCATCGAAGGATTCTCTATTTTGAAAGACGCCACGGCCACAGCCATGTATGGTACACGTGGTGCAAATGGTGTAATGATTGTTACCACGAAAAGTGGTGCCGATTCGGAAAAGCCCATCATTGGTGTGCGTGTGGAAACGAATATCACTACTCCCACCCAAATTCCAAGTTTCGTAGACGGCTACCGTTACATGGAACTTTACAATGAAGCCGTGACCAGTGAACAGACCGGAAACATTCTGTATACCCAAGAACAGATTAACAACACACGCAATGGCGTGAATCCTTATATCTGGCCGAATGTAGATTGGTACGGATCATTGTTCAATGACATGGCTTTCAACCAGAAGGCAAACTTCAATATTCGCGGCGGTACGAAAAAAATCACCTATTTCATGAACGTAGGTGTCAATCACGAAACCGGTATGTTGAAGAACGAGGCTTCCAAGTATTTCTCTTATAAGAACAATATTGATTTGATGAAATATACTTTTCAAAACAATATTGACTTCCACATGTCCAAAAGCTCTACTATCTCCTTGCACCTGAATGTACAGCTGAATGACCTGACTCAGCCAAACACCTCTGTGGGTGACCTATATGGAGCCGTAATGAACTCCAACCCGGTAGACTTCCCCATCGCTTATCCGGCAGACGGCGTAAATAACTGGGTATATTGGGGAGCTTACGCCGGCGGTAACGACCAGGGAGCCGTGAACCCCATGGCAAGTCTGACCAACGGTTATCAGGATATCTTTGAAAGTACGGTGATGGCCAATATCGATTTTGAACAGAAACTGGACTTCTTGCTGAAAGGACTCCGTTTCAAGGCCTTGTTCTCTTATAAAAACTATAACAAGACGACCACCATGCGTAGTCAAGGCATTAACCGTTATACCTTGACCGGATATGAACAGAATCCGGACGGTACCTATAACATGACGATTTCTCCGTTCGGCTCGTCCAACCCTACTAAGCCAGTACTAAGTACGACCTCTTATGTTGGCGGAGACCGCCGCATTTATTTCCAGTCATATCTGGACTATAACCAGAAATTCGGCAACCATAATTTCAATGGAATGGTGTTGTGGAATATCGACCAATATGACAGCAATGCTCCTACTGACTTGGTGGCATCGCTTCCCCGTCGCAAAATGGGTTTTGCCGGTCGTGCATCATACGATTATGCCGGCCGCTACCTGATGGAAGTGAATGCCGGTTACAACGGTTCCGAAAACTTTGCCAAAGGACATAAATGGGGATTTTTCCCCTCGGTAGCTGTGGGATGGAACGTTAGCCAAGAAGCTTTCTTTGAACCGATAAAAGATATCATCTCCAGCCTGAAACTCCGTGCTTCTTACGGTCTGGTAGGTAACGACCAGCTGTTAGATTCAAGCAACCAGATTATCCGCTTCATCTATATGTCGGACATCACCCTACAGAGCGATAATGCAAGCTTCACCACCGGTGACAAGCAGCAGACTACTTTAAACGGCCCCGTGTATACACGTTATCAGAACAACGACCTGACATGGGAAGTGGGCGAGAAACTGAACGTAGGATTTGATATGCAGCTATTCAATTCATTGAATATCAATGTGGACGTATTCCGCGAAATCCGCCGCGACATCTTCCAACAGCGCTACTCCATTCCTAACTACCTGGGTACGGCAAGTACAGCCGTTTACGGTAACCTGGCCAAAGTAAAGAACAGCGGTTTCGACTTGTCAGTAGATTATGGCAGACAATTGAACAAGGACCTTGCCATTCAGTTCAAGGGCACGTTTACTTATGCGCACAACAAGATTCTGGAATATGACGAAGCTCCAGGCGTACGTCCTACGCTTTCAAACATCGGTAAGAAACTCAACACCATCTACGGCTATATATCCAACGGTCTTTATATAGACAGAGCCGATATCGACAACAATCCGACTTCTACATTGGGCAATATCGCTATTGCTCCGGGTGACATCAAATATGTGGACCAACCGGACAAAAACGGTAATTATGATGGAAAAATCACCAGTGATGACCGCGTAGCCATGGGCTATCCCACCGTACCGGAAATCGTTTACGGTTTCGGACCCTCTCTCTCCTATAAAAACTGGGACTTCTCCTTCTTCTTCCAGGGAGTGGCAAATACTTCGCTGATGATGTCTGGCTTCGCTCCTTTCGGAACGCAGTATAACCGTAATGTATTGTCTTGGATTGCCGATGACTATTGGTCTGAAACCAACCAGAACCCGAATGCCAGCCATCCGCGCCTAACCAAGAACGATAACAATCACAACATGCAATCCTCCGACTATTGGTTGCGCAACGGTGCTTTCCTAAAACTGAAAAATGCAGAAATCGGCTATACATATAAGAAAGCCAGATTCTACATCAGCGGCATCAACTTGCTGACTTTCTCTCCGTTTAAGCTTTGGGACCCGGAAATGGGTGGAGGTAAAGGCTTAAGTTATCCTACACAGCGTACTTTCAACGTTGGTTTCCAATTGACATTTAAATAACCCGATAAAAATGAACAGTATGAAAAAGTTCTATAAAATATTCATCGTGATGGCGTGTTTGCTGTTGGGTGTTTTGTCTTCGTGCGATTATCTGGACGTGGTTCCCGATGAAAAAGCTACAGAAAAAGATGCGTTTGAGGACAAGGAAGCAGCCAGACGTTTCATCTATTCTTGCTATGCTTATATCCCCAATCCGAGAAACGGCACCTCGTCTCTCGATCTTTTTACCGCTGATGAGGTGGTAACAGCATTTGAGCATGAAACATTCGCTTCTTTTCCGAAAGGAAACTATTCCGCTTCCCGTCCGGTTATTTCCTATTGGAACTCTTTGTTCCAAGGAATCAAGCAGTGCTACATCCTATTAAACAACATTGACAAGGTTCCGGCATTGGAGGCATCCGTCAAGGCCGATTACATTGCCCAAGCCAAGTTCCTGATAGGTTACTATCACTTCTTGCTGGTGCGTAGCTATGGTCCGGTAATTCTGGTAAAGGAAGAGCCTTCACTGATTACACCTGCCGACCAATATTCGCCCCGTTCTTCCTATGACGAGTGTGTGGACTATGTATGCCAGATGCTGGACGAATCGGCCGAAGGCCTGCCCGCCACCCGCGTCAACGAGCATTACGGGCTGGCCACCAGTGTGGCTGCCAAGTCCATCAAAGCCAGAATGTTGCTTTATGCAGCATCTCCTTTGTTCAATGGAAACAGTGAGTTCTATGCCGACTTTAAAGATAAGGACGGCAACGCACTGATGCCTCTTACATACGATGCCGGCAAATGGCAGAAAGCCAAGAGCGCATACGAAGAAGCTATCCGTGTGGCAGAAGCTGCCGGATACGGGCTCTACAAGAAAACGGACTATATGTTGGACGGTTTTGATAACGTGGAACCGGTAGATCCGGTGCAGCACACGTTGCGCTATACGGTAATCGAGCCTGCCAATAACGAGGTGATTTGGGCTGATTGCCGCTCGGAAGGTGCTTACAGTATACAGAACAAGTCTTTGCCTTTCTGCAATGGTTCGGCATACAATGGCGTGTCTCCGACACTTGCCATGCTGAAGCGTTTCTATACCGAAAACGGTCTGCCGATTGATGCGGATCCGGCTTTCCCGAAAGGCAACAGCATTTATGAATCGACCACTTTGGGCGAGGAGAATGCAAGCATCGGTGATCCTGAAGCACAGACCATCCGGTTCAATCTGAATCGCGAACCCCGTTTCTACGCTTGGGTGGCCTTCCAAGGAGGTTTCTATGAAATTCTGAGCGCCACGGACGGCAATGGCGCTTATGATGCTGATGCAAGTTACCAGAAATACAATTTGGCTGTCAATCAGGGCAAATTGGTCTGTGACTTTGTGATTGGCGGCAACACTTCACGCCAGCCGGAAGGAAGCACGTTGCGCACAAACAACTATTCACCTACCGGATACCTGAACAAGAAAGGAGTAGTGCCGGGTTATAGTGTACGTACATCTCTGTACAATCCTCCATTTTATCCGTGGCCGGTAATCCGTCTGGCCGAACTTTATCTGGGCTATGCCGAAGCTTGTGTGGAATGCAACGATTTGTCCAATGCCAAGAAGTATTTGAACGAAGTTCGTAAACGTGCCGGCATACCAGATGTGGAAACTTCCTGGAATGGCATTGCCACATTAGACCAGAACAAGATGCGTGAGATTGTGCGTCAAGAGCGTACTATCGAGTTCTATCTGGAGAATCACACTTTCTGGGATTTGCGCCGCTGGAAGGATGCCGAGCGTCATTTCGGTGTAAAAGCAAAAGGTATGAATATTTTGGGTAAGAATATTGAAGAATTCGCACAAGAATCAGAAGTTTCTTTTGAACGCAAATTCGAGAGCCCCACTCAATATCTGATGCCTGTCCCCGTGGAAGATGTCAACAGAAATCTGAATCTGGTTCAGAATCCTGGTTATTAATGAAAAAACAGTATGAAAATGAAAAATACACTTAAATATTTTGTAGGGTTGCTCCTCTCCGGAGCTGCCCTGCTCACTAGCTGCGACAACGAGAGCGGTATTACTCCGGATGAAATCACTGATTTGACAGCCGAAAGTACTCCGGGCTGCATTATATTGCGCTGGAACACTCCAGAAGAGTCTAACATCCGTTACATTGAGGTGAAGTATTACGATCCATTGTTGAAAAAGGATGTGATGCGTACTGCAAGCGTCTATGCAAACAGCATCGAAATCCCGGATACTCGCGCCAAATACGGGGAGTATAACTTTACGGTGCAGAGTGTCAGCGCCACGGGCGACAGAAGTGCCTTACAGAGCATTTCAAAGGTTTCAGAGCCGGCAGAGCCGACTTACGTCAGCACACAAATTGCGTTGACTGCCGCTGATTTATCTACAAACGCGCAGGAACCCAGCGAAGGTCCTATCGCCAATTTGCTGGATGGAAATACAGGTACATTCTTCCATACGGCATGGAGTGTAGAGATTCCGGGACCGCACTGGTTGCAAGTAAACTTGAAGAAAGAAATTACGGAAGCTTATAGATTTGAATACGCGCCGCGTAATGCCAACAACAGACCTACAGATTTTGATTTGATGGGTAGCATGGATGGCAACGAGTGGTTCTTGATAAAGAACTTCACCAAAGAGGCTGACGGCATTGCCGGTGACGGGACCTATGCTTCGGAAGTGTTTGATGTGGAACAACCGTTTAAACAGATACGTATTGTAGTCAACGAAACTAATTCAAAGAGCGTGTTCTGGACTATGTCCATATTCAAGTTCTATTCGGTTACTGTTGAAGACCCGGAAGCACCGGATACGAATGAATAGACACAATCTTCACCTTCAATTTAAATCTTAAAATCATTGGGAGGGGAAGAGGGCTTACAAGGAGCCTTCTTCCCCTTTTTGCCGGATTTGCACTGATTTATTATCCCTTTTTACTAGATTTGCAAACACCAATTATCAAGACAATATGAAACGTATCAAACAAATGTTGACAGGTGCAAGTTTATTCCTACTTTGCAGTTGTGGTGCCCAAATTCAAAAAGAGATTCAAACAACGAAGTCTAATGTAGGTGAAAGCAAAGCGAGTGCGGTGATTGAAACCATTATGTCACGCCGCAGCATCCGCCAGTACAAACCACAAGCCGTGAACCGCGACACCATGCAGATTATCCTGGATTGCGGCATCAATGCTCCCAACGGACAAAATAAACAGTCGTGGGAAATTCGCGTAGTGGACAATCCTGAATTCATCAATGGCATTACGGAAATCTACAAGAAAGAAAATCCCCAAGCCGCCGAAGACCCGAAATTCAAGAACATGTTCCGCAATGCTTCTACAGTGGTATTTATTGCCAATGACCTGGCATATGACCTTTCGCAAATTGATTGCGGACTGCTGGGTGAGAATATGATTCTATCAGCTTGGTCCATGGGAATCGGTTCTTGCTGCTTGGGCGGTCCTACGCGCTTCATGACCTCTACTCCGGCTGCTGCCGAATATTTGAAGAGACTGGATATTCCGGAAGGATACCAGTTGCTTTACTGCATTGCTTTCGGCTATCCGGATGAGGCGCCTGCCGCCAAATCCCGCAATGCGGCAAAAGTAAAATTCATAGATTGATTCCCGTTGGAATGACAACAAAAAAAGGAGTGCCTTACCTTTGGGCAGGGCACTCCTATCGTATTATAGCAACTAAAAAATTTTCTATTTATCAGTTCTTGTTGGCACGCTTACGTTCAATCTCATCCAGAATAACCTTACGCATACGCATGGACTTGGGAGTAACCTCTACATACTCATCCTCCTTGATATATTCCAAAGCCTCTTCAAGAGAGAACTGTACGGGAGGAATCAGCCGTGCCTTGTCGTCCGAACCACTAGCACGCATATTGGTAAGCTTCTTGGACTTCGTAACATTAATCACCAAATCGTTGTCATGAGAGTGCTCGCCCACTACCTGCCCTGCATAAACCTCTTCCTGCGGGAAGATGAAGAACTTACCGCGATCCTGCAATTTGTCAATGGCATAGGCAAAAGCCGTACCGGACTCCATGGCAATCATAGAACCGTTGGTACGCCGTTCAATTTCACCCTTATAGGGCTGGTATTCCTTAAAACGGTGCGCCATGATGGCTTCTCCGGCAGAAGCAGTCAGCACGTTGGTACGCAGACCGATGATACCGCGTGACGGCATGTCGAACTCAAGGTTTACACGTTCGCCGGTGCTTTCCATCTTCACCATTTCACCCTTACGGCGGGTCACCATGTCAATCATCTTGCTGGCATATTCTTCAGGAACATTGATGGTCAACTCTTCGATAGGTTCGCACTTCACGCCGTCAATCTCCTTGAAGATTACCTGCGGCTGCCCTACCTGCAACTCATATCCCTCACGACGCATAGTCTCAATCAATACGGAAAGATGAAGCACGCCACGGCCGGAAACAATCCACTTGCCGTCTTCCTCGCTCTTGCGCACGCGAAGGGCAAGATTCTTGTCCAGCTCCTTCATCAAACGGTCGTGGATGTGGCGGGAAGTAACAAACTTGCCTTCCTTGCCGAAGAACGGGGAGTCATTGATGGTGAAGAGCATGCTCATCGTAGGCTCGTCAATGGCAATGGGCGGCAACGCTTCCGGATTTTCGAAATCGCAGATTGTATCTCCAATTTCGAATCCTTCGATACCTACCAACGCACAGATGTCACCGGAAGATACTTCCCGCACCTTTACACGGCCCATACCTTCGAACGTATGCAGTTCCTTGATTTTTGATTTCACGATACTCCCATCACGTTTTGCCAAAGACACGTTCATACCTTCCTTCAGTGTGCCACGATGCACGCGGCCCACAGCAATACGCCCAGTATACGAAGAATAATCCAGCGAAGTAACCAGCATTTGCGGTGTACCCTCCAACTGTTCGGGAGCAGGAATATTCTCTAAGATACAGTCCAGAAGCGGATAAATATTATCAGTGGGCTGCTGCCAGTCGGTACTCATCCAGTTGTTCTTGGCCGAACCGTAGACAACGGGAAAATCCAATTGTTCTTCGGTAGCCTCTAGACTGAACATCAAGTCGAACACCATCTCGTACACTTCTTCGGGACGGCAATTGGGCTTATCCACCTTGTTCACAACAACAATAGGCTTCAAGCCAATCTGCAGGGCTTTCTGCAATACAAACCGTGTCTGCGGCATAGGGCCTTCGAAAGCATCCACAAGCAGGATGCATCCATCCGCCATATTCAATACACGTTCCACTTCACCTCCGAAGTCACTGTGTCCCGGAGTATCAATAATGTTAATCTTGGTGTCCTTGTAGTTGATAGAAACGTTCTTAGAAAGAATCGTTATACCTCGTTCACGCTCCAGGTCATTATTATCCAGCATTAATTCACCTGTGCTCTGATTGCTGCGGAAAAGGTTTCCGGCCAAAAGCATCTTGTCAACGAGCGTCGTTTTCCCATGGTCTACATGGGCAATAATTGCAATGTTTCTAATATTTTGCATATAATACCTATTATTTTCAGGCGACAAAGTTAGTGATTTTGGATTAGATATGCAGTATAGATATGATTTTTTTGCTGAATATCATTGTGATATAAAAGTTTATCCCTATCTTTGCAGCCCCGAAAGGGAATAATTTATAATAACTTTTAATTAAACATTATGTATTTAGACGCTGCTAAAAAGCAAGAAATCTTCGGCAAATACGGAAAGTCTAACACTGATACTGGCTCAGCTGAGGCTCAGATAGCTTTGTTTTCCTACCGTATTGCTCATCTGACTGAGCACCTTAAGCTCAACAGAAAGGATTATAGTACAGAAAGAGCTTTGACTATGTTGGTAGGTAAACGCCGTGCATTGCTGACTTACCTGAAGGACCGCGACATCACCAGATATCGTGCTATCGTCAAAGAACTCGGCTTACGTAAGTAATCTACTTGCGCCAAAACCATTGAAAGAGCGGGAAGTCCCCTTTGGGAAGTTTCCCGCTCTTCTTATTCATTCCATGCTGATTGCACAACGAGCACTTTCAATATCTCTTTCGGATTCTCAAAGTCGACTTTCTCACGCTCCATGAACGCTTTCATCTCCTGCTGCCTCCCTTTAGGGAAAAGTGCCAACAAGGTTTTCGCGTTCCTGAATTTCTTCCATTTGCCTTCTACACATATATAATAAGTGTTCTCCGTTGCCATCTTATAGACAGAAAGGTCCAGGTCCTGTTCGCCGTTGACACGCTGGTAGCGCGCGTTGACATCAATCGCCTGCACGCTTCCTTGGGTGACGGTTCCCATGGCTCCCTTTTTCCCTACACTTTTCGGAAGTATCTTCCAGTCGACAAAAAGAGTGGCGTTACGGTCGGTCAGCACTTCCAGGAAATGTCCTCCAAACGGAATGAAACGATGCTTGTCCACGGCTATCGTGTCGATGTCATCCAGATTCTCTACGACCATGTCCGTCGTTCCGTTCAGGAAATGCATCTCCTTGTTGATGCAATCGTAGTTAAACTTGCCCTTGGCAAACTGCCGGTTCCTCAACAGGACTTTCCCGGCGGTGAATTCTTTGAAGTAATAGCCTGTGGACTGCTGGGCATTGGCAAGCATAACGCTTCCCCATACCACCAGCAAGTCAATGCAAAGTGCTCTTGTTTTCATTGTCATATATAAAAGTATACCTTTTCAGACACATTTAGGTGTGTCGAAATGAAGAAAGACTAACATAATGATAGAACTCAGGCACGAATTTCACGGATTACACGGATTTTTTTCTTTTGCCAATCCGTGTATCCCGTGTAATCCGTGCCTAATCAAAAGGAAACAGAAAGTTTGTTCTGATACCCCCTTCCTTTTCCTATTCTATCTCAATCTTACTTGATAGCCCACCAAAGCGGAACCATCATGTTGTTCTCTCCACCGAGGAGCTGCAACGCGTGGTTGTATTCGGTCACGTCCGCATTTTCCAAAGAGGTCGGGTAGCGCATACGCTGAGTGAACATACCCCATGTCTGACCGTTCTTGCAAGACTGGGTAACGGGGTCGTAAGTCTTTGCGTTGTCCATATCCGAACCGGTCAATACGGTTTCTGCACCAGGCACTTCAAAGAACGGCAGCCCCAAACGACGGCGATCGTTCCACATTTCAACCACACCGTAAGGAGTGTTGGCGATATACTTCTGCGTGATAATCTTCGACAGGGCATCGTTCAGCTTGTGACCCTTGTACAGAGCCTTGGAAGCATCGGGATAGTGATACATTTTCTTGCCGGCGGTCTTGGTATAGCCGTCCACATAGTCAGCCTCGAAGTCAACGGGTTCTGCGGTGTGGTCAAAACTTGCCGATGTACCTACACGATTGTATACTTCCGAAGCCAAGTATGCGCTTGCATAACGCTCCAGTCCGTGATAAGCGAAACTGGAGGTAACGCCTGCCTCGTAAGCCGTCTTGGCATCCGTACCGGCACTCCATCCGCGAACGGCAGCTTCAGCCAGCAGGAAGTGAGTCTCCCACGGACCGAACCAGATACGTGCCTTCGAGTTGTTGCGATACTTCTCGCTCAGGAAAGAGCAAGTGTTCCAACTATTGACCACCACTTCGTTGAACTTGAATGTCGGACTCCAAGCGGTTCTTACACCGGAAAGCGCACCATTGAAGGTCAATGTAGCGTTTATTTTTCCCCAAGTATAAGTTTCTCCGTCCGTATCCAGCATACCACGCTCTTTATAACTTGAATTACCCTCTTCTGCCACCGTCTGCTTGGCCTCGTCACTGTAAGTGTTTGCCGTTGCATCGTTCGGCAGGTTGTAGAGCACGAAGGCGCGGGGGTCAACCGATTCGGGCACACCATCCAGCCATTGGTAGTTCATCGGGTTATCCGTATTTTCAGGATAGTGGTTCTTGAATTCCAGACCGATGTAGTTCATGGGCTTCACGTAAGGAGTGATGTCGGCCGTACTTTCGGTGATGGCATTGTAACTCTCCGCCGTCTTGATGCCGCCGATACCGGTGAGGATGTTGACCATGGATTGAGAGATGACATTGTCATTCCACGGACGGTTGTAAACACCTTCCCAGTCGCTCCATCCACCATATTCCTGGAAACCGAACAAATCAGCGTTGTCTGTCAGCAACGCGCTGCGAGCAGCGTCTTCAAACTCGCTCTTGGCTTTTGCCGCATCCACCTCGGAGAGACGCATGGCGTAGCGCAGACGGAGGGAATTCGCCAGTTTCTGCCATTTCGTCGGGTTCAGTTTGAAAGCCGCGTCCTGTTTGGACTCCTTTTCGCTAATATCAATATCCATCACCAATTTGGATTGTGCGTCCTTCAGTTCGGAAAGCATGAAGTCGTATACTTCCTGTACGCTGTTGAACGTGGGGTTCACACCTTGGAAAGCGTTCAGCGGGTAAGGGCCGAAGCAATCGGTGAAGTCCGCAATGACCATACAACGCCAGATGCGGGCAATCTGCCGTATATTGTTGTTATATTTCTTCTCACGCTCGTTGTAGTTTCCGGCAGCCTCGTTTTCGTCCACAAGCTTGATGGCATTGGTGGCTGCACTGATGGAGTTGGACGAGAAGCTGTAAAGGCAGCCGTTGTACTCGTCGCTGTAGCGGGCGGCGCATCCGAAGGTATTTTCACCGATGACGCGGGCAATAGAAGCCCAATTGTAAACAAATACACGTTCGTTGTCGTTCGGGTTCTGCTGTGCTTTCTGGAAAGAGGTGGCAAGCAGGTAGTCCGGGCGCATGCTTTCCGCACCGGCAGCGGAAGGGCTCAGATTGATTTCGTCGAAGTCGTCACAAGCAACCAACCCGACAGTCATGGTTCCCAACAGGAACCCATAGAGATATTTATTTATCTTTTTCATTGTAATTCTGATATTATAGGATTAGAAACCAAGGGTTACATTAAACAAGTATGTCCGTGAAGTGGGAGAAGACATATTCTCGAAACCGGTAGCATTGGTGCTTGTTGCAAAGACTGATTCGGGGTCAACACCGTTCAGGTGACTCTTAATCATCCATACGTTGTTGCAGGAAACACCCAGCTTCATTTGCTGGAACGGAGTCTTGGAAAGCATCTTCTTGGGGAAAGCGTAGCTCAAGGAGAGGTTACGCAAACGAATGTTGGAGGCATCGTAAAGGTTTGCCTCGCCGATACCCAGGTTACCTGTTGAGCCGGTAACGGCTGCCCAGTACTGTTGCGGAGTCACCTCAACATCGCTCACTTTGTATCCGCCGTTTCCGTCGGCAATCACGCCGTCAACCACGAATTGCTCACGCTTGCCGCCCACCACGGTACAAGCTGCCGTACCATTGGATTGCAGGGCACGGTTGGTACCGGAGAAAATCTTACCGCCGAAACGGGCATCAACCAATGCGCTCAGCGTGAATCCTTTGTAAGTGAAAGTGTTGGTCCAACCTACCAGGCAAGTAGCCTGCTGGTCACCCAGTTTCGTCATCTGTGAATTGCCTTGGGGCAGACCGCTGGAATTCAGCAACAGTTTGCCGTAGTGAGGGCTGCTCTTATCGGTCACACGCGTGAACGTAGTACCCCAGATTTCACCGTAGTTACCGCCAGCCTTGGCAATGATTTTCAGATTGTCATAACCGCCCAGACGATATTCCTCGATGCCTTTCTCCAGTTCGATAATCTTGTTCTTATTCTGCGAGAAGTTCACCTGCGTATCCCACGTAAAGTCTCTGGTCTGCACCGGAGTGGCATTCAGCATGATTTCGATACCTGTGTTTTGGATGTCACCGGCATTGATTTTATACTGGCTGTAACCGGAAAGTGAGTTCATCGGCATGTTCAGCAACTGGCGACGTGCGTTCGACTTATACCAAGCGAAGTCGAAGCCCAAACGGTTGTTGAAGAAACGTACTTCCAAACCTGCTTCCCAAGAAGAAATCAGCTCGCTGCGTACCCTGTCGTTGTACAAGGTACCGCCTGTATTGCCTGTAACACCGCCAGTGAAACCATCGGAACCGATGGAGTAAGTGTTATACAACTGATAGGGGTCCATGTCATTACCAACCTGTGCGAAAGAGACGCGCGTCTTGGCATACGTGAACCAGGAAGGCATTTCGTGTCCCGTCTTGTTCACCATATCGCTGATGACCCACGATGCACTGATTGAAGGATAGAAGAAGGAACGGTTTTCCTTGCTCAACGTGGAAGACCAGTCGTTACGGAACGTACCGTCCAAGAACACCCAACCGTCGTAATTTACGCCAAACGTACCATACAAGGAGTTAATCTTGCGATGAGAGAGGGTCTGCGAAATGTCACGTTTGGAAGACTCGGAGTTGGTAATCCAGAAGAGGTCGGGAACAATGAGTTCGCTTGCCGAGGTACTGATACCCGTCGAACGACGCTGCATCAAGTTACCACCGAAGGTAACCACGCCACCGAACTTGCCAAGCACCTGGTCTTTCTGTGCAGTAATCAAGAAGCTGTAGTTGTTTTCATAGAACTTCTGTTCGCCCACGCTGTAACGGCCTGTTTCAGAATCCGGTCCGCCGGAAGTCAGCTTGGTTTCGGTTTCTGTGTAGTACATATCGCTGCCGAAACGAATTTCAGCGTTCAACCAATCTGTGAACTGATATTTCATCGAGTAGTTCATCAAGAAACGGTTACGGCTATCCTCGTTAGTACTGTGATCCTTGGACCAGTAGGGGTTACGGCTGTTACCTTTTGCCCACCAGTACATGCTGCCGTCCGTCGGATCCACAGCCTGCTTGAAGCGGGTAATGTCCATCGTGAGCGGGAAGGAGTACATGGCATAGAAATAGTTGTTTGCATTCTGACCGGAGATGGGACGGTTCTTGGCGTAAGAGTTGATGTACTGCACTTTACCGTCAATGCTCCAACGGTCGTCCTTACCAAAGGTAGAGGCAATGCGGGTAGTCACATTGGTACGCTTGTAGTCTGCACCCGGAATCTTGGAGAAGTCATCCAGTCTGGTAAAAGAGGTATAGACGGAAGTCTTGTTGTACTGCTGCGAGAAAGCGACGTTCTCCGTGGCGTTGACGCCTGTCTTGAAAAAGTTTCCCACGTTGTCGTAGTACTTGAAAGGAACAGACTTTCCTTCCCAGTCCTCCACCATCTTGCCGTCGATGACCGGTCCCCAGTTACTACCGCTTTGCGCGTTATAAATGCCATCGGAACCTTGACCGAAGAGCATCTGGCGGTCGGGCTTCATGAATACGTCCTCGATGGAGATAGAGCTGGAGATGGTGATACCCAGACCCGGGTTCTGCGAACCTTTCTTGGTAGTAATCAAGATGACGCCATTACCGGCGCGCGAACCGTAGAGGGCGGCGGCAGATGCACCTTTCAATACTGACATGGATTCGATGTCCTCGGCATTGATATCCGAAAGGCCGTTACCCATATCGGTAGATGGGTTCCAAAAGTCATTGTTGTCGGCGCCGGTGAAGTTATCCAGTGGCGTTCCATCGACCACAATCAACGGCTGGTTGGTACCCGTCACAGAGTTGGCACCACGCAACTGGATTTTAGAAGAACCGGCAGGACCGTTACTTGAACGGATAATCTGCACACCGGACACCTTACCACTCAAGGCGTTCGCCAAATTGGTTTCGCGGGCAGCCACCAAAGCGTCACCCTTCACTTCCTGCATGGCGTAACCCAACGCTTTCTTCTCGCGCTTGATGCCGAGGGCGGTTACCACCACTTCCTGCAACGTCTGAGAGTCGTCCTCCATGCTCACTTTGATGGGTTTGCCGTCCCAAGCCACTTCTATGGTCTTGTAACCCACGAAAGAGATTTGGATGATGTCGCCCTTCTTCACGTTGTTCAAAGTGAAATCACCATTGAGACCGGTAATGGTACCGTTGGTAGTACCTTTCACCACGACGGACGCACCGATGACGGTTTCGCCTGTGGAGTCTGTTACGACACCCGTACACGTAGCACTCTGTTGTGTGATTCGCACATCGTCAGTTCCCGTATTGGAAACTGCGTAAGCTGCTCCGGTGGAAAGCCCCATGAGGAACAGCATCATACTGACTGATTTTAGCAGTTTTAACATAGCTGTGATTTCTAAAGGTTTATTAAAATCAAAATGTCTGTCATCACTAAATTCGATTATTAAGTTAGTTCCGAGGGTACTTAGACCCTTTTTGAATTTATTAAGATTACGGTGGCAAATATAGGATATTTTTGCATATAAAAGAAAAAAATCGTTCCATAAATTCTTCTTCCTCCTTTATGTTTTTAAAATGTCTCTGTAAATAGGCAATTTTCTTATAATTGAGGTGACTATGATTCTACCTATTTGCATATATACCTTATTTATATATACAATACCGGCGGTGTGCCCCCAATAGGGTTTTATTACAGATTTCTCAGATTGTTTGATTTGATTATGAGAAATTTAAAGAAGAGTCTGTGCGAATCTGAGTAATCTGTGGTGGTTTTTGGCGCACCTCCATATTGGTTCGGTTTGATAGACATAAGTGTTTGAGACGATAGATATTTGTGCCTGTTATCCGTTGATAATCAGCATGTAATTCTTCCTGCTATTTCTACGATTGCTTGGCTGCGCCGTGCGATGGCATCTGCCGGAAAGCCTTCCGTTTTCAAAGCGGTTCATCGGTGTTGAAGAAGCGCCGATTTGCCGACCAAAGTACCCTCGGAACTAACTTAATAATCGAATTTAGTGATGACAGACATTTTGATTTTAATAAACCTTTAGAAATCACAGCACATCAGCAACTATTCAGTCCCCCACAGGGGCGCGCTCCTGTGGGGGACTGAATGATACTTTACATTTTCAATGTCGTATGTTTCCTTAATAGAAACCTATTTGAACTTTTATCTGCACGACTCCATATTAGAAAACGCGCATCTTTTAGCTTCTCCTTCCGTCTTTTAATATCTTCGAACGCCATTTTTTCTCATTAGACAGATGTCTAACGAATTAAACTCTTCGTTTCGCAACATAACTGTGCACAACCAGATGAATAAATTGCCTGACTATACATTTATTATATATAAGTGTCCTGCAAATACCTAAGCCGCACCTCCTCCATATCTTATACCTTTTTCAAACGCAGCCAGCGTAAAAGTCTGTTTTAAATGAGCTGCGGCCACAAAACAAACTTTTTTTTCCAAGAATGTTGCAACAAGCCAAAGATTCTCTTATTTTTGCAATTTAACAATTATAAATCATAACCTTAGAGATTGATTACCATTATGGACACCAGCAAAATTGTAGGAGAAAAGATTAAATCGCTCCGCGAAAGCCAATCTATCAGCATGGAAGAACTGTCACAACGTTCGGGACTTGCCATCGAACAGATTGAACGTATAGAAAACAATATCGACCTTCCGTCACTGGCTCCTCTCATCAAGATAGCGCGCGTGCTGGGGGTGCGGTTGGGCACCTTCCTTGACGACCAAGACGAGAACGGACCTGTGGTCTGCCGCAAGAACGAGGCGCAGAACAGCATCAGTTTCTCCAACAATGCCATCCACAGCCGCAAGCACATGGAGTATCACTCGCTCTCGAGGTCGAAAGCCGACCGCCACATGGAGCCGTTCATCATCGATGTGGCTGCCACAGACGATTGCGACTTTGTACTCTCCTCGCACGAGGGCGAGGAGTTTATCCTGGTGATGGCGGGCATCATGGAAATCAGCTACGGCAAGAACACTTACCTGCTGGAGGAGGGCGACAGCATCTATTACGACTCTATCGTGCCCCACCATGTGCATGCCTATCAGGGACAGGCAGCCAAGATTCTTGCAGTGATTTACACACCCATTTGATTAGAGCCTGTTTAATTTTTCTTCAAAAAGCACTTTTCCGGCTTCTTCTCAGATTTCTTCCAGTCTGTTTTTCTGTTTTTATCTGTCACATGGCTCACTATGTTGCTCGTAAAAACAGAAAAACATCCTTATGAAAGAACGCTCAAAAGAGTGCCGGACAAGATTTTAACTTTCAATTCTATTATGCTATACGAACGCACCCTCGGCCAATGGTTGGAACATTGGGCCGCGACAACACCAGACAAAGAATATATCGTTTACTCCGACCGCAACCTGCGTTTCACCTGGAGCCAGTTCAACCGCCGGGTGGACGACATGGCCAAAGGACTGATTGCCATCGGCGTGGAACGGGGAACACACGTAGGCATCTGGGCAGCCAACGTACCCGACTGGCTGACTCTGTTATACGCTTGCGCCAAGATTGGTGCCGTCTACGTAACGGTGAACACCAACTACAAACAGTCTGAACTGGAATATCTCTGCCAGAACTCCGACATGCATACCCTCTGCATCGTCAATGGCGAAAAGGACAGTGACTTTGTGCAGATGACCTATACCATGCTTCCGGAACTGAAAACCTGCCAGCGCGGACACCTGAAAAGCGAACGTTTCCCTTATATGAAAAACGTCATCTATGTGGGCCAAGAGAAGCACCGGGGCATGTACAATACCACCGAAATACTCCTCTTGGGCGACAATATAGAAGACAGACGCCTGAATGAGCTCAAGAGTCAGGTGACCTGCCACGATGTAGTGAACATGCAATACACGTCCGGCACTACAGGATTTCCGAAAGGTGTCATGCTTACCCACTACAACATTGCCAACAATGGCTTTCTTACCGGTGAACACATGAAGTTTACCGCCGATGACAAACTTTGCGTCTGTGTACCATTGTTCCATTGCTTCGGTGTGGTACTTGCCACCATGAACTGCCTGACACACGGCTGCACGGAAGTAATGGTGGAACGCTTCAACCCGCTGGTAGTGCTCGCTTCCATTCACAAGGAACGCTGCACGGCGCTTTACGGCGTACCCACCATGTTCATTGCCGAACTGAACCATCCGATGTTCGATATGTTCGACATGTCCAGCCTCCGTACGGGCATCATGGCAGGTTCCCTCTGCCCGGTAGAGCTGATGAAGCAGGTGGAAGAGAAAATGTACATGAAGGTAACCAGCGTTTACGGGCTGACCGAAGCTGCTCCCGGAATGACGGCCACCCGGATAGACGACCCGTTCGACGTACGTTGCAACACCGTAGGGCACGACTTTGAGCATACGGAAGTAAAAGTCATCGACCCCGAAACCGGAGAAGAATGTCCTGTAGGCGTACAAGGTGAAATGTGCAACCGCGGCTACAACACCATGAAGGGGTACTACAAAAACCCGGAAGCTACAGCCGAAGTCATTGACAAGAACGGCTTCCTGCACTCGGGAGACCTTGGAGTAAAGGACGAGGACGGCAATTACCGCATCACAGGGCGCATCAAGGACATGATTATCCGCGGTGGTGAGAATATTTATCCGCGCGAAATAGAAGAGTTCCTCTATCAACTGGAAGGCGTAAAAGATGTGCAAGTAGCCGGTATTCCGTCTAAAAAGTACGGTGAAGCCGTAGGCGCTTTCATCATCCTGCACGAAGGAGTGGATATGCACGAATCGGATGTACGAGACTTCTGCATCGGCAAAATATCACGCTACAAGATACCCAAGTATATCTTCTTCATCGAAGAATTCCCCATGACAGGAAGTGGCAAGATACAGAAATTCAAGTTGAAAGACCTGGGATTACAACTTTGCAAGAAGCAGGGGATTGAGATTGTGTGATAATAAAGGATAAGAGATTAAGGATGGGGTTATGCCTATATTAAAGTCTATGCGACCCCAGTAATCCCTTATCCTTTATCCTTAATTCCTTATTTCTCTTCTTTTTCCGGATACTTCATATTCTCCTCTTTCATTTGTTCCAATACCTCATGCAAGTATTTGGCAGACTCCCATTTAGCCATCGGCAGGTCGTGGAGCAGATAATTACCACAATCTTGCGGAGCGACACCGGGAACTTCACCTTCATATTCGGCAACAAAACGGAAGGTATCTTGCATCAGTGCCAGTATGTCCTGCGGCTTCAAGTCACCCTTCATCAGCAGATAATTACCGGTGAGGCAGCCCATGGGGCCCCAATAGATAATCTTGTCCTGCCACTGCGGGTCGTTGCGCAGGTAGGTGGCGGCAAGATGTTCGATAGTATGCAGAGCACCTTGTCCCAAGGCAGGCTCGCGGTTGGGTTCTTTCATACGGATGTCGAAAGTAGTGACTGTTTCTCCGTTCACTTCATCCTGGCGGGATACGTAAATACCGCGCAACAAGCGGATGTGGTCAATTGTAAAACTGGGAATCTTCTTCATGAGTTATAAGTTATGAGTTATAAATTACCGGGAAGGGTGGAGAGGAAGGTCCATATCGTGAGGAATGAACGCTCTGCCATGGTTCCCCAAAAATCAGCATACTGCGAAGCATGGTCTTCTACTCCGGGCGTGTCGCTAATGATGCGGAAGCTGAGAAAAGGAACATTGTACAGATAGCAAGTCTGGGCAATGGCAGCAGACTCCATATCAACGGCAAGACCGTCAGGAAAACGTTGCTTGATAGTCTCCAGCTCCATACGATTAGTGATGAACTGGTCGCCGGTGCAGACAAGCCCGCTGTGAATACGGCTTTCCATTCCGGCTTCGTTCAACGCCAAGGCATGTTTCAACAGAGATGGACAGCCCTCGTAAAAGGTGGGGAAACCTTGTACTTGTCCATACTCATTACCGTCGCCGCACCAAACGTCATGATACACCAGACGTTGGCTTGCCACTACATCAGTCACCCTCAGGCAAGCATCAATGCCGCCCGCCACACCGGTACTGACGATGCAGTCCGGAGAAAAGTGCCGTATCAGTTCCGAGGCTCCTATCGCCGCACTCACCTTACCAATGCCACATTGCGTCAAGATTACATGGTTACCGCCCAATGTACCTTCCACATAGCGGAAACTTCCATCACCCAACGTCTTCTTATCCTGCAAGCGCTCCACCAAACGGCAGTGTTCGTTGTCCATTGCACTGATTATCCCTATCGTCATTCTGTCCTAATTTAAGCTTATACATTATCATTAAAGCATGAGGGTATGTCAACATTCTCTTAATACTTTCTTTCAGGCGTGAATTACATAGATTTCACAGATTTAATTTGCTGAATCCACGCCTAAATACGATAACATAATAAAAGTGTTTATATACTTTTGACATCCCCTTTAGTCTTTTTTGGAAAGGCAAAGGTACAACATTCTGCCGACAACGTGACAATAACAATCTGCATTTATGTATCTTTGCCACAAAAGTGAAGATAGACTGCACCTCAACAGAACTTTTTCATGCAAGCATGAAAGTTCTATATTCGGTTTGCACTATCTTTGCCCCACAATTGATTAATTGATAACTTATAACTTATAACTCATGAAGAAGCTTCTTCCCGACCTTATTGCCATACTGGCATTCGTCCTCCTTTCCTTCGCCTACTTCTTCCCGGCGGATATAGAAAACCGTATTCTCTTTCAGCACGACACAGCTGCGGGAGCAGGAGCAGGACAAGAAGTCAAGGAGTATTACGAACAGACGGGCGAACGCAGCCGTTGGACAAACTCGCTGTTCGGCGGTATGCCCATGTATCAGATAGCCCCTTCGTATGACTCCACCAAGTCACTGCAGTGGGTACAGAAAGCCTACCAGCTCTTCCTGCCCGACTATGTGTGCCTCACGTTCATACTGATGACCGGCTTCTACATCCTACTACGTGTCTTCGGCATACCGGTCTGGCTGGCCGGACTGGGCGGTATAATGTGGGCATTCTCGTCCTATTTCTTCATCCTGATATCCGCCGGACACATCTGGAAGTTCATTACCCTTGCCTACGTGCCGCCCACCATAGCGGGCATCGTGCTCGCCTATCGTGGGAAACTGTTATGGGGAGGCATCCTCACCGCCTTGTTCGTAGCCCTGCAAATCACCTCGAACCACGTGCAGATGTCCTATTACTTCTTCTTCGTCATCCTCTTCTTCGTGGGAGCCTACTTCGAGAAAGCATGGCGTACCAAGACATTGCCCCAGTTCTTCAAGGCAAGCGCCGTACTGATTGTGGCAGCTCTCGTCGGAATAGCCGTCAACGTATCCAACCTCTATCACACCTATGCTTACAGCAAAGAAACCATGCGCGGCAAAAGCGAACTGGTGCAAACCGGTGACGCCGCCAAGCAAACCAGCAGCGGACTAGACCGCGACTATATCACCCAATGGAGCTACGGCATCGACGAAACTCTGACCTTGCTGGTGCCCAACTTCAAAGGCGGAGCATCCACCGCCCTCAGCCAGAGTGAAATTGCCATGGGCAAAGCAAATCCCATGTACAGCAGTCTGTACAGCTCGCTGACGCAATATTTCGGCACCCAGCCCATGACGTCGGGTCCCGTCTACGTAGGAGCCTTCGTGCTGTTCCTCTTCATTCTGGGATGTTTCATCGTAAAAGGACCGTTGAAGTGGGCATTGATAGGAGCCACCTTCTTCTCCATCGTCCTGTCCTGGGGCAAGAACTTTATGCCGCTGACGGATTTCTTCATCGATTACGTCCCGTTGTACAATAAGTTCCGTGCCGTATCCTCCATCCTTGTCATAGCGGAGTTCACGATACCTTTACTGGCAATCTTTGCCCTAAAACGCCTGCTCGAAGAGCCGGAAATCCTGAAGCAAGAAAAGAAGCCCCTCGGCATCAGCCTGCTGTTCACCGCAGGCATTGCCCTGCTGCTTGCTGTTGCTCCGGGCAGTATTGGCTCCGGCTACGTGCCCGCTCAGGAAGCGCAGATGCTGCAGAATGCCGTCAACCAGCAGATGATACCCGCCAACGAACTCTCCGGTATCCTTGCCAACCTGGAAGAGATGCGTGCCGAACTCGTCAGTAGCGACGCCCTGCGGAGCTTCATCATCATAGGCATCGGTTGCAGCCTGCTCTTGCTCTACGCCAGCGGCAAACTGCGCAGTTCGCTGACCATTGCCGGTATCACCATACTCTGCCTGGCAGATATGTGGGGAGTCAACAAGCGCTATCTGAACGACGCCCAGTTCGTGCCTCATTCCATCCGTACGGAAGCCTTCACCAAGACAAATACAGACGAGTTGATACTGCAAGATACCACCTTGGACTATCGTGTATTGAACTTTGCCACCAGCACCTTCGATGACAACAACACCTCCTACTGGCACAAAAGTGTCGGCGGTTATCACCCGGCCAAGCTGCGACGCTACCAGGAGATGATAGAACATCATATCTCTCCCGAAATGCAGGCGGCCTACAAAGCCATTGCCGCTGCCGGAGGTGAGATGGACAGCGTGGATGCCAATAAATTCCGCATACTGAACATGCTGAACACCAAATACTTCATTTTCCCTGCAGGACAGCAAAGACAAACCGTTCCTATCCTCAACCCGCACGCCTACGGCAATGCATGGTTTGTAAACAAGGTGCAGTATGTAAACAACGCCAACGAAGAGATTGATGCCCTGCACAACATCATGCCCACGGAGACAGCCGTAGTGGACGCCCGCTTCAAGGACATACTGAAAGGCACCACGGAAAGCTATAAAGACAGCCTCTCCAGCATCCGCCTGACAAGCTATGCCCCCAACCGCCTGACGTACGAAACGAACAATGCCCAAGACGGTATTGCCGTATTCTCCGAAATCTATTATCCGGACGGCTGGCACGTAACCATCGACGGACAGCCTGCCGAACTGGCACGCGCCGACTATATCCTGCGCACAATGTATGTTCCTGCCGGACAGCACACCATCGAAATGCGCTTTGACCCCACCAGCCTGCATGTGACGGAAGGCATAGCTTACGGAGCACTGGCACTGCTGGTGATAGGTATCATTGCAGCAGTGCTAGTGGTCAAAAAGAAATACACATAAGAGAAGAAAAACTACCTTTTTCTATCACTCCAGCCAAGCGCGTAACGCGCCATTAAATACAGATTATCTCTTTTCAGAATTCTGTATTCAATGGTGTGTTATGCGCTTTTTTTCTTCAGAATATCGCTGTTTTTCAAGAGAGCAAGTATTCATCCGTATAAATCTGCATTGTTTTTACATAATACAAACCACTGTTTATCAAATACATATAACACAACTTTAATTTCAGTAAAAGAAAAAACAAATACAGTAAATCTTTCTTTATATAAAGGTACAATTTTGCATTACCGATTTATAAATCATAAAACGTTAAAAAGATATAAAGAAAATAATAACAAACAGCAAGTACGGAAGCCTTAAAGAATTTCTTAATCAAGAATACACAGAAAAGCACCACATAAGAATTTAAATATTGCAAATATACATAATTCACAATTATTTTAAATCCTAATCTAAATTAAAAAAATGAATTTGAAAAAGTACGTGTTTTTATTGTTACTGGTTCTCTTCTGCCTGCCAATGTCGGCACAAGACGGGAAGGTCACTGTCTCGGGCGAGGTAGTGGATAACCAGGGCGAACCGGTAATTGGTGCCAATGTCCTTGAGGTGGGCACCACGAACGGAGTTATCACCGACCTGGACGGACGCTTCAAGCTGTCGGTCAACTCCAAGTCTGAAATCCAGGTGACCTTCATCGGTTACACACCGCAGACCTTCAAGGCGAATGCCGTTCCGGCAAAAATCATCCTGAAAGAAGACAGCGAGATGTTGCAGGAAGTGGTCGTAGTGGGTTACGGTACGATGAAGAAGTCCGACCTGACCGGTGCCGTTGCCTCCATTAAAGGTACGGACATGGAGAAAGAACAACGCCAGACCATCCAAGACATGCTCCGCACGGGCGTGGCAGGCCTTTCTGTAGGTATGGAGACGGATGCCAAGGGAAACAGCTCCATGCTGATTCGCGGTAAAGGCTCTATTGCTGCCAGCACAGCCCCATTGCTGGTATTGGACGGCGTTATCTTCAGCGGTCAGATGACCGACATCAACCCGAACGACATTGAGCGCGTGGATGTACTGAAAGATGCCAGTTCCACAGCCGTTTACGGTGCGCAAGCTGCCAACGGTGTGGTGCTCATCACCACCAAAAAGGGCGGTGGTGACAAACCCACCATCAGCTTCAACGGAAGCTGGGGATGGAACATGGTACACTCCAGCCCCGAAGTCTACCAAGGACAAGACTTCATCAACTTCCGCCAGGACGTGATGAAAAGCCAGCAGTATGAACAAGCTGCTACGGGCTACTTCGACAACCCTGCCAACATGACCAATACCGAATTGGCCGAATGGATGGGCTCCGATACAGGTGATCCCACGCGCGTATGGCTGACCCGCCTGAGATTGGAAAGTGTGGAAATTGACAACTACATGGCCGGTCGCACCGTAGATTGGAAAGATTTGACGCAGCAGACTGCTTTGCGCCAAGACTATACGCTGAGCGTATCGGGTAAGAAAGGAGAGATGTCCTATTATACCTCCATCAACTACCTTAAGAACGAAAGCAACAATGTAGGCAGCGAATACAGCGCCATCCGTGCCCGTGTAAACCTGCAGAACAAGGTACAGGACTTCCTTACATACGGTGTCAATGCACAGTTCACCTCGCGCAACGAAGGCAAGATGCCGTATGACAGCAATAATACGGCCGAAACTCAAATCAATTCGTATGCCACATGGAGTACGGCACTTTCTCCATACGGCAACGTGTACGACGAAGAAGGAAACCTGACTTACTATCCCAACTCCAACAACAACGCCACCAACCCCCTGCTGAATATGGTCTATACAGATAAAAAGAAAGACTACGAAAACCTGAATGCTTCTCTCTATCTGAAATTTGATTTGCCGCTGGGCTTCTCCTTACAGACCACTTACTCTCCCCGCTTCGAATGGGTGAACTATATGTTCCACAAAAGTGCCGACCACCCCGGTTCGGGTGCACAAGGCGGTCTCGTCAACCGTTGGGCGCAGAAAGACTTCTACTGGCAATGGGACAACATGCTGAAATGGAACAGGAGTTTCGGTAAGCACTCGCTGGACTTCACCGGATTGCTGAACTGGGAGAAGTTCCAACGCTGGAGAACACAAGCCGAAAACGAGGCTTTCCAGCCGAGCGACAACTTAGGCTTCCACGGCATCGAATTCGGTACCGTGCCTAATGTAGGTTCCAATGACATTTACCGCACCGGTGCTGCCATGATGGCACGTCTGCACTATTCGTTTGCCGACCGCTACCTGATTACTGCCACCGTACGCCGCGACGGTTATTCCGCTTTCGGCCAGGAAAATCCGTGGGCTACATTCCCCTCCGTGGCATTGGGATGGGTCTTCACCGAAGAGCCTTTCTTCAAGAATCTGAACGTCAACTGGCTGGACTATGCCAAGCTGCGCCTCTCCTACAGTGAGAACGGTAACCGCTCGGTAGGCGAATATGCTGCCCTGATGCAGCTGCGCGCCATGAAATACCTCTACATCGACCAGAAGACAGGCGAACTGGTAAATGCCAACACCTTCTACTGCAACAGCATGGCCAATCCACACCTGAAATGGGAAAAGACCACGTCCTACAACATCGGTCTTGACTTTACTACACTGGGAGGTCGCCTGGGTGGAGGCATCGACATCTACCACAAGAGCACGACAGACCTGCTGAATGACCGCCAGCTGCCTACCATCATAGGTTATCCCAGCGTGAAATCCAACATCGGTGAAGTATGGAACCGCGGTGTGGAACTCTCCCTGCACTCCACCAATATCCAGAACAATGTACTGACCTGGCGCACCACTTTCAACCTCGCCTACAACAAGAACACCATCAAACACCTGTATGGCGTGATGGAAGACGTGAAAGACGAGAACGGCAACGTAATCGGACAGAAAGAGGCCAATGACATTGACAAAGGCTACTTCATCGACCATGCACTGGATGAAGTTTGGAGCTTTAAATTCATAGGCGTATGGCAGGAGAACGAACGCGAAGAGGCCGCCAAGTACGGCCAGATTCCGGGCGACCCGAAAATCTTAGACGCGGACAAGAACTATAAGTACAGCAACGACGACAAAGTGTTCCTTGGCAATACCACTCCGAAGGTACGCTGGAACATGCGCAACGAGTTCACGCTCTTCAAGAACTTCGACATCTCTTTCAGTATGTATTCCTACCTGGGGCACATCAAGAAGCAAAACCGCTTTACCAACAACAACGCCCTGCTGAACACCGTGAACCAGATAAAGTGTGACTACTGGACTGCCGAAAACCCCATCAACGACTATCCGCGTCTGTCTGCCAAAAGCCCCAGCGGTATCACATACTACATCTATAAGAAGGCCTCCTTCATGCGTATCGACAATCTCTCGTTCGGCTACAGCTTCCCCAAGAACCTGCTGAAGCCCGTGAAACTGGAAGCGTTGCGCCTAAACCTGACCGTGAAGAACCTGGGTTACTTCACCGGCTGGCCAGCCTACGACCCCGAACACTCGGATGCCAATACACCGAGAACCGTAACTTTTGGTATTAACATGACATTATAACATATAGATAAACAAAAATATGAAAAGTTTGATTAAACATACATTAGGATACGCCGGCATGCTGGGGGTGATGTTCACCGCCACCGGCTGTTCCGACTGGCTGGACCCCAAGCCGCTCTCTTTCTTTACTCCAGAAAATACGTTCAACACCTACGAGGGACTGAAAACCAGTACCGATATGCTGAACCGCGATGCGCGTTACTTCGACTTCTATCCCACGGCAGGCTCTGCCGACCCCGACATTCTGTCGGAGTACTTCTTCTCCGAGATGGGCGTGAACGGACGTACCGATGCCTCCAACGCTCCGGTAGACCTGACACGTCAAATTACCCCATCGGCCAGCCTGATGGGCAATGCCAGTCAAATCAATAACTACTGGACCTACCTGTACAAGGGCATCAAGGATGCCAACACCATCTTCGACCGTGCCGAAGGCGTAGACATGGATGAAAGAAAGAAAAACGAAGTGCTGGGCCTTGCCGCCTTCCACCGCGCTTACCGCTACTACCGTTTGGTACATCAGTATGGCGATGTGCCTTTCATTGTACACGAAGTACTGGGGCCGCGCTACGACTTCAACACCACCAAGCGCGAAGCCATCCTGCGCTATCTGAAGAACGACCTCGACACTTACGCTCCGTTCCTCTCCAACGATGTCTACATCGGCCAGGTGACCAAGGCAGCCGCCTACCACCTGCTGACAAAGATAAACCTCGCACTGGGCGAGTTTGAGGATGCCGTAGCCTCTGCCAACGAAGTGATAGGTGACGGCGTTCACCGCCTGATGACCGAACGCTTCGGTGTGGACAAAGACCTGGCAGAGAAAGACGTGGTATGGGACTTGCACCAGCCAGACAACAAGGCGCTGCCCGAAAACAAGGAAGTGCTCTACATCAGCATCGACCGCTACGATGCCGGCAGTGACATGCGCTCGGCAGCCGGCCTGGAAATCAAGCGCCAGATTATTCCTTGGTACTCCGCAGCCAACCAGCTGAAGACACCTGCCGGCGAGAATGGCTTTGCCGACAACAACGAGACGAAGAACCCCTACCTCGTGGAATACGGCCGCGGCCTGAACACGCTCCGCGCCACCTGGTATCACCAGTACATGATTTGGGAAAAAAATACCGAAGGTGAATACGAAGACTATCGCCGCAAGCCGGGCAACTGGATGCACGTCAGCGACCTGAAGTACAACAACCCCGACATGAAGGACAAGAGCTGGTTCGGACAAAACGTCCGCCTGTATGCCGACAACGGCACTATCCTCTCGCCGGACACCATCCGCGCATGGAGCGGCTGGCCCCACTACAAGTCCAACATCCCCGACCAGAAAGCCGGTTGGTGGCGTGGAGGCTGGGCCGACTGGTATGTGTTCCGCTTGGCAGAGACTTACCTGCTGCGTGCCGAAGCCTACGCCTGGATGGGCAAGACCGACCTTGCTGCCCAAGACCTGAACGTGGTGCGTAAGCGCGCCAATGCCCGTCCGCTGGATGCAAGTGAGGTGAACATCAGCCAGATTCTGGACGAACGCGCCCGCGAGCTGTTCTACGAAGAGCCCCGCAAGTGCGAGCTGACCCGCATCGCCTTCCTCTTTGCCAAGACCGGGAAAGCCGACGAGAAGGGCCGCACCTACAGCATGGACAACTTCACACAGAACAACTACTTCTACAACCGCATCATGGACCGTACGGAGTTCTACAACAAAGGCGTGAAGAACAAGACAGGACTGGAATACACGCTCTCTCCGCACCACGTGCTGTGGCCCATTGCCGAAAAGGCCATCGCCACAAACACAGAGGGACACATCAATCAGACTCCGGGCTATGCCGGTTCCGAAAACAATGTGGAGCCGATGGATATTCCTAACCCGTAATACTCTTTAATCTGTCAAGCAGCAAGCAGCGTTACCTCGTACAAGCTACGGCAACGCTGCTTCTGTTTATCTTTCCCTAATCTTATAAACCGAAACAACAAAGAACAAACATCTGCTAAAATCATTCTATTAATCTGCCTGTATTCACGCAAGCAGGAGCACAGAACAAAGTGTTACGCTTGTCCTAATACACCCATCCTCAATCCGTCCCGTGAAATCATAGGGGAATTAAATGTATGGCACGATGACTACCGGATATACCGAAAAGAAGATGAAGAGCACACCTTCTTGCGATATGAAAAGATGATTGCCGCATATCCTACTTCTAAAAAAGGAATACATCGTTTCGGACATCACGAAATATACTTTTGTCATCTTCTCGACATCTTGGTGTGCTCCTTGTCACAAGCTGATTCCGCTGTTGAAGGAACTGTACTCGAAAAAGAACACCGTCATAGAGTTCATATACATATCCATAGACGAGGACAACCGAAAAAAGAACTGGAAAGAGTTGATGGTAAAGGAACAAATCCCCTGACGCTCGCTCAGATGATGGAACAACTGACATTATGCAAATGATTGCACGGATTATTATTATGACATTTTCCGCTTCCACATCTTTCACTTCTTTCTGAAATACCCTATCTATCGGCTTTTCCGGTGAAACCTCTTCCCTTTTCAAGAGACAGCGGTGAAGGATATCTCCGGGAAATATATAGGCAATAGCTGTCCGCTTATGATTACCTCCGCAAGAGAAAGGTATCACCCATCTTGATTACATGTGTTATAAGGAAGAAAATTACGATAACATCAGAAAAGAAGAGCTATTTACAGCAAATCTCTCTGTATAACGGAATGTGACAAGTGTCACAAAATTCAAGAACCTGTTTTAAATTTTCTGCAAACAGGCTCTTAAACAATCTCTTAAGAATCTTTGCAAAGTGCCAGCTAAAGCTTGTCTATATCCTCACTGCCAAGTCCGGTAATATCGGATATTACAGCATTGTCTATTCCTTTAGCCTTCATTTTACGGGCAGTGGCAAAACGTTCCTCTTCTCGCCCTTTCTCCAAGCCCTCTGCAAGCCCTTCCATGCGCCCCTCTGCAAGCCCTTCCATCCGGCCTTCCATCCGGCCTTCCATTCTGCCTTCCATTCTGCCTTCCATTCTGCCTTCCATCCGACCTTCCAACTTCGCCCCGTCCAGTACGTCGTTCTGTATCATCATCGCACTGAGATGCTCGTCATAGGCATGACGCTCTGCAGGAGACATGTTGTAATAAATCAGTTTCTGACGCGCTTCACCCAGGCCCGGAGCCTGGGTATCGGGACGGATACAACCCGTCTTCAGATACTCTATCCACTCCTCCAGAGGAGTGACGGCCACTTTATTGAACTCATTCACGCGAATCAGGAAGTATTCGGGAAAGATAGTGGCGGGAAGTTTATGAACGATGGCGTTCTTTTCTTTCGTGGTGATTTCCAAATGGTCGCCCGTATGAACACCTGTAAAGGTGTTCTGGCCATGATAAAGGTAATCGTTCCCCTTACCGATGTCGAAGTAGAGGATGCTGACGGAGTAAATCTTCTTCACGGCATAGTAACGCTCGCCCAAGCTGATATGCTCGGTGATGGCTTTGGCAACGCCATAGAGGATGCGCTCCAAGTAGTACAACTCGCGGGTGTTCTGTATCTCCACAATGATGATTTCGCCCTTGCTGTTCAGTGCTTTGATGTCCACACGGTTGAACTTGTCATCTGCGGCCTGCTGGTTGCTCTCGCTCTCAAGCAACTCGATGATGGTAACCTCCTCATCCAAAAGTACAGTGAGGAAGCCTTCGAGCACACCGAAGTTGGCTTTCTGGCGAAGGAGGCGCTTCACCGCCCAGTCAAAACGGATATATCGGTCCGGTTGATTCATATCATACAATTTATTTGGCAGTTGCAAAGATAAGATTTATTTCGGATAACGGTTATGAAAATCAAGGATTTATTCGGAGATATTCGAGGGCGATTTTCTTTTTCATGCCGATTGCCGGCTGCCAACGTTACTGCAATGGAAATGCAAAGCCACTGCAAACAGATTGCAGAACCACTGCAAAGCAGTTGCAGTACCACTGCAAAAGGATTGCAGCATCACTGCAAAACGGTTGCATTCTTTTGCAGTACTTATCAATTGATTCAGAAGCAGTTATATCAAAAGGAAAGATACGTCATCTTTGCCCTCACCTCTTCAGCAGCCTGCGCGTAAAGTAATGCACCGGATACCACACGGAGAGGAAACCTACCACCGATACCGTGGCAAACACCAGCAGCACATCCGTCAGATGTATGCTGACAGGATAGGCATCGACCACGAAATCGCCGCCGCCTCCCAACGAGACGAAGCCGAAACGTTGCTGAAGAAAGCAAAGCAACAGCCCCAGCACGATGCCAGCCAGTGCACCGAATGTGGAAATCAGACGACCCTCAAAGAGGAAGATTTTGGAAATCAGACTGTTGTCAGCACCAAGGTGCCGCAAGGTCTCCACATCCTCGCGCTTGTCCAGAATCAGCATGGACAGGGAGCCTATCACATTGAAGCAAGAGATAGCCAGGATAAAGGTAAGGAAAAGATAGGAGATGAACTTCTCTATTTCCATGATGCGGAACACGTCGGCCTGCTGCTCATAGCGGTTCTGCACGGAGAAGTCGTCGCCCAGAATGCGGGAAATCTCCTTTTTGACTACATCCGCATCGGCCTCCGGCTTCAGCTTCAGTTCTACCGCCGAGACCTCCGTGCCGTAACCGAACAGGCGACGGGCAAAAGCAAGAGAGGTGAGAATATAGCCGGCATCGTATTTCTGCTGGTTGACCACGAACACTGCCCCTGGCGAGAACAGATGGCCGCGGCTGAAGGAAGCGGAAGGATTGGCCAGGTTGACCCGGGCGTTCCGTTTGGGAGCATATATCTGCAAGGGATCGACGAACTGAATCCCAGTGCCCAGTTCGGAGACCAGTTCCACGCCCAAGATGCCGTAATCAACGACCTCGTCGTGCAGGATGAACCTGCCGGTACCATAAAGCAGACTGTCGATGGAGGTCAGTTGCTCGAAGTTATCGTCTACGCCCTTGATGACTGCCATGGCCTGACGGTCCTTGTACTGCACCATGGCATTCTCTTCCAGCGTCTCCGTCCATACCTCAATCTGGGGCAAGGCACGCAGTTGCCGGAAGACGGCAGAATGCGGGTCGAACACCTTCCCTTCGCGAACCGTGATTTTCAGCTCCGGGTCGAAAGCCGTAAAGAACCCCGCCACCATATCCTGAAAACCGTTGAACACGGAAAGGGTGCACACCAGCGCCAACGTGGCCAGTGCCACTCCGCATACCGAGATAGCGGAGATGATATTGATGGCATGGTGCTTCTTCTTGGAGAAAAGGTATCGCCGGGCTATGAAAAAAGACAGGTTCATGATGAATCAGCCGGTCACCGGACACTCTATTTCAGCAGTTCGTCTATTTTCTCGAGATAATCCAGCGAATCGTCCACAAAGAACTTCAGTTCGGGAATGATGCGGAGCTGGTGGCGCACACGTTTGCCCAGCTCATAGCGGATGGACTTCATATTGGCATTGATGTTCTTTATCATCTCCTCCCCTTTCTCGGAAGGAAAGATGCTGAGGTAAGCACGCGCCACACTCATGTCGGGGCTGATGCGCACGACACTGACCGATACCAGCATGCCGGGCATGGACTTAGTCTGCAACAGGAAAATCTCACTCAGCTCCTTCTGGAGCAAACGGGCTATTTTGTTCTGACGGGTTGTCTCCATACATTGAATTCCTTTATTTCAGGAACAAAGGTACATAAATATATCACTCGAACGCTATGTTTACAGTTTTTTTATGATAGTCAGGCCGTCGCGCAAGGGAAGAATCACCTTTTCCACGCGCTTGTCGTGTGCCACAAGGTCATTGAAGGCCTTGATGCCGATGGTCTGCAAGTCTTTGCCATGAGGATGCTCTTCAAGCACATGCCCGTCCCACAACGTATTGTCGGCTATGATATAGCCTCCATCGGAGAGGCGGGCAAGCACCATCTCATAATACTCTATGTACTTGCGCTTATCCCCGTCGATGAAAGCCAGGTCGAAAGTGAGGTCCAGTTGCGACACCAACTCCAAGGCATCGCCGATGTAGAACTTGATTTTATCCGCGTAACCGGAATTCTCCAGCCACGGGCGGGTGAAGTCTTCCTGCTCGTCGTTAATCTCGAACGTATGCAGCATCCCGCCCTCCGGCAACCCTTCGGCCATGCACAAGGCAGAGTATCCGCTATAAGTCCCTATCTCCAGCACCTGCCGGGGACGGATCATCCGGACAAACATCTTGAGCATGCGCCCCTGCAAATGCCCGGAAGCCATGCGGGGATATAGCAGCTTGACATGCGTGTCACGATAGAGTGCTTTCAGATAATCGCCCTCATCATCAATGTGCTGCAAAATGTATTCGTCAATCGTCACTTTGTTAATTGATAATGGATGGTTGATGATGGACAGTTGATAATGGACTGCCACTCCGCATGGCACTCATCCATCATCAACTGTCCATTATCAATTATTATAAGTATCTGTTACTATTGGGCAGCACGCTGTCTTCCGCATGCTTCAAGGCATCTTCCACTACGTTGATTTCGAGGAAGGAAGTGCGCGTACCGGCTTTACCGCTGCTCAGATAGCCCACCATGTCGGTAGGCAACAGCTTACCTTCCTTCAGCAGGCGGCGCAAGGCGGCGAAATAATACTCCTGTCCGTTGGCCAGTTCGGGCATGTAGATGGCCTCCACACCATACGAAAGAGCCAGGTGACGCATGGTCTTTTCCTTGTAGCAAATGGCCAATACCGGATATTTGCCACGGAAAGCAGCAAGGTTACGGGCAGTACGGCCGCTGTAGCTGTCGGTGATGATGGCACGGATTTTCAGTTTGGTGGTAGCCTTTACCGCTTGTTTGGCCAGGAACGCAGTCACATCGTTGCTGTTCTCGTCCAACGGAATACGGATATCATTGTCAGGCAGCTTGTCTTTCTCCGCTTGGGCGGCAATCGTGGTCATTGTCTTCACTGCTTCTACCGGATACTTTCCATAGGCGGTTTCGCCGCTCAACATCAAGGCATCCGTACGATAGTAGATGGCATTGGCGATATCCGTCACCTCCGCACGGGTGGGACGCGGATTGGAAATCATGGTATGAAGCATCTGTGTGGCTACAATCACCGGTTTTTTGGCAAGAATGCACTTGCGGATAAGCACACGCTGGATGCCCGGAATACGTTCCTGCGGAATTTCAATACCGAGGTCACCGCGAGCCACCATCACACCGTCCGCCACTTCCAGGATTTCATCAATATTGTCGACACCTTCCTGATTCTCAATCTTGGCAACAATACGGATGTCGCTATTGTGAGCATCGAGGATGGACTTGATGTCGAGTATATCCTGCTTGTTGCGCACAAAAGAGTGGGCAATGAAATCTATATTCTTCTCAATGGCATAAAGGATATTGGTGCGGTCCTTCTCCGTCAAAGAGGGCAGATTGATGCGGACACCCGGAACGTTGACGCTCTTGCGGCTGCCCAAGACTGCTTCATTCTGTACTTCGCAAAGCAGATAGTCGGGAGTCTTCTCCACAACAATCAACTCCAAATCACCGTCGTCAATTAAGATATGGCCGTCCACATCCAGGTCTTTAACAAAGTGAGAATACGAAACAGAAATACATTCACGGGTAGTTTCCTGTTCCGGATTGCCTACCACCTTCACGCGGTCGCCTGCCTTGAAAGGAATGGGCTCGGCAAGGACAGTAGTACGGACCTCCGGTCCTTTCGTATCCATCAGGATGGCAATACGGTTGGAAACCGTACGCACATTGTTTATCAACTTCTCAGCACCTTCACGAGCAAGATGTGCAGTATTCATACGTACAACATTCATACCCGCATCGAACAACTGCTTTATAAAATCAACATCACAGCGCTGGTCAGAAATCGTTGCTACAATCTTCGTTTGCTTCAATAACATAATCTATATACCTATTTTATTTAATAATCTTTAGACAGCTCCCTCTTCAAGTAATGCAATAAACTTCTCTCTGCTGACGAAGTCAGTGAAGAGAGCTTCTTTTAACGCCTCCATGGCCAGACGGTAGGAATTCAGCCCGAAACCGAGAATAACACCCTTGCAAGCGCAGGAAATCATGGACACATGACGAAAAGCCTCGCGGGCATGCACATTAGAGATATGTACCTCAATCACCGGAGAAGTGACCGAACGGATAGCATCTTGCAGGGCGATGGATGTATGTGTGTAAGCACCCGCATTCAAAATGATGCCATCCACATCAAAACCCACCTGTTGAATCTTATCTATCAGCTCTCCCTCAATGTTGGACTGGAAATAGTCAATTTGTACATCCGCATATTTCTTACGGAGCTCAGCCAGATAGTCTTCAAAAGTTACGCTACCGTAAATGGAAGGTTCACGTTTGCCCAAGAGATTTATATTGGGGCCGTTAATAATCTGTATCCTCATAACACAATTTTTTATACCTTTGTCCCTTGAAAAGGGCTTGCTCCGTATCCGGCTGATACTTGCTCCGTAGTCTATAGGTACGGAACAAGTACGAACCGACCGGATACGTAATTACAGCGCAAAGGTAGCAAAAAAGAAATGAAATCAGAAGAAAAGTTCATGAATAAGGAGAAACAGGCACTGATAATCAGAAAGTACTACCAGTATCTAAAATTAGAGAAAGCACTCTCGCCCAATACGGTGAATGCTTATCAAACGGACTTGGATAAGTTGTTGCGTTTTCTGAAAGAAGAGAACATCGCTATCCTTGACACAACGCTGGATGACTTGCAACATTTTGCCTCCGGACTACACGATATCGGCATCCATCCCCGTTCGCAGGCACGCATTCTGTCAGGCATCAAGTCATTCTTTCATTTCCTCGTTGTGTCCGACTATCTGGAGGGAGACCCCAGCGAACTGCTGGAGGGGCCTAAAATCGGATTTCATCTGCCGGAAGTGCTGACGGTGGAAGAGATAGACCGTATCATCTCCGCCATCGACCAAGGCACAAACGAGGGGCAACGCAACCGGGCCATCCTCGAGACTCTATACAGTTGCGGCCTGCGGGTATCGGAACTGTGCAACCTGAAAATCTCCGACCTGTATTTCGACGAAGGCTTCATCAAGGTAGAAGGCAAGGGCAGCAAACAACGCCTTGTACCCATATCGTCCCGTGCCATCAAAGAAATAAGGAACTGGTTTGTGGACCGCAATGGAGGCTGGAAAATCAAAAAGGACTTCGAAGACTACGTATTCCTGGCACGCTGGGGCAAAAATATCTCACGCATCATGGTATTCCACCTTATCAAGGAACTGGCAAAGCAGGCCGGCATCACCAAGAACATCAGTCCGCACACCTTCCGCCATTCCTTTGCCACTCACCTGCTTGAAGGAGGCGCCAACCTGCGCGCCATACAAAGCATGCTGGGCCACGAATCCATCGCTACAACAGAAATTTACACACACATCGACCGGCACAGATTGCGTAGTGAAATCATAGAACACCATCCCCGTAATATAAAGTACCGCAAAGAGCGGGAAATTCATTAAATTATGATAAAATTACCGCGCGAGTTAACAAACTGTAATAGGATTTAATATCTTTGCGTTGTTGTGTCCATGTCTAAATAGCACACTAACATGAAATAGACAAATTTCAATTACAAACAATTAATTTATACCTAAAATGACTAAGAAATTGTATCTGCCGTTTTTAATGGCAATGGTTGTTGCATTAATGACATCGTGCAGCAAAAAGATGGGTGAATTGTCATCAGATTATTTCACCGTGACTCCTCAAGTTTTGGAAGCTGTAGGTGGTAAAGTTCCCGCTACAATCAACGGAAAATTCCCCGAAAAGTACTTCAACAAGAAGGCTGTGGTAGAAGTTACCCCGGTGCTGAAATGGAACGGTGGCGAAGCTAAAGGCCAGTCTGCTGTATTCCAGGGAGAAAAGGTAGAAGGTAATGACCAGACTATCTCTTACAAGATGGGCGGCAGCTACACCATGAAGACATCTTTCGACTATGTACCGGAAATGGCAAAATCCGAACTGTATTTGGAATTCAAGGCTACAGTAGGCAAAAAGACTGTCAATATACCTGCCGTAAAAGTAGCCGACGGTGTAATCTCCACTTCTGAGATGCTGGAACAAACATTGGGCAGCGCTAACCCCGCCAACGGTGACGACGCTTTCCAACGTATCATCAAAGAAAAGCATGACGCCAACATCATGTTCTTGATTCAACAAGCCAACGTACGCGCCAGCGAATTGAAGACTGCCAAAGAATTCGGCAAAGAAGTGAAAAACATAGACGAAGCTGAAAACAAGAAAATCAGCAACATCGAAATCTCCGCATACGCTTCTCCCGATGGTGGTGTAGGCTTGAATACCACTCTGGCTGAGAACCGCCAGGACAACACGGCCAAGATAATCAACAGAGATTTGAAGAGAGCAAAAATCAATGCAGCGGTAGACACCAAGTATACAGCTCAGGACTGGGAAGGCTTCCAGGAACTGGTATCCAAATCAAACATCCAAGACAAAGAATTGATTCTTCGCGTTCTTTCCATGTATCAGGATCCCGAACAAAGAGAACAGGAAATCAAGAACATCTCTTCTGTTTATAAGACTTTGGCTGACGAAATCCTGCCGCAACTGCGTCGTTCACGTCTGACTTTGAACTACGAAATCATCGGCAAGTCCGACGAAGAAATCGCAAAACTGGCTGACAGCGATGCCAAACAATTGAACATCGAAGAATTGCTGTATGCTACCACCTTGACTAAAGATGTTGCCAAGCAAGAAGCTATCTTCACAAAAGCTACTCAAATTTACCCTAACGATTTCCGTGCTTACAACAACTTAGGCAAACTGGCTTATCAGGCTGGTGACCTTAACAAGGCAGAAAGCTACTTCAAGAAAGCCCTTTCCATCAAGGATGCTCCTGAAGCAAACATGAACCTCGGTCTGATTGCCTTGACTAAGGGTGACAGAACTACTGCAGAAAGCTACATGAGCAAAGCTTCCGGTTCTAAAGAGCTGAACGAGGCATTGGGTAATCTGTATGTAGCCCAAGGACAGTATGAAAGAGCAGTCAACTCATTCGGTGACACAAAAACCAACAGCGCAGCTTTGGCACAAATCCTGGCTAAAGACTACAACAAGGCTAAGAGCACACTGGCCGGCGTAGAAAAGCCAGACGCTTACACTGACTACCTGAAGGCTGTACTTGGTGCAAGAACCAACAATACATCTATGGTAACCAGCAGTCTGAAGAATGCCATTGCAAAAGAACCGGCTTTGGCTAAGAAAGCTGCTTCTGACCTGGAATTCGCCAAATACTTCACTGACACTGACTTTATGAATATCATCAAATAATAAAGGTTAGATTGAAAAGAACGTGCCCGGCATAGAAATATGTCGGGCATTTCTTTTTATTCACACCAAAAAGAAGTATTTTCGCGACGAAGTATCAGAAAAAGACCCGGAATGAAGAAAATCTATCTTGCATACCTTCTGCTTATCATATTGTCTGCCTGCGGCGACAAAAACACGAATTCAGTCCACCTAAGTGGTGAAATCAAAGGACTGGGGAATGATACCCTTTATATATATGGTACGGACAAGTTCTATAACCGTATGGACACACTGCTTGTCAAGGATGACAAGTTCTCCGTAACCCTCAGCACCGACACGCTGGCCTCTGCATGGTTGCTATTCAGTGACGGTACAGAGTATCCTCTTTACTTGAACAAAGGAAATAAAATAAAGATAAAAGGTTCTGCTTCCGATATTACTTCATTGGAAATTACGGGGAATGTCTTCAATGAAGAACTGACAGCCTTTCAGAAAGAGTTGAAAGGTTTAAGCACTTCCTCGGAGAAAGCATTGGAGGAAAAAGCAAAGACCTTTATCAACAGCCATCCTGCTTCATTGGCAAGCATCTATCTGCTGGAAAAATATTTCGTGCAAAAACCGCAACCGGACTTCGCCTTAATCAAAGAAATGACAGAACACATGACCGGAGGACTAAAAGACCGCCCGTATGTAGATGAACTGCTTGACCTTATCCAAGAAGAAGAGAAAGTATCTGTCGGGAAAACAATCCCGTACATTCATCTGCCCAATGCGAAAGGTACACAAATCAGCCGCACCAATTTTAAGGACAAATATCTGTTGATACATTTCTGGGCATCCTGGAACCAACAAAGCATGGAAGCCAACGCTGCCCTGCGCAGGATTTACAAGAAAGAAGAAAAGAACAAGCTATTCGCCCTCTGGGGCATCTCCCTGGACATTGACAAAAAGGAATGGGAAGAAGCAATCAAAAGAGATACCCTGAAGTGGGAACAGAGTTGTGATTTCTCCGGATGGAATACCTCTCCCGTCAAGCAGCTCGCCATACAAGCATTGCCGGCCAATCTGTTTCTTAGCCCTTCCGGAAAAATTGAAGGGAAAAACATGAGCGAGGAAGACATTAAGAAGAAACTGGCAGAAATAGAGCAAAAGGAGAAAGAGAAGGAAAAGACCGGAAAGAGACTCAAAAAACAAAACCGACGGTAGCCCCCACCCTGCCATCATTAACCCCTAATTATTAAAACGTGCTCATAAAAGTTTTTGGAGCGGCTGTTCAAGGTATTGACGCAACCCTCATCACCATTGAAGTCAACAGCTCCAGAGGCTGTATGTTCTATTTAGTCGGCTTGCCGGATTCTGCGGTAAAAGAAAGCCATCAACGCATCATATCTGCTTTGCAGGTCAACGGTTACCGGATGCCGACCAGTAATATCGTCATCAACATGGCACCGGCAGATATCCGAAAAGAAGGCTCTGCTTATGATTTGCCTTTAGCCATCGGCATGCTGGCAGCCAGCGAGGTTATCCGGTCTGATAAACTGGACCGTTATCTGTTGATGGGCGAACTAAGCCTCGACGGTAGCCTGCAACCAATCAAAGGAGCACTTCCCATTGCCATCAAAGCCAGAGAACTGGGCTTTGAAGGAATGATAGTTCCCTGCTCGAACGCACATGAGGCCGCCGTAGTGAATAACTTGAAAGTCTATGGCGTGGAAAATATCAAGGATGTCATTGAATTCTTCAACGGAAAACAAGAATTGGCTCCGACGCAGGTCAATACCCGTGAAGAGTTCTACTCCCAGCAAAGCTCTTTCGAGCTGGACTTTGCGGAAGTAAAGGGGCAGGAAAACGTGAAGCGGGCTCTGGAAGTAGCCGCCGCAGGCAGCCACAATATTCTTCTCATAGGGGCCCCCGGCAGCGGAAAATCCATGCTGGCAAAGCGCCTCCCCTCCATACTTCCTCCCCTATCGTTGGGAGAAAGTCTGGAAACAACCAAAATCCATTCCGTTGCCGGAAAACTTGGCAAGGGCGGCGGACTTATTTCAAAACGCCCGTTCCGCGATCCGCACAATTCCATTTCCACAGTAGCCATGACCGGTGGAGGCAGTTTTCCCCAACCCGGCGAAATCAGCCTGGCACATAATGGAATCCTGTACCTCGACGAATTGCCTGAGTATAACCGCAGCGTTTTGGAGGTTCTCCGTCAACCGCTGGAAGATAGAAAAATTACCGTATCACGCATTCGGTGCAATGTGGAATATCCCGCCAGTTTTATGCTGGTAGCCTCTATGAACCCATGCCCATGCGGCTACTATAACCACCCTACCAAAGCCTGCGTTTGCAGCCCCGGGCAAGTACAGAAGTATCTGAATCGTATATCCGGGCCTTTACTCGACCGCATAGACCTGCAAATCGAAGTCACCCCACTCCCCTTTGAAAAGATGGCGGACACCCGCCCGGGTGAGTCGAGCGCCACGATACGAGAGCGTGTGATATATGCCCGGCAAATTCAAGAAGCCAGATACGCAGACATTCCCGGTGTATATTGCAATGCGCAAATGAACAGCAAGTTGCTGTCTCTCTACGCCCGTCCGGATGAGAAAGGGCTTGCCATGCTCAAGAATGCCATGAACCGGCTGAACCTTTCGGCACGTGCCTACGACCGCATATTGAAAGTGGCGCGCACCATCGCCGACTTGGAAGGCAGCGAATTGATACAGCCGGCGCACCTGGCGGAAGCTATCGGTTACAGAAACCTGGACAGGGAAGACTGGGCAGGATAAACCGAGGTACAGCATCAGGACTGCCACCTTTCGAAAATCACGTTTTCTCTATCCGAATGCGTGCATCCACCGCCATCACCTGCTTTTCAGTGGCCAACAGCGGATTGAGGTCCAGTTCCTTGATTTCGGTGGCAAAACGCAACAAGGTAGAAAGCCGCACAATGATTTCTGCAAACTTGTCCTCGTTCACGCCTTTCTGCCCGCGCGTACCTTTAATAATCTTATAGGCACGCAAGGAATGAATCATAGAGTAAGCCTCCTCGTAAGACAAGGGTGCCAGACCGGAAGACACATCTTTCAGCACCTCCACAAAGATGCCTCCCAGACCGCAGAGCACTACATGCCCGAACTTCTCTTCATATTTGGCACCGATAAACAGTTCCGTACCCTTCAGCATGGGTTGCACCATGATGGAATGCGCCGCGGGAATCTGCATCATGCGATCGAACTCCAACGCCAGATGCTGTTCACCCTTGATGTTCAGGACAACGCCTCCCACATCCGATTTGTGTACCGGCCCTACCACCTTGGCCACCACCGGAAAACCTACCCGGCGTGCAAAGGCAAGCACCTCTTCCTTCCGGTCGGACACAAACTCCTCTACCACCGGAATGCCTGCCGAACGAAGCAGCGCCTGCACATGGTGCGGGGCAATGTAACCGTCCTCGGAAATGGAATCAATAATCCGACGTATGCGGGGTACGTCCACTCCAAAGAGCTCGATTTCATTATTGGCAGGCCGCGGGGCGTTCATTATCCGCGAAAGTGCCGTACCCAAAGTCACTTCATCGGCAAAGTTCACATGGCCTTTTGCCAGAAAAGCAGCAACCTCGGCTCCCGCCGTATTGACGGAAGGAAGAATCGGGAAAATCGGTTTTCTGCAAGTCTGCATCTTCTCGTGCAATACGTCATACATCTCGAACATGGTCACCAGTCCCGGGGTACCGAAGATGGCCATCACGGCATCAATATCGTCAAACTTCTCCTCACAATACTCCAGACAGAGGCGCAGGTGTTCCGGTGTACCCGTGGCCAGGATATCAATGGGATTTCCCACGGCTGCACCAGGAAAAAGCTTGCTCTTGAGTTCCTCCGCCACCGGCCCTTCCAGTTTCGGGACATTCAGTCCGCCCTTACTCAACGCATCGGTCAGCATCACTCCCGGACCGCCGGCATGGGTAATGATGGCGAAGTTTTTCCCTTTCAGTTCCGGCAGTGTGAAGATACAACCTACGGTCGTCAGCTCCTCGCGCGAATAGCAACGCACAATACCTGCCTTACGGAACAAGGCCTCCACCGCCGAATCACTGCTGGCAATGGCTCCCGTATGCGAACTTGCCGCCCGGCTGCCGCTCTCGCTGCTACCCGCCTTGATGGCTGCAATCTTGCAGCCCTTCTTGATGAGCGAAGACGCATGGAACAGCAGACGGTCGGGGTCACCGATACTTTCAATATAAAGAAGTTTTATGCGGGAATCCGTCTCCGGATTGAATTGTTCGTCCATGTATTGCAGCACATCCTCCACACCGATTTGCTTGGCATTTCCCACAGACCATACTGAGTTGAATTGCAATCCCTTGGTCACGGCGCTCTCCAGTATGAACACCGCCGTGGCACCGGAACTGGAAATCAGGTCCACCCCTTGCGGATGCAGTTGCGGGATGGGCTGGCTGAATACGCTATGATGCCACGAGTTCATAAAACCGATGCAGTTGGGGCCTATCAGGGAAGCTCCATACCGGTTTACCGTTTCCAGTATACGGTCTTCCAACGCAGCTCCTTCAGGAGTTTCCTCGCCAAAGCCGGCAGAGAGGATGATGAACGCCTTTACCTGCTTCTCCGCGGCAAGTACTTCCACGACATCGGGGCAAAGGACGGCAGGAATGGCAAGGATGGCAAGGTCTGTATCGGGCAGTTCTTTCACGTCGGCAAAAGCGGCAAGGCCCTGCACTTCGGTCTCTTTGGGATTCACAGCACGAAGTTCGCCGGCATATCCGCCGCTAAGCAGATTCTTCAAAATAGCCCCTCCGGGCTTGTGCACGTTATTGGATGCACCCACCACCACGATGCTGGCCGGATGAAGCAATTGGCTTGTTATCATAGTCTGTTCTTACATTAAGTTAGTGATTCATGCACAAATATACATTTTCCATACGTAAAAACAATCGGAAAAGGAAGAAATATGCCTTAGCTCCATACGGCTTTTTCATTGAAGGAAATTGAAGGGAGTTAGAAGGAGTTATCGCCTTTCGGGCTCGGAAGTTAAAGCCGATAGTTATGTTGATGTAGAGCGATACTATCGGCCTAACTCCTTCTGACTCCCTTCAACGAAAGAGCTGTGGCTTCTGCCAGAAAACGGCAATCTTGCCACAGGATATAGGTTACCCGCCTGACAAACACTTGCAATAGAGTTGCAAGATACAGACAATAAACTCCTGAAGTATTCGTTGCAAAAATGATAAAGACAGGCTGCCGGTTCTATCCCAAGCCTTGGGATAGACATCCCCAACCTTGGGATAGACATCCCCAACTTCGGGACGCATATCCGCAAGCCTGGTTTCACTTTTCTATTGCCGCGCACCCACGGCCCTTTACAGGAATCACTCGTCCATCTCCTCGCGCACGCACCGCACCGGATATGCGCAGGAACGGCGGGCATACTGGTAACCGTAATCGTAAGGGTTCACCAACTCCGGATGGATATGGAAGATGGAAGAAGCATTGTGGTAAGAAGCCGCAGAGGTGTAGTATCCTCCACACCCATTCACCACGAAGCAACTGCCGTCGCCGGTTCTCCAGCCACAGAGGGGGAAGAATGAAGTCGGACCGCTGCGCCAAGCCTGCATATAGAACGTCATACCATGATGCGCATACTCACTACCATGGTTCGAATAATTCTGCTGTGTATAAGTGGAGGTGTTCAGCCCTGTGCTTGTGAATCCCATCCACGCATCGCTTCGAGGCAATATCCAGCCGGCGGGACAGGGATCGAAAAGGGACTTCTTCGTAGCCCCGTTATTGGCCACTACATTGTTATAGTTGACAGTGGCTTCGTCAAAAGGAACCCCACCCCATAGTTTGTCGTTATGTCCCCAATACCAGTCACCGTCATTGATATAATATGTCGGGTCGTGCGTGCTTCCATTGCCCGGACCGGGTTGTCCGCTACTCTCTCCGCCATTCTGGAACAAGCCGGGAGTGACGGTCGCCATAAACTCCGTAGGATTCTGTATGGAATGTTCTATGTTACCCGTAGCCTTAGTTACCTTGACAGCTCTGAACAGTTCTCCCGTACCGGCCGTGCTGGACATATTCAGAAGTTTCGCTTCGTTGTCATATACATGCTGCACATGCGGATAAGCATTCGCATAGAAAGTGACCCCATCCGTTCTTGCCGTTTGCGGGAACGGGTCCTTCCGTCCCCACTGGTAATACATGCCGAAGGTACCTATGTCGCCCACATTGGTGCTCACCGCTCCCAGGTTGCAGGACATGAAACTGTATCCCGGAACACGCTTACCGGTATTGATGCCGCTGCTGTTCCAGCTGTATGTGGTGTACTTCACCGCATGCGACAGCTGTGCCGGAGCTTCATTGTTCACCCAGATGTGCCATGACCAGATGATGACACCTTTGGCATTGCGCGCCGCAATTACGGCATTGCCGTTAATGCCACCGCTCCTTACACACACTTTCTGCTCTGTCTCGTCAAAGAAAACCCGGTCTTTTTTCGAATTGTCACCGATGGGAAAGTGCGTCCCGTCACCGGTCTGCCACAAAATGTCCACATCATGGAGGGCCTTGTCCGGATTGTTCTTGTCCACATAATCGGTATATTTCCAGCCACCTCCGGTCTCGGTACGTGTATAAGGGTCGAACATGATGAAAGCGTTGTGCTTCATCACGTAGCAGTTGGCGGGTGCTGCCACCACGCGGTTGTCCGTCTTGATAGAGGTGAGGCTGAGCTTCACGTTGTAGTTATGATTCCGCTTCACGTCAAAGTTGTCCACGGTGTTCATGCCCGGATAGATGGTATATATATAGTTACTGCCATCGGCCTCGGAAGAAACGTAGAGCTGAAGGTGCAAGGCGTTGGCAGGCGCGTTCCTGTTCTTGTTCTCGGGGTCGGTGTTCTTGTTACTACCCTGCATGTTCTCGGGCATGTACCAGACATAATCCACATCCGCTGCCGGCGACTTGATGGTATAGTCCACCACCGAATCGAGTTTCTGGGGATATATCGTACCCGCTGCCGGTGCCACGGCGCGAAAACCGGCGGGAATATTCTTCACCTCTGCACGAGTGATTTTCAGTGCATTTGCCTCCTCATTCTTGACAATACGGAAGGTAATCTTGGCCAGCATCCGTACCAAGGAGATTTCGAAATTGTTCGTGTGCCCGGGAAGGATGTCGAGCGTGGCACTGCCCAGCATCAGCATGTTGGTGCCATCCTCATCGTGCAGGTCGTCTTTCCCGAAACTGAACATCAGCTCCGAGAAGCGTTCCTCAGTGGCCAGACTGTCACTCACGAAGCCTTTGTCATCGTTCAGGTTGGCCAGCACATACACCTTACTCGAAGTAGCCGGACGAAGCATTATCTTCACATCGTCAAGGTCATCGGGCTCATAATAGCGGGGCAAGGCGATGAGGTTGCCCTTGGAGTCGTACTGGAATACCCAGATGTTATCCACCGCCTTCTCCTTGGCCTCATCCAATACACGTGTCGATGCGGTTCCGTCGTCCGGCAGCCTGCCTATCACACGGGCAGGACGCACCGATAACGACAACGACACCTCTTCCATTCCGGCCTCTCCGGCCTCGTGAGTTCCGGGGCCGATAACATCATCGGCACATGCCCATAGTATGCATAACAAGCATACGTTCAATATATAATTAACTGGTTTCATAAGTAGTTCATCAGAATTCAGAAAATAAACGCTTCATCATCCCACACACAGGAAGACATATCATCCGCCTATGACAAAATCGTTGTTCACGTTCTGCCACTCGGCGACGGTCAGTTTCCCTTTCTCGTCAAGCACAAACGTCACAAGCATCCTATAAAGATGCCCTGCACGCATTTCGCTGTCGTCGTCTTCCTGGTTTCGCACGTAAAGCTTATAGGTCTCCGCGCCTACATTGCCTTTCAGCTTCACATTCATCTCCACATACATATTCTTCGACGGATAGGAATAGGCTGTACACACCGCCGAGTGCTTTGACAAATCAATACCCTCACCGTTGTAATGCGGCTCGTCTCCACCCGAGAACACAGCGCTGTTATCGGGCGTGGAACATGCCAAATTGCCCTTCTTTGCTTCCGCATTCTTGTTGCCGTTCAGCAACACGGACGTCTGCACATCCACCAGCTTTACTCCGGTGATGACAACATCTTTCGTCAGCAGAGGAGCGACACACTGTACATACAGTTCCAGACGGGAAACCACCGCTGATGTTTCAACTTCCACCTTTAGCGGCGTGTCAGACGCCGAGGTGCTCTGCCGTACGTCGGTGCACGTCTCCCCCCACAACAGCACTTGCCCGCTCGTCCGTATGTAGTCCAAGTCGTCGGAGCCTACCACCACGCCTTTCAACTTTTCGTAGCGATAGGGGCTAGTCCATGACGTAACCGTTTCGTCACCGGTTTCAGCAATCGTGCCGGGTGTTTCCTCCGAAGCAGCCCCCACCTGTCTCACCAGTTTCTTTTTCAGCTCTTCACGGGGATTTCCCACAACGACAAAAGTCTTTTTCCCCTCGCGCAACTTGAATGCCACCATAGTGGAAGTGGCATCGAACGTAGCACATCCTTCCAAAATCCCGTCTGCATTGTAAGCAAATACAATGCCCTGCTGCAAAGTCGGTGAAAGTCGGTCTCCGTCCGTCTCTCCCGCCCGAGTATGCACTGCCACAGCGACAAGAGGGTCGGCAGAATCAATGCCATCCCCACGTTCACAAGCAACGGCCATCATCCCCCAGACAACAAGCAGCACCGTCCGGGTCATTATTCCAACTATCTGTTTCATATTTTTATTCCGTCAGGCAGGGAAGATGCTGTCTTCTTCCCACACCGGCAATTTTATGGTTACATTCGTGCCCGATATGCTTATCAGCATCTCTATCACGATTTCTTCTTTTCCTGCAAGGTGGATGCCATGTTCTGCCATGTACTTCTGCAAGCTGACTTCCGCCAGTTTCTTACCGCTTTTGCAATCGAACACCATCACTACGGCCGGAGTGTCCTCCCCGAAAAGAGGCAACTCGCACACTCCCCCATACATATTCCGCTCCGGAAAGGCATCCATGGAGGGCATGAACAGTGTCTCTTCACCTGCCGCCTCACCCTCAAAGCTCATCTCGGCCGGAAACATTCCTGCCTTCACCTCATAGGGACAATCCGTATCTTGCACCACGGTCTGTCCTGCGAAAACAATATAAGGTTTGAAGGTAATATGCGCAGCATGGAAGCGAAGTACAGTCTCTTTTCTGCCATCCACATCGGCAAGAGTGAAAGCGGTACTTCCCAGATAAAGCGGGTCGTTGCTGCCGGGCAAAGAACCGCTTGCCACCTCCCGGTTGCAGACACGGGCACCGGCAAGCGTTTCGGTGGCAGAAGCCATGTTCTGCCTGCCTATGTTTCCCCAACACACCACCTGATAGGTACCTGCCCGAGGCAGGCGCAACTTGAATCCTTGGAAATGTTCCAGATTCTTCTTGTCCAGTCGCGAAGCAATCACCAGACTCCCCTGCTCGTCATAAATGTAATAGTCTACGGCGGATATATACTCTGCAAAACAGTCTTCCGCACCGTCGGCCATGTATTCAAACCTGACGACCGCATTGTTGCAGCCACCCACCTCCACCTCGGTGAGGCAGGAAACACATCCCAAGGCCAAGGAGAGAAAAGACAACAAGAATTGCAATATTCTTTTCATAAGCACCTGAACCGTTGCCTTTTACAATGCAGGATAAATATTATCAATCTTCCAAGGAGCAACACTCACCGTAACCTTGACACTTACGTCCGTCGGCATAATCTTGTCTGAGAGGTTGGTAGTTCCAAACTTGATTTCATCTATCTTGTAGATATGTCCATTGTAGAAGTTCACAGCGTCCGCATGGGCCGAATGGCTTCTCACGAACCGGTTAAGATTGATATAACGTACCCCTTCCAGTTTTTTCTCTTCCCAGCTGTTGGTGGTCTCGTCATAAAGTTTCACTGTCATCCCGGACAGTTTCAAGAGAAGGTGAACGCCCAGATGGCCTTTATAAGGTTCCACACCTTCGGCAGGCTCTTCAATGGCAAAGAACGGATAAGCCCACTTCTTGCTCTGAGTGGCCTCAGGATAGAAAGAATAAACATTGTGGCCGTCCTCTGTCTGTTCCTGCACCTTGCTAAACTCAATGCAATCGGCCATCCAGCCATATCGGGTATAAAAGGTTTTCAACTCAGCTTCCACATCACTGGTCGCATAATCCGGAGATACCCAGTCAGACTCGACGCACTGCTGATTCAAAGGCATTTTCTCATAGAATCCGGCCACATAAACACCGTCCAGTTTGTAATCAAGGATGGTCTGGTCGGTCGTAATCTTGCCTATCTCCAGACGGGCGCAGAGGGGAGACAAAGTTACCGTGGCTTCCTTCATGCCTGCACCTCCATCTGTCAACCCCTCTATGCCGGCAAGTGCCACATGATTCATGTTGTCTGCGTGCTGGTTGCCCAGAGAGATTTTCTTGAGGTGTATGTCGGATATGAAAGGAAGGTCTCCACTATGAATATCCTGGTCGTTCAATTCATCACTGGTCACATTACCCACGATATAGACCTTGGACACATCTCCTGAGATACCCGTGAACGTATGTCCCTCTTGTATCTGCTTCAACGACAGCTTGTGTCCTTCATCATCCACATCTTCCTCATTGCTCACAATGCTGTAATGGGTTCTCACCTGTCCTTTTGGGGTAAGGAAAAACAGATAGCCACTCTGAAACTCCACAGCGCTCTCTGTCTTATCATTCTTTTCGTCTTCTATCATACGTACCTTAGGCACTTGTACGTTTTCAATTCTCACAAATACTTTTTGACCCGACTTGCCACCCTCGGGCAATACTCCTTCTTCTTCTGAACGAGTACACGCTGCACAACACAGCATCATTACCGCCAAAACGGAATAAAAAATTCTTTTCATATCTAAAAAACTAATTGATTTTGTTTCTATCGCAAAGTCTTCACCGGAACACGAAAACAAGTGTGATACATCAGAACCGATAAAGCAGATTCAGGCAGAACCCCGTCAACACAAACTCATCCCTCTTGAACTTACGGCACAGACATCTGTCGCCTTTTTCGTTCAGCACATACTTCTTCACATCGGAATGACGATAACCTGCACGCACATTCAACTCTACAGCAAGCCCTTTCCAGACAGGCTGAAGATAGCCCGCCGAAACGCCTTCGCTATGAAAATGTCCGGTATGGTTGGCTTCCGGTATGCGGTCGTTAAAGTCTCCTATCTGACCGTAGACACCCACAAAGAAACCCTTGTACACTTCGTCTTTCTTGAGCCAGAAGCGCGGTTCGAGTACATAGGAAGTAAATCCCTGAAAACGGTTTCCTCCTTTGTAAGAGTGCTCGCAATAGGCAAAAGTGCCCTTCAGAGAGTAGCGTTTTCCCCAATAATATTCAGCATACACATTGCCTCCGTATGTAGTATACGATAAGTCCGGACGAAACCCTATCCATGAAAGCAGGTTTGTACCCACCGCCACACGCGGCTTCTTCTTTCTGAGCGAGTCTTCCGTTTCGAAGTGGAGAGAGCCATCACTCAGGCTAGTAACATTTTTTTCACTTTTCAAATGCTGTACGGATTGTTCTTGCGCATACAACACCGCTGGGTTCGCCATACAGCAACTCAACATAAAAACAACCAAAAACTTTCTCTTCATGAGACCGTATTTTTACTATTTATTATGCTTAATTTTAAAAACGGTCGCAAAATTATTAATTTGATACAACGCAAACAAATGAATAGTGCTTATTTTTCTTAAAAAAAGAAAACGACCTATATACAGCCTCTCCAGATGCTCCTGATTCGCCGTATGGCAATTAGAATCAGAGAACGGGATGAAGAATCAAATACTCTTCTATCTGTGCAAAAGGAGCATCCTTCAGCAGTACATTCTTTTCTGCATCAAGCAGATAAAGCGTAGGGATGGCTCGCAAGTCATACAATTGTCCGGCATTGATGAGCTGTCCGGAATCATAGCCGTTTATCCATTCCTTCGGAAAGTCCGAAAGGTGTTCGTTCCATTCTGAAAGATTTTCGTCTGTATACATGGCAAGGAGGGTGAGCTCATGGTCGGCAAGCATGCGGCTCACCAGTGCGGAGCTTTTCAATTCGGAAATGACGGCTTCGCAAGCATGGCAACCGGGATTGTTGATAAACAAGAGGGTATAGTCCGACCGGAGTGCATGTAGAGTACCCTGCTTGCCGGATTTCAGAGTGTAGACAAAATCGATGGCGCGACTGCCTTTCCGGTTTTTCTGCGCCAGCTCGTAACGGGCTTCGGGAACGAGTTTCTCCGTATCGGTCAGTACCGGGGCACGCAATATGGTTTCGAGCATAGCGATATAAAACTCTTCATTGCGGATGGGCGAGTTTGGATCGTACCAATATTTATCGGCCAACCCCATGAAATGTTTGAGGACAACCTTATTGACGAGAAATTTATGAAAAGTTTCCTTGATACGAGCTTCCGAATAGTCCTCGGGGCAGGGAAGAAGCAAATAACAGAAGTTAACCCAAGCTTGCTCTATTCCTTTTTTCTCACAAGGAAAAACTGTTGTCTGGGCGGCAATCGGAAAGTGGTCCCAATAATGTCGAATCAGATAATCTTCTCTTTGGGCAACAGAGGTAAGGGTAGCAGGAATGGCCGGCAGTTCGAAACTCTGTGTACTGTCTTGCCCAGCCACCGGTTCTTTAGCGGTTTCAGCAGACTTGGGACGTACACATGCACAAGCAACCAGCCCTATTAAAAGAGCATAAGACAGTTGTTTTTTCATCTTTCACAATCGGATAATTTCGAGATAAATAACAGGTGCAAAAATACTAATTATTTGCTCACACTCTTCGTTTCGGATGCCCAAAGTGAGAATTTCACATCTATCAAAACGTTCCAAGAAGCTTGAATTATGTGCAACTTATATTATCTTTACGCCCTGAAATACAACTAGCAAACCTCATCGTTCATGGAAAACCGTGTCAAAGAGATAGATTATCTGAAATGTATCTTCATTATCCTGATGATTATTTTTCACCTTGTACATATAGGCGACAAGTATCCGTATGCGAAACAAATCGTCTATACGTTCCACATGTCCGCTTTCCTGATTATTTCGGGCTATCTGGCCAACAACCGGAAGGATGCCCGAAGCTTTCTCCGCAAGTTCCTATGGATTTTCATTCCGTATGTTTGTATGGAGGCAGCCTACACAGTGATGTCGCATTTCCTGCCCGTACGCGAAAGCGTGGCTGAAATCACTCCCGCCGTACTGATTGACAAGATATTCCTTCATCCGATGGGTCCTTACTGGTATCTGCATACGCTGATTCTGTGCAGCCTCATCTATTACATCACGTTCCGCTATGTACGGTTGTCAGTGGTCTCCCGACTGGTTGTGGCTGGTGTCTGCCTGTTTGCCCTTTCCTATTGCGGAGGATTGATGAACTTCTCCAATGCCCTCTATTTCCTTATCGGCATAATAGTGAGCCAAAGCGGGCTTCGTTTTACACAGGTCTTTCGCGGCACACCTCTTGCCATTGTCCCATTCGTCATACTATGCTGTTTTCCCGCCAATCTGGATAGGGGTACTCTGGCAGGAGTCGCCATCACCTGGCTTTCCATCAGCCTGTTGTTGGCAATCTACAATTATCTGTCTGCACAAGTCCGGTGGCTCACCTTTTTTATAGGGCGTAATACGCTGGTCATACTCCTTTTCTCGCCCATTTTCACCATTCTGTCCAAGGCGTTTCTACCCGTATTCGCCTTCGACCCTACAGGAATGCTGTTCCTTGTCACTGCTACCTTCTTTACCCTTAACGGCTGCATAGCTATGGCGTAATCCGTGAAAAGTGATAGGCTATGCAAAGAAACACAGAGAGGTAAAGATTAAACGTAAGTCGTTTGAAATGAACGGTATTTCAGCATTCTGCCAAGTAGAGAAAATGCAAACGGCAACGGAATATTGAGGTTGTTCAGTTACCAAACCGTTAGCCGGGCAGTTACCGAAACAGGAATAGGTAACGGCAGGCAATGAAAAGAAACCCTCACCGTTTTATTTGCGCTCATACACAGTGTTTTGCATGTCAAGGAACGCTTATACGGCAAGTAATTTTGCACTAAAAAATATAAGCGTATGAAAGTAGAAAAATTCAAGGTGCTGCTCTACCTCAAAAAGAGCGGACTGGACAAGTCGGGCAAGGCTCCCATCATGGGACGCATAACCGTGAACCGCACGATGGCGCAGTTCGGATCTAAGCTGTCCTGCACTCCCGAACTGTGGAATCCCCGTGAAAGCCGTCTGAACGGCAAGAGCAAGGAAGCGGTGGAAACCAATGCCAGGATTGAAAAACTGCTGTTGGCGGTGAACAACGCTTTCAACAGCCTTGTGAGTCGTAAAGTGGATTTTGAAGCCACTGATGTGAAGAATCATTTTCAAGGCAGCATGGAAACACAGATGACTCTCATGAAAATGACGGATGTTGTCTGTGACGACCTCAAAGCCCGTATCGGCATAGACCGCGCGAAAGGAACTTATCCCGGCTATCACTATATGCGTCTGACCCTCGGAGAGTTCATCGAGCATCAGTACAAGGTCAAGGACCTGTCATTCGGGCAACTGACGGAACAGTTCATCCACGACTATCAAGCATTCGCTATGGAAAACAAGGGATATGCGATAGATACCGTCCGCCATCATCTTGCCATCCTGAAGAAGATATGCCGTCTGGCTTATAAGAAGGGGTATGCCGACAGGAGCCATTTCCAGCATTTTACCTTGCCGAAGAAGACTGAAACGACACCACGGGCATTAAACCGTGAATCGTTTGAGAAAATCCGGGATGTGGAAATACCTGCTTACCGCAAATCCCACATGCTGGCAAGGGATATGTTTCTCTTCGGATGCTATACCGGAGTCTCTTATGCAGATGTCGTTTCAATTACACATACCAATTTATATACGGATAAGGACGGGGCTTTGTGGCTGAAATACCGCAGAAAGAAGAACGAACTCCGTGCCAGCGTAAAACTATTGCCCGAAGCTATTGCGCTTATCAATAAGTACCATAGTGAGGACAGGGAAACCTTGTTTCCTTTACTTCGCTGGTCAAATCTCAGAAGGCACATGAAAGCGTTGGCGGCATTGTCAGGAATCAAGGATGACTTGTGCTACCATCAGGCCCGCCATAGCTTTGCCTCGTTGATAACGCTTGAAGCAGGCGTTCCGATAGAGACCATCAGCAGGATGTTGGGACACTCCGATATCTCCACCACTCAGGTATATGCCCGTGTAAGCCCGAAAAAACTATTTGAGGACATGGACAAGTTCATTAAAGCGACCGAAGATTTCAAACTCACTCTTTAACACTTAAAGAATAATATGCGAAGTACATTTTCATTATTACCCTACATCAACCGCAGCAAGGTAAAGGCTGACGGTACGACCGCCGTATTGTGTCGTATAACCATTGACGGCAAACAGACCGTCATCAGTCCCGGAATTTATTGCAGACCGGAAGACTGGAACGGCAGGAAGAACGAGATAAAGTCCGCAAGGGAGAACAGCCGTTTACGGGAATACCTGCGCCTGATGGAAGAAGCCTACTTAGAGATACTGAAATCGCAAGGTGTGGTCAGTGCGGAGATGCTGAAGAACCATATCACCTTGAACAACATCCATCCGACGACCCTCCTGCAAATGGGGGAATGGGAAAGGGAGCGTTTGAAGAAACATTCCGAGGAAATAGACTCAACTTCTTCCTATCGGAGTTCAATGTATTACCAGAAGTACCTGACAAATTATCTCATGTCTTTGGGCAAGAAAGACATAGGCCTTGAAGAAGTCACGGAAGACTTCGGCAAAGCCTACAAAGCGTTTTTGAAGAGATGCAAGAATTTCGGGGCTTCCCAAACCAACCATTGCCTGCGTTGGTTGAACCGCCTGCTGTATCTGGCAGTCGATAAGGAGATTATCCGCGTGAACCCTTGTGAGGAAATGGAATATGAAACCAAGCCGGAGGCAAGGCACAGGTATATCAGCCGTGAGGAGTTCAAGAAGATACTTTCCACCCCGATGTATGACAAGCGGATGGAACTGGCAAGACGGGCTTTCATCTTTTCGACCCTGACCGGACTGGCGTATGTGGATATAATGCTCCTGCATCCACATCATATCGGGACGAATGCGGATGGTAGGCGGTACATCCGCATCAACCGCAAGAAGACAAAGATAGAGGCGTTCATTCCACTGCATCCCATAGCGGAGCGGATATTGTCGCTGTACAACACGACTGACGATGAACATCCCGTGTTCCCGCTTCCCAATCGGGATGCCCTGTGGTTTGAGATTCATGAGCTGGGTGTAATCATAGGGAAAGAAGACAACTTGTCCTATCATCAAAGTCGGCATAGCTTCGGTACGTTCCTGATTTCATCGGATATACCTATCGAGAGCATCGCTAAAATGATGGGACATTCCAATATCCGGACGACACAGGGGTATGCACGGATAACCGATGATAAAATCTCCAGAGATATGGACAAGCTGATGGAACGCAGGAAAATACAATCTATCGGCGAAAAGACAGACAACAATAAGTAAACAGTATCAATTCAGTACATTATGGACAGAGGAATAATAACAATCAGTGAAACGGGTGTAGTCATTATGCCGACAGCACCCGTGTGGATGACACAATTTGAGATAGCCGACCTGTTCGGTGTGTTCTCATGCGATGTCCGCAAGGCGATTCATACCATTTACAAGAACAAGGAACTGAACAAATTTGACACGATGAAGTATGTCAAGCAATCGGATGGCATCAGTTACGATGTCTATAACATTGAAGTGATTATAGCCGTTGCATTCAGGATATGCAGTAAAGAGAGTGTCTTGTTCAGACGGTTTATAATAAATGAAATTAGTGGCACTAAGAGAGGAACTCCGGTTACATTGTTTGTTTCCTGTGGCAGGGATAACAACCGATGGTATAGTTGAGGTTCATCCCGCCAGCCACTCGTTCCCGATGCACGGATGCAAAGGTAGCATGTGGCTTTGACGGCATTGGCAAGGTCGGGCGGCAAGCCGTTTCGGGCAGAATCTTCCTCCTGTGGAGCGTATTCGGCCCGAAAACCTTGCCACTGCCTGCCACACGCTTTTAGAGCATCCGGCAACGGAAACAAGCGACTGGCGGGAAATCAGAAGATAGAAAGGAATGGCTTACAGGCGAAGCAGGATATTGGTGCTTCATCTGTAAGCCATTCCTTTTTTCTTTATGTTAAAAGTCCATTGCTCCGCAACCATAGGGCAGACGGCAAACCGCGCTCCTTCAAGAAAATCATGTGCCTGTCAGCCGATAGGCGGAACGGTAGCCGTCAGCAAGCATCCTTTCGATGTCGGATTCACGGTAGAGGATTTTGCCACCCAACTGGATATAGGCGATACGCCCCTCGTTGCGATAATCCTGAAGTGTTCGGCGGCTCACCTTCAACCGTGCCGACACCTCCTTGTCAGTGAAGAAACGTTCACCGTTCAGTGTCGGGCGGTAATTGGCGGTCAGATGCTCGAAGCTGTCCAAAAGACGGTCGAGACTGCCCATGAAGTGGATTATCCACTCGTTGTCCTTGTTAATCAGTTCATTCATGTTACTTTGGATTTAGTGAGTATTGTTAGTTTACTTCGTTCATTTCATCAAGTTTATATAGTTCTTCCTTTGAACTTTGCTTCCTTGCGCCTGTCCTCCACAACGGAAACAATGCGCTGCACATCATCGGGACGGTAGTAGGTCTTGTGGTTTATCTGCGAGTAAGCCAGCGTCCCGTTGTCCCGAAGCGTCTGCAATGTGCGTGGGCTGATGTTGAGCATCCGGCAAACGTCCTGATTGTCCATCCACCCGCCCATTGTCTTCTCTCCGTGCCGCCGGCAGATGGCATCCATGCGACTGACGAAACGGTCGAACTTGGCGACCATCGCCTCAAAGGTCTTTCTTTCAATTGATACGATTTCCATATACATACTTTTTATTGTTACTGTTTCTTTTGC
>NZ_SRYZ01000150.1 GCF_004793475.1 Bacteroides muris (ex Afrizal et al. 2022) | reverse complement strand
CATTCTCCTCCTTCTCGAAGGAGGAGTATCCGAGGGGGGAGGTGGTAGGCAAAATGAAACGTTCCTTTATATAATCTTCCGCAGCAATCTTGCTCTCCCCGTAAGGCCCTATCGGAGCAGGCACCACATCTTCAGTCAGCATATCACCCTCCACGCTGTCTGCAGCGGCTTTCACAGAACTGAAGAATATGAATTTCTTTGCGGACGATTCCAGAAAGAAATCAAATATCTTTTGGGTCAGTCCGGTATTGATATCAAAATATACCTGCGCGGCAGACCGGTTCTTCGTATCATGGGCTT
>NZ_SRYZ01000149.1 GCF_004793475.1 Bacteroides muris (ex Afrizal et al. 2022) | reverse complement strand
GGTGCGATTACAGTCAGGTTTGAATTAAGCCCTTGTTTTTCTCTCTTGCCACATTGCTGATTTCCGGAATTAAGAATACACCTCCAATCTGTGCCAACCTCTACCAACCTGTGCCACATGCTTCCACTTCCGGAAAATCCATTGCCGGATAACAGATTATGTATTTCTTTGCGGCAAAAGGAATACGTAACGAAAAGAAAGAGAGTATGGAAATTTCAGTCGCAAATAACCGACTCACGGCATACCGGACAATGATTACCGTATCGGTGCAACACGCTGCCACTTTCTGGAAATCCATTG
>NZ_SRYZ01000148.1 GCF_004793475.1 Bacteroides muris (ex Afrizal et al. 2022) | reverse complement strand
TGGTGGTTTCTTCTATTTACATGGCAGTGCAGGCAATCATTGTCGTAGGATATATAATGTGTTTAGGTTACGGTTATTGGTATTTGACAGGTATAATTCTTTTGCTTTGTTTTTCTTATACCTGCTTTATGAAGAAGTATTTCGGATTGCACCAGTCTACGTGAGTAATACTGAAATGATGATTAGTAAAATAATGAAAGGCGATGGAGACTAAAATCTCCATCGCCTTTCGTCTTTTTTTGAAATATAAATCGTACCTTTGTCATACACCAATCAGGTTATAATAACATGGAACAGATACGT
>NZ_SRYZ01000147.1 GCF_004793475.1 Bacteroides muris (ex Afrizal et al. 2022) | reverse complement strand
ATCAGATTATGGCGAATGAGCTGAAGGTTCCTCATGTGGTGGTTTCTTCTATTTATATGGCAGTGCAGGCAATCATTGTCGTAGGATATATAATGTGTCTGGATTCAGGCTACCGGTATCTGCTATGTACCATCCTTTTGTTAAGTCTCATTTATGTCTGTTTCATGAGAAGGTATTTTGGATTACATCAATCCATTTGAAATAGGCTTTCCTTTTCTTGATTAAGTTGGCTTGCCTAATCTGTTAGATTGTAAATCAATACTTTGTAAACTTATCTCAGAAAACAGCTTCAGCGAGGCTGTTTTCTTTGTTTGCAGGCAT
>NZ_SRYZ01000014.1 GCF_004793475.1 Bacteroides muris (ex Afrizal et al. 2022) | reverse complement strand
TGTCAAAGAACAATTTAATCCCCTTATTCCGGGATTATTTGATTAATTAATAACTCGTCCCGATTTTAACGGGACACTAGTGATCACATATATATTTATGGATAAAACCATTTATCTCTGCCTTGCCCACATGAGCGAGGAGGGTATTGAACAGAAATATGTAAAAGAAGCCTTCGATATGAACTGGGTGGTTCCTCTCGGCCCTAACGTGAATGCTTTTGAAGAGGATTTGAAACGTTTTGTAGGCGAAGGCAAGGAAGTGGTGGCACTTTCGGCCGGTACGGCGGCAGTACATTTGGCTCTGTTGGCTTGCGGAGTGGGACAGGGTGACGAAGTGATTGTACAAAGCTTCACATTCTGTGCGTCTTCGCATCCGGTCACTTATCTGGGGGCTGTTCCGGTATTTGTGGATTCTGAGAAAGAAACTTGGAACATGTCTCCGGAACTGTTGGAAGAAGCCATCAAGGACCGCATTGCCAAGACTGGAAAAAAGCCAAAAGCCATTGTTCCTGTGGCATTGTACGGCATGCCCTATGACTGTACACGTATCATGGAGATAGCCGATAGGTATGCTATTCCAGTGGTGGAAGATGCTGCCGAAGGTTTTGGCTCCCGTTTTAAGGGACAGGTACTGGGGACGTTCGGCAAGTTCGGGGTGCTGAGCTTTAACGGTAACAAGATGATTACTACCAGTGGCGGTGGTGCGTTGATTTGTAAAGATGCCGAAAGCAAGAATCAAATCATGTGGTATGCCACACAGGCTCGTGAGGCTTATCCTTATTATCAGCACGAGACGATAGGGTATAACTATCGCATGAGTAATATCTGTGCAGGTATTGGTCGTGGTCAAATGACCGTTGCCGATAAGCATATTGCACATCATCGGCATGTACAGGCTCTTTATAGGGAACTGCTTAAGGATGTGGAAGGGGTATTGCTCCATGAAGCCCCTTCGGCCGATTATGATTCCAACTTCTGGCTTTCCACAATTACCCTAGATTCTTCACTTCGCATCAAAGGGCAGGAAAATGCCTATAAGGATGTTGTCAGGACTGCCGTAGGTGGTGCTGCTGGTGTGATTCATGCCGTAGATTGTGCTACAACGGATTGTCAGCCCAACGAGAATGTGGAGGCTTTACGTGCTTTTATGCTTGACAAGAAAATAGAGGCACGCCCGGTTTGGAAACCGATGCACAAGCAGCCTGTCTATAAGGATGCTCCGGCTTATATCAATGGGGTATCCGAAGCTATTTTTAAAATCGGTATGTGTCTTCCTGCCGGGCCGTGGGTGACCGATGAGGATGTATATTATATCGTAAAGTGTATAAAAGAAGCCATAGTAAAATAATAGATGACAATGTTATGTGTCTTCAATAACAAATAAATACAGCTTTTAGCTACGACCTTGACAACGCTGTCGGTTGCCAATACGTCTGTCAATGCGGATTTCATCTATACCGTTATCTGCTCCGTTCTTGTCTTCTGCTTCTTCAATTTCCGCAAGCGTGCCAAGTGCTTTGCGGGTGATGTGGGGTCGGTGAGCATTGCCTTCATCCTTCTCTTCCTGATAGGCAGACTCATCATCCAGACTGGTGATTTTAGTTGGATAGTCCTTTTATCCGTGTATGGTGTGGATAGTGTGCTGACTATCATTCATCGCCTGATGCTTCACGAGAATATCGGCCTGCCGCATCGCAAGCATATGTATCAGATTATGGCGAACGAGCTGAAGGTTCCCCATGTGGTGGTTTCTTCTATTTACATGGCAGTGCAGGCAATCATTGTCGTAGGATATATTTATTACCGGCAGTATGGCTATATCTTCCTGATAGGGTGTATCTTACTGTTGAGCGCAATATACGTACTCTTCATGAAAAAGTATTTTTCAAGACATATCTCCTGAATTACTGTCTTCCGTTAATCATAGTTATACGATTTGTCTGCATCGTTTTTAGCATCTGCATAAAGCAAAATGTATTGACTTTATTTGAACTGCCCAAATTATAGTCATAAAAAATAAATCGGGCGGTATACGATAATAAGAAATAATCCCGGACTTTTGACAAAGAGTCCGGGATTATTTCTTATTATCGTCTTTGAGGAGCTTTACTTAGCCGTTTTCAGCCATTTGTCCAGCCATTCAAAGAAGGTACGTTGCCACAGCACGCCGTTCTGGGGTTTCAGCACCCAGTGGTTTTCGTCCGGATAGATAAGCAGTTCGGCAGGAACGCCACGCATCACGGCTGCATCGAAGGCGGCCATTGCCTGGTTGGCAAGGATGCGGAAGTCCTTCTCTCCGTGGATGCAGAGGATAGGGGTGTCCCATTTGTCGACGAAGAGATGCGGGGAATTGGCAAAGGTGCGTTGTGCCGTAGCATTGTTCTTTTCCCAATAGGCTCCGCCCATATCCCAGTTGGCAAACCATTTCTCTTCCGTTTCCAGATACTGCATTTCCATGTTGAAGATACCGTCGTGTGCGATGAATGCCTTGAAGCGTTTGTCATGGTGTCCGGCAAGCCAATATACGGAGAAGCCTCCGAAGCTGGCGCCTACGCAACCCAGGCGGTCTTTGTCGACGAAAGGCTCCTTTGCCATTTCGTCAATGGCGGTGAAGTAGTCCTTCATGCACTGGCCGCCGTAATCACCGCTGATGGCTTCGTTCCACTCTATACCGAAGCCCGGAAGACCGCGGCGGTTGGGGGCTACGATGATATAGTCGTTGGCTGCCATAATCTGGAAATTCCAACGGTAGCTCCAGAACTGGCTGACGGGACTCTGAGGGCCGCCTTCACAGAAGAGGAGGGTGGGGTACTTCTTGTTGGGGTCGAATTGCGGAGGATAAATCACCCAGGTCAGCATCTGCTTGCCGTCGGTGGTCTTCATCCAGCGGGCTTCCACTTTGCCCATTTCCAGCTGGTCGTAGATCTGCTTGTTTTCTGTGGTCAGTTGCACTGCTTCTGCAAAAGCGTCGCCGTTGCGCGCACTGTTTACGGCATAGATTTCGTCGCCCATGCTCATGGAGTGGCGCTTGGCGATGAGTTTGTCTCCGCAAAGGGCGAGAGAGGCATAGTCGTGCATGCCGTCGGTGAGCCGGGTAAGCTTGTCGTTTCCGGCAAGGTCGATGTTGTAAATCTGTGTCTCGCCATGCCATACACCGATGAAGTAGATGCTCCGGGAGTCTTTGTTCCATAAGAAGGCGTCCACGTTCGATTCGAATGCCTTGCTTACAAAACGTTTCTCGCCGGTGGCACGGTCCATCACGCAAAGGCGGTTCTGGTCGGCTTCGTAGCCGTCGCGTTCCATGCTTTGCCAGGCGATGTATTTGCCGTCCGGTGAGTATTGTGGGGTGGTGTCATAGCCTGCCATTTCGTCTTTGCCGTCAGAGTCTTTTGCATTCTGCTTGCAAAGGTTGATGAATCCGCCTTTGTTCACATCGTATTCGTATATGTCTGAATCGGTGGAGATGGCGTATGCCAGTCCGGTCTTCATGCGGCAGGTGAAGGCGACCTTGTCCGATTCGGGGCTCCAGGCAAGTTGTTCGATGCCTCCCCAGGGCTTCATCGGGCTTTCGTAGGGCAGGCCTTCGAGGATGTCTTTTACATTGCTGATGGCATTGCCGTCGAAATCGGCCACGAACGGATGGGGGGCAGTGGTCACCCATTCGTCCCAGTGCTTGTACATCAGGTCGGTAACGACGATGCCGGTGGCTTTGGGAAGGTCCGGATGTTTGTCGGTCGTACTCTTCACGGTCTTTACCTGGGCAATGAAGAGGAGTTTCCTGCCGTCGGGCGAGAAAGAGAATCCTTCGATGTCTCCCTCGTACCGGGTCAGCTGTTTGCGTCCGCTGCCGTCGGGATTCATTTCCCATACCTGGCTGCTGCCGCCTTCGTTGCAGAGGAAGGCAAGCTTCTTGCCGTCCTTGAACCACGTGGGCTGTCCTTCCTGCCAGGCATCCCGGGTTATCTGGGTGTTGCCGCTACCGTCGGCATTCATGACGAAGACTTCGCTGTTGCTCTTGTTCTGGGGCACGCTGTAATAGGATACCGTGTAGGCAATCTGTTTCTCGTCAGGGGATACGGACACACTGCCGATACGTCCCATGGCCCAGAGTGCCTCGGGTGTCATGCGCTTTCCTTCAATCTTAATGTCCGACCGCTGGATGAGCGTTGCTGCGTCCTGCTGCTGTCCGGCATCTTTTGTTCCTCCGCAGGAGGCCAATGTCATAGCTGCTGACATAAGTAGTAGATTTACTTGTTTCATATATGTTTTTTGTTTCGGTTATTCAGCGCAAAGATACTAAATTTTCCTTCCTTGCCAATTCCCACGTTTGATATATAGCCGGCTGAATATGAGAATAAAGCCGGAATAAACCATTTCCGAAGTCCAGCAGATGGCCACGTCGAGTTGGAGAATCAGGATAATGTAGGTGATATAGACTGTGTAGATGACCAGCGTTGCCATCTCCAGCCCCAATGCCGTACGCGTGTTACCGGTTCCGGAAACTGCCTGGAAATAGACATTGGCAGGAACCAGGAACAGATAGGTGGAGCACATCACCCAGAGCGAATGCACGGCTGCGTCCTGCAGGTCGGGTATGTCGGTATAAATTCCCAGAATCAGCTTGGGGAACAGTGCGAAAAGCAATGCCAGCGGAAGTACGAAAACGTAGGCTATGCGTACGTGCTGCCGGATGGTGCCTGCCACGCAATCGGAGTTGCCTGCGCCGATGAGGTTGCTTACTATCGAACCGCAGGTAGAGGCAAACGCCATGAGTACCATGAACAGTATGCCGGACACATTGCGGATAATGTTGGTCACTGCCAGCGAGCGCTCTCCCAAATGCTCCACATAGAGGAAGAAAAGGAACCAGGTGGAGAGGGAAAAGAAGTTCTGTATCATGGTCCAGAAGGAGACGTTCAGCATCCGTTTCAATACGTCCATCCGGAACTTCGGAATATGGTCCAGCCCATACTTGCGGCAGTCGATACGGCTGCGGGTATGGAGGATGAAGAATACCAGTGAAACCAGCTCGGCCAGCGAAGAACCGATAGCCGCTCCGGCAATGCCGAGCGCCGGGAAGCCGAATTGGCCGAAGATTAGGGTATAGTTGAATACGACATTACTCAGTACCATGACGATGGAGTTCAGCGTCAGAGTCTTGGTCTGGGTGGTTCCCAGGAAAAAGGCACGGAATATAACGGCGCTGAAAGAGAAGAAAGCTCCGAATACCCGCCAGTGCAGATAACTGGCAGCTGCTTCGTAGATGTGCTCGGATGAGACAATCTGTTTCAGGATGAGCGGCGAGAAGCAGTAGGAGAGCAGGAACATGAGGGCTGCCAGCCCTATCTGGAAGTAGATGCCTTGATAGAACAAGTCACCGATTTCCTTGTACTGCCGTTCGCCGTTGCGCCGGGCAATGAGTATCTGTGCCCCGATACTGAAGCCGAAGGCAACCATGAAGATGACCATGTAGAAGACACCGGCGATGGCAGATGCCCCCAGTTCGACTTCGCCCACGCGCCCAAGGAAGGCGGTGTCCGTCATACCTATCATCTGCTCCATAAGGAGGCTAATCAGGATAGGGTAGGCGATGAGCCAGATTTGTTTGTAAGTGTATTTAGTCTGCATAGTTAAATGGTTGATATGAATATGGAAAATACGACAATATATGTCAGGGTACTTTACAATATATGTTAGATTGCTTTACAATATATGTCAGGGTACTTTACAATATATGTAAAAAGACGAAAGGCTGCGCTTTATATGTACCCATACTACAGCGCAGCCTTTTTTATCCGGTCAACTTGTTTCCTCGTCAACTACTTTTTGTTCTGTCTTTCTTTCATCATCTGCTCCTGCTGTTTCTGCATGGCTTCCAGACGGGCTGCAAAACCGGTTTTCTTCATCTTCTTCGGGTCTTTCTTGTTGGCTTCCAACTGGGCAAGAAGCGCTTCCTCATTGGTAGTCTTGCGCATGATGAGCGTTGTTACCACACTGATTAACGTAGAGATGAAGTAGTAATAGTTCAATCCCGAAGGATAGTCGTTCAATATGAAGAGGAACATGACAGGCATCAGGTATGACATCCACTTCATGGCAGCCATCTGCGGATTGGCACCCGTATCCTGCTGCTGCATCATGTACTTCGTGTTCAATATGTTGGTAGCCGTCATCAGCAGGCAGAACAAGCTGAGGTGGCTGCCCAGGAACGGGATATGGAACGGGAAGTTGATGAACGCATCATAAGTGGAAAGGTCGTCTGCCCACAAGAAGCTCTGCTGGCGGAGCTCGATGGCACTCGGCACGAACATGAACAAGGCCATCAAGATAGGGAACTGTATCAGCATAGGCAGACATCCGCCCATGGGGCTGACCCCGTACTGGCTGTAAAGTCCCATCATTTCCTGCTGCTTCTTCATGGCATCTTCCTGCTTGGGGTACTTCTTGTTTATCTCGTCGATTTTCGGTTTCAGTACGCGCATCTTGGCAGAAGACATGTAGGTCTTCCACGTAGTCGGAAATACCACCGCCTTTACAATCAGCGTCATGAGCAACAGTACGATACCCATGCTCAACCCCCAACTGGACAACCAGTCGAAGATGTTGATCGTGAACCACTTGTTTATCCAGCGGATGAGCGGCCAGCCCAGATAGACCAGACGGTTCAGCTCCCACTTCTCGTCGCGTCCCTTGTCGAGTGCGGTCAGAGTCTTGTAGTGATTGGGGCCGAAGTAGAAGAACAGCCGGGTAGGTTCCTTGCCGGTAGGATCGAACTTCGTGCTCATCTCTGCAGAATAGTCCTTGATGTAGCCGCTGCCTTGAGTCTCCATCTTGGAACTCAGCTTGGTCTTTTCAAAGTCGGCATCTGCCAGGAATACCGAAGAGAAGAACTGGTTCTTGAAAGCAATCCAGTCCAGACGTTCCTGAACCTCCTTTTTATCGTTGTTGTTGGCCGACAGATAATCGGTACCCTCTCCGGCGATTTTGTAAGTCAGTTCAGCCAGACGGTTCTCGTAGGTATATCCCTTTTCTATCTGACGGGCACGCTGAGACCACTCGATGTCCACATAATTGTTGGTAGCCGCCAGCTTGCCTTCCATGTTGACTGCCTGGATAGTAAAGTCTATCAGGTATGTGTCGTTGTGCATGCTGTAGGTAAAGTCGATATGGCTGTTGCCGTCTGCCGACAAACGCATGGTGACGGTACTGTCCGTACGGTTCACTGCGGTGAAATAATAGTCTTCCGTCTGGATGGTCTCCTTTTTGTTGTAAAAGAGGAAATTCATGGAGGCGTCGTTGCCGCTGAACAGTGTGACGGGAGTCGTTTTGTCTTGTCCCATATATTCCTTCAGCGTGGCCGAAGCTATGCGTCCGCCTTTTGTATCTACGGTTATCTCTGCCAGGTTGTTCTGGATGGTTACTTGCGAGTTGGTTCCTTGACGGGCGTCGAAGAAGAGGGCGGTGGAGTCAACGCTTGCTTCCGCTCCGTTTTCATTGGCCAGGGCTGCTTCCGCCTTGGCTTTCAAGTCAGCCTCGCGCTGTTGCACCTGGGCTATGGAGTCGTAGTAACGTTGCTGTGCTTCCAACTGCTCCTGGCTGGGACGGCTCAGAAAGCTGAAACCTACTAACAATATCGCTATCAGAACAAGACCTGTGATGGTATTTTTATCCATTCTTTGTTGATTACAGATTACTATTTACAAATTATTTCTTTTCGTTTTCATTTTCGATGGCGGCCTTCACGAATGCTACGAACAGCGGGTGCGGATGCAATACCGTACTGCTGTATTCGGGATGGAACTGGGTGCCGACAAACCACTTTAATGCGGGTATCTCGACAATCTCCACCAGGTCCGATTCGGGGTTTATGCCCACACACTTCATGCCTGCTGCTTCGTAGGCATCCTTGAAGCTGTTGTTGAACTCGTAGCGGTGGCGATGACGCTCCTGGATATGTTCGTCTCCGTATGCCTCGTATGCCTTGCTGCCTTGCTGCAGAATACACTCATAGGCACCCAGACGCATGGTTCCACCCATATTGGTGATGGACTTCTGCTCTTCCATGATGTCGATGACATTGTGCGGTGTCTTTTCATCCATCTCACGTGAGTTGGCATCGGCGTAGCCCAATACATTACGGGCAAATTCGATGGCGATGCACTGCATGCCCAGACAGATACCGAAGGTGGGTATATCGTGCGTACGCGCATATTTGATGGCTACGAACTTGCCGGCAACGCCGCGTTCGCCGAATCCCGGACCGATAAGCACGCCTGCCATGCCTTTCAGGGCTTCCGCCACATTCTCGTCCGTCAGCTTTTCACTGTTCACGAAGTCCACCGATACCTTGCGGTCGTTGTAGGTCCCTGCTTGTGAAAGGGCCTCGCGGATAGACTTGTAGGCATCCTGCAAGTCATACTTGCCCACCAGTGCGATGTGCAGCGGGGCAGTCTTTTCGGCTTTATGACGGCGTTCGAGGAAAGCACGCCACGGTCCCAGTCCCGGAGTGTCGCCCACGGGAAGCCCCATTTTCTTCAGAATGGTGACGTCCAGCCCCTGGGCCTGCATCAAGATGGGTACTTCGTAGATGGTAGGCGCGTCGATGCTCTGCACCACGGCATTCTCGTCCACATTGCAGAATAGAGCCACCTTCTTGCGCAGGGTGGTGCTCAGCTCGTGCTCCGTACGCAGTACAAGTACATCGGGCTGGATACCGGCACTTTGCAGTTCCTTTACGGAGTGTTGGGTGGGCTTGGTCTTCAGCTCGCCGGCAGCAGCCAGATAGGGAACATAAGTAAGGTGTACGCACAAGGCATCCTTCCCCAGTTCCCACTTCAGCTGACGGATGCTTTCCAGATAGGGCAGAGACTCTATGTCGCCCACTGTGCCGCCAATCTCGGTAATGACAAAATCGAATTTGTATTTGTTTCCCAACAGTTTCACGTTACGCTTGATCTCGTCTGTAATATGGGGAATAACCTGAATTGTCTTTCCCAGATAGTCACCCCGGCGCTCTTTGTCGATGACGCTCTTGTAGATGCGCCCGGTAGTGATGTTGTTTGCCTTGGTGGTCTGGATGCCCAGGAAGCGCTCGTAATGGCCCAAGTCGAGATCGGCCTCATGACCGTCCACGGTAACGTAGCATTCGCCGTGTTCGTATGGGTTCAGTGTACCCGGGTCGATGTTGATATACGGGTCAAACTTCTGGATAGTTACCTTGTAACCTCTTGCTTGCAGCAATTTACCGATGGAGGATGAAATTATGCCTTTGCCTAATGATGAAGCAACGCCACCGGTGACGAAAATATACTTTGTTTCTCCCACAACTATATTGTTTTATTAATTGTTTAATCTAATGCCAGGAGCCTATACGACTTTGTCCGTTCAGGCTGCATGCTGTTCCCCTCAGTGCGCATGGAACTTAAAAAGCGCAAAATTATAAAAAAAAGAGGAAGTAGAGAAAGTTTCGATGAAACAATTATTAAAAAATACGATTTCACCGAAGAAAGTCCTTCTTGCCTTTTTCTTATGGCTTTTCTATGTTTTCTAAACATTTTAAGCTAAATTTGCGCTCGAAACATAGACTTTAGGGCATTATGAAGAATAGACACATTGCATTTTGGTTGATTGCTACGATGTTTTCTTCGTCGGTGATGGCACAGAATACGCTGGATGCCACCTCGAAGAAGAGTGGACAGGAAACAACAGTAAAAACCGATACTCTGCCGGAGATAATGAAAGAATATATGATTCTGAAATTGAAGCCGGAAGATATGGGCTACAGGCTGGATACGGTTTCCATATTATATGAAAGGTATTTCGGAGTACTGGATTATCTGAATGACCCCACGACCCCGGAACGTTATATACCTTCCAGTCCGAACTACTATAGGTTGTTCCTTCCCCTTACCTATTATTATGCTCCCATGAGACGCCTTTCCAAGGTAGACTGGCGTTTCCAGATGCCCGATACGGTGCCCGCCCTGACGCGAGAGATGCTGCCGTTCGATACGCTGAGCTTCACCTCGAAGGAGCGTGCCAACAAGCTGGTAGACCGTACGTTGCTGAACACGTATGTGGATTGTCCCAATCTGGTTGTAATGACCGAGAAGCAGGTGATGAAAGGGAAGATATTCAAGGATGATATAGAGAAGGAGGCTTCTTCCAAGCCGTCCGTCGTGAAACTGTTTGCACAAGAGAATATGGTGGGAGTGAAGGAGGAAGCCGACGTGATTATCCACAAGCCCAACTGGTGGGTGACGGGTGGAAACGGTTCATTGCAGATTACCCAGAACTATATCTCCGACAACTGGTACAAGGGAGGTGAGAGCACTAACGCCGTGCTTGCCAACCTGCAATTGTTTGCCAACTATAATGACCGTGAAAAGGTGCAGTGGGAAAATCTGCTCGATGCCAAGCTGGGCTTCAGCTCCGCACCTTCCGACGAGTTTCATAACTATCTGGTAAGTACCGACCAACTCCGGCTGTACAGTAAACTGGGTATTCAGGCTGCGTCCAAGTGGTATTATACCATCACGACTGAGTTTAAGACCCAGTTCTGCAATGGCTACAAGGCCAACAGTGAAGAGCTGGTTTCGGCTTTCTTTGCTCCGGCGGACTGGTCGAGCAGTATCGGTATGGACTACAAGTTGAAGAAGCAGAAATTCAGCTTGTCCGTTTTCATGGCTCCGCTGACGTACATGCTGCGCTATGTAGGAAATAAGGGGGTGAATGAAGTGAGTTTCGGTCTTGATGAGGGCAAATGCGTGAAGCATAACTTCGGTTCGCAGATACAGCCTACACTTTCATGGACCATCATTCCTTCCATCACGCTGGATTCCCGCTTGGACTTCCAGACCAGTTATGAGTGGACACGTATTGAATGGGAAAACACGGTTAACTTTGTGCTGAACCGCTATCTTTCCACCAAGCTCTATGTGCACGCCCGTTATGACGACAGTGCCAAGCCGACGGAAGGGGACAGCTATTTTCAGGTAAAAGAATTGCTCAGCTTCGGTATCAATTACAAATGGTAAATAAACAAATGGTCTGTTCGGAGCGAGCGGATTATATGTTTCAAGTAGTCAGACGGTCCGTTCTCCCTTGACGGACCGTCTGTTTTTTGTCTTTTTGTAGTCTGCGGCAAGTGAAAAAACATAAAAACATAGAAAAAGCACGTTTACGAACACAGAAAATGCAGAGGAAAGGCTTGCAGTTCACAAATAATGCGTAAATTTGCCGAAATTTGTAATGCACACTTTGCAAAATGGCGAATACTATAAAACATCAGGGTATTGTGGAAAACATAAACGGTGCTCATCTCCAAGTGAGAATCATTCAGACTTCAGCATGCGCTTCGTGTAGTGTCAAGGGGCATTGCACCTCTGCGGATACGAAAGAGAAACTTGTCGATGTAACCGATGCCTATGCCGCATCCTACCATCCCGGCGACCGCGTATGGGTGACGGGCGAACTTTCAATGGGAGTGATGGCAGTTCTGTTTGCCTTCATATTTCCTTTTCTCATTCTGATAATCTCACTGTTTGTCTTTATGGCCATCTGGGATGACGAACTGCGTTCCGCGCTTTGTTCGCTGTCACTTCTTATACCTTATTATTATATCTTGTGGCTGAACAAGTCGCGGCTGGGTAAGAAATTCTCATTTTCCGTACGACCGATGAATTAACTAATAATAAAACAAATAATTAATAAACAACTAATTTATGAATGTAATTCTGATTGCAGTGATTTCATTGGGAGTTATAGCGCTGGTATCGGCCGCTATTCTTTACGTGGCTTCCAAGAAATTCGCCGTGTATGAAGATCCGCGGATTGCCCAGGTGGCAGAGGTGTTGCCTCAGGCAAATTGCGGTGGATGTGGTTATCCCGGTTGTAGCGGATTTGCAGACGCTTGCGTAAAGGCAGGTTCGCTGGATGGTAAACTTTGTCCGGTGGGCGGGCAGCCCGTCATGACAAAGATTGCTGGCATTCTGGGCTTGGATGCTGCTGCCTCCGAACCTATGGTTGCGGTGGTGAGATGTAATGGAACTTGTGCCAACCGTCCTCGTGTGAACCAATACGACGGTGCCCGGAGTTGTGCCATTGCGGCCTCGCTCTATGGTGGCGAAACGGGTTGTAGTTATGGCTGTCTGGGATGCGGCGACTGTGTGGCTGCCTGCCAGTTCGATGCTATCCGCATGAACCCCGAGACCGGACTTCCCGAAGTGGACGAAGAAAAGTGTACGGCTTGCGGAGCTTGTGCCAAGGCTTGTCCGAAGTCTATTATTGAAATCCGTCCTCAGGGCAAGAAGTCACGCCGTGTATACGTACAGTGCGTAAACAAGGACAAGGGTGCCGTAGCGCGCAAAGCCTGTACGGCGGCATGTATCGGTTGCGGCAAGTGTATGAAGGTTTGCCCGTTCGAGGCTATCACGCTGGAAAACAATCTGGCTTACATCGATCCCAACAAGTGTAAATCCTGCCGCAAGTGCGAAGAGGCTTGTCCGCAAAACACAATCATTGCCCTCAACTTCCCGCCGCGCAAACCGAAGGCTGACGATGCGGCTCCCCAAGCAAAGGTTGCAGCTCCTAAAGCAGAGGTTGCGGCTCCTAAAGCAGAGGTTGAGACTCCCAAAGCAGAGGCTTAGACTTCCCAAGCTGAGGTATGAATTAATAAAGTAAATAAACGACTAAAAATACAGAATTGTATGTTGAAGACATTTTCAATTGGTGGAGTTCATCCACACGAAAATAAACTTTCAGCACATCAGCCTATCATCAAGGCAGAGATTCCGGCCAAGGTCGCTATCTTGCTGGGACAGCACATCGGTGCCCCGGCCAAGCCCATCGTTGCCAAAGGTGATGTTGTGAAAGTGGGTACAAAGATTGCCGAACCCGGCGGCTTTGTATCGGCAGCCATCCATTCGTCTGTCAGCGGAAAGGTCGCTAAGATTGACACGATTGTCGATGCCAGCGGCTACGCCAAGCCTGCCATATTCATTGATGTGGAAGGGGACGAGTGGGAAGAGTCCATTGACCGTTCCGAAATATTGGTAAAGGAATGCAGTCTGACTTCCGAGGAAATCGTGAAGAAAATCGCCGATGCCGGTATCGTAGGTCTGGGCGGTGCATGCTTCCCTGCACAGGTCAAGCTGTGTCCTCCTCCTGCATTCAAGGCAGAATGCGTCATCATCAACGCTGTAGAGTGCGAGCCGTATCTGACCGCCGACCATCAGCTGATGCTGGAACATGCGGAAGAAATTATGGTAGGTGTATCCATTCTGATGAAAGCGGTAAAGGTGAACAAAGCATTCATCGGCATTGAGAACAACAAGCCCGATGCCATCCAGCTGATGACGAAAGTCGCCTCCAGCTATGCCGGTATCGAGGTGGTGCCCTTGAAAGTACAATATCCGCAGGGAGGTGAGAAGCAGTTGATCGATGCAGTCATCAACCGTCAGGTTGCCGCCGGTGCGCTGCCTATCTCCACGGGAGCCGTGGTGCAGAATGTGGGTACCGCATTTGCCGTTTACCAGGCCGTGCAGAAGAACAAGCCTCTGTTCGAGCGTGTCATTACCGTGACCGGCAAGTCTCTGGCCAAGCCGTCCAACTTCTTGGCACGTATCGGCACGCCGATGAAGCAGCTGATTGAAGCCTGCGGCGGCCTGCCCGAAGATACGGGCAAGATTATCGGCGGTGGTCCGATGATGGGTAAAGCCTTGGTGAATACGGATGTTCCGACTGCCAAAGGCAGCTCAGGCATCCTGATTATGAACGAAAAAGAGGCCAAGCGCGGCGAGGCGCAGCCTTGTATCCGTTGTGCCAAGTGTGTGGGAGCCTGCCCGATGGGGCTGGAGCCGTATCTGTTGGCTACCGTTTCGGCCCACGGAGATTTTGAAAGAGTAGAGAAAGAAGACATTATGTCGTGTATCGAATGCGGTTCATGCCAGTTCACTTGTCCTTCCAACCGCCCGATGCTGGATTACATCCGCTTGGGTAAGGGTAAGGTAGGAGCGATGATCCGTGCACGTCAAGCTAAAAAATAACGAAGTATGAATAAATTAATCGTATCCCTTTCGCCCCACGTTCATGGCGGTGACAGCGTGAAGAAGAATATGTACGGTGTGCTTATCGCATTGATTCCGGCATTCCTCGTTTCGCTTTACTTTTTCGGACTGGGTGCGCTGATTGTTACGGCTACTTCCGTAGCAGCCTGCCTCTTCTTTGAATGGGCCATCGGCAAATTCCTTTTGAAAAAAGAGACCACGACCGTTACCGACGGTTCTGCCATCATTACCGGTGTGTTGCTGGCCTTCAACCTGCCTTCCAACCTGCCCGTCTGGATCATCATCCTCGGCGCCTTGTTTGCCATCGGTGTAGGTAAGATGTCTTTCGGAGGTTTGGGTTGCAATCCTTTTAACCCCGCACTGGCAGGACGTGTGTTCCTGCTGCTTTCCTTCCCCGTGCAGATGACGACATGGCCGGCCGTGGGCCAGTTTGCAGCCTATACGGATGCCGTGACGGCCGCTACGCCGCTGGCTGTCATGAAAGGCGTCATCAACGGCGCTCCGGGCATGTCATTGAGCGACCTTCCGGGAGCTTTCGACTTGTTGATAGGAAACAATGGAGGATGTCTCGGTGAAGTGAGCGCGTTGGCTCTGCTGTTGGGACTGTTCTATATGTTATGGAAGAAAATCATTACCTGGCATATCCCCGTATCTATTCTGGCGACGGTATTCGTGTTCTCCGGCATCATGTATCTGGTCAATCCGGAACTTTACGTGTCTCCGGTGGTGCAGTTGCTCTCCGGTGGTCTGATGCTGGGTGCTGTCTTCATGGCTACGGACTATGTGACTTCTCCGATGAGCCACAAAGGAATGTTGATTTATGGTGTTTGTATCGGTCTGCTGACTGTCGTAATCCGTCTGTTCGGCGCATATCCTGAAGGTATGTCGTTCGCCATTCTGATTATGAATGCGTTCACTCCGCTCATCAACACCTATGTTAAACCTAAACGCTTTGGGGAGGTAGCGAAGAAGAAATGAAAAAGTTAGAATCATCCTTGAAGAACATGTTGCTGGTACTTACGGGCGTTACCGCAATCTCCGTGGCGCTGCTGGCTTATGTAAACGAACTGACAAAGGAGCCCATCGAGCAGGCCAATGCAAAGACCTTGAGCGATGCCGTAAGTGCGGTAGTTCCGGGTTTTGACAATGACCCTATTGCCGAAAAGAAGATGCAGGAGGTAAACGGAGTGCAGTATGCCGTATATCCTGCCACCAAGGGCGGCGAATATATAGGTGCTGCGGTAGAAGCCACAGCGATGGGATTCGGCGGCGAGCTGAAGGTATTGGTCGGTTTCGATGCCGAAGGCAAAATTATCGACTACTCGTTGTTGTCGCATGCGGAAACTCCGGGTTTGGGCTCCAAAGCTGCCGACTGGTTTAAGAAAGGAAATAGAGGTGACATCACCGGCATGAATCCGGGTGAAGCGGCACTGACAGTGAGCAAGGACGGTGGTAAAGTAGATGCCATTACAGCATCTACCATCACTTCGCGTGCTTTCTTGAGTGCGGTGAATGCGGCATATGCAGCATACGCCGGTCAGGAAACTGCCGACGGCACTACCGGTGCTACCTCCAAGAATGTTGAACAACCTGCTGATTCCGCAGCTCCCGAAGCTGCGGATACACTCGGCGCTAAATAAGAAAGGAGTAGAAGATATGAATAATTTTAAAGTTATGATGAACGGGATTATCAAAGAGAATCCTACGTTTGTACTCCTGCTGGGTATGTGTCCTACACTGGGCACCACTTCCTCTGCCATTAACGGTATGGGTATGGGACTGGCCACGATGTTTGTACTGATATGTTCCAATGTCGTGATTTCAGCCATCAAGAATCTGATTCCCGACATGGTGCGCATCCCTTCCTTCATTGTGGTTATCGCATCGTTCGTAACTCTGTTGCAGATGGTGATGCAGGCATACGTTCCTGCATTGTATGCCACGTTGGGGCTGTTTATTCCGCTGATTGTGGTAAACTGCATCGTACTGGGACGTGCCGAGGCATTTGCCGCCAAGAACAATCCGGTGGCTTCCCTGTTCGACGGTCTGGGTATGGGATTGGGCTTTACCCTTGCGCTGACATTGCTGGGCGCCGTGCGTGAGTTTCTGGGAACCGGCAAGATATTCAACGTGAGTATTCTTCCCGAAGAATACGGCATGCTGGTATTTGTCCTTGCTCCGGGCGCATTCATCGCATTGGGCTACCTCATCGCTTTAATCAACAGTATGAAGAAGGCTTGACAATGGATAATGGATGGTTGATGATGGATAATTGTCAATTGTCAATTTTCAATTAATAAATTAAAGAAATGGAATATATATTGATATTTATCTCGGCAATCTTTGTAAACAACATCGTATTGTCGCAATTTTTGGGAATCTGTCCGTTTCTGGGGGTTTCCAAGAAAGTGGAGACTGCATTGGGCATGTCGGCAGCGGTGGCATTCGTGCTTACCATAGCCACTATCGTGACATTCCTTATTCAGAAGTATGTGCTCGACACTTTTAGTCTGGGCTATTTGCAGACCATTACCTTTATCCTGGTGATTGCCGCGTTGGTGCAGATGGTAGAGATTGTCCTGAAGAAAGTTTCTCCTTCTCTGTATCAGGCCTTGGGCGTATTCCTGCCGCTGATTACTACCAACTGCTGTATTCTCGGTGTGGCTATCCTTGTTATCCAGAAAGACTACGATTTGCTGACGGGAGTGGTTTATGCGTTCTCCACGGCACTTGGTTTCGGCTTGGCGCTGACACTGTTTGCAGGCTTGCGCGAGCAGATGAGCCTGGTTAGTGTACCGAAAGGTATGCAGGGCACTCCGATTGCTTTGATTACCGCCGGACTGCTGGCAATGGCGTTCATGGGCTTTTCGGGGGTTGTGAAGATTTAAAAGAAGAAAAAACGGAAATAAAGTGAAAGAGGGGGATAAACTAAAATTTATCCCCCTTTTTCTGTTTTTATTAATTTATTTCCTTACATTTGTGGCGTATTGATAACCTAAAAGCTAAATTATCTATATTTAATATGAAAGAGAAAATCTTAGTTACGGGTGGAACCGGTTATATTGGTTCTCACACGGTGGTGGAACTTCAAAACGCAGGTTATGAAGTCGTTATTATTGATAATTTGTCAAACTCCAGCGCAGATGTTGTAGATAACATAGAGAAGGTATCGGGCATCCGTCCTGCATTCGAGAAATTGGATTGCTTGGATTATGCCGGTCTTGACGCTGTGTTTGCTAAATATAAAGGCATTAAAGCCATCATTCACTTTGCGGCCAGTAAGGCTGTAGGTGAGTCTGTCCAGAAACCGTTGCTTTACTATCGTAATAATCTGGTTTCACTGATTAACCTGCTGGAATTGATGCCGAAACACGGAGTGGAAGGTATCGTATTCTCTTCTTCCTGCACGGTTTACGGTCAGCCGGACGAACTTCCGGTAACGGAAAAGGCACCTATCAAGAAAGCCGAGTCTCCGTATGGAAACACGAAGCAGATTAATGAAGAGATTGTTCGTGATACGGTTGCTTCCGGTGCGCCGATAAACGCCATCCTGTTGCGTTACTTCAACCCGATAGGTGCACACCCCACAGCATTGCTGGGAGAGTTGCCTAACGGTGTACCGCAAAACCTGATTCCTTATCTTACCCAGACCGCTATCGGCATCCGTGAGAAACTGAGCGTGTTTGGTGACGATTATGACACTCCCGACGGTTCTTGTATCCGCGACTTCATCAATGTAGTAGATTTGGCCAAAGCACACGTAGTGGCTATTTGCCGTATCTTGGAGAACAAGCAGAAAGAGAAAGTGGAAGTATTCAATGTCGGTACAGGTCGTGGACTTTCCGTATTGGAACTGATTGATGCCTTCGAGAAGGCTACCGGTGTAAAACTGAACTATCAGATAGTTGGCCGGCGTGCCGGTGATATTGAGAAGGTATGGGCCAACCCGGAATTGGCAAACAATGAACTGGGTTGGAAGGCAGAAACAAGTATTGAAGATACTTTACTTTCTGCATGGAAATGGCAGTTGAAGCTTCGTGAAAGAGGTATTCAATGACAAACTTTGAAATTTGTGTTTTTTAATAAATAGGCAATAAACAAATGCCTCCCCGCATTTGTTTATAATGTGCAAATCAACCTGAAGCTATTTATGTATATGTGAATATCCGTAACTAGTACGTATGCCTCCCCGGCATAGACAGGTAAGATTGCATAGTAGTTTTGTCGTGTTTTATTTTGTGTTTGTGTTGTGAATAAGCCTTGTCGAGAGACAAGGCTTATTTTTTTGAATGCAGGGAAAAGCGGGTAGCTACGGCTGTTCTGTTATAACGCTGTCAAGTAAGGAAAATAGGAAGATTTGCCTGTCAAAAGCGAGTAGGATGAGTTAGGTGGGATTCTATGGATAGTTTATAAACTAATTGTTAATCGAAGTTATAATATCTGTAATGAATTGTTCTAATTGTAACATTAATCGTCCAAATGGCACTTTTTGTTCAAAAAATGCTATATCCGATAACAATTACGCACAATTTGTCTGTACATTTGTGTAGTTGTTTATATAACTATTGGGATGAACAAACCATAGCAGACAAACGTTAATAGGTATGAGTACATGCAGAGCTGATGAAAGACGCGACTTGGCTGACTTATTTATGAGGATATACGCGACTTACAACTTGGCATTGGGAAAAATAATTAAGAAGATATAGAATAAAAAAGATTGCTTATGTCACAGATTGTCGGACATGTCTCGCAGGTAATCGGACCTGTAGTAGACGTTTATTTCGAAGGTACGGAGGCAGAAATGATGTTACCGAGTATTCACGACGCACTGGAAATAAAAAGGTCGAACGGCAGAAGACTGATTGTAGAGGTGCAGCAGCACATTGGTGAAAACACGGTGCGGACTGTTGCCATGGACAGTACGGACGGCCTGCAGAGAGGAATGAAAGTGTATCCGTTGGGAGGACCTATCACCATGCCGATAGGCACACAAATCAAAGGTCGCCTGATGAACGTAGTGGGCGACTCTATTGACGGCATGAAAGAATTGGACCGTACCGGTGCCTATCCCATCCACCGCGACCCCCCTAAATTTGAAGATTTGACTACCGTACAAGAAGTTCTTTATACGGGAATCAAGGTTATCGACCTGCTGGAACCATACAGCAAGGGTGGTAAAATCGGTCTCTTCGGCGGTGCCGGTGTAGGCAAGACCGTGCTTATCCAGGAACTCATCAACAATATTGCGAAGAAGCAGCATGGTTTTTCTGTGTTTGCCGGTGTAGGAGAACGTACACGTGAAGGCAACGACCTGCTGAGGGAAATGATTGAGTCCGGTGTTATCCGCTACGGAGAGGAGTTCAAGAAAGGAATGGAAGAAGGTCACTGGGATTTATCGAAGGTAGACTATGATGAAGTGGCAAAGTCGCAAGTATCCCTGATTTTCGGCCAGATGAACGAGCCTCCCGGTGCGCGTCAGTCAGTGGCATTGTCTGGGTTGACGGTGGCCGAGTCCTTCCGCGACATGGGAGCGGAGACAGACGGTCCGCGTGACATTCTGTTCTTCATCGACAATATCTTCCGTTTCACCCAAGCCGGTTCCGAGGTTTCAGCATTGTTGGGGCGTATGCCTTCTGCTGTGGGCTATCAGCCTACACTGGCTACGGAAATGGGCGCCATGCAGGAGCGTATCACCTCTACAAGAAACGGCTCCATTACTTCCGTGCAGGCTGTATATGTGCCTGCCGATGACTTGACAGACCCGGCACCCGCCACCACTTTTACGCACCTCGATGCCACCACGGTATTGAGCCGTAAGATTACCGAGCTGGGCATTTACCCTGCTGTAGACCCGTTGGAATCCACTTCACGCATTCTTGACCCACACATCGTGGGTGTGGAGCACTATGAAGTGGCACAACGTGTGAAGCAGATACTGCAGCGCAACAAGGAATTGCAGGATATTATCTCTATCCTTGGCATGGAGGAATTGTCGGATGCCGACCGTACGCTGGTGAACCGTGCGCGTCGCGTGCAGCGTTTTCTTTCGCAGCCGTTTGCCGTTGCCGAGCAGTTTACGGGTGTTCCCGGCACAATGGTTTCCATCGAGGACACCATCAAGGGCTTCAAGATGATTCTTGACGGAGAGGTGGATTACCTGCCCGAACCGGCTTTCCTGAATGTGGGAACCATTGAAGAAGCCATTGAGAAAGGTAAGAAACTGCTGGAGCAGGCGAATCGTAAATAGTTAAATCGTAAATGATATCTGATGAAAGGATTACGGCTAAATATAGTATCACCGGAAGAGGAACTCTTTGATGGAGAGGTGGACAGCGTGACACTGCCTGGTGAGATTGGTTCGTTTACCATTCTGCCCCGGCATGCGCCTATTATATCGGCATTGAGGGCCGGCACGCTGTCTTACGTGACAAAGGACGGCGAAGAGCATAGCAGGGAGATTAACGGTGGTTTTATTGAAATGAACGGCAACAACGTTTCTGTTTGTATAGACTGACCTCCGGTTTAATTGTAAACTTTTAATTATTAATTGGCGAAGTGACTATTACTAAGAGAAACTACTTGTTGCATACGGCACTCTTGACAGCATTGACAGGGATTCTGGGCGGTTGGGCGTATTTTTCGATAAATCCGCACCACTATTTCGGCGGTTATCCGCTGATTCCGTTTTTCTTCTTTGTTTTCGGTGCATTTATGATTAATATGACTGAGAGCTGCCGCCAGCGGATGCCGGGACGGATGTTGCAGATTTATCTGCTGATACGTGTGTTGAGAATGCTGGTTTCGATGATTGTGATGCTGATTTATTGCGTTGTTGTGCAGGAGGAAGCCAGGGCGTTTCTGTTGACGTTTATAGCCAACTATCTGATATATTTGATTTATGATTCCTGGTTCTTCTTCACTTTTGAAGCGGGCAGGAAACTGAAAAAGAAAAGTAATGATGAAAAGATTGCGTGACATACTGACTGTTGTTCTGCTGGCACTGGGCATGCTGCTGCCTGCCACGGTGCGGGCCGGGAACACGGTGGACGTGAAGGAGATTGTCTTCGGGCATATCGGCGATTCTTACGAATGGCACATCACGACGTGGGGTGAGACTCACGTTACGATTCCGTTGCCGGTAATCGTACATAGCCCGGCTACCGGATGGCATGCCTTCTTATCCTCACGTCTGGAGGAAAATGGCGGAAGTTATGAAGGCTTTTCCATCGCTCCCGCAGGAAGCAAGTACGAAGGCAAACTGGTGGAGCATGATGCCGTCGGAAACGAAACGCGTCCGTTGGACATCTCCATCACGAAGGTGACTCTGGCTTTGCTCATCAACAGTGCATTGCTGCTTGTCATCATTTTGAGTGTGGCGCACTGGTATCGTAAGCACCCGCAGGGAAGTGCCGCTCCCGGTGGTTTCATTGGGTTTATGGAGATGTTCATCATGATGGTGAACGATGATATTATAAAGAGTTGTGTCGGTCCGAAGTACCGTAAATTTGCGCCTTACTTGCTGACGGCCTTCTTCTTTATCTTCATCAACAACGTCATGGGGCTGATTCCTTTCTTTCCCGGAGGGGTCAACGTGACGGGAAATATAGCCGTTACGATGGTATTGGCCATCTGTACTTTCTTGGCCGTTAATATCTTTGGAACTAAAACCTATTGGAGAGATATCTTCTGGCCGGACGTACCTTGGTGGCTGAAGGTGCCGGTCCCCATGATGCCGTTTATCGAGTTCTTCGGCATTTTCACCAAGCCGTTTGCTTTGATGATACGTCTTTTTGCCAATATGCTGGCAGGACACATGGCAATGCTGGTGCTTACCTGCCTGATATTCATCTCGGCCAGTATGGGACCTGCTTTGAACGGAACGCTGACCGTAGCTTCGGTGTTGTTCAATATCTTTATGAATGCGCTTGAACTGCTGGTTGCCTTTATCCAGGCATACGTGTTCACCATGCTGTCGGCTGTATTCATCGGTCTGGCGCAGGAAGAGCATAAGGAGGAGGCGGTAAAGTGATGAGGTGATAGAAGGATAAAATTGTGTGGGAATATAGAATATGAATAAAAATAATCATTTAAAAACTAAAAGTTATGTTACTATCTGTATTATTGCAAGCTGCTGTGGCAGGTATGGGAGTTAGTAAACTGGGTGCGGCCATTGGTGCCGGTCTGGCTGTTATTGGTGCTGGTGTAGGTATCGGTAAAATCGGCGGTTCTGCCATGGAGGCCATTGCCCGCCAGCCGGAAGCATCCGGAGATATCCGTATGAACATGATTATTGCCGCTGCCTTGATTGAAGGTGTTGCTTTGTTGGCAGTAGTTGTGTGTTTATTGGTATTCTTTTTATGATGTACAATCTACCATTTGCAAAGTTTAATTTGTCGTGCGGCATCACTGCGCATTCAAATTGTAAAATTGTAAAATAGTAAAATACTGAATAAGATTATGTCATTGTTATTACCCGATAGTGGTCTGCTTTTTTGGATGCTTCTTTCCTTCGGTGTGGTGTTTGCGGTGCTTGCCAAGTACGGTTTTCCCGTTATCACCAAGATGGTGGAAGGTCGCAAGACCTACATCGACCAGTCTTTGGAAGTGGCACGCGAAGCGAATGCCCGGCTCTCCAAACTGAAAGAGGAGAGTGAAGCGCTGATTGCTTCTGCCAACAAAGAACAAGGACGCATTCTGCGGGAGGCGATGCATGAGCGTGACAAGATTATCGTCGAAGCACGCAAGCAGGCGGAAGCCGCCGCGCAGAAGGAGCTGGACGAAGTTAGAAAGCAGATACGGCAAGAGAAGGAAGAGGCCATCCGCGATATTCGCCGCCAGGTGGCAGTCTTGTCCGTGGATATAGCCGAGAAGATTATCCGCAAGGATCTGGACGATAAACATGAGCAGATGAAGATGATAGACCGGATGCTGGATGAAGTGCTGGCCGCAAGTAAAAACAATTAATTCTCAAAGAAATGGATATAGGAATCGTTTCGATGCGTTATGCGAAAGCATTGATGGAATATGCCAAGAGCATGGGGACAGAAGATACGCTGTACAAGGAATTTTGTATGCTCGACCGCAGCTTCAGGAAACATCCGGATTTGCGCATGGCATTGGAAAACCCCATCCTGACGATACGTGAGAAGTTCGCACTTATCTGTACCGCTGCTGTGGGGGATGCTCCTGCCAGCCGTGAGTTTGCACGTTTCATGGCCCTGGTGTTGAAGAACCGGCGGGAAAACCTTCTCCAGTACATCTGCTTGAGCTTTCTGGATTTGTACCGGAAAGACAAGCATATCGGTGTAGGAAGGCTGATAACAGCCGTTCCCGTCAGCCGGGAAGTGCGGGAACGTATCCATGACAGTGCCTCCGCTCTGCTGCATGCCAGCATGGAGTTGCAGACCGAAGTGGATTCCTCCATTGAAGGTGGTTTTATCTTCGACATCAACGACTTCCGTCTGGATGCCAGTATTGCTACGCAGCTTAAGAAAGTGAAACAGCAGTTCATTGATAAGAATAGAAGAATCGTGTGACTTACGATTTGACAATTTGCAATTTGCTATCTAATGGTCTTACGATGCGTAAGTTGCAGAGGTCAAACAGTATGTGGTCCGGATTCTTTCAAAATAGTAAATCGTAAAATAATAAATACTAAGATGTTGTCTGAAAATATAAAAGTAAGCGAAGTCTCCGATATTCTCCGCAAGCAACTGGAAGGGATTGACACCCGCGTGCAGCTGGACGAAATTGGCACGGTACTGCAAGTCAGTGACGGTGTGGCCCGTATCTATGGGCTGCGCAATGCCGAAGCCAACGAGTTGTTGGAATTCGACAACGGCATCAAGGCCATTGTGATGAACCTTGAAGAAGATAATGTGGGTGCTGTGTTGCTTGGCCCTACGGATAAAATCAAGGAAGGCTTCATTGTGAAGCGTACCAAGCGTATTGCTTCCATCATGGTGGGAGAGGGTATGCTGGGGCGTGTAATAGACCCCTTGGGCGCACCGCTTGACGGCAAAGGGCTGATAGGCGGAGAACTTTATGAAATGCCGCTGGAACGTAAGGCACCGGGAGTTATCTTCCGTCAGCCGGTGAACCAGCCGCTGCAGACCGGTCTGAAGGCTGTGGATGCCATGATACCTATTGGCCGCGGACAGCGTGAGCTGATTATCGGTGACCGCCAGACCGGTAAGACGGCCATTGCCATTGATGCCATCATCAACCAGCGTGCCAATTTTGAAGCAGGTGATCCGGTGTATTGCATTTATGTGGCCATTGGCCAGAAAGGTTCTACCGTAGCTTCTATTGTGAACACCCTGCACCGGTACGGTGCGATGGACTATACCATCGTGGTGGCTGCCACGGCGGGCGACCCGGCCGCATTGCAGTACTATGCCCCCTTTGCAGGAGCAGCCATCGGAGAGTATTTCCGTGATACCGGTCGTCATGCACTGGTGGTCTACGACGACTTGTCCAAGCAGGCAGTGGCCTATCGCGAAGTGTCTCTGATTCTGCGCCGTCCGTCGGGACGTGAGGCATATCCGGGCGACATCTTCTATCTGCACTCCCGTTTGCTGGAACGTGCGGCAAAAATCATCAGTCAGGAGGAAGTGGCACGGGAGATGAACGACCTGCCGGACAGTCTGAAAGGCAAGGTGAAGGGTGGCGGTTCGCTGACTGCATTGCCCGTCATCGAAACTCAGGCAGGAGACGTATCCGCCTATATCCCGACGAATGTGATTTCAATTACCGACGGGCAGATATTCCTTGATACGAACCTTTTCAATCAGGGCAACCGTCCCGCCATCGACGTGGGCATCTCCGTGAGCCGTGTGGGTGGCAATGCCCAAGTCAAGGCTATGAAGAAGGTGGCAGGTACATTGAAGATTGACCAGGCACAATACCGTGAGCTGGAAGCATTTGCCAAGTTCAGTGGCGATATGGATCCCGTGACGGCATTGACCATCGACAAAGGACAGAAGAATACACGCCTGCTGGTACAGCCCCAATACAGCCCCATGCCGGTGGAAAAGCAGATTGCCATTCTTTATTGCGGCACGCACGGCTTGCTGAGGGATGTTCCTTTGGACAAGGTCGGCGAATTTGAACGCAACTTCCTTGAGTTTCTTGAGATGAACTATCGCATGGAGGTGCTCGACGTTTTAAAGACGGGTGTCATCAACGATGATGTCTGCAAGAAGATTGAGGAGACGGCAGAGGCGGTTGCAAGGCAATTCTCAATCGTAAATAACTAAATCGTAAATAAATATATGGCTTCACTGAAAGAGGTAAAAAATAGAATCAGCTCCGTCAAGAGTACACGCCAGATAACATCGGCTATGAAGATGGTGGCATCTGCCAAGCTGCACAAGGTGCAGGGGCGGATTGAGAATATGCTGCCTTATCAACGGAAGCTGAATGAGATTCTGACGAACTTTCTGCGTACGGATGCTTCCTTCCAGTCGCCCTATACCGAGAAAAGGCCCGTGACGAGGGTAGCGGTCGTGGCGTTTTCGTCCAACAGTTCCTTGTGTGGTGCATTCAACTCGAACGTGGCGAAGATGCTGGAACGGACTTTGGAAGACTACCAGTCGCTGGGCAAGGAGAATATTCTGATATATCCCGTTGGGAGAAAGGTGGAGGAAGCCGTCAGGAAGATGGGATATGTGTCGCAAGGCAGCTTTCAGGTGATGGCGGACAAGCCTTCGTATGTCGAAGCGTACGGACTGGCAGAGAAGCTGATGCGGGAGTTTGTGGAAAAGCGGATTGACCATGTGGAACTGATTTACCATCACTTCAAGTCGATGGGTTCGCAGGTGTTGTTCCGTGAGAATTATCTTCCCATTGACCTGACACAAGTGGTGCAGGAGGCGGAGGAGGGTATGCCGGAAGATGCCCGCAGTTTTAATAATGACTATATCGTGGAGCCTTCCGTCGGTGAGCTGATAGCGGAACTCCTGCCCAAGGTGTTGAGCCAGAAGATATTTACCGTACTTCTTGATTCCAGCACTTCGGAACATGCTGCCCGCATGCTTGCCATGCAGACGGCGACGGACAACGCCAACGAGCTGATTCAGGATTTGACGAAGCAGTATAACAAGAGTCGTCAGCAGGCCATTACGAATGAGCTGCTCGATATTATCGGCGGTAGCTTGAAATAGCCCGGATTGCTCCGTAAAGGGAATCTGCTGCCATCCGAACCTGCATTATTCACCATCCGAACATCAGCTTTATTCCTTCCTCCAGCGTGTGTGGCCGATACTCCAGTTCCCGGCGTGCCTTTTCTATACTCAGCCCGCTGAAACGGGGACGTGGCGTCTTTTCATTCATCTCCTTTGTGGTGACGGGACGGATGAGCGAGCGATTCAGCCCCAATACGTCCGCTACCCGATAAGCGATGTCTGCAATGGTCAGGCACTCGCTGCCACAGAGGTGGTAGATGCCGTTTTGCGGGTGGTTTATCAGTTTCTCCACTCCTTGCGACACGTCTCCCACGAAGGTGGGCGTACGCCATTGGTCGGCCACGACGAACACTTCCTCATTGCTCCTTAATCTGTTTGCCACCAGTTGGAGCACATTGCCATGCTGTCCGGGCAGGGCAGCACCGTACACCACCACTACACGGACGATGGCATAATTCCCGCAAACGGCAGCGATGCGTTTCTCACCTTCCAGTTTGGTGTAGCCGTAATAATTGACAGGAGCGGGAATATCCTCCTCCGTATAGAGCCGGTCTGCATCACCACCGAAAACGAAATCGGTGGAAAGATGGATAAAACGGCTGCCTCCCGCCTCACAGCATTCTGCCAGATGCTCCACGGCAGTAATGTTGACGGCATCCGCTTCTGCATGGTGTGTTTCGCAATAATCGGGGACGGAAAGGGCGGAGGTATTGATTACGACATCCGGCCGTACTTCCTGTAAAAGCTTTTCCACTGCGGATCGGTTGCATATGTCCGTACGGATAAAGCGATAGTCGCCCGAATGAGGACAGATGTCATCGTGCAGGGAACAGCCCGTTGCCTGATAAGCCTGATTGCGGGACAAATCGTCCAGGATGCGTCTGCCGGTAAAACCGTTGGCGCCTATCACCAGTATTTTCCTTTTCATAATTACGTTTATAAATGCGTGATTGAAGACAGACAAAAGAAGCATGCTGGGGCTGCCAGAGTCACATTGTCACTTCGGCCCCTTTCAATATGGATAGTTCCTTCCCTGCTGCACTTCGATGCGTATGCCAAAGGCTCCGTTGGCCGATTTCAGCTCGAACGCCCCTTTGAAATTGTTCTTTTCCCAAGGCAGTGCGGAAGGGTTGGGCACTCGCCATCCGTCTTTGTCATATTCGCCGTAGGTATGGATGCGCATGCCGTTCTTCAAAGTGAAACTTCCCATCTGCAGGTTGTCAGTAGAGCCCCAGAAGCCCGTCAGTCCGAAGGGGTTCGAACTGAAATACCGGGAGTTGCTGAGTGAGAATATGTTCGAAAGGCCTTGTGAATAAGTCATGTTCGGGTTCAACCGGAAGATGCGGCTGTAGTCCTTGCTGGCATCCGGTATCTCCAAAGTAAATTTGGGAAGAGTGGGGGCGGACAGATTCATCAGTCCCATATCCAGCAGGAAGCCGTCGTAATTTTTTACGGTTGCCGGTAGGCCGCTTATCGTGTCGGTCGCCACTTCTTCTTGTGCATGGACGGACAAAGTGCCTGTAAATAAGACAAGGACGCAAAGCAGCATCCGTTTTATCATTCCATTTTGGTACATAATTATTATTCTATATTATTATAATCTTTGCCGTTTTATAATTGATTCATTGGGTTTCAAATACAAAGGTAGTTGGAATATATGAGACTTTAATCTTTCTAAAGAATAAAGTTACTACAAAATTCAATTATAAATGAGAAAGCTTTATTAAAGAGAGTTTCAGCCGTTGATGATCAGTTTGTAGCCTATTCCCCTCATATTAGCAATACAGATGTACTCGTTTCCAGCCAGCTTGCGCCTCAGTTTTTTGATGAACACGTGCTGGCTACGGGTGTTGAAGATGGTATCCAAAGCAACTTTAGATATTACGATATTATTCTATGTTTTTTATATATTTTTTTAATAGGGGTATTGCAATTATTAAATATTTGTATAATTTTGCGCTGATTATTAACAAATGGTAGGTCTCTCTGCTTTAGAAAGAACGGATAAGTGTGTTTTATTTGTTGATAATCAAAATTATACATATTTATTAACCCAAAGTAATACTTATGAAAGTTGAAAGATTAACTCTGACTGGCAAGTATGTCTTGCTTGCAGGTGCCTTGGGAATATTTTCCATACCAGTGTCTGCTACTCTGGCAGATGCGGTAAATTTGCTGCCTGCAATTACACAACAAACCACGAAAATCAAAGGTAAGGTTTTGGACAATAATGGGGAAACCATTATTGGTGCCAATGTATTGGTGAAAGGTACAACTAATGGTACCATTACGAATCTGGATGGAGAATATGAATTGAATGCACCGGTAGGCGCCACGTTGGTCGTATCTTATATTGGATATAAGACTATCGAGGTGGCTGCGACCTCTGGAACGCAAATTATCAAGTTGGCAGAGGACACCGAAACATTGGACGAGGTAGTCGTTGTGGGTTATACTACCCAACGCAAGGAGAGTTTGACGGGAGCCATGAGCACTGTGAAGAGTGACAAACTGAAGGACATCACCACTCCTTCTGTGGAAAATATGCTGAACGGCAAGGTGCCGGGCGTATATGTGGCTCCGGGTTCTGGACAACCAGGTTCTAATGGTGCCGTAGTGATTCGCGGACAAGCTTCGTTGAGCGGTGGTACACAGCCTTTGTGGGTTATCGACGGTGTTATCGTAGGTAGTAGTGCCGGTGATTTGAACCCTGCTGACATTGAAAGTATGACCGTTTTGAAAGATGCCGCTTCGACTGCTATTTATGGTTCGGAAGGTGCCAACGGTGTGATTGTAGTCACTACCAAGAAAGGGCGTGAAGGCAAATTGAATGTAAGTGCATCCGTCAAGATGGGTATAAGTACTGTGAACAACGGTAATCTGGAAGTGATGAACGGTGCCGAGTTGTACGATTATTACGCTTCTTTCCAGAATGTTAACGAAATTGCGTTTACCCGCTGGAATCCTGAACTGCGCAACAGTAATTTTAACTGGTGGGATTTGGCTACCAAGACCGGTTTCACGCAAGATTATCACGTCTCAATCTCTGGAGGTTCAGACAAACTCCAGTCTTACTTATCTGTTGGCTACTACGATGAAGAAGGAGCTGTAAAGGGATATGACTATAAGCGATACAGCTTCCGTACGCGTACCACCTATAAGCCGTTCAACTGGTTAACAGTAAAACCGTCATTGAGTGGTTCTCGCCGTGACATTTACGACCAGCAATATTCTGTTACCGCCATGTATTCCATGTTCCCTTGGGATAGTCCGTATGACAAAAATGGAGAATTGGTGCCTCATCGTTATAGTGGATGGGTAAATGCGCAGAATACCAACTATTTGCTGGACTTAAGCTATGGCAACTATGGAGAATCTACCAACTATGAGTTCATGGGTAACTTTGACTTCGACATTCGTCTTACAGACTGGTTGACATTCACCTCTGTAAACAATTACCGCTACCTTTCTTATTCTTTACATAGCTATACAGACCCGCGCTCAAATGGCGGTTCCGGTGTGGATGGACGTTTGTATGAATATCGCAGTGAAGTGGTGCGCCGCTATACCAACCAGAACTTGATGGTGAGCAAAATGTTCGGTAAGCACTCTATCAACGGTCACGTATCCTACGAGTTTAAGGACTACACGGCCAAGACCTTTGCAGGAAACGGTACAGGGTTTATTCCCGGTTTCCAGGTGATGGACGTTACTGCCATTCCTGAATCTATTGGAGGTGCACGCACTGAATGGGCTGTACAATCTTATTTTACCAACTGGAAATACACTTATGACAATAAATATTTGGGAGAAGTGATGTTTCGTCGTGATGGTGCTTCCAATTTGGGAGACAATGCCAAGTATGGTAATTTGTTCTCTGTCAGTGCCGGTTGGATTATTAACCGTGAAGACTGGTTCAACGCAGATTGGGTGGACAATCTGAAACTCCGTACATCCTACGGTTCTGTAGGTAACCGTCCCAGTTCACTTTATCCGCAGTACGACCTTTATTCCGTTTCTTCCAGCTATAACGAACAGGCAGGAGCTTTGATTTCTGTCATCGGGAACAAAGACCTGACTTGGGAGAAAACTTTCACCACCGGTATTGGTGTGGATGGTGCGTTCTTTGACAATCGTCTGCACATGACTTTTGATTACTATCTGAAGAACACCGATAACATTCTCTACAATGTGCCCGTTACTGGTTTGACTGGTGTAACATCCATCTACAAGAATATCGGTAAGATGCGTAATACCGGTTTTGAACTTTCCGTAGGTGGCGACATTATCCACAACAAAGACTGGAACTGGAACGTAGAGTTCAACGTCGCTACCAACAAAAACGAGTTGAAAGACCTCTATGCACAGAAGCAAGCTGACGGCAGTTATGCCATAGTTCCCGTTATCATTAGCGATGGTAGTTCCATTGCCGGTACCATCAACAGACGTCTGGAGGTGGGTGAACCTATCGACACTTATTATGGAAAAGAATGGGCAGGTGTAAATCCTGAAAACGGTGCCCCGATGTGGTACATGGACGATGAGAACGGTAATAAAGTAACGACATCCAATTATTCGGAAGCAGACTATTACAAACTGGGTACAGCCAATCCGAAAGTATTCGGTGGATTCTCTACTTCTTTATCATGGAAGAACTTCGACCTGAGTGCTGTATTCGGCTATTCTCTCGGTGGACAAATCTACAACTACTCACGTCAGGAATATGACTCGGACGGTACTTATACCGACCGTAACCAAATGAAATTGCAAAAGGGCTGGAGCCGTTGGGAAAAACCGGGTGACATTGCTACACACCCTGTGGCCAAATACAACAATTCCGACAAGGGTAATTCCGCATCTTCACGTTATTTGGAAGATAGCGATTATCTGAAGTTACGCTCACTGACTCTGAGCTATAACTTCGTTTTGAAGAAATACGGTATACAGAACCTCCGTCTTTCTCTCTCGGGCGAGAACCTGTTTACCGTTACAGATTATTCCGGAGTTGACCCTGAGATTCCTGCATCCGATGGTTCCGTTATGGGAACTGCCGGTCCGGCGGTTTATCCGTCTGTTCGTAGATTCATGCTTGGTCTAAATGTTACATTCTAATCTAAAAAAAGGAAAATAAACAATGAAAAAGATACTAGCCATCGCACTTGTTGCAGCAACTGCATTGACAAGTTGCGACATTGAAAGACTGCCATATGGTTCTATGTCTGCTGAGCAAATCACCAGCGACCCTTCTGCATCCTTGGATGCCTTGATGAATGGAGTATATGCACAATTGAAGACATGGTCTGACCCTATGCACCGTTGCGGTGAATACGCCGGAGACAACATGATGATTCGTGGTAGTTCCACGGATGCTTTCTTTGAATTCATCTCATACTCTCGTACTCCCAACAACTATCGTCTCCAGAACTTTTGGGACTATGGTTACAAAGGTATCGCACAGGCTTCGAACATCATCAACATGATTGAAGAAGGACAAAGTGAAGAAATCGACAACCAACTGGGCGAATGCTATTACGTGCGCGGTATGCTCTACTTCTATTTTGTACGTGCATATGGACGTCCATACTATCAGGCACCGGAAAAAAATTTGGGTGTGCCCATTGTAAACGGTACTCCTGACAACATCATGACAGACTTGTTTATGGAAGACCGTGCTACCGTGAAGGAGACTTACGAACAAGTTATTAGTGACTTGAAGAAAGCCGAAGAAATGCTGACTATAGACAAAGGTCCTGCTTACGCTTCAAAAGGTGCCGCACAAGCCATGCTGTCACGTGTGTACCTGTACATGAGCGGTACTTATGAAAACCCGAATCAAGAATATGCACGCTTGGCTGTGGAATATGCCGACAAGGTAATCAATTCCGGTGATTATAGCCTGTTGAATCGTGACCAATTCATGAAATACAATACCCTTACGCCGGAAAACAACGACGAATCTATCTTCGTGGTAAAACGTGTGGCTTCCGAATTCTCGGGATATGACCATTACTACGGTATCGGTGGTATGTATGCCAACATTGGCGGTATGGGATGGGGCGAAATGTATGCCAGTGCCAAATACATCGACTTGCTGAATGAGACAGGTCGTAACGACTGGCGTCCGGACCATTATAGAATTGTAGATGCACGCGCTGCTTTCATCGAACCGACGTATGAAGATGGGAATAAATTGGTGTTCCGTTTCATCAAAAAAGAACAAGAAAAAGGCTCCGACCCTATATTGAACTACGCACAATTCGATGCAGAACGCAATGGGGCTACAGTGACTTGCAAAGATGCAGAGAAGAACTCTTATACACTGACTCCTGTCAACGAAGAAGAGGAAATCTACGAAATCAATTATGGTGGAGCAACCTACCAAGGAGTATTGGACTACTATATTTCTCTGAACCGTGTATATCCGCAATTCTATATCACCAAGTGTTCTCGTGAGGGTGAAGATTCACATCTCCATTCTCCCATCATCAGCCGGTTGGGCGAGATTTACCTGAACCGCGCGGAAGCGTACGCTAAATTGGGACAATATAGCCAGGCTTTGACTGACCTGAACACAATTCGTGAACGTTCTATTCCGGGAGCTGGCTATGTATCGTTGGATGAAGAGGATGCTGCCGAAAAAATCGACAAAGAGCGTCAATTGGAATTGGCGTATCAGGCAGAACGTAGCTATGATGTATTCCGTAACGGCAAGCCTTTGACTCGTCGTTTCCCGGGTCCGCACAAACAGTTTGAAGACGTTTCGGCTACTGACTATCGTGTGACTTATTACATTCCGCAAGATGCTATCAACGCTTATCCGGGTACTTTAACCCAGAACCCGACAGACAATGGCGGAGTGGTACTCAACTAATAGGAATATAACAGTTTTGCATTACATTATTTCACAATTCTAACCTTGAATCGAGTGGTTGCCCATTTTGTGGGCAGCCACTTTTTGTTTTTCATTAATCAAAATCAGTAGAGGACTATGAATTGTAATACGGCAATAAACGCTGTGTTTCTATTATTGGCAAGCATTTGTGTGCAGGCGCAAGGAAGTTTTATTATTGAAGGTAAGGTAAAGAATGTGAGGTAGGGTGTCTGCTTGAATCTGTTTAGGATGGAAGGTGGCGTAGGAGTAGTATTGCTGTCGATACGTTGCAGGGAAACAGCTTTCGTTTCGAGGTACCTGTTTCGGAAGTGGGTACGGATTGTTTTAGTCTGGTGATTTTTGATGGTAATCTGTACAGTATGGGGTTGCCGCTTTGGGCTAAGAAAGGTACTTATATCTGCCTGATAGGTGAGGATATGAACATCTACACTTGGCGGGTAGAGAGTGATATGCCACAACAGCAGACATGGCAACTTTTTGTTATCTTCTTCCGTATAAGGCCGATTCGTATTGCCGCTGAAAACAAAGTCTGTGGAAAGATGGATGAAGCAGCTTCCTTCTGCTTTGCAGCATTCTGCCAGATGCTCCACGGCAGTAATGTTGACGGCATCTGCTTCTGCATGGTGTGTTTCGCAATAATCGGGGACGGAGAGGGCGGAGGTATTGATTACGACATCCGGCTGCACTTCCTGGAAAAGCTTTTCCACCGCTTGGCGGTTGCATATATCCGTACGGATGAAACGATAGTCACCCGAATGGGGACGGATGTCGTCGTGCAGGGAACAGCCCGTTGTCTGATAAGACAGGTTGCGGGACAAATCATCCTGGATGCGTCTGCCGGTAAAACCGTTGGCGCCTATCACCAGTATTTTCTTTCTTGCCATAGATTCTGTCGTTAAGTGATGGACATCAATAGGGCACGTGTTTGCCTTGCTGTACCTCGATGCGTATGCCAAAGGCTCCGTTGGCCGATTTCAGCTCGAACGCCCCTTTGAAATTGTTCTTTTCCCAAGGCAGTGCGGAAGGGTTGGGCACTTTCCAGCCGTCCTTGTCATATTCGCCGTAGGTATGGATACGCATGCCGTTCTTCAAAGTGAAACTTCCCATTTGCAGGTTGTCGGCAGAGCCCCGGAAGCCCGTCAGCCCGAAAGGGTTCGAACTGAAATACCGGGAGTTGCTGAGTGAGAATAGGTTCGAAAGGCCTTGTGAATAAGTCACGTTCGGGTTCAACCGGAAGATGCGGCTGTAGTCCTTGCTGGCATCCGGTATCTCCAAAGTGAATCTGGGAAGAGTGGGGGCGCACAGATTCATCAGCCCCATATCCAGCAGGAAGCCGTCGTAATTCTTCACGTCCGGCAGAAGCTCCTTTTCGGACGGAGACATGCCTTCGGGAGACATCTCGTCGCGTACGGACGCAGAGCGTACCGTATCGGCAGGCATCTCGCTCTGTGCGCTGACGGATGACATGCCTGCAAGTAAAGTGATGATGCAGAAGAAGATTTGTTTCATAGTTCTTTGTTCACGATTTCAGTTGCTGCCCACCGCATAGGGGCGGACTGAACAAAGATACTCGTTTCCCTCTATTTCCGGAAATATCTTTGTATTACTTCTATTTCTTTATACGAATGGCAGGGACGAAGACGGCAGTTTAGTTTTAGTTTAGTCTACTATCAGTTTATATCCTATTCCCCGCACATTGACGATACGGATGCGCTCGTCTCCGGCCAGTTTATGCCGCAGTTTGGTGATGAACACATGCAGGCTGCGGGAGTTGAAGAAGCTGTCGTCTCCCCAGAGGTCGAGCAATACGTTCTGGGTATTGACCACCTGGTTGCGGTTCTCGCAGAGGCGTTTCAGTATTTCGGACTCGCGGTGGGAGAGTTCCACTTCCGTCTGCATCTGCGGTGAGGCAGCGACTCCCACGTACGTAAGTCGCTGCGTGATGGAGTTGAGTCGGTAGTCGCCTATCTCGAAGCTGGTGCTTTCCTTGGGCTTCTCGTCTGTAAAGGAGAAGGCTTTACCTGCCAGTGCCTTGATCCGAATCATCAGCTCCTGCATGCCGAAGGGTTTCTTCAGATAGTCGTTGGCACCCAGTTCAAACCCTTCCACCACATCGTTGATGGCGGAGCGGGCGGTGAGGAACAGTACCGGGGTCTGTTTGTCGGTCTGCCGGATGCGGCGCACCATTTCAAAGCCGTCCATGCGGGGCATCATCACGTCTGCCACCAGCACGTCGGGGCGGAGGTCGAAGAACTTGCGCAATCCTTCTTCACCGTCGGAGGCGGTGTGGATAATGAAGTTCTGTCCTTCCAGCGTGTCTTTGATAATCATGGCGAGGGTTTGTTCGTCCTCAACCAGAAGTACGGTTATCTTTTCCATAATTGTCGCTTTTGTTACAAGTAATGTAAAGTGCCCTAACAAGTAATGTAAAGTGCCCTAACAAATAATGTTATCATATCCTTATCGTAAAGGTACTTCCTTTTCCCAACTCACTCTTTACCGATACGCTGCCACCATGCTTCTCTATCATGGTCTTCACATAGAACAGTCCCAGCCCATAGCCTTTCACATCGTGCAGATTACCCGTGGGTACGCGGTAGAACTTGTCGAAGATATGCTTCAGCTTTTCCGGTGCGATGCCTATGCCACGGTCGCTGACAGATATTTCGGTCTGCTCGCCTTGCTCCATGGTAGCAATCCGTCGGCAGCGGATGTCTATTTCGGCTTCTCCGTTAGAGTATTTGATGGCATTGTCCAGCAGATTGCTGAGGATGTTGCTGAAGTGCGTACGGTCGGCAAGGACGGTGAGGTCCTGGGGCTCGATGTCGGTGGAGGTGTGGACGGGCTTCCCGGCTTTCAGCTTGTGTTGCTCTACGAGGCGTTCCACGATTTCTTGCAGGGAGAGCTCCTCCGGATGGAGGCGAAACGTACGGCGGCGCTCCATGCTCATGGAGAGAATCTGCTCCACCAGTCTGCTAAGCCGCTGAAGCTGCTCCTGGCAAATGCGCAGGTACTTGTCGCGTTGCGTCTTTTCCTCGGCCTGGTTGAAGTTCAGCAGGGCATCGTTGGCGGCATAGGCCACGGCGATGGGTGTTTTCAGTTCGTGGGTGATGTTGTTGGTAAAGTCGCTCTTCATTTCCTCCAGGGTCTTTTGCTTCAAGATGGTGCGGATAAGGAACCAGAAGGAGAAGGAGAGTATCACGAGAATGATGAAGGAAGTGGCGAGAATGCCCGACATCTGCCGTAGCACAATCGCGGTGACGGGTTCTATCGTCAGCCGGTACAACTGGCTGCCATGCAGGTTGAAGGCATAGTCGTACTGCACGGCTTGGGCGCTGGGCGTGTACCCCTCGGTGCCCTTCACGGAAAGGGTGTCGGTGTAGGGGAGGACGTTGCCGCTGCCGCCTCCCGCATACAGGTATTCCAGCCGGTAGGGCATGTCGAGTCCCTGCTCGCGCAGCAGGCTGGTGAGCAGGCTGTCGTAGATGGCGAGGTCTGGGTTGAGGACGACGTCCAGTCCGGAGTGCAGTCCGCGTTGGAAGTAGTTCGTCAGTTTCTGCATGTTGTTCTGCTTGCCGAGGATGACGTCCATGCCTTCGTGGACTCTCATGGCGGATTGCTGCAGGTCGGCAGGTTCGTACTCGGATATGGTGTCTCCCGTCACTTCCACAATGAGGCTGTCCGCTTTCTCGGGCTCTTGCTTCGGGATGGTCGTGGTGATACTTGTGGAGCTGCTGACGTAGGACTTGTCGTTGTCATAACCTGCCGATACACTCACGGTTCCTTCTTTGATGCTGTCATTCCGTAGTTTTTCCACGCGTATCATCATCTCGTTATAGTCGCTCATGCGCATGGCTTCGGTGATGTCGCGCTCCATCTGGTCGTGCATGGTATGGTAGAGTCCCGTCAGCCAGTAGGCTTGGTAGGCGAAGATGCCGGCCAGGGAGACGATGACAAGTATGGCAATATATTTGAATGGCAGTTTCATGTTTGTTTCCGGTTGTTTTTATACATACAAAGATAGGATTAATGTTGTGAACCCTGACATCCGATAAGACTAAATAACACTCCCGATAACACTGGATAACACTTGGTAAGCCGCTGATAACACAAGTTTCTGCTGATTCTGCCGTACTTTGCGGATGAAGATTTACAGAAGAAGAATATAAACATGAATATGAAGAAGAACATGAAACGATTCTATTTACTCCCTATTGTATGCTGTGCATTGAGCATCAGTCTTTCGGCACAAGAGAACAACGGCACTGCAACCACCTCCGATGCGGACGGCAACCGCATCCTCAGCGCTGACAGCCTTGTCACGACCGATGCCCGTCTGGACAGTCTTTATCAGACCTTGCCGGAGGTGATGATTACCGGTGAACGCCCCATCGTAAAGGCAGCACAAGGCAAACTGGTGTATGACCTGCCCCGCCTTATCCGGAATCTCCCCGTGGACAATGCCTACGATGCCGTGAAAGAGCTTCCCGGCGTCATCGAGGTGAATGGCGGGCTGCAACTGGCAGGCCAGGGAGTCACCGTTATCCTGGACGGCAAAGTAACCACCCTCGGTACCGGGCAGCTCTATGCCTTGCTGCGCAGCATTCCTGCCAGCCGCATCGAGACAGCGGAAGTGATGTACAATGCCCCTGCGCGCTACCAGGTGCGTGGCGCACTTGTCAATATCACCCTGAAACAATCGGCAGGTGGCCCCGGCTCCTGGCAAGGCGAACTCTACGCCAAGTATCGCCAAAAACACGACGAAGGCTTTGAACAACGCGCCAGCCTGCTCTTCAGCAAGAATAAATTCTCAGCAGACTTTCTTTACTCGCACAGCCATGGCCGCGGCTACTCTACTACCGGCAAAGAGGCTGTGCACACCTTGGCAGACGGCTCGGTTCACCCCATGACAACAGATGAGGTGAGCCGTGGCCGCAGCCATGCCCACAGCTTCCGGGCAGGAGCGGACTATGACCTCGCCAAAGACCATCAGCTGAGTTTCGTCTATGACGGCGCCTATTCCACCGGTCACAATCACAGGGATATCACCGGTACCCAAGTTTCTACCACTCGCAGCAACAGCACCGACAGGCTGCACAACGGCCGTCTGGACTACCGCGCTCCTTTCGGCCTCAAAGCCGGTGCCGAACTGACCTACTACCGCTCTCCGTCCGACCAACTACTGCACAGCCGCATGCAGGACGAGGAACTCGATTTCTACACGGAAGACTGCCAGCGCATCAATCGCTGGAAGTTCTTTCTGGCACAGGAACACAGTCTGGGCAAAGGCTGGGACTTGAACTACGGAGCCGTCTACACCACCGGCATCGACAACAGTTATCAGTATTATTACGACCCCGAAACCGGTGAACGTTTGACCTCGTCGGATGCCTTGAGCAATATGAAGTCCCACCGCCGCGAGCAGACCTGGGATGTCTATGCCGGCTTCAGCAAGAGTTTCGGCGACAACCTTGTCTTGGACGGTTCTCTTGCCGTGGAGCATTACAAGACTCCCGTCTGGAGCCAGTGGGACTGGTATCCCATCCTCAACCTGAACTATATGCCTGCCCCGGGACATATCCTCCAACTCTCCTTGAGCAGCGACAAGGACTATCCCGACTACTGGGCCGTGCAGGATGCCGTCTCTTACATCGGCGGCGGATACTCTGAGCTGCATGGTAATCCGTTGCTGAAACCGGCACAAGAGTATGAGCTGAAAATGACCTATATTTTGAAAAGCAAATACATCTTCAGTGCCTGGTTCAATCACACCAAGGACTACTCCGTACAGACGCTTTACCAATCTTCCGAACGTCTGGTTGAAATCTACAAGACACTCAGTTTCGACTGTCAGCAACAAGCAGGCATACAAGCCTCTATTCCATTTAATGTGAAGAATTTGTTGAACTCGCGCCTTACCCTCATCGGCTTGTGGCACCGCGAAAAGGATGGTGATTTCTGGGATATTCCTTTCGACAGAAAACAATGTTATGGCATTGCCCAGATGAACAATACTTTTACTCTCTCCACCAAGCCCGACTTGAAGCTGACGGTGACCGGATTTGTGCACAGCAAAGCCATCCAGGGCATCTACGACCTGCCAGCGTCGGGCCATGTGAATATCGCCCTGCGCTACGGCTTCGCCAAGAACAAAGCCATCCTCAACCTCTACTGCAATGACCTTTTTGAGACGGGACAGATTTCTCCCCGCATCCGTTTCAGGACGCAGAACGTGACGAACCGTTACTCATGCTTCCGCGAAGCAGGGGTATCGTTCACCTATAAGTTCGGAGGATATAAGGAGAAGCAACGGGAGGCGGTGGATACGTCGCGGTTCAAATAAAAAGTAATTATTCGCTGAATAGTTACCAATAAAAAAGGTCGATGTTAAATATAAATAAAAGGGGGGGGTACGATATTTTCGTAATTCCTTTTATTCTTAGTATCATTGTTCATTGTTAATCAAAATCGATAAAGGATATGAACTGCAGGAAGGTAGTAAGCGCTGTTTTTCTGTTATTAATAAGCGTTTGTATGCAGGCGCAAGGTACTTGTGTCATTGAAGGAAAAGTAAAGAATGTGAAGCAAGGAGTCTGCCTGAATCTATTTCGGATGGAAGGAGACGTGGAAAACAGTATTGCGACAGATACCCTTCAGGGAGACAGTTTTCGTTTTGAAATACCTATCTCTAAAACAGATACAGAACGTTTGAGTTTGATGATTCGTGACGGTAATCTGTATAGTATGGGATTGTCCCTTTGGGCTAAGGAAGGTTCCCATATCCGCTTGACGGGCGAGGATATGAACATCTACACCTGGCAGGTGGAAAGTGAAATGCCGCAACAGAAGATATGGCAGCTTTTTGTAAACGATTCACGGGATTTATGGAACCATAATCAGGAGAATAGAATGGAGCACATGCGATTGATGCGCAAATATCCCCGGAAACCGGATGATAAGGAGGTGCTGGCAAAGGTCGTTGCTTTGCGTGACAGTTTGGAAAAAGTGGAAAATGATTTAAAATTCCGTATAGCCTCCAATGTAATAGCCCGAATGAAGCAATTGCCGGTAGAAGAAGTTTGGATGGATAACCTGAAAAGCTTGGCAATAGGAGTGAAGTACACAAAAGGTTATCCTTACCGTAAAGAAGTAGAGGAATTATATGCCAGACTTACTGAGGAACAGCGTCATACACCGGAAGCTTTGGACATCCAAGCCTATTTGTTTCCTGTCAAGGCGGTAGCTGCACAGGAAAAGGCAGCAGACGGCGATTTGTTCGACTTGCAAGGAAATGTACACCGTCTGTCCGACTTTAAAGGGAAAGCAGTCTTAATGGATTTTTGGAGCCGTGGATGCAGACCTTGCCTTATGGCATTGCCGGAAATGAAAGAAATCAGCAAGAAATACGAAGATTGTCTGGTGATAGTCAGTTTGAGTATTGATGATAAAACCAACTGGGAGATAGCTTCGCGCCACCATGACATTAGCTGGTGGAATTTGAATGACTTGAAAGGAAATCACGGTTTGTATGCCAGGTATAGTTCAGGTGCTATCCCTCGCTATGTATTTTTATCTCCGGAAGGAGAGGTTGTAGAGATGTGGTCCGGTTATAGAAAAGGCAGTTTGTTGGAGAAACTGGAAAAACTGATGGAATAGTAGGGGATTTTTCGTACTTTTGCAACTTTGAAGCAAAATATTAAAGTTGTTATTTAAAGAAAAAACTCTGTATGAAATCTGACATTGAAATAGCTCGGAGCATAGAGCTGAAGAAGATAAAGCAGGTGGCCGAGAGTGTGGAGATTCCACATGACGAGGTAGAGAACTATGGCCGTTACATAGCTAAGATTCCTACGCATCTGATTGATGAAGAGAAAGTGAAGAAAAGTAATCTGATACTGGTGACGGCTATCACGGCTACGAAAGCGGGTATCGGTAAAACAACCGTGTCCATCGGTCTGGCACTGGGGCTGAACAAGATAGGCAAAAAGGCTATTGTCGCTCTGCGCGAACCGTCGTTAGGTCCTTGCTTCGGCATGAAAGGCGGTGCTGCCGGCGGAGGATACGCCCAGGTGCTGCCCATGGAGAAGATAAACCTGCACTTTACAGGCGACTTTCACGCCATTACTTCGGCACACAACATGATTTCCGCTTTGCTCGACAATTACTTGTACCAGCATCAGGCGGACGGATTCGGGCTGAAAGAAATCATCTGGCGGCGTGTGCTTGATGTAAACGACCGCTCCTTGCGCAGCATTGTCACCGGATTGGGACCGAGCACCAACGGCATTACCGAGGAGTCGGGATTCGACATTACTCCGGCTTCCGAAATTATGGCCATTCTCTGCTTGGCAACAAGCTTGGATGACCTCCGTCGCCGTATCGAGAACATTATTCTGGGATTCCGTTTCGATGGTACTCCATTTACGGTGAAAGAGTTAGGCGTAGCCGGTGCCATTACTGTCTTGCTGAAAGACGCCATCAATCCTAACCTGGTGCAGACTACCGAAGGTACTGCAGCTTTTGTTCATGGAGGACCGTTCGCCAATATTGCCCATGGCTGCAACTCCATTCTTGCTACAAAAATGGCAATGACATTCGGCGATTATGTGGTGACGGAAGCCGGATTCGGGGCTGACCTCGGTGCGGAGAAGTTCTACAACATCAAGTGCCGCAAGAGCGGCCTACAGCCCAAGTTGACGATAATCGTTGCTACCGCACAAGGACTGAAGATGCATGGCGGTGTCAGTCTGGACTGCATCAAGGAACCCAATATGGAGGGACTGAAAGAGGGCTTTGGCAACCTGGACAAGCATGTACGCAATTTGCGTTCGTTCGGCCAGCAGGTCATCGTGGCATTCAACCGTTTTGCCAGTGATACGGACGAGGAGGTGGAGGCTATCCGCCGCCATTGCGAAGAAAAGCTCAATGTAGGTTTTGCCGTGAACAATGCCTTTGCCAAAGGAGGAGAGGGAGCCGTTGACCTTGCCAATCTGGTGGTAGATACCATCGAGAACAAACCATCCGAACCGCTGACCTTCACCTACGAGGAGAACGATTGCGTGGAACGTAAAATTGAAAAGGTGGCCTGCAACCTCTACGGAGCAAGCGTAGTGACTTACAGTCTCCATTCCCGCAAGGTTATCAAACTGATAGAGCAGATGGGCATCAGCCATTACCCTGTCTGTATCGCCAAAACACAGTATTCCTTCTCTGCCGACCCGAAGATATACGGTGCAGTCAACAACTTTGAGTTTCACATCAAGGATATCGTAGTCAACAACGGTGCGGAAATGATTGTAGCCATTGCCGGTGAAATCCTCCGTATGCCGGGATTGCCAAAGAAACCACAAGCCGAACGCATTGACATTGTGGATGGAAATATAGAAGGGCTGAGCTAAACGTACGGGCGCATGTTTAGAATGGAGGATTAAAAATTAAAGGCTGCGCGAGCTTTGAACTGCGCAGCCTTTAATTTTTAATTTCCTCCTGTTGCTTATTAATAAGCAAACAGAGGATATTCTTTCATCTTTGCATTGACGCGTGCGCGTACCTCTGCAATGACTTGTTCGTTGTCTACGTTGGACAAAACGGTTTCAATCATCTCGGCAATTTCGAGCATCAGGTCTTCCTTGGCGCCACGGGTTGTGATGGCAGGAGTACCCAGACGGATACCGGAAGTCTGGAAAGCCGAACGGCTGTCGAAGGGAACCATATTCTTGTTTACGGTGATGTCGGCAGACACCAACGCCTTCTCGGCAACCTTACCGGTCAAATCGGGATATTTACTGCGCAAGTCCACCAGCATGGAGTGGTTGTCCGTACCGCCGGAAACGATGGTGAAGCCACGGTCTATCAAGGCTTGTGCCAAGACAGCGGCGTTTTTCTTCACCTGCTTGGCATATTCTTTCCATTCCGGTTGCAGGATTTCGCCAAAGGCAACAGCTTTGGCAGCGATGACGTGTTCCAGCGGACCACCCTGAATACCGGGGAATACGGCTGAATCCAGCAATTGGGACATCATCTTGATTTCTCCCTTCGGAGTTTTCTTGCCCCAGGGATTGGGGAAGTCCTTACCCATCATGATAACGCCACCACGCGGACCACGCAGAGTCTTGTGGGTAGTAGAGGTCACGATGTGGGCATATTTCACGGGATTATCCAGTTCACCGGCTGCAATCAGTCCGGCAGGATGAGCCATGTCAATCATCAGGATAGCACCTATCTTGTCTGCGATTTCGCGCATGCGCTTGTAGTCCCATTCGCGGGAATAAGCAGAACCGCCGCCGATAATCATTTTGGGTTTCTCGCGCAGGGCGACTTCTTCCATCTGGTCATAGTCCACGCGTCCGGTCTCCTGATTCAAATTATATTCGCAGGGAGTATAGATAATACCGGAAGTGTTGACCAAGGAGCCGTGGGAGAGGTGACCGCCGTGTGCAAGGTTCAGTCCCATGAATTTGTCACCCGGATTGAGTACGGCGAGGAATACGGCTGCATTGGCTTGTGCACCGGAGTGCGGCTGTACGTTGGCCCATTCTGCGCCGAAGATTTGTTTCAGGCGGTCAATGGCAATCAGCTCACTCTGGTCCACTACCTCACAACCACCATAGTAACGTTTGCCGGGATATCCTTCAGCATACTTGTTGGTGAGGCAGGAGCCCATTGCCTGCATAACCTGGTCACTTACAAAGTTCTCTGATGCAATCAGTTCAATGCCCTTGAGCTGACGTTGGTGTTCTTTTTCGATAAGTTCGAAAATTAAATCATCTCTTTTCATTCTGCTTATTAGATAAGTTTGATAAATCTGTATTCTCTTATTAAGCGTACAAATTTACGGGAAATAAATGAATAAATTGAAAGAAAAGGAAGAAATTTACTGTCAAAAGAACACTCCGAAAGAAAAACTCAGCACATTGTCCCTGCGGTGAAAACGGATTTCGTTTTTCGTATTTTCGTTTGCAGCGTTGTTGTCGGCCGGCATGTCGTATGTCACGCTCTTGGAGATGTTGTGCAGTCCCATGTCGTAACGGAAGTCGAAAAAGACGCGTGATATGGTGACGGATACGCCAACCGTGAAGCTGAGATTAAGCGGGCGAAGCCTTTCACGGATATTCATCTGGTCGAAATTTTCGAAGTCGATGTCGCTTTTCCGGTCCCATATATAGCGCACTTTAGGACCGCCAAAGACAGCAAGGCTGTACGGCCCCTCCTTGATGAAGTTGTATCCGTAGATGACGGGGATATCTATGCTGTGAATGGACGATGTAATGGAGGCTTCCTCCGGCAGGGCGCCCGATGAGGCGTCTTCGGGCAGAGGTTTCTCGAAAGTGATGTTGCACCGGTTGATGTTGTAGGAAATTTCCGGTTGCAGAAAGTGGCGGTCGAAGTTTATCCGCATGAAAAGGGAACCGAAATATCCTATCTTGTAATTGTTCTGCACTTCGTCAATGGGCATTCCGTTGACGCTGAACTGGGATACAAGGAATAAGGAAGAGGTGAAACCGCCTTTGAAACCGAAATTGACCGGAGTTTCCTTGTGGTGTCCGGAATGCTCTTTGCCGGCAGTGCCGGGCACAACCGGAGTCTGTCCCCACATCATGGCAGGAAAGGCCAACAGATATAAACCCATCAAGATTCGTCGCAGCTCCATCTCTTAAAACCTTTAATTGCATTATTACTTCTTTTTCTCCACTGACCATCCGAACTTGCCTATCTTTTCCCCCAGCTCATAATATCCGCCGTGCACATAGACCAGGGGATTTGTTTCCGCCAGTTCCAGCTTGCCGGTTTCAGGGTTCAGATTACGGGTATCGGCACGGACATTTACCACATCCGCTATGAACATGTCGTGCGAACCGAGAGCCATAATCTCCTTTACCCGGCATTCTATGCAAAGCGGTGATTCTTCGATAAGAGGCGCGCTGACTACGGTGCTTTTCCCGGGTGTCAGATGCATTTCCTCAAATTTGTTGTAATCCTTTCCGGAGCGTACACCGCACCAGTCCGTGGCCTGCGCCATGTCTTTTGTGGTGAGGTTGATGACGAACTCCATATTTCGCTTGATGATGTCGTAGGAGTGGCGTTCGGGGCGTACGGAGATGTAGCACATGGGCGGGTTCGTACAAATCGTTCCCGTCCATGCGATAGTCAGAATGTTATATTCCTCCGGAGTGCTTCCGCAACTCACCAATACGGCAGGCAGCGGATAAATCATTGTTCCGGGTTTCCAGTCTTCTTTCATATGATTTCAATATCTTCTCTGGTCTGTTCCTTTTCGCAATAGTGGCACTTGATGATGCAATTGTCCTTATCCACAACATGAAATAATGTAGGCATCGGCTCATTGTTCGTGATGCACTTCGGGTTGGCGCATTTCACGATTCCGCGCAGCTCTTCGGGCAGGCGGACTTCGCGTTTTTCCACCACTTCGTAGTCGCGGATAATATTCAGTTTTACATTGGGAGCCACTACGGCGATACGGTTTATCTCTTCGTCGCAGAAGAACTTGTCGGCAATCTTGATGATGCCTTTCGTGCCCAGTTTCTTGCTCTTGAGGTTGAAGCCGATGGTGATATTGTTGCTCATGTGTTCCAGTCTGAGCAGGGAGACTACTGTAAACAGTCTCTCGGAGGGTATATGGTCTATTACAGTGCCGTTTTCCAGAGCGGCCACCTGCAATTCTTGTTTCTTTTCGCTTAACATCTTGATATATTTGTTATTAGACGATTCTACTGAATTACTCCTTTACTCTTTTTTCACCTCATCCAGTGTGATGCCCAGTACATCGCACAGAATAGCTTCACGGGCATATAGTCCGTTTTGTGCCTGCTGAAAATAGTATGCTTTGGGATTGTCGTCCACATCATAGGCTATTTCGTTGACACGGGGCAGCGGATGCAGTATGCGCAGGTTGGGACGGGTATGCTCCAGCATCTTGTTGCGCAGGATGTAGACATTCTTCACCCGTTCGTATTCCATGAGGTCGGTGAAGCGCTCGCGCTGCACACGGGTCATGTAAAGGATGTCGGCGTCTGCGATGATTTCTTCCGTAAAGTCCGTATGTTCCACATACTTGATGTTGTGCTCGCGGCAGTAGATTTTGTATTCTTCGGGCATCCGCAACTCGTCGGGAGCGATGAAGTGGAAGGTAGGGTTGAAGTGGCGCATTGCCATCAGTAGGGAGTGGACGGTACGACCGTACTTCAAGTCGCCGACCAGAAAAATGTTCAGGTTTTCCAGCGTACCTTGCGTCTTGTAGATGGAATAGAGGTCGAGCATGGTCTGTGAAGGGTGCTGGTTGGCACCGTCTCCGGCATTCACAATGGGCACGGTGGTGACTTCACTGGCATAGCGTGCGGCCCCTTCGAGGTGGTGACGCATCACGATGATGTCGGCATAGTTGCTCACCATCTTGATGGTGTCTTTCAGCGTCTCGCCTTTGGATGAGCTGGTGGCCTTTGGATCGCTGAATCCGATGACACGTGCTCCAAGTCGGTTGGCGGCAGTCTCAAAACTGAGGCGTGTACGGGTGGAAGGCTCGAAAAATAAGGTGGCAACTACTTTCCCGTCCAATATATGCCGGTTGGGATGGGCTTCAAACTCTTTCGCCATCTCGAGCATATAGAGGATTTTTTCCCGGCTATGCTCGGCAATGGTGACTAAACTTCTGTTTTCCATATCGTTGAATTCATTTATACTTTTCGAGAGTGTAAAGTTACGTAAAATATGCGGGCTACGGAAATGTGCGGGAAAATTTTTTGCGAAATATGGGTTGTTTTTACCATGTGGCATTTCGGATGGCGGCCCGTCGTCGTTCTGTCAACGACAACATCGTTTTTCCCTATTCTGTTCTTCCCTTGTCTCTGTTTTACGGGCGCGATGGCAAGTTTTCTTTGTTTCAATCTGTTTTATTGCTTATTACGATATGTTTTTCCTATTCGTTTTTTTTCTTCAAGTTTTTCTGGTTGTTTTGCAATTCATTGAGAATTTCCGTTAAAATGAACGGGTGTTTTCATAGGTTCCGTAAAGCTTATCCTGAAAAAGATATAAAAAGCATAGGCACATCCAATATATTTCCGTACCTTTGCCCTATTATTGAACTTTGATTTTAGCAACAGAAACATGATAAAGAAGGTCGTCAAAATCCTATGGATTTTTATCGCACTGATTGCGCTGGTGTGTGTCTTTATATTCTTTTCCATAGCCAAGGGCTGGATAGGCTATATGCCTCCGGTGGAGGATTTGGAGAATCCGAATTACAAATTTGCCACAGAAGTCTTTTCCGATGATGGAAAAGTATTGGGTACTTATTCCTATAGTAAGGAAAATCGTGTGTTTGTGGGCTACGATGAGCTGTCTGCCAATATCATCAATGCCTTGATTGCTACGGAAGACGTACGCTTTGCCCAGCATTCGGGCATTGATGCCTACGCTCTGACGCGTGCCGTGGTGAAGCGTGGTATCCTGATGCAGAAGAACGCCGGCGGTGGCAGTACCATCACCCAGCAACTTTCCAAACAGCTTTATTCTCCCGGCGCCGACAATGTGATGGAGCGTCTGTTTCAGAAGCCTATCGAATGGGTGATTGCCGTAAAGCTGGAACGTTACTATACAAAAGAGGAAATCCTCACCATGTACCTCAACAAGTTCGACTTCCTGAACAATGCGGTAGGTATCAAGACTGCTGCTTTTACCTATTTCGGTTGCGAACCGAAGGATTTGAAGATTGAGGAAGCGGCTACGTTGGTGGGCATGTGCAAGAATCCGTCGCTTTATAATCCGGTGCGCTACAACGAACGTTCCCGTGGGCGGCGCAATGTGGTGCTCGACCAGATGCGGAAAGCGGGATATATTACGGAAGCCGAGTGCGACTCCCTCCAGGCGTTGCCTCTGAAACTGAAATATAACCGTGTGGACCACAAGGAAGGGCTCGCCACTTATTTCCGCGAATATCTGCGTGGTGTGCTCACCGCCGAGAAGCCCGACAAGGCCGATTACCGCGGTTGGCAAATGCAGAAGTACTACGAGGATTCACTCAACTGGGAGAACAATCCGCTCTTTGGATGGTGCGAAAAGAATACCAAGAAAGACGGTACCAAATACAACCTCTATACCGACGGGTTGAAAATCCATACCACGCTCGACTCGCGTATGCAGCAGTATGCCGAGGATGCTGTAACAGAACATCTGAAGGAGCTGCAAGGCTATTTCTTCAAGGAAAAGAAAGGGGCCAAGAAAGCCCCCTACACCTTCCGTCTGACTCAGGAACAGGTGGACGAGATTTTGAGACGTGCCATGAGGTTGTCCGACCGCTACCGCTTCATGAAGAAAGCCGGAGCCACTGAAACTGAAATAGAGAAGGCCTTCGATACGCCGACAGAGATGTCCGTATTCAGTTGGGAAGGGGAGAAAGATACCATCATGACCCCGATGGATTCCATCCGTTACTACAAATTCTTCCTTCGCGCCGGCTTCATGTCCATGGACCCGCGCAACGGACACGTAAAGGCATACGTGGGCGGACCGAACTATCATTATTTCCAGTACGACATGGCCATGGTGGGACGGCGACAGATAGGCTCTACCGTCAAGCCTTTCCTCTATACGCTGGCTATGGAGAACGGATTCTCTCCGTGTGACGAAGTACGCCATGTAGAATATACGCTGTTTGATGAAAACGGGAAACCGTGGACACCGCGTAACGCCAACAAAAAGCTGATTGGTGACATGGTGACGGTGAAGTGGGGGCTGGCAAACTCGGACAACTGGATTACGGCTTATCTCATGAGTAAACTGAATCCCTATAACTTGAAACGTCTGATACATACTTTCGGTGTCCGTAACCGTGATATTGTACCTTCCGTTTCACTCTGTCTGGGCCCGTGCGAGATTTCAGTCGGCGAGATGGTGAGTGCCTATACCGCATTCCCCAATAAGGGCATCCGGGTAGCTCCGCTGTTCGTGACCCGCATCGAAGACAATGATGGAAACGTGCTGGCAACCTTTGCTCCCGAAATGCAGGAAGTCATCAGCGTATCCAGCGCTTACAAGATGCTGGTCATGTTGCGTGCCGTTGTCAACGAAGGTACCGGAGCCCGTGTGCGCCGTCTGGGTGTGAAAGCCGACATGGGCGGCAAGACCGGAACGACGAACTACAATGCCGACGGCTGGTTTATGGGCTTCACGCCTTCGCTCGTATCCGGTTGCTGGGTGGGCGGTGAAGACCGTGACATTCATTTTGATACGATGCTTCACGGACAAGGCGCTTCCATGGCATTGCCTATCTGGACTAAATATATGGTAAAAGTGCTCGGTGACAAATCTCTGGGATATGATGAAAATGAAACATTCCAGTTGCCTGAAGGCTATAACCCCTGTAAAGATGATATAAATCTGGAAGGAGATACCCATATAGAAGAACCGATAGAGGGACTCGACGAACTGTTTAATTAGTTGAGAATCGAGAATGGATTATACGATTAGTATCGGGAGCAACGAGCAGCGGAGGGAGAACATGGAGCTGGCACGCAGACGCTTGACGGAACTTTTTCCCGGAATACGTTTCTCGGAAGAGGAGGAGACGGAACCTCTGTTCTTTCACCGTCCGAATCTGTTCTCCAACCAGGTGGCACGCTTTGTTTCTGATAATCCGGCAGAGGAAATCACTGTCTGCCTGAAAACCATCGAACGGGAAGCCGGAAGGAAACCCGAAGAGAAGGAGCGGGAAATTGTACGGCTGGATATAGACTTGTTGTCTTGTGACGAGACGGTCTATAAGCCGAAAGAGCTGAAACGTGGTTATATCCTGCGAGGATTGAAGCAACTGTTATGATAAATACCACTCTCCCTCCCCTTAAGGGAACGAGGAGATTAAAAGACGAAGATTAGAAATGAAATTTTTAGGAATCATACCTGCCCGTTACGCGTCTACGCGTTTTCCAGCCAAACCATTGGCGGTGTTGGGCGGAAAAACCGTGATACAGCGGGTATACGAGCAAGTGGCAGGGGTCTTGGACGATGCATACGTGGCTACGGACGATGAGCGTATTGAAGCCGCAGTCAGGGCATTCGGCGGAAAGGTGGTTATGACTTCCACCGAACACAAAAGCGGCACTGACCGCTGTCGGGAAGCTTGTGCGAAAATAGGAGGACTGTTTGATGTCGTGGTGAATATTCAAGGGGATGAACCTTTCATCCAGCCTTCGCAATTACAAGCCGTCAAGGCATGTTTCGACGTCCCGGCCACCCAGATAGCCACTCTGGTGAAACCTTTTACGGTTGATAATGGTTTCGAGGCACTGGAAAACGTGAACTCTCCGAAGGTCGTGCTCGACAAAAACATGAATGCCCTCTATTTCAGCCGTTCTATCATCCCCCACCAGCGCAATGCGGCGAAGGAGGACTGGCTGAAGAACCATACTTATTATAAGCATATTGGCCTATATGCCTATCGCGTTGAGGTACTGAAAGAGATAACTGCTCTTCCGCAGTCATCTCTCGAGGTTGCCGAATCATTGGAACAGCTTCGTTGGCTGGAAAACGGATACACTGTCAAGGCAGGTATCACGGATGTGGAAACTATCGGCATAGATACTCCCCAGGATTTGGAACGCGCAGAAGAATTTCTTAAAAGCCGTGGGCTGTAAACTCATTGGAAGCCCATGCTGAACCGAAGTGACCAACCCCGGATTCTTGAACCGGAACAACTGGCAGTGCAAAGACCGGAGCGTATCAAGTTGCCTAATGGCGTGCCTTTGAGCGTGCTCAATGCCGGTGACAATGAAGTGACACGTATCGATCTTCTCATGGCAGGCGGCCGATGGCAACAGAAACAGCCATTGCAGGCGTTGTTTACGAATCGCATGCTTCGCGAGGGAACCCGACGTTACGATGCCGTTGAGATAGCGGAAAAGCTGGATTATTATGGAGCCTGGCTGGAACTGTCCAACGCATCCGAATATGCCTATGTCACCCTTTATTCTCTGAATAAATACCTTCCCCAAACGCTTGACATATTGGAGTCCATCGTCAAAGAACCGGTATTTCCCGAGCAAGAGCTGGGAGTGATTGTGGACAACAATATCCAGCAGTTTCTTGTCAACTCTTCCAAGGTGGATTTTCTGGCACACCGCGGATTGGTGAAGGCTCTGTACGGCGGGCAGCATCCCGGTGGACGTCTGGTGCAGGAGGAGGATTATCGGCGCATCACCCCTGCAGTGCTACGCGAGTTTTATGACCGTTACTATCATTCCAATAATTGCAGCATCTACCTTTCAGGCAAGGTAACCGACGATTGCATCTGCCGGATAGAGTCCTTGTTTGGTTGCGAGGCTTTCGGTACAGACCTCCGAAAACCGGAGAAGAAAGAATTCCAGCCGGTTACTGCTTCTGGAAAACGCATTTTCATCGAACGTCCGGACGGTCTGCAGAGTGCCGTCCGTATGGGCATGCTTTCCCTGGACCGTAATCATCCGGACTACTTGAAGGCCCGCGTGCTGGTCACACTGTTCGGGGGCTATTTTGGCAGTCGCCTGATGTCCAATATTCGGGAAAATAAAGGATACACATACAGTATCTCCGCGGCCATCATGCCCTATCCGGGACAGGGAGTGTTGGCGGTCAGTGCTGAAACTGCCAACAAATTTGTGGAGCCTCTTATCTGTGAGGTTTATCATGAAATAGACCGCCTTCAGAACGAGCTGGTTTCCGATGAAGAACTTTCCATGGTGAGGAACTATATGTTGGGCGACATGTGCCGCAGTTATGAGTCTGCATTCTCGCTGGCAGATGCCTGGATTTTTGTGCAGGTATCTGGCTTGCAGGATACTTACTTTGCTAAAGCACTGGATGCTGTCAAGGAGGTTACCCCGCAAGAAATCCGTGAACTTGCAGGGCGTCATTTATGCAAAGAGAAATTAAAAGAAATAGTGTGTGGCAAAAAAATGTCATAAAAAGCAGGAGTTATCGCATCATTTTACCGGATAAATCTTACCTTTGTCAATTATCAACTATCAATTATCAATTAATGAAATATCTATATACTGCACTCATTCTGGCTTTCTTATGTCAAGGCGAAGCCACTGCCCAGGAAAAAAAAAGCGGCTTTTTCGATAAAGTGAAGAGCACATTCTCTTCAGAAATAAAGATAGGTACCTATACGTTCAAAGATAACGGAGCTGTCTATACCGGCGAAATAAAAGGCCGCAAGCCCAATGGAAAGGGAAAGACCGTTTTTAAGAACGGTGACGTTTACAAGGGCGAGTATGTGAAGGGCAAGCGTGAAGGCTACGGTACGTATATGTTTCCCGACGGTGAAAAGTATGAGGGGCAATGGTTTCAAGACCAGCAGCATGGCAAGGGCATCTACTATTTTATGAATAACAACCGTTATGACGGCACGTGGTTCCAGGATTACCAGCACGGGAAAGGAGCCATGTACTATTACAATGGAGACATTTATGAAGGTGACTGGGTGAATGATAAGCGCGAAGGCCAGGGAACATATACCTGGAAGAACGGTTCCAAGTATGTAGGCTCATGGAAGAATGACAAGAAAGACGGCAAAGGAACACTGACCTGGAATGACGGCTCCAAATATGACGGGGAGTGGAAAAATGATGTCCGGGACGGTAAAGGAACTTTTGAATATGCCAACGGCGACAAATATGTAGGTGATTGGAAGGATGATATGCAACATGGCAAAGGTATTTACTTTTTCCATACAGGCGACCGTTATGAAGGTTCTTATGTTCAAGGTGAACGTACCGGAGAGGGCATTTATTACCATGCCGGCGGCAACAAGTATGTAGGTAGTTTCAAGGATGGAAAGCAGGAAGGGCACGGTACATTTACGTGGGTAAGCGGCGCCGTTTACGAGGGTAATTGGAAAGATAACCAACGTGACGGTTACGGTACTTACAAATGGAATGTAGGTGACTCTTACGAAGGTGAATGGAAAGACAACAAGTTCAACGGCCAGGGCACCCTGATTCAGACTGATGGAACCAAATACAAAGGCGGTTTTGTGAACGGCATGGAAGAAGGTAGCGGCATCCGGGAAGACAAGAACGGAAACCGTTATGAAGGTTTCTTCAAACAAGGCAAGAAACACGGTCCGTTTGTGGAAACGGACAAGAACGGGAAAGTGATACGGAAAGGAACGTACAAGATGGGAAGATTGGAAAATTAAAGAATTGATAATTAGAAATTAAAGGCTGCGCAATGTTCGGACGAACTGCGCAGCCTTTAATTTCTAATTATCAATTTTCAATACTAAACGCTTCACGTTTAGATAATGTATTGTGAACTGATTGATTCATTGTTCATCACCCGCTTGATGGTTTCGGCAAACATGTCGGCAATGCTCAACTGCTTAACCTTGGCGCATTTCTTAGAGTAGGGGATGCTGTCGGTGAATACCATCTCGGTCAGTGCGGATTCTTGTACACGGAAAGAAGCCGGGTCGGACATTACACAGTGGCTGGCAATGGCACGGACGGATTTGGCTCCTGCTTCCAGCATGATGTTGGCAGCTTTGGTAATGGTTCCTGCCGTATCTACAATATCGTCTACCAATACGACATTCTTATCCTTTACATCACCGATAATCTGCATGGTGGCAACCACGTTTGCTTTTTCGCGTGTCTTGTTGCATAATACCAGAGGGACACCGAGGTATTTGGAGAATGTGCTGGCGCGTTTTGAACCACCGACATCAGGGGTGGCGATTACCAAGTCTTCAAGCTTCAAGGATTCAATATAGGGGAGGAACACGGCTGATGCATACAAATGATCCACCGGAATGTTGAAGAACCCCTGAATCTGGTCTGCATGAAGATCCATTGTAATCAGACGGTCAATACCTGCAACAGATAGCAGGTCGGCCACTAGCTTGGCGCCAATGGACACGCGAGGCTTGTCTTTTCTGTCCTGACGAGCCCAACCGAAGTAAGGGATAACGGCTACAACGCTTTTTGCCGATGCTCTTTTAGCAGCATCAACCATCAGCAGAAGTTCCATCAAATTGTCAGAATTAGGGAAGGTTGATTGAACCAAGAATACATGCGAGCCACGGATAGATTCCTCATAAGAGACTGCAAACTCACCGTCTGCAAAATGGGTGATGTTCATCTTTCCCAGAGGGCAATCAAGGCTAGCGCAGATTTTCTCTGCAAGGTATCTCGAATTTGTTCCGGAGAATACCATAAAGGGTGCTTTTTCGCTCATTTGTGTAATAGATGTTACCTATTTGTTAATTTGCGTGCAAAGGTATGAATTTCCCGTTACATAAAACAAGAGTTATTGTATAAAAAATATTTTTCTTTCCCGGATTTATTCGTAGCTTTGCTTTATGAAACAGCTTTCTTCTATATGGTTTGCGGGTTTGTTGTGCCTTTGTACAACAATGGTTTCGTGTGTGGGAACGGCACCCATGAAGGAAGTACGCCTTGTCGACTCTCTGAACCAGGTGGCTTATGCTTATCGTTACAAGAACTTGGATTCATCCTGCCATGCGGCATCAAGGGCGTACCGAGAGGTTAGCCTCTATAAACAAGGCAAGGCGGAAGCGTCCAATAATCTGGGTTTTTGTGCTTTCATGCGTATGGATTTTGAGCAGGCCGAAAAGTTTCATACAGATGTTTATAATCTGACCAAGAATGAACTGGAACTCCTTATTGCCGACATCGGTTTGATGAAGATTTATCAGCGGACAGCATTGAACAAGGAGTTTTACGATTATCGCAACAGTGCTTTGCGTCGTATGAAGAGAATAGCAGAAGATGACAATCTTTTTGTGGACAAACACGAACTGATGCGCTTGAATTATGCCCGCTCTGAATTTTATATAGTTTCTGCCGTTTATTATTATTATCTGCAACAACGTCCGGAAGCGATGGCTTCTATTAATGAAGCAACCGAAAATCTGGAACTGTTGGCAGATACCAACCAATTATTGTATTATCATTACATCAAAGGCTCTGCTGCCTTGTGCGAGGGCGAGACACCGGATGAACGGAGACTGTGCGAGTTTGACGAACTATATATCACGTGGCGGTTGGCATCCCGTAAGGGGTATCTCTACTTTGAAGGGAACGGAGTGCAGGGGCTTGCCAATCTGATGGCTTCGGCGGATAATTATGAGTTTTTTCTAGAGCGCCGTTCCCATGCTCTGACACGGTTAGGAGTACCGGTAGACTCTCTATTGCCAATGCGTCTGGGGCAATTGGCATTGCAAAAATTCAACCAATACAAGGATTTGTACCAGATAGCGGGAGCATACGTGTCCATCGGCAAATACCTGAATGCCCACAGTCACTATACAGAAGCTCTTGATACTTTAAAACTTGCTCTGGAATGTGTAAATGATCATCACCGCCTTTTCTATGACTGCCACGATAGTTTGGACTGGCTGAAAGCATTTGACCGCCGAGATACGATTTGTGCGGAGAAGGCATGGATGGAGCAGAAACTGAAGACCGTACCTGAATGGATTTCACGTATTCGTGAACAGTTGAGCGTTTCGTATGCAGGGCTCGGGATGAAAGAAAAATCAGACTATAACCGCAATATTTATCTGGATATCCTTGAAGATACACGCCAAGATAAAGAGCTGGAAAGCCGCTATCAGGCATTGGAAAAGGAGGCGGGACAACTGAATGTTGTGCTGTCATTGGTCATTGCAGGCTTTGTTCTCGTATCTCTATTTTTCTGGTTCTTCAACAAGCGTTCCAAAGAACGGAATAAAGTGCATCTTCACCGCTTGCAACTGATGCTGGATATTTGTCAGAAAATAACAGCGTCCATTCCTGCCGATGCGCAGGCTGAAGAGGAAATTGTCGATTCCATACGTACGGCTGTCTGTCCGGAACTGGAAAAGTTGTTTGATGTGAAGGATATTCACATAGAGAACGGAGAATTGACGTTCCCCCGTCGGATGAGCAAGGATGAGCAGGCAATGGTACGGGTGATAACTCCCTATATCCAATGGGCAATCGACAACGGCATGACGTCCATCTCCCTTGGCGACGAACGCCGCAGGCTGGAAAAGCAACGCTATATTTACGAGCAGCACATAGCGGGAAACAAACGGCAGAATCTGATAAAGAAAGCATGTATGGCTATTGTAAATGGGATTCATCCTTACATAGACCGTATCATCAACGAAGTGCAGAAACTGATTCAAAAAGGATTCATCAAAGAGGAGCGGATAAAGGAGGAGAAATACCAGTATATTGACGAGTTGGTCACTACCATCAACGAATACAATGATATTCTTGCTCTTTGGATAAAAATGAAGCAAGGAAGCCTTAGCCTGAACATAGAGACTTTCGGGCTGAATGAACTTTTTGATTTGATAAGGAAGGGTAGCCATACGTTCGAGATGAAGAAGCAGTCTTTGGAGGTGCAGCCAACGGATATCTTGGTAAAGGCAGACAAAGCTCTTACATTGTTCATGATAAATACGCTGGCGGAGAATGCCCGTAAATATACTCCTCGGGGCGGCGTGGTGAAAGTATATGCACGGCAGGAGGAGAATTATGTGGAAATCTCGGTAGAGGATAACGGCTGTGGGTTGTCACCGGAAGATGTAGCCCGTATCGTGGGAGAAAAAGTCTATGATTCGAAAAGCATTGGCATGAATGACGCTCCCGACAAGGAAGAATTAAGGAAGAGCAAAGGAAGTGGCTTTGGACTGATGAACTGCAAGGGCATCATTGAAAAATATCATAAGACGAATGATTTGTTCAAGGTTTGTCTGTTCAATGTAGAGAGCGGGCTGGGGAAGGGTAGCCGTTTCTATTTCCGTCTGCCTGCTGGCATCCGTAAGCCCGTGTCGGTGTTGTTCGTCGTATTGTCTCTGTGCATGTCGTCCTGCCGGCATACTGTGGAGCAGCCTGCTTCCGGAGAAGTGCGGCCGGATTCTCTGGCACTGCTTGCACAGAACGAATATGAAGCTTTGTTGGACGAAGCTTCCGATTATGCCAATGAAGCTTATTACTGCAATGTAGATGGAGAATATAAACTGGCCTTACAATACATAGATTCGGCAATGTATTGCCTGAACGAACATTGCAGACAATATGCCCCTTCTACACATCGCTGTATGACGCTGACGGGAGATGGGATGCCTGCGGAACTGGATTGGTGGAACCGGATGTTTAACTCGGATTTCCATGTAATTCTGGATATCAGGAATGAAGCGGCAGTCTCATTCCTTGCATTGAAGCAATGGGATGACTACAGTTATAACAATGCAGCCTACACCACTTTATATAAGTTGTTGGGAGAAGATCAATCTCTGGAAGAATATTGTCGACAATTGGAACGCTCCACCAACAACAAAATGGTAGGTGTTTTGCTGGCGGTGATTTTGCTGTTTGCATTATTGTTGGGATATTATATACTCTATTTCCGTAAGCGTCTGATTAACCGCTGGAATCTGGAGCAAGTATTGGAAATCAATGGAAAGGTGTTCAATGCATCCCTGCTTCCGGCTTCGGATACGGAAGAAATGTTGCAGCGTGAGGAGGACACATTGAAGGAAATTCCACAGCAGATAGTAAATTCCGCTTTTGATGCAGTGAACGAACTTTTGAGTATCGACCGGTTAAGTATAGCTGTATACAATGAGACTACACATAAGTTGGAATATACTTCCAATCCGGTGGAAGATGTTGTAATGGATGAACAGCCTGTTTGGAGAAAATGTATGGAGAGTTGCTTTGAACGGCAAGTGTACATATCGGAAAAAGGTATACAGGCATTGCCGCTTGTTGTGGATGCGGGCAATATGTGCCGTTGCATAGGTGTGCTGTGTCTGGAACGCAGGGAAGGTACAGAGCAGGAGACCGATCATTTGCTTTTGGAACTGATTGCCCGTTATGTATCCATTGTAATCTTCAATGCAGTGGTCAAGTTGGCTACGAAATATCGGGACATCGAAGTGGCTCAGGATGAAGCCCGACGAGCTTCGTGGGAGGACAGTTTGTTGCATGTGCAGAACATGGTGCTGGATAATTGCCTCTCGACCATCAAGCATGAAACGATTTATTATCCGAATAAGATAAAGCAACTGATAGGGAAACTGCGGTCTGGCAGACAGACGGAAGTGGAGGAGCGGGAAACGGTGGCTGCCATCAGCGAATTGATAGAGTACTACAAAGGTATTTTTACGATACTCAGTTCATGCGCTTCCCGCCAGCTGGAAGAGGTGACTTTCAGGCGTGCGACAATATCAGTGCCGGAGCTTATGGCTACTGCCGAGAAGTATTTCCGCAAAGTGTACAAGGGAAACAAGGCGCATATTGATTTTAGGATACAACCGTTGGAGGGACGGATTACCGGTGACTGGAACCAGTTGCGTTTCCTACTTGAAAACTTGATAGATGAGGCTTGTTGCATAACTCTGGATGGAACAGTCTGTCTGACGGCTCAAGAAGAAGGGGAGTTTATACGTTTTCTGTTTACGGATATGCGCAGGGAAAAGACCCGTGAGGAATTGAACCAATTGTTCTATCCCGACCTGTCCCGCATGGCAGCTGGTGAGAAAGGAGAACTGTATGGTACGGAATATCTGGTGTGCAAGCAGATTATCCGCGACCATGATGAGTTTGCCGGACGCCGGGGATGCCGTATCAATGCCGAACCGGGAAGGAAAGGAGGTTTTACAATATATTTTACGCTACCGAAAAAATGAAATATGGAAGACAAAAAATTTAAAGTAATCATCGTTGAAGATGTCAAGCTAGAGCTGAAAGGGACGGAAGAAATCTTCCGCCATGAAATTCCCAATGCGGAAGTAATAGGTACTGCTATGACTGAGCAGGATTTCTGGACATTGATTGAAGCCGGTGTGCCAGATCTTGTCCTGCTTGACTTGGGATTGGGAGGTTCGACCACGATTGGGGTGGACATCTGCCGGAATATCTTTAAACGTTATCCAGGGGTTCATGTGCTGATATTCACGGGAGAAATATTAAATGAGAAGTTATGGGTGGACGTACTTGAAGCCGGTGCCGACGGTATTATCCTGAAAACCGGAGAACTGCTGACCAAAACCGATGTGCAGGCAGTGATGGACGGCAAGAAGCTGGTCTTTAACTATCCGATACTGGAGAAGATAGTGGAGCGCTTCAAGAAATCGGTCTTGAATGATGCGAAACGTCAGGAAGCAATCATAAGCTATGATATTGACGAGTATGACGAGCGTTTCCTCCGTCATCTGGCATTGGGCTATACCAAAGAAATGATTGCCAATCTTAGGGGAATTCCTTTTGGGGTCAAGTCGTTGGAGAAACGGCAGAATGACTTGGTCGGCCGTCTTTTCCCACCCAGTGAACGGGTGGGAGTGAATGCCACTCGACTGGTGGTGCGTGCATTGGAACTCCGAGTCCTGAATATAGACAATCTGGAAGCTGACGATGAGTAAATTCCGAATGCCACATCCCGCTACGATGTTCTTTCTGCTAACTTTGGCAGTCATCCTTCTTTCATGGATATTCGATATCTATGGCCTGAGCGTGCTGCAACCGCAGACAGGAGAAGAAATACGCGTGCAAAGCTTGCTGAGTCCAGAGGGCATACGCTGGCTGCTGCGCCATGTCGTGACTAATTTTACAGGATTCGCTCCGTTAGGGCTGGTGATTGTGGCTATGTTTGGAATAGGGGCGGCAGAGCATTCGGGATTCATTGACGCATGTATTCGCAGGGGAGTACGGCACCAACGTGCTTCCTGGCGCATTATTCTGCTGGTCATTGTCTTAGGGCTGTTGTCCAATATAGTGGGGGATGCAGGATATATTATTCTGCTGCCGATAGCTGCGACTTTGTTCCAGTTCGTTGGTCTGCATCCTATTGGAGGTATAATTACAGCTTATGTTTCAGTCTCTTGTGGCTATAGCGCTAATGTGTTTTTGAGTACATTAGACCCCATGATTGCCTCTGTAACGCAGGAAGCGGCTGATAGGATAAATATCGCTCCGGGGCAGACAGGACCGTTGTGCAATTATTATTTTCTCTTCGTTTCCACGTTCTTGCTTGTATTCATCATTTATCATATTACCAGCAGGAGCTTATTACCACGTTTGGGAGAGTACGTAGGGGATATTCATTTTAATGGTTACAAGCAATTGTCACGCAAGGAGCGGAGAGCCATGTTGGGAGCTGTATTTGTTGGCTTATTGTATATTGTTATTATTTTGTTGGCTACATTCTCTTCGTGGGGAATACTGCGGAGTGTCAATGGTGGACTGATTCGTTCTCCATTTATAGTCGGCATTCTGTTCTTGCTTTCGTTTGGAATAGGTTTGATGGGAATGGTTTATGGTTTCGCTTCCGGTCGTTATCGCACAGACAGTGATGTGATAAAAGGACTTACACAGCCGATGAAGTTGTTGGGCGTTTATTTTGTGATAGCTTTCTTTGCCTCACAGATGTTTGCTTGTTTTGAGTATTCCCACTTGGATAAGTGCATTGCCATTTTAGGCGCCAATCTGTTATCTTCCGCTTCTTTGAGTAGTTTATGGATATTGATTTTATTTATTCTTTTCACGGCGCTGGTCAATCTTTTTATGGTATCTGCCACAGCTAAATGGATTTTTATGTCTTTCATTTTTGTTCCGGTATTGGCAAGTATGGGCATATCGCCGGATATGACCCAATGTGCATTCCGTATAGGTGATAGTGCGACAAATGCCATTACTCCTTTTATGTTTTACATGCCGCTTGTCTTGACCTATATGCAGCAATATGACAGGCAATCTACTTATGGCTCACTGCTGAAGTATACTTGGAGATATTCTTTAGTCATTCTATTGGCATGGACTTCCTTATTTGTACTTTGGTACATCAGCGGTTTGCCATTAGGACTGTAATATCATAATCGGTGAACAGCCTGCTTTCGATAATATCGGTAATGGCGCTTTCTGTTTTTGTTCCCAATAAGGAATACCATACTATGCAGAATCATTATAATACTGAACCATTTCGTTAACAGGGGAACGAATGGATCAATGCTACTTTCCCTACTTGAATATTCCTTCAGATTTTTATTTTTCATAATTGATAACATTGATAATTTGCAAAATGTCTTGATGTATCTGTATATAAATATCGTATATCTTGTTTATGAAAATAACTAATCATTACTTTATATATGACAAATGAGCCTTTTATACATAGGTAACAAAAAAAAGTGATACAAAAATTTGCAATATTCGTAAAAAAACGTACCTTTGCACCGCAATTAAGGCTGGTTCCGTAGCTCAGCTGGATAGAGCAACGCCCTTCTAAGGCGTGGGTCTTGCGTTCGAATCGCAACGGAATCACAAAGAAAAATGCTAATAAGTTCATAAATAACTTGTTAGCATTTTCTTTTTATGATAGTTGCACAACATTTGCACAACTCGCGAATAGGGAAAAGAAAAAGCCGGGAAATAATTCCGGCTATGTTGTTGTTTTAACCCCACCGCTGATTTTGGGAGTTGGGTCGTATTCTGCTTTTTGTCTTCGTTTCTCGTCCTCGTCTTTGAGGTACTTGTTCCTTATCTCTTTGATGTCATTCGTCATTTCCCATACCTTGAAGAAGAGGATGATTTGCAGTACTCCGAATATTAGGAGTATGATGGTTAGAAAGTCAATCATAATCTTATGTGTCTAATTTGTTATTTTAGCCATTTTGCAACTCCACCATGATGTGAACATGTTCCTCTACGGCTTTTGCTAAAACTATATGTTCCATCTCTACATAAAGCTGTTGCTCCAGGAGGCGCGGAATTATAATAAGTTGGAGATTGTACTCTTTCTCCCTTTGAATTTGTATAATATTTAATAGACGTACTGTTATTGTATGTAGTAGTACATTCTATTTTTTCTTTTGAAAGGTATTTAGTCGAAACATATCCTATGTATCCATTATAGTTTATCGGAATCCATTTACATTCACAGTCTTCATCTATGGTAACTTGAGTGCCTTTAGGTATTTGAGTAATAATAGCAGAGGTCGTATTAGGAGCCTCTCTCAAATTTAGATTTGCCATAACATATCTTATGGTATCTTGCTGAGTGGAAAGTTGGGCATTTAACAAGCAAGGAAATAAGAAAGAAAAAAATAGTATTATTCCTCTTTTCATAATCTTAGATATTTAGTTTGTTATTTTCTCCTAGAAGGAGCTCTTCTTGTATGTGGCTTAACATAAGTTCCATCCTTTCGATAGTATCCTTTAACTTGGACAGTACCACCAGTTGATGTTGGCTTATACTTATATTTTGTTGAATTACTAAGTGCATGATTAGAATGCGAATATTTATAAGTAGATGTTTCAGAATCAAAATTCCAATCAGATAAAGAACGAATTTTCTTTTCTGATAGGAATCTTGTTTTATATACATAACCTCTTTTATTACCGTATTTAGCTCTTCTGTATTTCTTGTATTTTCCTGTTGAAATTAAGTTTTTGCCAACAGGTACTTCTATATATGTCGAGTTAGTATTTGGCGATGCGTATAACTTTACAGGACCTGCGGTTTCACATAAAAAATAATTGGTTGTACAACTACCGAATATTAGTATGAAAAATAGTAGTATTAATAATTTTTTCATGACTTTTATAATTTAGATTGTTCTTGAGATTTCTTATACAGTTTTTGGGCTTTTTCAAGTCTTGTAATATACTCCATTACGTCATATTGAACGAAAGCCCATTTCCCGTCTTCGTATCTAATACTTTCATTGGTTTCAAGTGCTTGCATCACTTGATTGTATAATGATGAATCTTCTTCAATTATTCTTCCGGCTCTACGTTCATTTTCTTTCATAAATACGCTTATGGCTATCTTGATGATTCTGACTTCATTATCATAATCTTTCTTTTTCCGATAGAGAATCATTAGTCTATCATAGGGATGTGTTGCTGGAAGTTGTGGTATGATAGCTTTTTCATATACAGCTATAGCTTCATTTATCATACCTTCCTTTTCTAAATCTATGCCCAATTTAATTAATCTTGAACTTTCATTCTGTATTTCTCGTTGAGATGCTTCTTCAAATTCTTCTTCCTGTTTTTGTTGAAGTCTTTCAAAGCGAGATTTTTCCAAATGGTTTAGTTTATATTCGAGTTCATCTTCATCTTTACATAAAACTTCTCTCGCTTTAATCCCACTTGTTTCTCCTACAATACCAGCACATTCCAGTTGGTCCATAATACGCCCTGCTCTATTATAGCCTATAGCGAATTTACGTTGAATTAATGAAGTGGAACCTTGTTGGTGGATAACAACTAATCGAGCTGCATCTTCAAATAGTGGGTCAAGCCTTGTCATGTCAACCTTTTCTACAGAGGGGTACTCTATTTTTTCTTCATCTTCCTCCGTTATGAATTCCTCTTCTTTTTCTTCTGTGTCTATAATTGCCCTGTTTATAGGCGTTTCTACAACTTTGGCATTATTACCGTTGTCAACCTCATTATTGCTTTGAACTGTTTCCTTCTTTTCAACCGACGATAGATGCAATGCAAATCCTATTATAATAAGAAATATAGATACAGAGAAGTGCACACCGCAAATCGGCAATATGATTGCAAGCGCATAGCATATCGCCGAGAAAAGACATCCTGTGTAATTTTTAATCTCATATCCAGAATCAATATTGCTTGATTGTATTCTACGATTAGATATACCATTACTACTGACTTTTGTTCTTGAGTAAATTCCGGTTCCCGGTATTCCGGTTGTTACATAAGTGCCACGCTTCCCAAAGTTAACTTTTGCTCCACGTGGACCAACTGACCAGCTTGTACCGGATTTGCTAATATTCATGTGCACTCCGGGAAGTATCTTAATTCTTTTTCTGAAATATAGTCCCATAGTATTTAGATTTCATCTACAATAATATATCACTTACAATATGTTGTTTAACTATCCATAAGCTCCTAACCTGAGCAATTTCTATATCGAAGTCATCAAACTCTTTTTCATTTATTGAATGAGCTATCCAGTATTTTCGAGATACTTCTTGGTCTTTATATCTGCGAATAACTTTAATGTGACCGTGATAATCTCCGGTAATTTCATCTTCAACAACTACTCCGAAAATATTCCCAAATGGAATTGCATTTGGATTATTACGAGGAAGAGTGTATTTTTTGAGTGCAACCCAGCATCCGGCAGGAAGCGCAGGCGTCATTGAATTTCCTACAATTTGGGCAACTCCTTCGCAATCTTTACAATCGGGAAGATACCAATAACGGGTAATATCTTCTGTTTTGCTTATCAATTCTGCCTGACCGGCGGCAAACTTGAAAGTTACTTCTGGAAGAAGATGAAATCCTTTCTCCATAGCTTCTTTATACTCCTTTTCGGAAGTTACAGCTATCCCGTTTGAAGCAGGAATATTGATTGTTTCGCTCAAGGCGTTTTCTTCCTTTAGTGGTGTTCCTCTTCCGGTGAGAATGTATTCTGGATTCGCATTCTCATAATACGAACAAAATGGAGCTATTATTTTAGTAGAAACTTCTCCTGTTTCCCCAGTTCTAAGTTTTGACATCATATTTTTTGTGATGCTTGGAATGGTAGTATACACTTTATAGTCATTTAAGCCAAGCTTTTCCATTACCGCATAAAATCTATCTTTAATAGTTTCCATAGTTCTTGATGGTATCATAAAAGATACTTATATTTGTGCTGGAATCAAGTTGCGGATGATACCAACTAAATTGTTTAACTGTTCCCGCAAGGGATTATATAGGCGACTTCACTTCAAACCGCAACTTTGGAGTTGGTCGCTTTACTTATTATTATGGAAAAGAATATTCCCGAAGGTTTTTCTACAGAATTCTTAGACAGCGATGAAGGTAAGGAGTTGTATTCTCAAATACAATCATCAATGACGGATTACCACTTCGTTACTTCACGTTCACTAAAGCGATCCTATTTAATAATTCAAGGAATCCTTCTATTTTGTCGGTGTGTTTCACGCCAGATAAAAGCTTGAGAATGTCATTCTTTCCATTTTTTGTTATAGTTATAGATTTAGGATTTGCTATACATTCAAGTAATCCTTTTACTACCACATTGCAAGTCGTTATATCAGAGAATTGTGATGTATGGAATAAGCATGCAACTCCATGATATAAAAATCTGTATTCTAATCCCAATGGGTCTTTTCCTAATAATAAATAATGATATATCATCCAGTTGGTGTTTTCAGAAACAGCCATGTTTTTTTGTACCATGAATGATGCTCCAGTTGATATTTCATCAATCTTATCTCTTGTGTTTTTATGTCAATTATCGTATATATATTCCATCCTATCAAAATTGTAACAAGTAATGATAGAACACCAACCAATACGCCTTGATAGTCAAATCCTAACTCTGCCTTGTGAGGGCAAGAAATACATAATGCAATAATGCTTATCGCTATCGCAATTCCACTCAATACTAAAGCCCAATTTTCTTTCTTCATATTATAATAAGGTATAAACCGCTCTAATAGTTAAATAATGTTTGTTGCTATCTAAAAAGATACTATTTGTTTTGATGGTATCTTTTTAGATAGTATATTTGCATCATCAATCAATCACGTAGCAAAGATAAACTAAATGATTGACGATACAAATAGTATAAACATATTAAATCACACGATTATGAGCACGAAGAGTTTTTTACATGAAGTTATGAGCCTTGCATGGCAGTTCGTTCGCAAGAACGGTTTCACGATGTCAGAAGCATTAAAATGCGCTTGGGCTAACATGAAATTGAAATTGCAGATGAAAAGCAAGATTGTGAAATTCTATTTTCAAAAGGTGGATGGTTCTGTGAGAGAAGCCTACGGTACACTAAATGAAAAGCTGATGCCTGCCATTGCTGGTACTGACAACAGAAAGAAGAACGACACCGTTCAAACTTACTATGATACTGAACGCCAAGAGTTCAGATGCTATAAAAAGGCTAACCTTTTAAAAATCGCCTGATATGAGACAGTTTAGAGTATGTGACAGTGTAGAAGCCTACGGGCTTGAAAAGGCTTTGGATAAGGCTTGTATAGACCTTGATAGAGTTGATAAGATGTCTGACACAGAGGCTTGTGCTTTCTGTAATACCGATACCAAAGAAGAGGCCTTAGAGATTATTCAAGAAGAGATTGATTACATAGAGTTTCAACTTGATAGAATAGCAGTATGATAGAGGCATTGATAGTATTAGGCTGCTTGTATGCAAGTTATAGGCTTTTCAGAAAGCCGGGCGAGAAGTTCTTTTACGATGATTAATCACACGATTATATCACGCACGACAGTCCTATTGACAGCTAAAGACTGGCATCCGATAGCGAGAATCGGGTAGGGTACTATTGATTGGTTCTTTGATAAGTCTGTGAAAGCAATTACGGTGTAATTCATAAGCCGTTTTTGCCAACCAAAGATAACGAACGCACATAAGCAAGTTGGGGCTTGCGAGCTGTGCAATGTTTAACAATTAATAGATGTGTAACCATAGTCTTTGAGGTGTAAGTAATGACGGATTAGGCGACCGACACGCACATCGACAATATAGCCCTATTGACAGCTAAAGACTGACATCCGATAGCGAGAATCGGGTAGGGTACACAACCGCAGCAAAGGTTAGTGCTACTATCGTACTAAAAGCCACGGGCAAAGCGAAGTGCGCACCGCTTTACCTCATCCTTGTACGGGCGGTAAAATTTAAAATCACACGATTATGGGAAAAAGTATGTATAAATCACGTATGCCATATATAGGTATGCCGGTTAAGTGTAAACATCCCGGATGGGAAAGCAAGATTGGGGCGATTTGCGCCATCAATGGGGATAAAGTAATGGTAGAGTTCGGAAAGCACGATTTTGTAGAATTCTATAGTGATGAACTGGTTGCAATGACGATGTTATGAAGATAATTATGTTCTCTTTTTCGTTGCTTGTACTGCTTTGTATGACAATGATATTATGTAATTCCATAATAAAGGATGGCCCTTTGTACATGACGGGAATCGTGTTGACATCTGCAATGTTTATTTTGTCTGTTATACTTGCAGTGATAACCGGCATGGAGTTACATGAAAAGTGTTAGTATAAACTGTTTTGTCGTGTTTTATTTTGTGTTTGTACTGGGTGTGCCGTCTGTGAAGATAGCGCACCTTTCTTATTGGGGCGTTCGGTGTAATGGTTAACACACCTCATTGGAGGAGACTGGCGGTTCGAGTCCGTCAACGCCCACCAATCATTCTAATATAACATTTATGGAAAAGGTAGAAAGTAAAGAGAAAATGAGAAACATGAAGAGAGGAGCCACGATAGAGCTGCCTATATCTTCACTTGAGACAATCCGCAACAACGTATCACTTCTAAATGCCAAGCATCTTCTTGAGGGTAAAAAATGGGCTTCAAAGTCTTATCCGAAAAAAGGTATTGTCGTTGTAAAAAGGGAGTCATAGTCATCTAACTCACACGATTATGGAACGGGTATTCACAGAACTCACCCCTGAATGCGAAATTACAGCACGAATGTATGCACAGGGGTATGAGAAAAAGGAAATTGCCAATTTCAAATGCCGGGCGGTTAGCACGATTAATAACCAGTTACAAAAGGCTTTTGAAATATTGCATGTACGGAATGGGAGAGAACTTGCAACAATGCTTTATGAACGGATAGCCGGTGTGAGGCTCACGATGGATTTTTCGCCTATAGTCCGTGTGTCCGTCGCATGTTGCTTACTGTGCATATTTTCTTTGTCACTTTACCACGAACAAGGTGATATGAGGAGGTTACGAAGATTTAGAATTGAACATATGGAAAGGGTAAGAGAATGAACATGGAGGATATTTTAAATAGTGGTGCCAATGTTACTTTGACAATAAAGTCCACTGATTTGAAAGAGTTCGCAGAACATCTTGTAAAAAAGACTGTGAGAAGTATTAGAGACTCTTTCATCAGACCGGAAGAGGATTACTTGACCATTAAAGAGGCAAGTCAGATTCTACATACCGATAAGTCAACCTTATGGAGATGGCATAAAATTGGATATTTGTGCAGGTTGGAAATAGGAGGTAAGAGATTGTACCGAAAAAGTGATGTAGATGCTATTCTACAGAAAGAGAATAATTAACCCTTTAAATTTTACGATTATGAGTCTTATCAAAAAATCAAATGAATTAGTAATCCCTACCACAGTGAAAATGATGATTTACGGCCAGGCTGGTATGGGAAAATCAACAGTGGCATTGAGCGCACCGAAACCGTTATTATTGGATTTCGATAATGGCGTTAAGCGTATGAATATGGCACATTTGGAAAACATAGACACAGTACAGGTCACTTCTTGGAGTGATGTTCAACAGGTCTTGCAGGAAGATTTGTCAGCTTATCAGACAATCGTAGTTGATACCATTGGCAAGATGATGGATTTCATCATTGCTTATAAATGTGGTAACCGCCAACCGTCTATCCGGGATTGGAGTGGTATCAATGCTGAATTTTCTTGGATGACAAGAACACTCTCAAGTCTGAACAAGCACATCATTTTCGTTGCCCATCGTGACACAAGAAAAGAAGGTGATGATACGGTGTTCATTCCTGCCTTACGTGAAAAATCCTACAACTCCATCGTTACCGAACTGGATTTGCTCGGTTATCTTGAAATGAAAAGCGAAAGAGGCGTTCAAAGACGTACTATCACTTTCGATCCGACATCAAGGAATGACGGAAAGAATACCTGCAATCTTCCTTCAGTGATGGAAGTGCCGACTATCCTTGATAGGAACGGTAATCCAACTGCCAAGAACGACTTTATCGCCTCGAAGATTATTAACTCTTACCTTGGGATGCTCGCCGCCAAGAAAGAAGCACAGGAGAAATACGATAAGGTGATGGAGGAAATCAAAGAGCAGGTTGAGCTGGTGACAGACGCAGAATCCATCAATGACTTGTTATCAAGGCTTGGTGAATTTCAACATATAGGTAGTTCGATGGTTGCGGCAAAAGTGCTTATTAATAATAAAGCAAAAGCATTAGGGCTTGTTCCCAATAAAGAGACAAAGACTTATGAAAAACCAGCAGCTTAATTACTGTATATATGCAACATTATTGGATGCCTATTGGGGATATCTGAATAGTGATGTAATTTGGGAAAAGTATTGGGGATGGAGCGAAAATCCTCCCCATACTCCCGAAGAATTTCACGAATTGCAGTTTCAAGAACTGATAGACCGTATCAATCGTAAACCTTTCGACAGTGAAGCGGCCGACAAGGGCACAGCCTTTAATGAGTTAGTGGACGCTCTTATAGAAAATCGCAAGCCGAACGGTATGGATGTAGAGCGAAACGAAGATAATACTTGCTATACGGTTGTTTACAATGACCGCACATTTGTTTTTCCCATTTCTCTTTGCCGAGAGTTCGCCGGTTACTTCAAAGGAGCATTAACCCAACAAAGAGTAGAAGCGATTCTTCCAACCGCATACAGCAATGTTTTGGTTTATGGGGTAATTGACGAACTGATGTCAGCCAGCGTCCACGACATCAAAACAACCGGAAGCTATACCGTAGGGAAGTTCAAAGACCACCATCAACATTTGGTTTATCCTTACGCTTTGATGAAGAACGGTTCGGATGTACGGACATTTGAGTACAACATTGTAGAGTTCAATAAAGGTGGTTTTGTGGTAGATACCTATACAGAAACATACGTTTTCAATCCAGAACGTGATATTCCTATTCTCACTAATCATTGTGAGGAATTTATCCGGTTTTTGGAAGAAAACAGAGAACTTATAACCGATAAAAAGATTTTTGGAGGAGAAAATTAATGGCAAACCAAATAACCGGACGGATAATCGAAATCGGACAAACCGTTCAAATACCATCCAAAAACGGTGGTTCCTCATTTACAAAACGGGAGTTTATCTTGGATGCTACCACTTACGACCCTTATACGGGAGAGCGTAGCGAGTATGAGAATGTTATTCCCTTAGAGTTTTCAGGCGATAAGTGTGCAGAACTCGACCGCTTTAATCAGGGTGATGTTGTTACTGTATCATTTGTCTTACAAGGGCGTTCTTGGACGAATCAGGACGGAGAATTCAAACGTATGGCGTCTATTCGGTGTTACAAAATAGATGCGCGTGGCGGTGTATCTCAATCCCAACAGACAACATCGATACAACAGCCAGCGCCACAACCGACTTATCAGCAACAGCCGCAGAATTTCCCGCCTCCGGTTGATGCTAATGGCAATGTAAAGGATGATTTGCCTTTTTAGCGTATGCTGTTCGACTTGAAGAATGAATATCAAATACCCAAGTTCAAGGAGTATGTAAACAAGCTGTTTAGTGAACGTGCGGTGGTGGAAGTGAAAAAGAAACTGCCCAACCGCACGCTTGCCCAAAACAGCTATTTGCATCTTCTTTTAGGGTATTTCGGTAGTGAGTACGGTTGCAGCCTTGACGAAGCCAAAATTGACTTCTATAAGAGGACTTGCAACCGTGATTTGTTTGAACGAAAGACGGTCAACAAGAAAGGCAATGAAGTAACCTATTTGCGTAGTTCTGCCGAACTGACAACAGGTGAAATGACCCTTTCGATTGACCGCTTTCGTAATTGGAGCGCATCAGTGGCAGGTATCTACTTACCTGCCGCCAATGAACATCAAATGCTGATATACGCCCAGCAGGAAATACAAAGAAATCAAGAATTTATTTAGTTATGATAGAAACAAGAAAAACAGAAATCCGGTATGTGACATCTGACCCGAAGAAGATGCTCAACATGTACCTTGCAAAACGTGTCCTCAAAACATGGGAGGAATCTTTTATTGATGAAGATACCGGTGAAACAGTAACCATTGAACGAAATGAAATTCTTTTCGACCGTGGTACGCTAATAGACCAAGACACTTTGGCGAAAATTCGTTTCAGTATGGAGGCCGACGGTATCAAGGAAGTGGAAGTCAGTAACCAGAACCGCTTGGCGTTCGAGAATGAAAACAAGTTCTTATATCCCTATCTTGCACAAGCACAAATAAGTGACAAGAAGTATAAGTTCTTGCTGTATGCCACTGGGCTAGAGAATGCTTGCCTTATCTTGAAAGACTACATCGAACTCAATTATCAGTTCGGATTCACCCTGACAATGATAAAGGAGTTCGATTCTTGCGTGATTCTTACTGACAACTTAAAAGAACGCAAGGTTGATGATGCTTCGCTTGCCTATCTCAAAAATGAAATCACTATGGCAGAATACGTTGATAAGATGGACGATGAGACGGAAGATAGCGACGAAGAATCTAAACCGAATGAAAAGAAATTCTACCAGATTGAGACGAAAATCACATTCACGGATGGGGAAAATGAAGACGAAAGGGTTCAGACTTTTGTCGTGAACACCTTCAACGTTGACAGAGCGATGATGCTTATTACCCACTATCTCAAAAACAAAGAGGAAGAATGTGAGAAACAAGCCAAAGAAAAGGGACATGAGTTCAAAAAGAGAGAAATTCACACGGCTATTGAATCAGCCAAACCTATTCCGGTCGGGCGGTTTATTCCGAAAGAGTTTTCAATGGCTTATATGGAATAACTTTGTTAACCAGCCTGCTCCGTCTGTGAAGATATGGCAGGCAAACACGGTGGTATGGCGGAATAGGTAGACGCTGACAACTCTTAGTAGACTTGGTTACGATGTTATGAAAACGGGGCATCAAAGTAAAACGAAACCTAATCCCGTTCTACGCAAAGACGTAAAGATTGCCAAGCATTGCAGGTTCGAATCCTGCTACCACCACAATGGGGAACGTTGTTTTCCGCTCTATTTTCGGATTCCTTCAATAAAAACATTGAAATGAGCGTGGTTATTTTTTGCTGTTTTTTATCCCATAAATAAAACAGCACACGGGCGGTTATGTTTTCGTGGGCTGAAACTACGGTGAGGTGCACCAATAATCCGTGAGGTTGGTTCGACTCCGACACCGTCCACAAGCTTGTGTTGGAAAGGGGATATGAAAGTATTCAGTTGCAAATGGATATTTCTGTAATGCGCATACAGATAGTGTTCCCGATGGAATAATGTGAGCCACACATCAATGGCACTGGTTTTAAATAATGTTTGTGCCCCGGAGAATACGCTTCGGGGCTTTTAATTTGGTAAGATTATGGATAGAGGAAAGGAAATAGATTTAGTAGCCAATGCCGAGATAGATAACTTGAATGGCTTAGAGGGATTCGATAGAACTGATATGATAAATATGTTTGGGTCTGGTGTTACTTGGGCAGAAGAACATCCAAAAGATATTGAAGGATGTGATTTCTATAAGCAGCTTGCTGGTATTAATCATAAATCAGATGAGTGCTATCTTAGCTATAACGATGACATACTAACTATTGACGTTGATATACCATTAAGTTGGGGGAGTGCAACTAATTCATATATTTTTAATATAAACTATTGCCCTTTTTGTGGCAGAAAACTGAAATAATATAATGCCATACTACATAAAACGAACAAAGGCCAAGAAGAAAGACAAGCCTTTACCTCTGTTTGATAAAACAGGGATAACAGTAAAGAAGAAGCCGGATTTGAAAGCTAAGCTCGATAAAGAGTTTTCCCTTTTCATCCGGCTTCGTGATTGTATGCCAAACGGTTTCTTCCGATGTATATCATGTGGACAGATAAAACCGTTCGGGCAAGCCGACTGTGGTCACTATTTCAGCCGCACGCATCTGGCTACCCGATTTGATGAGAACAATTGCCATGCCGAATGCCGTGCGTGCAACCGTTTCCGTGCCGACCACCTTGAAGGCTACCGTGAGAATTTGATAGCCAAAATCGGACAACAGTATTTTGACTTGCTAAAAGTGAAAGCTGCATCAAATACTAAGATGTCAGATTTTGAATATGAGCAGCTAATCAAGTATTACAAAGCACTCAATAAGAAGTTACGAAAGGAGAAAGGTATATGAAATCCACTATCATTGAAGGAGTTGAATATAAACTCACAGCGATAGAAAAAGAAAATAAGACAGTAGCTTTATTTATCCTCACTATGCCCAAAAACAATTCATGGAATGGTAAATGGACTGGAGAAGGGAATTTATATGCCTATTCACAGGTTGCATTTAGACGTGGAAAGCCAATCTATTCAAATCTAAAAGAAGGAAACTTCTATTATGATTTTGGCGATGGATGGGTAGCAAATGTGGAAGTCAGATATGTTACACCAAGCGAATCTAAAAAAATAATGCGGAAATCTAAAGGTTTCTGTGGATATACTTGGATGTGCGATGAGATAATGAAACTCGGAAGAATCAGAACCGTTACAGAAAGAAGAGCAGACAATGTACAAACTTCGTGATTACCAACAGAAAGCCTCTGATGCTGCCGTTTCTTTCTTCAATAACAGGGCGAAGAAGACGAATGTTGTCATGGTTCTGCCTACGGGGAGTGGAAAAAGTCTTATCATAGCGGATATAGCCGCAAGGCTTGACGGTCATACATTGGTTTTTCAGCCCTCAAAAGAAATTTTAGAACAAAACTTCAAGAAACTCTGCTCATACGGCATTCTTGATTGCAGCATCTATTCTGCATCCTTTAACTCAAAAGAAATAAGCCGGATAACATTTGCCACCATCGGCAGTGTGAAGAATCATCCTGAGCTGTTTACCCACTTCAAGAACATCATTGTTGATGAATGCCACCTTGTAAACCCTAAAGAGGGAATGTACAAGGATTTCTTTGATGCGGTAAAGTGCAAGGTTCTTGGCTTGACTGCAACACCATACCGTTTAAGCTCTAGCCGTGATTTCGGCTCTATGCTGAAATTCATCACCCGGACAAAGCCTCATGTCTTTTCAGAGGTCATTTACCATGTACAGGTATCAACCCTATTAGATTTGGGATATTTAGCAAAACTAAATTATTATCCAATGAATCCTTCGGGATGGAACGAACTCAATTTGAAAGTAAATACCACTGGTGCCGACTACACGGATAGGTCAGTTCAGAGAGAATATGAACGGATAGACTTTTACGGCTATCTCGTTCATATTGTCCAAAGGCTGATGAATCCCAAAGCCGGAGGAAAACGGAAAGGTATTTTGGTATTTACCCGTTTTCTGAAAGAAGCGGAGCGGCTTACCTGGTCTATACCCGGAGCCGCAATCGTTTCGGGTGACACCCCAAAAGGTGAGCGCGAAAGGATACTTGAAGCGTTCAAGGCTGGTGAAATTTCGGTAGTGGCGAATGTCGGGGTATTAACCACCGGCTTTGACTATCCGGAACTTGATACGGTAGTTATGGCACGTCCTACAATGTCACTTGCCATGTGGTATCAGATAGTCGGTCGTGCCATCCGCCCGCATCCTTCTAAAGAATGTGGATGGATTGTGGATTTATGCGGTAATATCAAACGTTTCGGAGAGGTATCGGACTTACGGTTGTTTGATAGCGGAAATGGGAAATGGGCTGTATTCTCTAACGGAAGGCAATTAACTAACGTGAGATTCTAAGACTATGGACGAAGGATTTTTGAGGCTAAGCCGCAAGTTTTTCTCGAATGAAATGTGGAAAGTAGCCCGTAAGTTTTCGGAATGCGAAGCGTGGCTCGACTTGATTCAGAGCGCACGATTTGAGGCAACCGACAAGGCGTACAGCGAACTTATCGGAGGTCGGGAAATCTCTTATACAAGAGGTCAATATCCAGCATCCGTATCGTTTTTGATGAAGCGTTGGCAATGGTCTGAAAAGAAAGTGCGCTATTTCCTTGCCAAACTTAAAAAAAGAGGTATGATAACGACTTGTAATAAACAAGGTATGACCGTAATTACTTTATGTAACTATGATGAATATAATCCGGTCAAGGGCAGGCAAAGAGACGTAGATAAGGGCATAGACAACAACAAAGAAATCAGCGGATTAAATCATGCTTTGGGCGAACTAAGGGCGGAGTTAAGGGCAACCACAGAAAAAATGGCTCAAAAAATAGAAGAATTGGGGCAAGCTAAGGGCAATAATAAAAAGAAAGATGAAGAAGATAATAATATTCCCCCCACACCCCCCAAGGGGGGAGGCAAGAAAAATAAGCCTAAAGAGATTAATTCAAAAGCCCGTTTGCTATTTGAACAGCATTTTAGGGAAACCTTCGGGGCTGACTACTACTGGACAGCCAAGGATGCCGGGGCTATGTCCCAGCTCTTGAATAAGCTCAAATTCCAAAGAGAACAAAAGAAAATGGACGTTTCCGATGATTCTCTGTTGTATGCCCTTCAATACCTTCTTTCCTCGGTCAAAGAGGGGTGGATATTTGATAATTTCAGCGTAACTAATATCAATTCTAAATTTAATGAAATCGTAGCACAAGCTAAAAATGGAAACAATCGGAAACCTGATACAAAACCAGACGAAAGTTCTGCCGGTATCAAATCAATTGTCTTCGGCAAACAGAGCTAACCATAAGCAATGGAGCAGGGAGCAGGCTGACATGTATTGGCGCAACCAACTCGTAGTTTCCATGAAATCCGTTTCCCCGGCCTTTACAGTTGATGACAGCAACCGCCAACTGCTGAAAGCCCTTTATCAATGGATATGGGGAATGCCGGGAATGCTTGATTTGGATAAGGGCTTGTTATTACATGGCCCTATCGGAGTTGGCAAGTCCACTTTGTTGAAAGGATTACAGAACTATGCAGCAAAAATTGCCCGTTATTGTATTGGCGGTGCGGATGCCGGATTGACCTTTCAGTTCACCAGTGCTGCCGAGATTGCCTTGCTGTTTGCCGAGAAAGGAATTGTCGGGTTAAACCAATACACAGACAGGTCATGTATGCACAATCTTGCCATTGACGAGGTGGGTCGGGAACCTATGGATGCCAAACACTTTGGTACGGGCATCAATGCCATTCAGACCGTCTTGCAACTGCGCTATGAGCAGAGATATTGTTTCTACACCCACATGACTACCAATCTGGACCCGGACAAGGAGTTTTCTCAACGGTATGGGGATTATATTGCCGACCGGGTGAAAGAGATGTTCAATGTAATTAAAATTGAAGGTGAAAGCCGAAGATAATAGCAAAGAAAAAAGATATACCACCTGCACCCGTCCGCTGCCGCCAATGCTCATACTCCAGAGATTTTGTAGGGAACTCTTGTCTATGCAAGGCCAAGGCCCATAGGGTGTGCGCATGTGACCGCTACGGCAGGATATGTGACAAATTTAAGAAGAAATAATTTTATGGACATAGAACTTGAAAAGAAAATAGAATTATTAGAGTGGCAGCGTGATAACGCACTGCGCCTGCGCTGCCCGTTGGTGGCAAAGAAGTACCAGCGAATGATTGATGAACTTGCAAGAAAAAGCAGAAACTATGAAACCAAAGAAAGATTTGATTAAAGCTGCCGAGGCTGATGGCAGCATAGACAGATTGAACAGCCTCCTTTCAGCCGCACACATACTGAACTGTGAAGCCAACATGCTGGTGGAGGAAGCAGCAGACCTGATGAGCGCCAAAGGGTTACTACTCGGAAACGTGAAAAGGCTTCATAACAATTTTGTCAAAAGCGCAGATTTGTACTTTCTGGAATTCTCCTCACTCGTAGAGACAGAGAAATCGAAGATGGATATGTTCAGGGACATGGACGACTTCGACGCCAAGTTCCGCGAGTGGGCAAAATTACCGTCTGATTGGAAACCTAAAGAAGTGAAACAATGAAATTATTGAAAGAAATAGCATAATGAAAGAATATATAGAATTTCTGAAAGACAAGATGGCCATCAGTCATCAGACAGGGTTCGAGGTCAATCAGGATGATTTAACCCCATCGTTATATCCTCATGTGAAAGATACCGTTCGTTGGGCGGTGTCCGGCGGTTGCCGTGCGATATTCTCCAGTTTCGGTATGCAGAAAACCGTAACTCAGTTGGAGATACTTCGGGTAGTCCTGAAACACAAAGGCGGCAAAGGGCTGATAGTTTGTCCTAAACGTGTAGTGGTTGAGTTCCTTACACAAGCGGAACAACATCTGCACATGAAAGTGACCTATGTACGAACTATGGCTGATGTGATGATATGCCCGACTGACATCATGGTTACGAACTACGAGCGTGTGCGCGACGGTGAAGATGGTGTAAGAATAGAACCTTCCTCCTTCACCGCAACATCATTGGATGAAGCGAGCGTATTACGTGGTTTCGGTACCAAGACCTACCAGGAGTTCCTTCCCTTGTTTGCGGATGTTCCCTACCGCTTTGTCGCCACCGCCACGCCATCGCCCAACAGATACAAGGAGCTGATACATTATGCCGGTTATCTCGGTGTGATGGATACCGGGCAGGCGCTTACCCGTTTCTTTCAGCGTGACAGCACGAAGGCGAACAACCTTACCCTTTATCCGCACAAGGAGAAGGAGTTCTGGTTGTGGGTAAGTACATGGGCGTTGTTCCTCACTAAACCGTCCGACCTCGGTTATCCCGATATCGGATATGAATTGCCGGAACTGCGTGTACATGAAGAAGTGGTTAGTGTTGATAACTCCACAGCCGGAACTGACCGTGACGGACAAGTGAAGATGTTCCGTGAGGCTGCTCTCGGACTTGCCGACGCAGCGAAAGAACGTCGGGACAACATGCAGGAAAAGATTGTCCGTGTGGTGGAAATCATTAACCGTCCTGAAAACAAAGACGCCCATTTCCTTTTATGGCATGACCTGGAGAATGAACGGAAGGCTTTGTGTGATGCCATACCCGGATGTAAGGCTGTGTACGGCTCGCAGGATGATGATGAAGCGGACAAGGTGATAGCGGATTTCAAAGACGGCCGTCTGAAATATTTGGCCGCCAAACCGGAGATGCTTGGTGAAGGTTTGAACTTCCAGTACCACTGCCATAAGGCAATCATGTTCATTGACTACCGTTTTAACGACAAGTTCCAGGCGATAGCCCGTATCTACCGTTTCATGCAGCAGCATCCGGTTGACCTTTATCTGGTCTATGCGGAAAGTGGGGGAGAGATATACAAGAGCTTCATGCAGAAGTGGGCGCAACACCGCGAGATGGTAGCCAAGATGACCGATATAGTCCGCGAGAACGGTTTGTTCGGCTTGCAGGCAGAGGAGAAGATGATGCGGTGGATGTTTGCCAGCAGGGAAGAAAAGTCCGGTAAACTGTGGAGGGCAATCAATAATGACAATGTTCTTGAATGCCAGACTATGGAAAGTAATTCGGTGGACCTAATTGTAACAAGCATCCCGTTCTCCAACCACTATGAGTACACTCCGACCTATAACGACTTCGGGCATAATGAGGACAACGGCAAGTTCTTCGAGCAGATGGATTATCTTACACCGGAGCTTATGCGTATTCTTAAACCCGGTAGGTTAGCTTGCATCCATGTGAAAGACCGTGTTTTGTTCGGCAACGCCACTGGTGACGGTATGCCCACCATCGACCCGTTCAGTGAAATGACTGTATTCCACTACATGAAACACGGTTTCCGCTACATGGGGCGCATCACGGTGGATACGGATGTGGTAAGGGAGAACAACCAGACTTATCGGCTTGGATATACGGAGATGTGCAAGGACGGTTCAAAGATGGGTATCGGTTGTCCTGAGTATGTCCTTCTTTTCCGCAAGCTTCCTTCCGACACCTCACGGGCCTATGCTGATTTGCCGGTGACAAAAAACAAAAGCGAATATTCGTTGGCCCGTTGGCAGATAGACGCTCATGCAAGTTGGAAATCATCGGGTAACTCCCTGTTGAGTTACGAGGACATGAAAGGGGCCGGCATTGACAAGATACGCCACCTATTCAGGAACTACGAGCGTGGGCACGTCTATGATTATGAGGAACACGTGTCATTTGCCGAAGAACTGGAGGCATATGGAAAACTGCCAAAGACATTCATGGCTGTTGACCCGGTAAGCAAGAAGCCCTGGATATGGGATGATGTCACCCGGATGCGCACGCTCAATACTAGGCAGTCGCAGAAGAAACGGCAGAACCACATCTGTCCCCTTCAGTTGGATATTGTCGAAAGGTTGATTGAACGATACTCAAACAAAGGTGAACTGGTGTTTGACCCGTTCGGAGGTATCGGCACCGTTCCCTATTGCGCAATCAATTTGGGGAGGAAAGGTCTATCTACTGAACTCAATTACGACTACTGGAAAGACAGTCTTTCATATCTGTATGAGGCGGAGATGGAGGTCAGCGCACCCACATTGTTCGACTTAATGAGCGATGCCGTATGAACGTTCACCAGACTGTTCCCCGTTCGGATTGTACATCCTTCTCCAAGTGCGGCAAGCATTCCCTTGCATATTGCAGGAGGTACGGTGCGTCCGAATGCGGACCATGTGAAATCGTGAGGAGGAAACCCCGTAACCGGGTGGTCGTTGACGGAGTGGAGCGTAAACTGTGCACCCGCTGTGGTAGAGCGCTTCCGTTATCCCGTTTTTTCGATAGAATAGCCCGTCGTAACGGTAAGGAATACCATCTGAAAGCGTCATGGTGCAAGATGTGTATGGCAGAGGTACAGAGCGAGCGGAATAGAAAAAATAATAAAAAATATTGAATTATGAGACCAATAAGGAATATAGAAGACATTGGAAATCTAAAGACAGATGAAAAACTGATTGAATGCCTAAATGGTGAAGTGAATTATTATCGTTTTTTGTGCTTGCATCCGAGAAACGATGAATACGTGATTCTTCTGAACCATTGTGAGGAACCTAAAAGGTTTTATGTTAAAAGCATTATAGACCGATTTTATACGGACTATACAACACGCGATATAATCACTTATAAGAGGGATTATGCTTTGGAGCAGGTCAAGTTCTGCGAGCAGGCATTATCCGAATTTGATAAGGAGGGTAAAATATGATACTTACTACTGATAAGATGGTATTTGTTACCAATCAAGATAATTCAGACGAATACATTGAGAATCTTATAACTGAGTATGGGACTAATCAATATCGCATAAAGATTGACCGTACACTTAGTCCACCATATTATCAATTATTCCACGAATGGAAAGAGGGCAAGCGACAACTTAATAATTGCTTGTTTGCTTCAAGCAAGTTGGAAAAGATTGTGAATTACATAAATCAGAACATTCAATAAGGATAAATTATGAAACAGACAGTAGAAGAAGCAGCAAAACAAGAACTTACGTCAAGTTATGCAATAATAGTTGAAGGTGAATTAGCCTATCAGAGACAAGCAATGTTGAATATGTTCAGAAAAGGTGCCGAATGGCAGGCAAAGCAATCCCCGTGGATAAGCGTAGAAATGGCTATTCCGAAAGATGATTCTCCCGGAGTAGTGCAAGTCATAACAGTAGACGGAAAAGAAGGTGAAATGGCGGCTCGTAGAGTGATGTATAATATTTATCCATACATCAAAACTGGATATGTCACACATTGGAGGCCGATACCAGCACTACCGAAAGGAGGCGAAGGATGAAAGCAATAGCCATCAAACAGCCATGGGCCAGTCTGATAGTCCACGGCATCAAAGACATCGAGAATCGCACTTGGCCGTGTCCTAAGAAATACTTAGGGCAGAGGGTGCTGATTCATTCAAGCGCCGTCCCCATGGAAATGATTAATCCTAATAGTGTATTTACGAAAAGGCAATGGGATAGCTTTTCACTTGGATTCCAGAGTGAGATTATTTGCGGCAATGGATATGTAAATTCTGCTATCATTGGAAGTGTCGAAATTGTGGATTGTGTTGTGAATCACTCTTCCATCTGGGCAGAGAAAGGAGTTTATAACTGGGTACTGGCTAATCCTATCCTTTACTCCAAACCTATCGAGAACGTGAAAGGGAAACCGTCTTTCTGGGACTATTCCGGTATTAAAGAGGTAAAAATTGAGTGTCCGGAATGTGGCAGTATAGAAATTGCTGTCGAAGATTATACGACAGCTCCGTTTCCGACTTACCTGCATAGGTGTAATAAGTGTGAACATGTGATTATGGAAAGTGAGTGGAATGTAATAAAGTAGGATATGGAATTTGATTGGGGAGGGTTTGTTGTAACAGTTTTGATAATTTGCGTTACTGTATATAATTGTTTAAATAGCTATTGGAAGCATAAGTATAGGGACGAGAACAAAGGTGACTGATAGATACAAAAAAAGGCTATCTATCCCAGACAGCCAATCTTTTTTATTAACCTTAAATCTAATACTATGAAAAACACATTGCAAAGGTACGGATTTGTGGGAGTTATGCAAATTATGAGCCTTTGTTCAGCCATCTTATAACATGGTTTAGCAAGTGGATATATGTGTTAACCATTAACGTAATAGATTTAAAAATTAACAAATAGCCAATGAATAGAAATGAAAATGTCTGGACTGATGCGAAATGTGCAGCCCTTCGAGTTGAGTTCCTTACCAGTTGTGAGGAACTCTTTTTGTATGCAAAAGCCATCTATTCTGCTATGATGTGGGGTAGGGAGGTGAACGAGAAAAATCGGGTTATTCAAGAAAAGAATAACTCTGTAAAATAAAAAAAGGAGAACCAAGCGCACGACCACTCGATCCTCCCTCACACGATTATGATGCAAATATACTATTTACTTTTAAAATAATCGTGTTATGGAGCTGGATTTTAATAAAATCATTCGTCTTAAAAAGATTCGTATCGAGAAATCAGAACTTTCAGAGGAAGAAAACGCCTTGACTGCCCCGGTTCTGAAAGACAAGAGCCTTATCCATGAAATCTACAAAATATTCATTGAGTTACTGAATGAGAGAGGATGTCCACCGAATATTGACAGTGTTACCCAGCGGAAGAAGTTCATTTTCATTATCTTGTACCTGTTTTCTCCAAGTTCACTTGCAGGTGGGAAGATGACTGCCGGATTACGACCGGAGATAGCGAAGGTTCTTGGCATCCAGTCTGAATGTACAATTTCCGACAACTGTACGGATGTCGTGTTTCTCTATCAGAACTATGGGGATTTCAGTGGAGATATAGAGTATCTTTACACCGAAATTCTAAATCGTTTGAAATTCAAAGGGCTAATCAATTAGCAAAGCGGTAAGTAATTCTTATCGCTTTGTTTTTTTAACTCAATTTTGAGCCATCGAATTATAATTATTCCTATATTTACAATGCTTTTCTGCACAAAATTCTTTGTGTTATGTGTATAACACCGTTTTTAAGCATACATAAAGGTTGATATATTAGTATTAACTTTAAAAAAGGAGGTTTTATGTCTGATAATAAAGACTATTATGAAAAAGAAGAACGAAGAATAGTGAAAAATGCCACAGAAAAAGGAGTACCTTTTGAAACAGCTGCAATCATTAGCAGAAATATAAGGCAGGAAGGATTAAGAGATTATGAATATCTTCAAATGCTCAAAGGCAAATTGAGTGATGAAATTAATCGTAAAAAGTAAATCAACAGGCCGGAGTTTAGTGCTCCGGCTTTAATTTAAATAACTTAAATATCTGCTCTAATGTTATTTTTGATATTCGATATGTAGGATATTGTAATGAAAACAGTTTGTTAATATCGTCAGTTTCTTCTATTTTACACCCTTGAAAAACTCCATCTATGCTAAACAATTCTTTATGTGTTTGGTCTTTAAAATCATTATAGGAAATCATAATGTATTTAAGCAACCTTATGTGTAAATATCCTTTTTCAACTTCTATGGTTTTTTGGTATAAATCATGAAAATACTTCATTGTAGAAATAGTGTAATAATATTTAATTGGTCCTATATAATTGTTAGTCTGACTGCTTGTATCTAATATATCATCTATCGGTAAGTATATTTGTTTTGTAGCTTCACCATTTAAGGGATTGTATTCGCAAGAAAGAAATACTTTCTTTTGAATCTTATAGTTATAGGCATATCCACCTACATTTTCGATGGTTATTTTTTCGCTATCATTTGTTTCTTTATTAGAAAATTGTTCAGATGAAACTTTAATAAGAGGTATATTAAGGCGTTCTTCATTTATTGATTGTTGCTTACTTATTTGGCATGAATTTATGGAAACTATCAATGCCATGGAACTTAATAATATAGAACTGAAAATATCAAATAAGATTTTATTTCTTTGTAAGAATGCCTTTACCTTTGTAAAATATGTGGATTTCATATACGTTACTGTAATTCGTTCAATGTTTTATCATTAATCTTCACGTGATTTACGTGAGACATTCTTTTCTCCATCAAAATGGATTTTACCTCCACAGTGAGGGCAGGTGATGGTGTTGGCATCATCTTTTATATCCATATCATCAACAAAAAAGTCACCAACCTTGCATCCGATAACATCTGCTATTTTTTGTAATGTTCCTACTGTTGGATTTCTACTAAGGTTTTGGGCAAGTGTAACTCTTGTTATACCCATTTTTTTTGCAACAGCCTCTATTGTGAAGCCTTTCTGCTTGATTATTGTCTTTACTTCCATACATGTATGATTTTAATCAGTTGCAAATATAGTGGTAAAATCTGAATATACAAATGAATTGTTATTTTTTTTGATTGAATATAGTCATTTATTATAAAATATATTTAGACTATAGTCATACTTGTGTTGCTTTTGTTAATATATGATAATAATCATACAAACAATGCGCTTATTTATTGTGTGTATGATTTTAATCATTATATTTGCATCGTCAGAAACGAAGTAATAACAATTAAAAGATATACGATTATGGCAGCATCAGTAATTAAACAAAGAACAATAGAGAAGTTCATCATGTCAGAGTTTGTACAAGGCAATTTGAACACAAAAGAACAAGTAAGCTGTATGCTCATTTTGATTCAAAAGAAGCTGGGTATGTCAGTAGAGCAAGCAAGTGACTTTATGAGAAACGCAATTGGTATTAACACTTAAATATATGATCATGGCAACAAAGAAGATTGATGAAAAGAAAACATTGAAGTATGCAGTAGCATTCTACTTCTGTACATCAGGCAAAATAAATTTCATGTTAGGCAATAAAATGTATCAGCATATAGATACTGTTTATGACCAAAGAGAAGACGGTAGAGGCTTCAATACTTGTGAGGTTGTTTACAACTACAAGGCTCAAAAGTATGAGGTGCTGAACGTTGATGCAGAAGTAGGTAACAAAGAGATTACGATATTAAATAATTAACCAGCAGGGCGAAAGCCCTGCGCAATATATAAGATTATGAACGTAAATGAAGTTACAGTAGGTTTGAGATATAGAGTATCAGGTGATTTGTCTAATGGTCGTCATGCAGACGGTACGCCACGCATATCGCACGATGATGTAGTAAGAGTAATCAAGCGAATTACAGATGCTCACGTGATTTTAGAGTGTGGACGTATGTTCGTCATTAACGACAATCTTAAAATAGAGAAATTCTAACTTTAATCCGGTAGCCTTCGGGCTACCACAATACACACGATTATGAAAACAATGGCTTTTTATGTAAATGGTGACGAAATGGTACAAGTTAATTTTGAATCATCTAAAACAGAATGCTTGTTACTTATTATCAATAGACTGTGTAGATATGCTGCACGTTTTGGATATAATGTTCAAATAGAAATTAGAGATTGATTATGAAAGCGGATTTAGTTTTAGTTATCACCCCCGAAGCTCCACTGATGAAGCAGCTGGGTAAAGTGTTGGGTAAGCTATGTACGCCGTACGACTTCTCTACTATAGAGAGGGGTGAAAAGTACATCACCATACAGCATGACGAGACTGGGCTTGTAGTGGCTTATACGAGTGAAAAAAGATTGAATGCCACTACTGTCCCATTAAAATCTGAAAAAGTTCTTTGAAATTATTGAAATATAGTT
>NZ_SRYZ01000146.1 GCF_004793475.1 Bacteroides muris (ex Afrizal et al. 2022) | reverse complement strand
ACTGTTCCGTCAATTGTCCGAAAGCCAGATCCTTGACCTTGTACTTGGTTTCGATAAACTCCCCGAGTGTCAGCCGCATATAGTGATAACCGGGATAAGTCCCTTTCGCACGGTCTATGCCGATACGTGCCTTAATGTCGTCACAGATTGCATCTGTCATTTTCATGAGAGTCATCTGCGTTTCCATGCTGCCTTGGAAATGATTCTTCACATCGGTGGCGTCAAAACCGACCTTACGGGATACAAGGCTGTCGAATGCGGCGTTTACCGCCAACAGCAGTTTTTCAATCCTGGCATTGGTTTCCACCGCTTCCTTGCTCT
>NZ_SRYZ01000145.1 GCF_004793475.1 Bacteroides muris (ex Afrizal et al. 2022) | reverse complement strand
AGAGCAACGCCATCGCCTTCTTCTCCGAAAAATGGATGCGCAATTCCTTCACGACGTGGTTGTAATTGGTGCCTATGCCGCGGAACTGGGCATGAAAGTCGGACAGCTTGGTACAGTATTCCAACATTGCTTTGTCCACTTTATGTACCCTGAACTTCTGTCCGAAGAAATGCGCCTTCAGAAAGACGGCTTTCGCATACACCTGTGATTCCTCGTACATCGTCAGGAACCTGTTCCATTCCATATCATCGAAGCGCACCATCACACAGTGTGTCCTCGGATTCAATTTGGGATTTCTCCCGTACTTGCTCTTCTTTTTCATTCTTCTTATTCTTTTAATTT
>NZ_SRYZ01000144.1 GCF_004793475.1 Bacteroides muris (ex Afrizal et al. 2022) | reverse complement strand
CTATGCCGATACGGGCTTTGAGGTCGTCACAGACAACATCCGTCATTTTCATGAGGGTCATCTGCGTTTCCATGCTGCCTTGGAAATGATTCTTCACATCGGTGGCATCAAAACCGACCTTACGGGACACAAGGCTGTCGAATGCGGCGTTCACCGCCAACAGCAGTTTTTCAATTCTGGCATTGGTTTCCACCGCCTCCTTGCTTTTGCCGTTCAGACGGCTTTCACGGGGATTCCACAGTTCGGGAGTACAGGACAGCTTACATCCGAACTGTGCCATCGTACGGTTCACGGTGATTCTTCCCATTATCGGGGCTTTACCCGATTTGTCCAGTCCGCTCTTTTTGAGGTAG
>NZ_SRYZ01000143.1 GCF_004793475.1 Bacteroides muris (ex Afrizal et al. 2022) | reverse complement strand
GCTGTTGAGCCATCCTGTCCATTCCTTTCCGATGAACTCGCGGTCTGCCACAAGGCAGTCGATGCAGTCTGCTCCGAAAAGACGGATAAAACGTTCCATAATTTTCTTGCGTTCTTCCCAGTTGGAGTTGCCACGTTTCGGAAGAAGGCTGAATATCAAAGGGAAGGCAATCCCTTTATAGGTTATGCCCAACATAAGGATGTTTATATTGAACTCCCCGAATTTCCAGTTGGTACGATCCATGCTGAGCACAAGACCTGTCTTGACAGGAAGCAGCGAGAAAATCATACGGGCTATGACATCAAGGTCAAGAACATACTTGGCAAAGAATCTTTGGAGCCGTCTGAGGTTGGAAT
>NZ_SRYZ01000142.1 GCF_004793475.1 Bacteroides muris (ex Afrizal et al. 2022) | reverse complement strand
AGAGCAACGCCATCGCCTTCTTCTCCGAAAAATGGATGCGCAATTCCTTCACGACTTGATTGTAATTGGTTCCTATACCGCGGAACTGGGCATGGAAGTCCGACAGTTTGGTGTAGTAGCCCACCAGCGTCTTGTCCACTTTCAGCACCTTGAACTTCTGCCCGAAGAAGTGCGCCTTCAGAAAGACGGCTTTCGCATACACCTGTGATTCCTTGTACATCGTCAGGAACCTGTTCCATTCCACATCGTCGAAGCGCACCATCACGCAGTGCGTCTTTGGGTTCAATTTGGGATTTCTCCCGTACTTGCTGTTCTTTTTCATTCTTCTTATTCTTTTAATTTTATGGCTTGTCCATTGTTTAATCT
>NZ_SRYZ01000141.1 GCF_004793475.1 Bacteroides muris (ex Afrizal et al. 2022) | reverse complement strand
GTGGCAAAATCCTCTACCGTGAATCCGACATCGAAAGGATGCTTGCTGACGGCTATCGCTCTGCTTACCGACAGACGGCAACCTGATTTTCTTGAAGGAGCGCAGTTTGCCGTCTGCTCTATGGTTGCGGAGCAACGGACTCTCGGCAAAAAGAGAAAGGAACGGCTTACGGACGGAGCATCAAAATTCCGCTTCGTCTGTAAGTCGCTCCTCTCTTCTTTCTTCTGATTTCCCGCCAGTCGCTCGCTTGTTTCCGTTGCCGGATGCTCTTCAAGCGAGTGGCAGGCAATGACAAGGTTTTCGGGTTGAATACGCTCAAACTCGTTTGAGGAAGATTCTGCCCGAAACGGCTCTGCCGCCCGACCTTGCCGCTGCCAT
>NZ_SRYZ01000140.1 GCF_004793475.1 Bacteroides muris (ex Afrizal et al. 2022) | reverse complement strand
TTAAGTACATGACAAAAATTTGAAAACATCGAATTTTGGGGTATAAGTCGGACGCATAAGTATGGTCGAAATCTCTTCCAATCCATATTTGACAAGCGACTTTGCCTTTCTTCCATGTTTCAGAATCCTTATCGCTTTAATATTTATATCTTTATGTTCACCAACGAGATACGCCCATACAAGAGCCACGCAGACCATCGCGACAAGTCTTGCGATGCGCTCCATATCACGCATGTGGGTGTCCTCGATGTTGAAGCCGGAAGATTTCATGGCTCTGAAGGCCGTTTCTATCTCCCATCGCTTTTTGTATGTCAAAATCGCGTCCTCGGGCCGATTGAAGCATATGAGAATCTGCAATTCCGGAACTCCATCGGAGTTTTTGATTCGGCTGCCGGCAAGATAGACATACTCACCTTTGTGAAGAAAGAGCTTATGGAAGA
>NZ_SRYZ01000013.1 GCF_004793475.1 Bacteroides muris (ex Afrizal et al. 2022) | reverse complement strand
TATATTTCAATTATTTCAAAGAACTATTTATCCACTTTTACGGGACAGTAATGATTTTTCATATTAACAGTATATTAAATTGCACAAGAATTCATCAGGAAGATAAACTCAGAGGTACATTATAGAGATACACCTCTGAGCTTATTTCCAACAAATAGTATTATGCTTTTTTACAAATCTGCAATAATAATGTATTTTTTCATATTCTTACTGCCAATGCACCTCTCTCATATTGGGATATATCTGAAAACAACGGCAATATGAAGTACTACTAGTACATCCATTTGGGCAATCTGGATTAACTTCATAATCAGCCAATGCTTCCACATTAGCCAGCATCAAATCCGACATATTATCTGCTTTCTGATTAGAATAAATGCCATACCCGGCAACTACTGCAAAGGCTGCAACAAATGCAGCTTTCATTATTTTTTTCATTGTTATTTCTTTTAATTTTTAGATTTCAATTATTCTATTCTGTATCTATCCTTTCAACGGAAAGGCAAACATATTGCCCGTTCAATTTAAATCGTTATCTTTGCCGAGACCTCCTTTCCGGGGTGGGTACGGAACGGACGGGTTCGTAAAGTGTCAAAAAACGTCTACCGTCCGCTCCTCTCCAGCCCTTTTTATATTCATATTCCTTTTTTCCTAATAACCTCCTTCTTGTACTAAATACACTTTCACATGGGAACTCGGACAATCCACGGAACCGAAGCCAAAACAACTGATATTTACGTGCCCCTCACTGATGCCAAAGCCTCTATGTTTTCCACATTTATTATTTGTTTTGAATGATGGAGTAAAGTTAATCGAAAACAAAAGTCATATCCAAATTTCCGGTCTTACAATGTCTTATATTCGAGGAAAATAAGGAATATAAGAAATTATAAGATTATGAGTAGGGAAGCAGCACGCCTTCCAGTTCACGGCGGTTGTCGCCGGCAAAGGCAAGGGCACGCTCCAGCGCAGCATCCCGGCGGCACGACTGCAAGCACAGCACAACAAGGAATGCGCATGCCGGAAAAAAGCGGAAAGTTCTTCTTATATCCATAGTCAGTCTCATTGTTATTTTGCATCTCCCGACAGGGACAGCCGTATCGGCGAGGAGGCCGTATTGCAATACACGGTGACGGTCTTGGAGAAGTGTTCCGGATGCTCCGCCTTATAGACCACCTCCAGTGTTATCTCCTTGCCCGGCTGGGCAGGTTCCTTGGAATAGGATACGGTGGTGCAACCGCAAGAGGTGGTGACATCCTGTATCACCAAAGGGCTGCCGCCTGTATTCTTCAAAGTGAAGGTTGCCTTTTGCTCCTTATGCCAGTCGAAACTGGCCAGGGACACAGAACTCTTGTCTGCAACGACCTCGGTCATTATCTGCTTGCTTTCCTTCCCTTGGCTAATCTGTTCACCTTGAATAATCCTTAGGTACAGTTCTTTTACCTTAGGGTTATGGATAGGGTTACCAACGGCAAGCACTCTATTGTCGCTATCCAACAGAAATGTCTGGAAAGCCATTTCCGAAGAAAAGTGATTCAATTTGTTCAACCTGTCCTCCTCATCAAGGCAAACCGGATAGACGAAATCCTCTGACTTTAATGTTCCCAGGAAATCCCTTCTTTTTTCGGGAGAAAAGAAAAACAGGAATTTTACAGGATTTCCTTCCGCCTCACCCAACTCTTTCATCAAAGCTTTCCATCTGCCCAGTTGCAGCTTACAACTGACACAACCGATAGAATCCACATAAGTAAGGATTTTATATTTCCCAGACACAGAAAAGTCCACGGTATCCGCACCCTTCACTGTAAATGTCAAATCCTCAGGAAACTGTATTTCTTTTCCGCTCCATGCCTGTAATAAAATTCCAACATCCTTTTTTTCCTGATTTCCACAAGAAATCAGAAAAAAAAGAAGAAATATACTCACCAAATTTTTAAAACCCATAACCGTAAAACAATAATTATATTCACCCTTTTTCACGTATAAGACACACTAAGCTACAAAGCATATTTTTTCATTACACAAGATATCAGAACATTAAATAATCTTATCCAAATCCAAATAACCAAACTGAATTTCGTCGTCCAGATTCATAATAATTCTATCACAATCCTTATCATAACAAAAACTTACTATTTGAAAGCCTACATCTAAGGTTTTCAAATAATCACCATTTAAACCAAACACAAAGAAACGAGTAGGATTATATGCCTTTGACTTGTTATCTCCCCCTGAATAAGCAGCTACAATCTTATCCTTGCAAAACATCACATTTCCATAATGATGGATTTTCTTAGATTCTTTCTTATCCCATGACGGACCATAAACATTGCATTTTAAGCTGCCATCCAACTTACATATAGACATCAAATCATGGAAAGTATAGCATTCTACATATACATCATTCTCCTGTGACACGGCAAAACTGATTCTTTTTTTCGTTATATCCGGATGCTGATATGGCATCGGTTCAAATGTTCCAGAGCGCATATTCCACTTGGCAACAGATTGATTAAATGTAGAGGTACTAGTCGGTTCTATCATCAATGCATAAGATAATGTATCATTTATATATTGATATTTATCGGGAAATCGAGTCATGTTCATTTCAGTCTTTACAGTAGGAACATAATCCGAATTGGCAAAAACACTATCAATATCATAACTATATATTTTTTGTTTGCCATGGTCTGACACATAAAAACAATGTCTTTCTTCATCTATACCAATATGCCCCATCACTGTTATTTCATTCGGTCCCTGACCTACATAAGCCGTACTGGCCAAATAACTAAAATCATTTTTATCAAATATATGTATCAACTTATCCGAAGATTTATAGTCACCAATAATTAAATAATCGCCCAACAAAAAAGGACGTGCTATTGAGCCTATCAACACATCGTCTATTGGTATTTCTTTTATCAAAGCATGCACATCAACCACATCGTCACGTTTTTGTTGATATTTCTCCATATCCGAATTATGCGTACAGCTTCCTATTATAAAAGACAATAACACAAATAATAGTTCTCTTATACATTTCATTTCATACTCCTTTTTGATACAACAATTAACATCCTTCAATTCGTCAAATTGAAATAGTGAAGACTCTGCTTTAACAGAAAGTCTTCACTATTAACAAACAATTCAATTACGCTTCTCTATAGGTAGGGAACCAATAGTGACAGAGACATCCATCACTATCGCTAAGGCATCCATTAGGACACATCGGATTTACATCACCTTCTCCACCAGCCGCCTCCACATTAGCCAACATCAAATCCGACATTGTTTCTGCTTTCTGACTCGTATAAACACCATATACGCCACTGCAACAAAAGTAGCTTTCATTGCTTCCTCTCTACAATATTCATGTCATAAATCAAAATTTTCGGGTCCGGATTATATGCAATACCATATATCAAATTATTTTCCGAATCAATACAAAAATTATACAGATTAGAGAAAATGCGATATCTTTCCAACAACAGCCCTTCCTGATTCAATAAGTGAAATTCTCTTCCATAGTTAAATGCCGAACCTTTCTTTTTGCCGAAATATAACCCTACTACCGAATCTCCCATAAAACCGGCAGCCATATATCCCATAGGACTTTGCTGATATATAGAATTATTCTCCTTTGTATACTTGAAACCGGAAGATGTATATTCCCAGACCTTTCGTACAGAGTCTGCAACAGTTTGATATTGTGCTAAGGTTCCAGACATATATACAACGCTCAACATCTTGTCTCCTGTGGCAGAAGGATACTACCTTCCATAATTTGCCTTAGATACGGTCATTGAATCCTTGTCAACTTCATTTCCTCTCTGATAATCTGTACAGACATTTATACGTTGCAGACTGTCTGAACCTAAAATAGTATATTTATGTGCAGTCCGTCCTGTTGCAATATAAAAATCCTGCAATTTGTAAATCTCCAAATAGCGGGAAGTTGCGGGTAACTTCATTCTTTTTATCGGTGGGCATTTACCTTTATAATGGTTCAGGCTATCAACGGAATAAACCATGTATTCACGCTTCATATTGTCAAACAGCGATAAAAACCATTTGTCATCCAAACGATACACATCCATACTCGCTATTTGAAGAAATTCATCCGCTCCCTGCCCCTTGGTTGCAAAAGAATACAATATAGAGTCATTGGCTATATCAACAGCATCTATATTACAGCCGTCAGTAAACGAATAGTTTACAAATAGCAAGTCTCCTGCCTTTTTTATCAATGTAGGGCTACCTATTTCCACGTTCAACGAGTCAGAAGGTAGCCACTCCTTCATTTCGCTTGATTCCTTCGGCAGGATGCAAGAAGTAAACAAGAACATTATAATTATAGCATATTTCATAACCTAGCAATATCAATTATCCCTTTTATTCCTATTCCCAGATTAATCTCATCATAAACTAAAACGATAGACAATCGTTCTGTCATTCTGATAGCGAACAACATAAATATAATGCTCATCTATGCTTAAATTACTGATAGGAAATGGCAAGATATATTTCTTCACTTTTTCACCCTTCCAATTGAAACAAAGTATTTCTCTTGATGCCATATCCATCGCAGCCGCTTCCGTATAACTTAACGAAGAATAAGTGAAACAAATCAAATCATCCGAAACTGCCATTTTCATTAAACCTGCTATGCTTTTATCATAATCAACAGTGAATCGTCCTCCCTTTTGCTTTATTTGAGGTATATTTGCATACGGACTCACAAATGTTCTATGAACGCAATTGTCTGAAAGTTGATAAATCTCAAATACATCCGAAGCAAACGTCGATATCACAAATTTACGTTGCTTATTATTCGACTTTATATCACTCTGAAAAACATTTCCTCGATATATTCCTTCTATTTCTTCATATCCAAATGGATAACCAGAAGCAAAATCCATAATACTGTCATTCGAATCCAGAACACCGAAACGCCCTTCCTTAAACGAACCTACAGCAAGCTTATAAGTATCTAGAAAACAAAAGCGTGTAGGACGAAAGTCTACCGTATAGGGATAAAACGCCTGCGCTACATCTACAGAATCACTATTCTTCAAGACATTTGGAATTGAAACATAGTGTATCTTCTTTTTCATACGTTCACTAAAAACAAGCAAGGAGTCTTGTATAACAAAGTTACTTCCAAAATCGAGATACTCATCCGAACCATTTCCTTTCCGCCCCCATCTTTGTAGCAGTTTACCACTCGCTAAATCTATTAATGAAAAGTTGTACTCATCATGCATATGTTTTGCAATTAGTATTCCATCATAAATACCAATATCAGTTATTACACCCAATTCATCTTCTTCATCAGAATAGATACTATCCAACGTACTGACCTCAATAACTTGATTAAAAGCATCAATATTCACATTAGTTTGTTTACAAGATATGCAAAAAACTACTGATAAAGCCATCAAAAACAACTTATTATTCATCTTCTCACTTTTATGATAGTGTGTCAAATTTATCACATAATCAGCCAATATATTTAAAATTTACTTGCTAACAATAGAATAAATTCGACACATTTTGTCCAAATTATTTACCACCTAGCATTATCTCCTCGCTTGTCTTGTGAAGGATCTGTAGGATGCAAAGCTTCACAATCATAATTGGGGTCAGAAATACAATCGTTAGTATTGGGCTGTTCTGGAGTTGCCAATGCCTCCACATTAGCCAACATCAAATCCGACATTGTTTCTGTTCTCTGATTCGTATAAACTCCATATCCCGTCACTGCTGCAAAGGCTGCAACAAAAGCAATTTTAATTATTTTCTTCATTGTTATTTCTTTTGATTTTTAGATTTCAATTATTCTATTCCGTATCTATCCTTTCAACGGAAAGGCAAACATATTGCCCGTTCAATTTAAATCGTTATCTTTGCCGAGACCTCCTTTCCAGGATGGGTTACGGAACGGGCGGGTGCGTAAAGTGTCAAAAAACGTTAGCCGTCCGCTCCTCTCCAGCCCTTTTATATTTCTTTTTTCCTAATAGCCATCTTTTTGTAGTAAATACTTAAGTACATGACAAAAATTAAATATATATTATTTTCTGCCTATCCCGTATCCCAGTATTCTATCTCGTTCATTTTCCAAGCCATCAAATAGACAATCTACCCTGCACAATTCATTCAGTTCACTTGCCGTTTCATCCATTATAATTTGAATCTATAGATAATAGTTTCCTCTTCATTATTACAAATCCCATAAATATACTGTTTATCAGCACAGAAAGAGGTTATGGGAATAGGAAGGAGATATTTTCTCACTTTCTCGCCATTCCAATTAAAACAAAGGATTTCATTCACAGAGTTACCCAACCTTTCTTTTTCATTACTTCTCAACGATGAGTATGTAAAATAAATGAAATCATCCGATACGGCCATTTTCATCAGCCCTGCAATACTTTCATCATAATCTATACCATAGCGATTACCGCTCTTTCTTAATTTAGGAGGATTATTAAAAGGACTTACATAAATCCTGCTAAGTGCCGTATCGGAACATTGATATATTTCAAAAACATCAGAAGCTAAAGTTTGCACAATAGTTTTTCTTTGCTTTTCATTTGACTTTATTTTACATTGAAATACACTTCCCCTCATAACACCTGCCAATGGTTCTGTGGAAAACGGATATTCAAAAGGACATTCCATAATCTCGTTTCTCGAATTTATCACACCTAAACGACCAGTCTTGAAACAACCCGCAAAAATCTTTTTTCCATTTACTATATTAAAAATCAATGGACGAAAATCAACCGTATATGGATAAGACTCTTTCGTAGCAATAGAAGCGCGTCCCTCATCTAATATGTCAGTAACGGAAACTGAACATATCATTTTTCGCATTCGTTCCTGAAAGATGAGCAAAGAGTCGGTCAATACAAACCCATTGCCAAAATCAATAAATTCATTGTCTCCTTCTCCTCGTTTCCCCCATCGCTTCAACAGATTGCCGGTACTCGCATCAATAAATGAAAAATTATACTCATCATTTCCATGTTCAGTAACTATTATACCATTTCTAACTTCCAGATTGACAATTACTCCTAAAGGGGTCTCTTTATCTGAAAACAAACTATCATAATCAGTTATTTCCGTTACTACTTCAAAGGCATCAATATCTGTCATTGACGAACGACATGACATAAGAAGCATGATACATGCTATAAGAACTAATATTCGTTTCATTTTCATTTCTTTTAAAGAGGACACACATTCAAAAGATGTATTAATAATCCTCTAAATGTATATCCTCCAACTCTCTATTTAGGGCCATTTAGCTTTCGACTGCGTTTCATCTTTTGAAGGATCAGTTGGATGCAACAGAATACAGTCTGAATCAGCAGAAACACAATCTTTAACGCTGGCCTCTCCACTTGCCAATGCCTCCACATTAGCCAACATCAAATCCGACATTGTTTCTGTTCTCTGATTCGTATAAACTCCATATCCGGCAACTGTTGCAAATGCTGCAACAAAAGCAATTCTCATTATTTTTTTCATTGTTATTTCTTTTGAATTTTAGATTTCAATTATTCCATTCCGTATCTATCCTTTCAACGGAAAGGCAAACATATTGCCCGTTCAATTTAAATCGTTATCTTTGCTGAGACCTCCTTTCCGGGGTGGGTTACGGAACGGGCGGGTTCGTAAAGTGTCAAAAAAACGTATGCCGTCCGTTCCTCTCCATCCATGTTTTATATTCTTCCTTTATAGTTCATGTTATATTTTATTATCGGCTCATCCTTATCCACGTCTGTAGCAAAAATGACTACTTTCCGTCCACTAACCCTTTTCAAAGTTATAAGGTCCTGCCGCAAGATATAGTTAACATGAGCAATCAGACTATCTTATTTTTTCAGATACAATATCTGGAGTATCGGGTTTCGGTCTTCTTCAGGAGCACACCAAAATAGAAATGTATTTTCTTTTGTCATGGATGTCTTGCCGGAGCATTGGACACCATCCAAATCATTCTTCAGGTATTTGCCAATCAGATACTCATCCGCTGCTTTTGAATATAAAAAATATCGAAGATCAAAAACTGCACACCAATATGCAGCAAACAGCCATTTCTCACTTTCGATATATCTGGTTCGGACAAAATCTTCCATGTGTTCCAACGAGACATTCCTTTTATAGCTATGTTTTATTTCAGGTTTCATACAAAAAGACTGTATCGTATCCAATTCTGTGCCATCAAAATGATAAACCTCGTTATCCAAGTTGGGAGCCATAAAACATATCTCATTCTTGATAGAACATAAGTCCCAATCCGAATTCATATAAATCAGATGTTCTTGGTTACGGCCTACCAATTGACTCACAACCTTACCTGAAGCATCCAAATAATAAATTCCGGCCTCTTTATTGTCGGCACCGGCCAAAGAGATAACATAGCCACCTGAAGGAAGTATCTTAAAGTCAAAGGCACTAATCTCCAATCCGATACTTTTCAAATACTTGCCTTCAAGAGTATAAAAGAGAAGGGAATGTGTCCATAAATCCAGAACTACAATTTGCCTGTTACTTTCATCATATTCAAACTGACACATGTTTACATATTCCCCGGGAGCATCACCTTTATGAAACACTTGTCCCCGATACTTACCGTCTCTGGAAAAAATCCAGACTGTCTGCATTTGCAGATCGAGAACAAATATGTGTTCTTCACTAATTTCTACATCAGTGATGTTCCCAATCAGACATGCATCCGTTGTCTCCAAAGGTATATACTTTATTGAATCAACGAATTGGGAATAAGCGATAGTATCAACAGCTTCATTCAGTAAATCCGGATATTTACTCACTCTTTCTATTTTTTCAGAGCAAGAGATTAACATCAAAAACAAAGACAAAACGCAAGCAATAATTCTACACATAATTACGACTTTACCTTCTATTTTCATAACACTCCTTCCTTTCTATTTAACCGGCTACTTATTTATTGCATTTTCCCCAAACAGCAGAACGCTTACATTCATCACCGGGTTGAGTTTGAGCACATGTAGCACCAACAAGCCTATCACCATCGTAACAATTAGTTGCTTTATAACCATAAAAAGTATTTGGATCTGCATCTGATTCTCCGCTCGCCAACGCTTCCACATTAGCCAACATCAAATCCGACATTGTTTCTGTTCTCTGATTCGTATAAACTCCATATCCTGCCACTGCTGCAAATGCGGCAACAAAAGCTACTTTCTTTATTTTCTTCATTGTTATTTCTTTTGATTTTTAGATTTCAATTATTCTGTTCCGTATCTATCCTTTCAACGGAAAGGCAAACATATTGCCCGTTCAATTTAAATCGTTATCTTTGCCGAGACTTCCTTTCCAAGGTGGGTTACGGAACGGACGGGTCGTCATGCTCCAACAAAACGTTATCCGTCCGCTCTTCTCCAGTCCCTTTCATATTTTCCCTTTTTTATTTCATCTTATACTTCATTATCGGGTCATCTTGGTTCACATCTGTGGCATAGATGATTCCTTCCGACTCATTCACAGATATACCATAAATATAGTGGTCGAGCACATATTTGCAAAGAGGCTCGCCATGCAAACTGAATACATAGATGTATTGCCCGCCATCTACCTGGATGCCTTTTTGAGCGTTCTGCATAATCTCCTTGAAAGAGCGTCCGTGGAACACGGCATAAATGGCTTTGTCCGTGACCTGCACATCGCTAAAACCCATAATGCCCGTAGGAATACCATAGCCTTCGGCAACCTTGAACTCCGGTTCACCGTGAGGACCGATGCGCACCACGTGCGTACTGTCCTTCAAGTTATAGACTTCGAGCACTTCACCCAGCTGGGTGACTGCTGCCAGCACGCCGTTGCGCGGATTGTAGTCAATGAAGCTACGCCATGCCTGCGCCAGCGCAGGACGGGCGTTCTGCAAAGCATCGGTATTGCCGGTAGGTATAGTGCCAACCCTACGGAGCAGATGTCCTTTCCTATTAATCAGGCAGAAACGGCTGTCACCGGAATAGTCGGGAATGATGAAAGTGGAGTCGTCGTACTGCACAAAGTCCAAAGTGCGAAGTACCTCTTCATCTATTTTTACCGCTTCCTGACGAGAAAGCGAGTCGCCGGACAACGACACCCCATACCTATTAATTTCCGATTTACCGGTATCGAGCAACCACAAAAATTCCCCATTCCATCGGATATTTTCCGATGAAAGCACCTCACCGGGAGCTTCGCCCCTCTTGCCCAAAGATGCCAGATAGCGAAAGTCCGGATAATGGAAAAGGTGACAGAAGTGGTCTGTACTGTGCAAATCCATTACTGCAACCTTATCGCCCTGCACCCGAATACGGAACGGATAGCGGAACAAGGCGGTGTCTACCGGCACCGTTGTTCCTTTCAACGCAATGGTCTGCGGAAAATCACCGTAAGCAACGGAGGCTTCCGTAGGCTTTAAAGCGCAAGAGGAAAGGAGAAAAACGGAGAGCGCCATGATATGAATTTTAATAATAAAGTACATGTTTTACTCCTTCATTTGAACGAGGACAAGGGATTGAACCGCTTCCGATACATTTTCCATTTATTTCAACCTCATCGTCGGCCAATGCCTCTATGTTTTCTAATAACAAATCGTCCAACTTTTCTGCATGGTTAATTTGAGAATAGCCGAAAAACGAAAGGGCACAAACGACCATTCCGCCTACTAATTTCACTTTAATTGTTTTCATCTTGTTTTTTATTTTTCGTTACGGCAGCAAAGGTAAAAGGAAAGGTTAGAAAACACCAATTTAACCATCAGTAATATACGAGAATGGGGCGTGAAAAAAAAATCACGCCCCGCAAAAACCTCTTAAAGCATTTATAATCAGCATTATTCAGAAATGAAGATTTTATATCCTTTTAGCTTCGACACAAAACGAATTTGAACAGAATCGTCCGCACTGAACAGTTTCTTCACCATGCTGATGGCTTTCCGGCGGCGTTCATTTATGTTTGAGTCCGTTGGTTGCCACTCGCAGATTTCGGCAATTTCCGCTTTTGTCAATAGGAGGTCGGGACTCTTGGCAAAGCCTAAGAGTAATTTGGCGGTTTGCGGCGTGCACGCTTTGCCTTCTTCTTCCCGATAGGTCAGCGTATGGTTTACGACATCGAATACATACTCTCCAAACCGGCAAGTGGTGAGCACTGCATCTGTATTTTCTTCTTTCGTAGGCAGCCGGGACCAAACATACATAGCCAGCCCCGCCAACGCGCTGAACAAAAAGAGGCCGGAGAGCACCAAAAACAGTGTATCAGTCCAGTCCACGCAACGCCAAGCGGAAAACTGCATATAGGCGGTCAGGGTCATGGTATACATACCGTCTAAATAGTAAGTGCCCAAAGCGTATTTCGGGACCAGAATGGTTTCGTCCCCCGCAAACGATTCCCGGCAACTATCTTTCCCTAATGGCTGCACCTTTAAAGAGAGGGCAAACCGTGCTCCGCCATACTTGGCACTCGTTTCGTTTTTCCACTCTGCCCCCATCTTTTCCAATGGGAACTTACCATAGCAGTTTAGTATATCGGCTTTGCTTCCTATCAGATCCAGGGGGTATAGTCCTTGCGCCTCTTTCAAGGAATCTATCTCTATTTCAAATACGCCTTCGGTCGATACGGCTTTCCGCTTGAGATTCTTCTTTCCTGCACTATGCCAAGATAGATAGTATTCCCCCAGCCTATCAAACTCTCGGCTCACCGCCTGTTCCGCAACCTTGCGCAGCGTCTGTATCGCCATTGCTTTCACTTCAGTACGCCCTTGGCGTACATTACTATACAGGGTTATTACCCAGGCAAGTGCTACCACTGTGGTAGCGCCTGCCCATATGGTTCCAATGGACTTCTTTGCCTTAAACTTTATTTTCATATCGTGTGGCTTTTTTCGTGCGGTAAATCATAACTACGTGCAAAGATAGTTTTTTCTGCAAAGAATCTGCTCCCTTTATGAATACAGAGGGAAGGGATTCTTCGCTTCGCTCTGACTATACTTTAATGAAAAAACAGAAGAGGCTTTGAGCGAAGCTGATGACGAATAGTATAAGGCTGTTAATGTGTAATGCACTATTTTTCAGGATGATTCTCAGATAAAATTCTTTTATTTTAGAATCGTGGACAGGGTGCCAACAGCTACTACTTTATCATTTTTATCAAGTAAAAAAGCTTGAAATATTATATCTGATGGAAAATGGTTAAGTTTATTCAAAGAATCTTGTTCATCAATACAAACAGGATAAGAAAAATTATTCAGTTTTAAAATATACTCTAACTCCTTCCTGTTTCTAGGATACAAAAAGAAACAAACAGGAACATCCCCCACAGAATCTAACTGACAAATAAATTTTCTTCATTGAGCCATCTTAACTTACAACTTGTACAACCTACCGAATCAACATACGTAATAATCTTATATTCACTTTCAGTGAATAAACCGTATCAGCTCCTTATTATTTCCTTCCTCATTTTTCCACACGAAATAAAGTAAACGACAAAAGGAATTAGTAATAAAGGATTTATTTTCAATAATTTAATTCTAATAGAATCAAATATATCCGTAGGTACAAACTTCCACTTCACTACTTTAAGGAGTATATGAACAGAATCGGATTATCATCTTCATTTGAATTCTCCAGTATTTTCATCAAATCATCATTTATCTTGGATCCACTCTCATGCAGTTGCAAAAGTAACCCGGAACGAAGTAAAGATATAAAAGCACCGTCTTGAGTTATTCCGCTTGGAGAACTAAAAGCTCCTATTTGAAGTTCCGACTGGAGTCTTTCTTGAGAAAAGCTGTAAGAAACTTTTCTTTGCTTATCATAAAACCCGAAATACATTGTTTTATTCACATAATACGGTACACAGAACGATTGGTCATTCTCATAAACATGATAAAATGCAATGTATGGCGACTCCAACAAATTCGGGATATAATTTCTATTGTTGGCAGATTTTTCTATACTCTAAATCCACCAAGCCACATCCCTTCGCATATAAAGCCCTGAATATCCACATAAAGTTCACCGATAAACAGGTAAAATATTATTTTGCATCTCCCGACAGGGACAGCCGTATCGGCGAGGAGGCCGTATTGCAATACACGGTGACGGTCTTGGAGAAGTGTTCCGGATGCTCCGCCTTATAGACCGCCTCCAGTGTTATCTCCTTGCCCGGCTGGGCAGGTTCCTTGGAATAGGATACGGTGGTGCAGCCGTAAGAGGTGGTGACATCCTGTATCACCAAAGGGCTGCCGCCTGTATTCTTCAAAGTGAAGGTCGCCTTTTGCTCCTTATGCCAGTCGAAACTGCCCAAGGTCACGGAAGTCGCATCCATACCAACCTCGGTCATTATCTGCTTGCTTTCCTTCTCTTCACCGATCTCTCTGCCTCGGATAATCCTTAGATAGAGTTCTTTTATTTAGGGGTTGTTGATGGGGTTTCCGATAGCGACGACCTTCTTATTTTTGTCTAACAGAAAAGTTTGAAAACGATTATCTTTAGGAAATTTGTTCAGAAGATTAAAAGAATCCTTTTCATCAATACACACTGGATATGAAAAATGAACTCGCCTCAATAAACTTACCACCCGTTCTTTGCCATTTTTTTTAGGATTAAAAATGAATAGACATGGGACTGTTTTATTAGAAATAGAATCTAACTCTATTATAAAATTAGCCCACTCTGGCAAATTCATTTTACAGCTCATGCAACCTATAGAATCTATATATATCAATATGGCATTTTGCTGGAATTCAACCTTATTATAACTAATTATGAATCATCCAAATACACATCCAAAACAAACTCCTGAGGAAATAGAAGTTGTTTTCCGCTCCACTCTTTTGTTAAATTCACAATGCTTTCTCGTTCTGGAACAGAACACATACAAAAAATAAGCAAACATAGAAACACATATAAATATTTCATTTTTTCAAACGATATTTTAAGATTACCGAATTATCATCTTCTTTAATGTTGTTTATTGTATCTATAGTAGCAGTTTCCACCAATAATTTTTTGGATACTAAATATTCCAGCCAACTGGGTTCGGCTATTACATATAAAAAATCATTATCTACATAGATTGGGGGTAATAGTAGTTCACCATTATTAAATGTACATGAATAAAGGTTGGACCGTTCTGAATCCTTTTTATAAAGAAGAAGATGTTGCTTTTCTTGATACATAATAAATGTAAATAAAAAATTCTTATTTTCCCATCGACAAATAGGGAAAGCATATTTTCCACTTCCCTTAATAATATCTTCAAAAATAGCTTTATGAGAATCTATTTTCTCAAAGGGGAAAGAACAACTTCCAAAATTATAACGAATTACCTCTTTTATATGACCTTCATTTTTTTCTATTTTATACACCTTATCATTAGGATAAGGAAAAGAGAAAAAAACATCTCCCTCAGACTCATAAAAAGAATATGGTTGAGTAACACCAATCCTCAAAGAAGGAATATAAATATAACCTTTTGTACTTTCTACTATACGATTTTGTTTGAAAGAATAAATATTCATTCTATCATTCGCATTGGATGTGGATGAGAAAGAAGAATAAAAGGCATATAACTCATTATTCAAACATTTAAAAGTACTTATGGGATACAAATCTTTTGGTATTTCAACTTCATCTAAAAAATTAAATTCATCATCATATATCATAATTTTATATGCTGATACATCCAAAATTTCAATATGCTTATCTTTAGAAATATCAAAATCTACTATACAGTGATATTCACCGGGACCATCACCTTGTTTGCTTTTGCTATTTCTCAAAAAAGTCCCATTTGCATTGAATACATAGATACAGGCCTCTTTTCTATCTAATATGTAGTATTTCCCTTCTTTAAAAAGCATTTTATCGCATTTACCAAATAACGATGCTTCTGAACTTTCTAAAGCTGTCACTTCTATAGAAGAAAAAATAGCCTCTATATCTAACTTTTCTGAATTATTCGGATTGACAGTAATACAAGCCGCATCAGTGTCAATAATAGAATCATACTTATTGACACATCCCCATAAACAAAAAAAGACAACTAAACACCCAAACACAACTTTATACATTTCAGTTATGGATTAAAATTTCACATCTAAAAATTAAAGAGCAGACCTTTCCAAAGGAATTAATTCAAATTCCTATTCATAAATGATGCGGGCTAAATGAAAAAGTTGAGAGGAGATATGTTTCTTAAATGACAAATAATCAAAACAAAATAATATCTCCCAAAAACAATCAAAATACTTCAAATTATGCCGGCAACCCAGGTATACAACTCACCCAAGTATAGCCTACAAATTTACAACGAGTTACTTTAAATCCACCAAATGGAGTCCAAGTATATTCATAGCCATCATCTCCCCAGCATTTTCCTTCCGAACTGCCACAGGCTATATCTACTTCCGGCAACTCATATCTTGCCAATGCCTCCACATTAGCCAGCATCAAATCCGACATATTATCTACTTTCTGATTAGAATAAATGCCATATCCGGCAACTACTGCTACTAAAGTAGCTTTTGCTATTTTCTTCATACTATTTATCTTAAAAAAAATTACTGATTAAGATTAACATTCCGTATCTATCCTTTCAACGGAAAAGCAAACATATTGCCCATTCAATTTAAATCGTTATCTTTGCCGAGACTTCCTTTCCAAGGTGGGTTACGGAACGGACGGGGTCGTAAAGTGTCAAAAAACGTGTACCGTCCGCTCTTCTCCAGCCCTTTTTATATTCATTTCTTCCTTTTTCTTAATAGCCACTTTCGGATACTAAATATACTTTCACATGAGAAATCGGGCAATCTACGGAACCGCTTCCCAAACAATCAATTGATACGTGCCCCTCACCCGACGCCAAAGCCTCTATGTTTTCCAACATCAGGCTGTCCAGGTTTTCGCGTTCAGCACCCAATTGAAAGGAAGCGACTACTGCCACTAAAAATAAAAACATAAATAGAATTTTCTTTTTCATTGTTTTCCACATTTATTATTTGTTTTGAATAATGGGGTAAAGTTAATGGAAAACAAAAGTCATATCCAAATTTACATCCTGACAATATCTGACAATCAAGCAAGAAAAGAAATTGTCAGAAATTGTCAGGCAATGTCAGATAATGTCAGGATGTTATTCTGATGGTATTTTTTCCGATGAAATGGGGATTTTCAATAGATAAGCGGAAATCTTACGTTCTATTGTACAAACTGAAATCTTCGACAGGCAGTCGCGCAATCTTTTTATACTTTGATACAACTTATCCAGAGTACCACTACCATCCGGCCACAATAAATGCAGGATTTCATCCTTGGAAAGTCTATTATCTTCAGCATCCCAAAAACGCATTCACGCTTCATATTGTCAAATAGCGATAAAAAACGAGAATGGGATTACTTTCCTCTGATTTGCTATCCAACAAATCCTCCAGACGCTTATCTTGGACATCTTCCTTGACAACATCAAATGGAGTAATGGCACCCACGAATAGACCGTCACAAACAGCCATAGGCAAGGGAAATCTTCCGCCAAGTCCTAAATCATCAACAATCATATCACTTTTAACATTAACTGTTCTATTCTCTTTTTTATCCCGGATTGATAAATACAAATCTCTCTTTATATAATACTTCACAACCAACATTTGATTGGTTTCATACACATAAAGAAGTCTAATCCAATCATTCTCACCTGTCAATATTTCCTTCATCACATCTCCTGAAGTATCATGTTTTTGGAACAATTCCAAAGGAGGGAATTTCTGTTTTCCCCAAGAGAATTCATAACAAGCATCAAAAGAATTCCCGCTCAATTCATATACCTGATTGCTGAAGTAAGGATAAACCCTCAAACTCTCATTAAACATATAAAAATTAGCAGGACAACCATGAAGTATTTTCCCCGTTAGCGGAGCGTCATAAAATGTACGGACTACGTCCCCTTTTTCATTAGCCACAACAAACTGTTTACCAGAAAAGACATCATTTTGCCTCAAAGGATAATAATATATATACATTCCTGAATCTTGCATTGCAGCAAAAGACAACGGTGAAGGCGCGGGAAGCGTTACATCACCGATATATTTCAAATCAGTCAAGCGATATTTCAACAACCTATTCAACTGTCTATCCAAAATCAGAACATGCCCATGCTTGTCAATCCAAAAAGAATGAGGAGATATAAACTCTCCCGGTCCATTTCCATGACCTTCTAACTTCATAACAAATTTTCCATCCATGCCAAACACATTAAATGTATTCATCTTGTTATCAAGTATGTATATGCGATTGCCACAGATTTCTATTTGACCGATATTACCCACTAATGAATTTTCCGAGGATTCCAATGCAACATAAGAACATACCGAAATCAACTCTGCAGCATTTACCGATTTCAAATTTCCAAAATCAATAACCTCTGCGGCTGTACTACTCACTACATTAGGTCTACTACAACCCATCAATAAACATATAAGGCCTGCAAAATAAATGCAAATAAGCGATTTTATCATCTTCAACATTAAATTTACATGAATAGGAAGGACGATGATAGCTTAACAATGTATGAAAAGCTATCATCTCATTTCTTACATTACAATTCAGGAAAAACTATATTTTTTCAACACGTCTCATTTCCTGTTTTAGTACAATTATATCCATCCCCTTCAGGGCGATAGTAACGTTCCCACACTTTGCTATTATAATCAGATTCCCCACTTGCCAACGCCTCCACATTAGCCAGCATCAAATCCGACATTGCTTCTGTTCTCTGATTCATATAAACTCCATATCCTGCCACAGCTGCAAATACGGCAACAAATGCAACTTTCATAATCTTCTTTCTCATTGTTTTTCTACTTTCAAATTTATTCTTTTTAATTCTTATCTATTTCCGTATCTATCCTTTCAACGGAAGAAGCAAACATATTGCCCGTTCAATTTAAATCGTTATCTTTGCCGAAACCTCCTTTCCGGGGTGGGGTACGGAACGGACGGGTTCGTAAAGTGGCAACAAAACGTCTACCGTCCGCTCTTCTCCAGCCCTTTTCATATTCATATTCCTTTTTCCTAATAACCTCCTTCTTGTACTAAATACACTTTCACATGGGAACTCGGACAATCCACGGAACCAAGGCCAAAACAACTGATATTTACGTGCCCCTCACCTGATGCCAAAGCTTCTATGTTTTCCAACATCAGGCTATCCAGGTTTTCGTGTTCAACACTCCATTGAAAGGAAGCGGCTACTGCCGCCAAAAATAAAGCAATAAATAGAATTTTCTTTTTCATTGTTTTCCACATTTAGTATTTATTTTGAATGATAGGATAAAGTTAATGGAAAACAAAAGTCATATCCAAATTTCCGGCCTTACAATGTCTTATATTCGGGAAAGAACAAGGAATATAAGAAATTATAAGATTGTGAGTAGGATACTATTCTCCGGCATTCCCCTCGATGAAATAGGGGATTTTCAACTGATAAGTAAAATTTCCACGCTCAATGATACAACAGGAGACCAGCGACAGACAGTCACGCAATCTTCTTATATTCTGATACATTTTATTCGAGCTACCACTACCATCCGGCCACAATAAATGCAGGATTTCATCATTGGACAGCCTATTATCTTCAGCATCCAAAAAGCCTTGCAGCAACCGGGCAAGCAGTGGAGGCAAATTTACAACATCATCCCCCCTCTTCAGCAAGCGGGAAGCAGCATCAAAATATACACCTGCTTCCAACTGATAAATATGTGAAGGATTCCCGTGACCGGCAACTACCGGAACCTCCTTTTCTACCACGATGTGCTTTTCCTTGACGAATAAACGATGATAGACTTTACTCACATACTCCTGTATAAAAAACAAGAGTATGCAGGAAGCCACCAAAACTGCCAACAAGACCTTGTCTTTCCGGGAAAGAACCATCCACCAGGAATGATAAAGGTAGCCGGTCATGCCGACTTCACATCGAAGTCCTAAATAATAAGTGAACAAGCTATCCGATTCCGACAAATAAAGGGAATCTTCGGAGTAAGTATAAGACTCGTGCTCTTGCCAGTCGGACACAGAAATGCGCACAGCCGTTGTTCCGGGAAATCCCATCGCAGCCAACCGGTTCTTCCAGAACAGATTCAATGAATCGGCACTCAGAGGAGAGACATGCAGGAGATAAGAATGGGCTCCTCTCGTATCACGAGACCGTTCCATATTACGGGCGTGTTTCTCATAAGGAACCCAAAATTCTTTCTGGCCATATTCGCTTGTCAGCAAAAGCTTGATTGGTTCCTTCTTAATGTCAGTAGAGTCATCCGGCAATCGAAAGCCACCTGACAGATGAAGATACATAGGAATACCCTTCCATTTCTGCGTCTCTTCCTGCAAAGCCGAACGAAAGGCATCACGCGCCTGTGTCTGCCAGTATTCCAGCCGGTACTGATACAGAAACCAGCCGGTGACTCCCGCCGCCACAATGCCTATAAACGCGTATATCAATAGCAGCTGCCAATATTCTTTTTTCATGGTCGGTTCATGGATAAACTGTTTTCGGTCACAAAGTTAAGCATTTATTCCTAATCCTTTAAAAAACAGCAAGCATGAATTTCACACTCCTCCCAAGAAAAAAAGTACCCGCAGCCGGGAAGCAAAAGCCACACTTCCGACAGCATAGGCAACGGGACTTACCCTCTAAAACTCCAACTGAAGTATATTTAACTCAAGTTTACTCCCCTCTTCCTTGTCTATTAGGATTTTAATTCTTTACTTTGCAACAGGCTGTATATAGCCGAACAGTATTGAACCGCGAATTAAAAAAACAGAACCATGTCCAACTATATCCGTTTTGACTGGGCCATGAAACGGCTGCTGCGCGACAAAGCAAACTTTGCCGTGCTCGAAGGGCTCATGACAACACTGCTGAAAGAGAAAATAACCATCAAGCGGCTGCTGGAGAGCGAAAGCAACCAGGAAAGCGAGTATGACAAGTACAACCGGGTGGACTTGCTGGCAGAAGACGAGAAGGGGGAACTGATTCTCTTCGAGATACAGAACAACAACGAATATGCCTACTTCCAAAGGATGCTGTTCGGAACTTCCAAGCTGGTGACCGAGTACATCAACCGGGGGGAAGGATACGAGAAAATCAGAAAGATATACAGCATAAACATCGTTTACTTCGCACTGGGAAGCGGTACGGACTTTGTCTATCAAGGGAAAACGGAGTTCCGAGGAATGCACAACAACGAGCTACTGCAGCTCTCGCCTTTCCAAAGGCAGACGTTCAAGGTCAGCGAAGTGAGCCAACTCTACCCCGAATACTACATCCTGAAGGTGAACGACTTCAACCGATGGTCAAAAGTACCCCTCGAGCAATGGATCTACTTCCTGAACACCGGCGAAATCCCCGAAGATGCGACCGCCCCGGGCCTGCCCGAAGCCAGGGAACGCCTGAAGCTGGACAAATTGAAAAAAGATGAGCTCAAAGCTTATTACAGGCACCTGGACAATGTAGTGATTCTGAGAGACAATATCAATACAGAACGTGCCGAAGGAAGAGAAGAAGGAAGAGAAGAAGGGAGAGCCGTGGGAAGGAAAGAAGGAAAAGAAGAAGGAAAACGAGAGATGGCCTTGAGAATGAAAGCGGAAGGCATTCCTGTTGATGTCATTGCGCGATGCAGTGGATTGAAAGTAGAGGAAATCAATAAACTATAAAACCGGTTTCATCGGAAAAGTCGATGAAGAGGGCGATACTCTATGACAGGTTCGTCCTTGTTCACATCCGTAGCAAGGATGATGCCTTGCTGCTCATCCACAGAGATGCCATTAACAAAATGGTCAAGCACATAGCTACAGAGCGGTTCGCCCTTCAAGCTAAACACATAAATGTATTGACCGCCATCCACATGGATGCCTTGCCGGGCATTCTGTGCCATCTCCTTGAAAGAACGTCCGTGGAACACGGCATAGATGGCGCTGTCTGTTACCTGAACATCGCTGAATCCCATGATGCTGGTAGGGATACCATAGCCCTGGGAAATTTTGAACTCCGGCTCACCGTGAGGACCAATGTACACTGTGCGGGTGCTGTCTTTCAGATGATAGATTTCGAGCACCTCGCCAAACTGTGTCACCGCTGCCAAGACACCGTTACGAGAATTGTAATCGATGAAGCTGCGCCATGCCTGCGCCAGTGCCGGACGGGCATTCTTTAAAGCGTCCTCGTTGGAAGAAGGGATTCCACCCAGTTTATGCAACAGACTGCCCTGCCGGTTCACCAGACAGAAGCGACTGTCGCCCGAATAGTCGGGAATGATGAAAGTGGAATCATCCATCGCCACAAAGTCCAGGGCGCGGAGAATATCCTTATCTAGGTTCACCGATTCCTGACGCGACAATGAATCACCGGATAGGGCACAACCAAACCGGATCAATTCGGACTTATTGGAATCGAGAATCCACAAACCATCGCCGCTCCATCGGACATTTTCAGCGGAAAGTTGCTCGCCGGGAGCTTCGCCACGCCTGCCGAAAGAGGAAAGGGGGCAGAAAGCTGGATAGCTGAAAGCATGGCAGAAACAGTCCTCGCCATGCAAATCGAGCACAACTGCCCGGTCTCCCTGCACACGAATGCGGAAAGGATAACGGAATAGGGCGGTATCCAGCGGAAGCGTTCTTCCCTTCAGCTCCAATGTACGGGGAAAGTCCGTATAAGACAATACTTCATTACGGGGAGCAGAGGTACATGCAGCCAAAGCTACAGACAGAAAGAACAGGCCGATGAGGTTCCGCATAGCTATTATCTTTTGAAAGGAAGTTACTGCCGTCACCAAAAACAGAGTCATAAATAACATTTTCTTTTTCATTGTTTTTTCACATTTAGAGTCCGTTTAATTTTATTCAGTATTCGTCCCCCCCCAAAAAAACAACCATGGTGACTAATAGAAAGGCGCATTGGCAGTAAGACTTGAGTCAAGCTGTCAATGCGCCTTTCTATTAGTCATCAGCTATCTGCTTACTTCAGCAAGCTTTCCGCATCCAGATGCTCCGCCTCAATATCTTTAAAATAGCGGTAAGTACCCACTTTCAATTCATCGGTAGCAGCGTCATCAGCAACAATGATTCCCTTTTCGTGCATCTGCAACGCGCTGATAGTCCACATCTGCATCACAGGTCCCTCGACTGCATGATAGAGGGCACGTGCCTTGTTGTGTCCGTTTACGATAATCATCACCTCGCGGGCGCTGAGCACAGTACCCACACCGACGGTCAGGGCAGTCTTGGGTACCTTGTTCACGTCATTGTCGAAGAAACGGGAATTGGCAATGATGGTATCGGTAGTCAATGTCTTCTGACGGGTGCGTGACGAAAGAGAAGAACCCGGCTCGTTGAAAGCGATATGTCCGTCGGGGCCGATACCGCCCATGAAGAGGTCGATGCCACCGTAGGACTTGATTTTCTCTTCATAGCGTGCACACTCGGCATCCAGATCAGCAGCGTTGCCGTTCAGGATATTGGTGTTCTCCGGCTTGATGTCTATATGGCTGAAGAAGTTGTTCCACATGAAGGAATAGTAGCTTTCGGGATGTTCCTTGGGCAAACCTACATACTCGTCCATATTGAAAGTCACTACGTTCTGGAAAGACACGATGCCTTTCTTGTTCAGGTCGATAAGTTCCTTGTACATGCCCAGCGGAGAAGAGCCGGTGGGACATCCCAACACAAACGGTTTTTCAGGCGTCGGATTAGCGGCCTTAATCTTGGCAGCTACATAATGTGCCGCCCACTTTGACACGGATTGATAATCCGGTTGAATGATTAGTCTCATTGTGATTGTTTTATTAGGTTAATAAATTAGGGGTAACTCTCTATTTTAATTTTTGTCACTTCCTATCCTTCTTCAAACGCTCCGCCATGGCACGTGCCAGATTTTCACATTGTTCGTAAGTAATGTCCTTCATGGCCTGCTTCATCTCTACCGGGTCGCCCACAATCTCGAACTTGCTCTTTTCGGCAAACTCGTTCATACGCTTCACGGCAGCACCCGCCCAGCAGAAGGAGCCGAAGTATCCCAGATAACGTCCCTTCACTTCGCGTACCAGAATTTTGGAAAGCAAGGATTCTATCTCAGGATAAATCTGGTTGCTGTATGTGGGACTGCCAATAATAAGTCCGCGATACTTGAAGATATCGGCAATGATATAAGAAGGATTGCTCTTGCTCACATTGTGCATCACGATGTTCTTGATGCCTTGTGCTGAAAGTTCCGCCGCAATGGCTTCCGCCATCTGTTCCGTGTTGCCGTACATGGAGCCGTAAACAATGACCACACCTTCGTCAGCGGCGTAGCGGCTCAGCTTGTCGTAGATGCCGATAACCTTGGATATATTTTCTGTCCATACCGGCCCGTGCGTAGAGCAAATGGTGGAGATGGGCAGACCGCCCAGCTTGGCCAGCGCTTTCTGCACCGGAGAACCATATTTACCCACGATGTTGGAATAATAACGTACCATTTCCTCCCAATATCTGTCCAGATTGATGCGCGTATCGAGGAAACCTCCGTCCACAGTGCCGAAACAGCCGAAACCGTCACCAGCGAAAAGGACTCCTTCCGTTTCGTCAAAAGTCATCATCGTTTCGGGCCAGTGCACCATCGGAGTCATATAGAAACGGAGTTTATGATGCCCCAAAGCCAGAAAATCCTCGTCCTTCACCATATACTGCTCGCCCGTCACGCCATAAAAACCTTCAATCATGCCGAAAGTCTGCTTGTTGCCCACGATGACGATGTCCGGATAATGCTGCTTTATCAGACGGATGGAACCCGAATGGTCCGGCTCCATATGATTGATGATAAGATATTGAATGGGACGCTCACCAATGATGCTCTTTATTTTGCGTAGGTATACCTCGAAATAGCAGGCGTCTACCGTATCGACCAGGGCGACCGTTTCATCGTCTATCAAGTAAGAGTTGTAGGAAACTCCATACGGTAACGGCCACATGCCTTCGAACAAATGCTTATTGCGGTCATTCACTCCCACATAGTGGATTTTTCCCTTTATCATTGTTTTTGGGTTCATAACTATTCTTTATTTAGATTGATTCCACATTTAAAGTTGCGGCAAAAATAATTCTTTTTTCTCACATTTCATACTTCTTTCCCTGATATGCACCGAGTTCTTTCATTCTTTTTTGAACCCGGTGATTAAATTCATAATTTTTCAATCCCCAGTCGGGTGCAATGAGCAGATCCTTAGGAGACTGGGAGACGAAGCGCTCCAGCACCAAGTCCGGCCGCAAATGCTCGACATAGTCTATCACGAGATCGATATATTCCTCCACATTAAACAGATGGAAATCTTCGGGATGCTGCCGATACTCCAGAGCCATACGGGTGTCCCTTATCAGTTGTAGCTGATGCATCTTCAAGGTAGTGAGTGGCAGACGGGACAACACACTGGCTTGTGCAACGATACTTTCATGCGTCTCGCCCGGCAGTCCAAGGATGACATGTCCACCGGTCAGGATTCCACGCGAAGCGGTTCTTTCCACCGCATCAGCGGTAGCACAGAAAGTATGTCCGCGATTGATTCGGCAGAGCGTCTTGTCGTCGGTACTCTCTATGCCGTACTCCACTAAAAGGAATGTATGTCGGTTCATCTCTTCCAGATAGTTCAGCAAGCTGTCAGGCATACAGTCCGGACGGGTGCCGATAACCAACCCCACCACTCCATCTGCCGACAAGGCCTCCTCGTATTTCCGCTTCAGGTCTTCCAGCTCACCATACGTATTGGTATAAGCCTGGAAATAAGCGAGATACTTCATACCAGGATATTTGTGCGCAAAGAACTGCTTGCCCTCTTCCAGCTGACGGGTAATGGATTTCTCCGTACGGCAATAATCGGGGTTGAAGGTCTGGTTGTTACAATAGGTGCAACCGCCGACTCCTTTGTTTCCATCCCGGTTGGGGCACGTAAAACCGGCATTCAGCGATATTTTCTGTACCTTATAGGAAAAATATCGCTTCAGAAAAAGAGGGAACTCATTATAGAGCGTAGATTTGGTTTCCATACATATTCCTTATGTAAATGGCAAATATAGGATTTTTCCGTGGGATGAACCTGCAAAAACAAGAATAGTTTCCACCCGATTTGTTAACGAACATAAAACAAAGTGTTTTCATCTGTTCTAATTCACCACGATATGGCTGGCATCACGACCGTTGCTGTATATCAAAGCAAGGTCAAGTGCTTGTAACGAAAGACATTCAGAAGCAGGACAGACTTTTTCTTTTTCAGAAAGAATAAAATTAGCCCGCTGTTTCGATAAGTCCTCCCTTTGTCGTATATTTGTTCCCCAGAACAAATATGGAAACGGATAAGCATAAAACAGATATATGAAACAGATAAGCATCGTACTTCTCCTCTGCCTCTGTACGCTGGCAGGTTTCGCCCAAAGTGGCAAGGCTCTTGATTTGAAAGAAATCGTATCGGGCAAGTTCATTCCGAAGAACATTTCCGGCGTTATCCCCATCCCGGGAGACGGAGAACACTATTCGCAGATGAACGCGGCAAGAACACAAATCATCAAATACTCCTTCAAGACGGGAAAACCCGTGGAAGTACTGTTTGATGCCGCCACCGCACGCGAATGCACATTCAAGACATTCGACAGCTACAGCTTTGCTCCGGACGGAAGCAAGCTGCTCATTGCCACCGAAACAACTCCTATCTACCGTCATTCCTATACGGCTGTGCATTACATCTACAGCCTAAAGCGCAATCTGGACGGTAAAATCAACAATATTGTGGAAAAGCTTTCGGACGGCGGCCCTCAGCAAGTGCCCGTATTTTCACCGGACGGCAATCAGGTGGCTTTTGTACGCGACAACAACATCTTCCTTGTAAAACTGCTCTACGGCAACAGCGAAAGCCAGGTGACAGAAGACGGAAAACAGAACGAGGTGCTGAACGGCATCCCCGACTGGGTTTACGAAGAGGAGTTCTCCTTCAACCGTGCGCTGGAATTCAGTGCCGACAGCCAAATGCTGGCTTTCATCCGCTTCGACGAGAAAGATGTTCCCTCCTATTCTTTCCCTCTTTTTGCCGGACAAGCTCCCCATTTTACACCTTTCGAGAAGTATCCGGGAGAATACACCTATAAATATCCTAAAACGGGAGAAGTAAATTCAAAGGTATCCGTACATACCTTCGACATCAAGTCGAAAGTGACCCGCAAGATAAACGTGCCGGTAGATGCAGACGGATATATCCCCCGCATCCGATTTACTCAAGACCCCAACAAGCTTGCCGTCATGACTCTGAACCGCCATCAGAACCGGTTCGACCTATACTTTGCCAATCCTCGCAGCACAGTAGCCAAACTAGCTCTGCGTGATGAAAGCGATACCTATATCCGCGAAAATGTATTCGACAACATAGTCTTCTATCCGGAAAATTTCAGCTTTGTCAGCGAAAAGAGCGGATACAACCATCTGTACTGGTATAGCATAGGAGGCAATCTGCTGAAACAAGTGACAACCGGACAATATGAAGTGCAGGAGTTCCTGGGTTACAACCCCGAAGAAGGAAGTTTCTACTTCAGCAGCAACGAGGAAAGCCCCATGCGCAGTGCCATCTACAAGATTGACCGGAAAGGCAAAAAGACCAAGCTATCGTCACAAGCCGGAACAAACAGTGCGCAGTTCAGTGCGAACATGAAGTACTACATGAACCGTTATTCTAATCTGGACACACCGACCGTCATTACACTGAACGACAATACAGGCAAGACTCTTGCCACCCTGATGGACAATGCGGCATTGAAGCAGGAAATCAGCAGCTATGACATGCCCCGGAAGGAATTCTTTACTTTCCAGACTTCCGAAGGCACCACATTGAATGGCTGGATGATGAAACCAGCCGACTTCTCTGCCGGCAAGAAATATCCGGTACTGATGTACCAGTACAGTGGTCCCGGTTCGCAGCAAGTGCTTGACAAGTTCAGTGTAAGCTGGGAAACCTACATGGCATCACAAGGCTATATTGTAGTCTGCGTAGACGGACGTGGCACTGGAGGACGTGGTGCCGAATTCGCCAAATGCACCTATCTGAACCTGGGTATCAAGGAAGCCAAAGACCAAGTGGAAACCGCCCTCTACATGGGCAACCAGCCATACGTGGACAAAAACCGCATCGGTATCTGGGGATGGAGTTTCGGTGGATATACTACCATCATGAGCATGAGTGAAGGAACACCGGTGTTCAAGGCCGGAGCAGCCGTGGCTGCCGTTACCGACTGGAACTACTACGACACAGTCTACGGTGAACGGTTTATGCGCACTCCTAAGGAGAACGCCGAAGGCTATAAGACCACTTCCGCCTTTACCCGTGCCGACAAGCTGCACGGCAACCTGCTGCTGGTACACGGCATGGCAGATGACAATGTACATTTCCAGAACTGTGCCGAATATGCCGAACAACTGGTACAGCTCGGCAAACAGTTCGATATGCAGGTATACACCAACCGTAACCACAGTATCTACGGAGGAAATACCCGGTTACATCTGTACACACGGTTGACTAACTTCTTTAATAAAGAGCTAAAATAAATTTAATTGAGGAATGACGAACTCTTCATTCATCATTCCTCATTCATCATCCTTCATTAAACCAACATGAGAGTACGCAAACCGGAATGGCTCAAAATAAGCATCGGTGCCAACGAGCGTTATACCGAGACCAAACGCATTGTTGAATCACATTGCCTCCATACCATCTGCAGCAGCGGCCGTTGCCCTAATATGGGAGAATGCTGGGGGAAAGGCACCGCAACCTTCATGATTGGAGGAAATATCTGTACCCGCAGTTGCAAATTCTGCAATACGGCAAGCGGCAAGCCCTTGCCGCTAGATGCCGACGAACCCACACACGTGGCAGAATCCATTGCCTTGATGAAACTCTCCCATGCGGTCGTCACTTCTGTAGACCGTGACGACCTGCCTGACTTAGGTGCATCGCACTGGACACGTACCATCCGGGAAATCAAACGGCTCAATCCGAACACCACCGTCGAAGTACTGATTCCCGACTTCCAGGGGAGAAAGGAGCTCGTGGCACAAGTCATCGATGCACAACCGGAAATCATTTCGCACAACATGGAGACTGTCCGCCGCATCAGCCCTCTCGTACGCAGTGCCGCCAAGTATGAGACAAGCTTGGAAGTGTTACGGCAGATTGCAGAAAGCAATACTACCACCAAGTCCGGCATTATGGTAGGACTGGGCGAGACTCCGGAAGAAGTGGAAGAACTGATGGACGACCTTCGCCAGGTGGGCTGCCACATACTGACCATAGGCCAATACCTGCAACCCACACACAAACATTATCCGGTAGCCGAATATATTACTCCCGAACAATTTGCACTCTACAAAAAGAGAGGATTGGAAAAAGGATTTCAGCAAGTGGAAAGCGCTCCATTGGTACGCTCCTCTTATCATGCGGAAAAACAGATTCATTTTATACAAAAAAAAGAAGTAAAATAGAAAACATTTAAACCTGCCAGTTGTTATGATGTAAACGACAAAATCATAATACGGATAATGAGCCATCAAAGAATTTTATCGTCAAGATTCAATATGTCACTGGGATTCATCCCAGTTATAATATCCATCATATTATGCGAGTTTATAACGCAGGACATGTCCATCTACATCGGTGCAGGCGCAGGACTTTTATCTAGCATCCATTCAATAAGGCATAGAGAGACGCATGTTCCGCAAATCATACTTTACTGTACTACAGGAATGTTACTGCTATTGTCGGCAACAAGCCTATTCCTCGTAAACTACTGTCCCCGTTTCATGCTTCCGTTCACGCTGGAAATCAGCGCCATCATCCCCCCGTTCATCATCTACCTCAATAAGAGAAGGTTTCTGGACTACCACATGTCTCAGACACATAAATGCTGTAAGCAGCTTTTTGCACAAGGGGCAGAAGCCGCCATCGTATCCGCACGCGTAATTCTTATCATAAGCTTGCTGCATTTTCTGATTATCTTCCTGGCGATTCTGATTAGTTACCCTTTGGGAGACACTACCCGCCACATTCTGTTTTATGTGGCACCTCCCCTCGTCTTTATATCAGGCATTCTGTTCAACCAGTTCGGCATCTTCTACTTCAATATGGTGATGAACCACACGGTTTTCGTACCGATAGTGAACACCAAAGGAGATGTCACGGGGAAAGCCATCGCCTCAGAAACCATCAACCGGAAAAACGACTATATCAATCCGGTCATCAGGATTGCCGTTGCCTCACACGGCATGCTGTTTCTCCTCCCTCGCCCCCAATGCAACGTTTTCGAGAAAAACAAAATCGACTTGCTGATAGAGGGATACCTGATATACGGAGAAACACTGGAACAGGGTGCACACAGAATATTACGGCAAACGCTTCCCACCGCTCCATTAGATTATCTGCACTTCAACCTCATGTATCATTTTGAGAATGAAGCCACCAACCGTCTGGTCTATCTCTTCACGCTCGACCTGAAGGATGACTCCATCCTATGCAATAAGAATTTCAAGGGTGGAAAGCTATGGACGTTCCGGCAAATTGGACACAACCTGGGACGAAACTTCTTCAGCAGTTGCCTGGAATATGAATTCGAGCATCTGGAAGCTATTATTTATACAAGAGAAAAATACAAGGAATCTTAGAAAGGTCGGGGGTCTTGCCCTGCCACTCCCTCACTGTCTTGGTTTTGATATACTCCCCTTCACAAGTAATGTTCGCTGCAATGCAGAGCTTGGTCTGCGGACGGCAGTTATGAAGAATATCCTCTATCATCTTATTATTGCGATAAGGCGTTTCAATGAAAAGCTGAGTCTGATGTTCATTGTAGGCGCGCTGTTCCAGCATCTTCAGCTTTTTGGCACGCTCTGCCGGTTCAATGGGAAGATAACCGTGGAAGGCAAAGCTCTGTCCGTTGAAGCCGGAACCCATGACAGAGAGGATAATGGAAGAGGGTCCCACCAAGGGGACCACTCTCAAGTTTTTCCGTTGTGCAATAGCCACTACGTCTGCGCCCGGGTCGGCCACGGCCGGACAACCAGCTTCGGAGATTACGCCCATCGGCTGCCCCTCCACCAACGGCTTCAGATAGCCGGAGATGTCTTCGGGTGACGTGTGTTTGTTCAACGTATAGAATGTCAGCGCATCAATATCCATTCCCTTGTCCACCTTTTTCAGAAATCGGCGTGCCGAGCGCACATCCTCCACAATGAAATGGCGGATTCCCAGTATTATCTCCTTATTATAAGGCGGCAACACCGTTTCAATAGGCGTATCGCCCAGGGTGACTGGCAAAAGATAAAGAGCGAGTTCCATTAGCCGTAGATGATATTTCCGTTTTCATCCTTATACTCATCCAAGCCCTTTTCATAGGTAGCCATGGCGCGAAGACTCATACCTACGCTGGAGAAACCTCCATCGTGGAACAAGTTCTGCATGGTGACCTTGCGGGTGAGGTCGGAGAACATCACGATACAGTAGTCTGCACACTCGTCGGCAGAAGCATTGCCAAGGGGAGACATGCGGTTGGCGAAGTCGAACAACTTGTCCATGCCCTTCACACCGGAACCGGCAGTGGTCATCGTAGGAGACTGGGAGATGGTGTTGACACGAACATGGTGTTCGCGTCCGTAGATGTAGCCGAAGCTGCGGGCAATGGATTCCAGCAGCGCCTTGGCATCTGCCATATCATTGTAACCGTAGAACGTACGTTGCGCAGCCACATAACTCAGAGCCAGAACTGAGCCGTAGTCGGCAATGGCGTTGAGTTTCTTGGCTGCTTGTATCATCTTGTGGAAAGAGACAGCGGAAATATCCAGTGTCTTTTCCAACATATCGTAATCCAAATCATCATATGTACGTTTCTTACGCACATTGGGAGACATACCAATGGAGTGCAGCACGAAGTCAACCGGGCCGCCCAATACTTCCATAGAACGTTTGAATACATTTTCCAAATCTTCTACACTTGTAGCATCTGCAGGAATCACCTCGCAATTCAGTTTCTCCGAAAGAGCCGACACTTCACCCATACGCACGGCAACCGGCGTATTCGACAAAGTGATTGTTGCACCTTCTTCTACTGCTTTTTCTGCTACTTTCCAGGCAATGGACTGCTCATTCAGAGCACCGAAAATAATGCCTCTTTTTCCTTTCAACAAATTGTAACTCATACCTATTTTTAGTAAAATTCGGCTGCAAAGATAGGAAGTTTTTGCATAAAAAGCCCGAAAGTGTGCAAAGAAAAGGAAAGAACGACAAAAAATACCACTGCAAAACTACTGCAACGCTTGTGCAGTGTCACTGCAAAGCAGTTGCAGTAATGCTGCAAAGCAGTTGCAGTCACGCTGCAAACCTATTTGCAGTAACGCTGCAACCTATTTGCAGTACTACTGCAAAAAGCATACAGCAGGAATGCAGTAATAATACACTGATTATCAATCAAGAACTTCCTATCCTGCAAATACCTGATGAAAACCGGAACTGCATTTGAACATGAGCGCAAAAAGCCCTATATTTGCAGCAAACTAAAAATAGAGAAAGCAATGAAGAAGTTGATTATATTTGACCTGGACGGAACTTTACTGAACACAATAGCCGATTTGGCACAAAGCACAAACCATGCCTTGCAAGCGCTCGGCTATCCCACTCACCCGGAATCGGCCTATAACTTCATGGTTGGTAACGGAATCAACAAACTGTTCGAGCGCGCCCTTCCGGAGGGGGAAAAGAGCGAAGAAAACGTCTTGCGCGTCCGCAAGGAGTTTGTGCCTTATTATGACGTGCACAATGCTGATAAAAGCGGCCCCTACCCCGGCATCCCCGAACTGCTGGAACAGTTGCAGGAGAAAGGGGTGATATTGGCAGTGGCTTCCAACAAATATCAATCGGCTACCGCGAAACTGATTTCACATTATTTTCCCCGCATACGTTTTACCGCCGTCTTCGGACAGCGGGAAGGGGTCAACGTGAAGCCCGACCCAACAGTGGTGCATGACATTCTGGACATCACCCGTATATCACGTGAAGACGTGTTATATGTGGGAGACTCCGGAGTGGATATGCAAACGGCCGCCAATGCCGGAGTCACCGCCTGCGGGGTCACCTGGGGATTCCGTCCCCGCACAGAACTGGAAGAGTTTCATCCGGCACATATCGTAGACAATGCTACGGACATTGCCGTTATCGCCTCTCTTTGAGAGGGCACTCCCTCCCCCAGTTATCCGAAAGCGCATATTTACATTATGATATTTTTTAGGCGCGGATTACGCGAAAAACGCGGAGTTTTTCTTTGTTTCTCCGTGAAATCCACGTACTTCCACGCCTAAAAAATAATCAGAAAGAAAACAGCCTCAGAACAATTTCCGCATCGCTCCTTTATCTCCCACCACAAGATAGGTATTCCCGTCAATCAGTAAAGCGCGCCCACGTTTCTTCTTTCGGTTTTCCTCGTTATCCACATTCACTCCAATCACCCGTCCATCATAGAAAGTGGAAATGTCCTTAAAGATGGTATGCCCCACAATGATATGTTCGACGTCATAACGTTTCAACATCAGTTGCAGGGAGTCTTGTGCCAATGGATGGTATTTTGCATCCGTCCGTACCAATCCACGATACCAGATAGGGCCGCTATTACCATATAGGAAAGCCGTGAGAGGCGATAGGGCCTTACGTTCCTTCTTGCTCATGAACAATGCACGGCTCATTTCCTCATTTACTGTGGGAATATTCAAGTCACGGTCATAAAACTCCTTTCCCAAACCTGCATGTACATACAGATTAGGTCCGATGGTCTGCATCGTATTACGGGTACCAAGCCATCTGCCAAGTTCTGTGTCCGGACCGAACAATGCCGGATAATCCATACCCAGTTTTCGAGCCAATGTCTTGTACTTTTCTTTGGTATAACGCAAATCATTTGCCGTCACAAGCGGTTCATGGTTACCCAACAGAAACGAGACATGACCACCTGCATCCGCCGCCTCCTTCTCTAATTTATAGAACAGCCAAAATATCTGCGGCACATCTTTGCCACGGTCAAATATATCACCGATAACCACCAGATGGTTGGTTCCAAAACTCCAATGGTAGTCTTTATCAATGACATTGTTGCCCCGCAGCAAGCTCATCACGCAATTCAACTTGCCATGGGGGTCAGACATCACAAACACTTTATCCGGTTGTCTGTATTGCCATTCCGGACGTTTGACCGGATGCAGCTTCACATCAAACGGATAACGCCCTTTGTGGTCCGTGACATGAAGGGTGAAATCCTGAGGAAGTACCGTATAAGCCGTATCTTCTATCTGCCCCCGGGCTGTAACGCTTATGACGCGCACCTTGCCGTCCGGTTCATAAATCACATAAGGTCCGTCTGCCGACAATTCCTCCTTCCTCTCCTTATCCTTCTTCTTACCGTCTAAACCAAGAGTTCCGGCACTTAGGCCGGAACTGATGAAGGTTAGAATAAATACAGTAAAAATTGATTGTCATCCATGACATGGGGTACAGAAATATCCTGAAGTGCAAAAACCAATATCAGCACCGGTGCAATAAAAAGAGCAACGTACCGTAACAGTTTCAAATGTCTCCTTCTGAGCTCCATCCTCTTGATACGTACTTCGACACCTCTCCATCCAGCCTGCGAATCAAACTCCATTTTACGAATTTCGTGCTGTGCATAATGTTCATCACTACAAATCTTTTGGCAAAGCTGCTCATGGCTTTTGCTCTCTTTGCGCCATTTATCCAAAAAACGGTTTTCTTCCGGTGTTACTTCACCGGATAGGTGCCTGGAAATAAGATAAGCTATATGAAAGTATTCTTTTATCATAATCCGGCATGTTTTAGTCTATCTTTAATGATAATACAAGCCAAAATGAAAACATGGTGAATCGATAAAGACTTTTTTTTGAAAAAATAGAAAAAAATGTGCTTTTAGATAAATAACAGAAGGCAATAATAATAATAATCGGTAAGGAATGCACGGAGCTTTTTATAAGCCACTTTTTTAAGAGTATGTACCGTTTCAGGAGAGACATTGAGACGCTCTGCTATTTCTGCATTCTTTTTACCTTCCAGAGCCAACTGCATGATAGCTCTCATTTGGGTAGGAAGTTTCTCTATAGCTTCTGACAGAATCCGGAAAGTCTCTTCTTCCACAATCGCATCACGAAAAAAAGCATCTGTCTTTTTGGCTATAATCTTTTGCTCGTATTCATGAGCTACCTTCGAATGCTCAAGTTCGTTCAAGGCATGGTTACGTACGGCCGTATAAAGAAAAGCTTTCACCTGATGAAGATAAAAGAAATCGTCTCTTATCTGCCACAACTTGGCAAATACGTCTTGTACTATATCTGCTGACATATCCGCATCCTCCATGTATTGGAACGCGAAGGAACAAAGCGCCGCATAATATTCCTTAAAAATATTATGAAACTCTTGCTCATCCAGCTTAATGCTTACAACAGAACGAGACTTATCCTTTTTTATCAGATTTAGCGCCATATTTATGCTTTTCGGGCGCTAATATAGTTAAATTCTCAGAATATAACCAATATAACTATCAATCCTCTAAATCTTTTTCCCATAAATCAATATCGGATGGAGTTTTCCATAAGCTCCACCCGAATGTGTTGTTTTTCATTCCTTCATTTCTATATTCCGTCAGCGTCATTCCCATTTTCCACTTGAAGCATCCCCACACTGTGGGCGGGAGAGAAAGGCACGTACATGAGGGTCAGTTCCCTCCTCCCCCCCGACTCTCGTAATCGACATAAATGCTGATATAATAAATTTACAAATTAAATTCATCTTCATGTCGTCATTCATTTTTTGGCATAAGACCGGTTTCATTTCCAAGAACAAAAGTAATGCTTTCTTTCTAAACGGACGTATGCTTTTCAATGCAGAGGGTGTATTATCCGGTTTTCGTGTACGGAAACGAGCATTTTTGTGCACGATAACGACCAATTTCGTCCGAAATCATTCCATTTACTAATAATTATGCTTTTCAAGTTTGATTAATTGAGAAAAGGTCTTATTTTTGAGCCCGTTTTTTAATTCATACTATTGCAAAACATTATCAATTATCTAATTAAATCACAAAAAATGGAACAAGTTTTCGGTTATATCATCGGCTTAGGAGCAGCAGTGATGATGCCTATAATCTTTACAATTTTGGGATTATGCATCGGCATCAAGTTCAGCAAGGCATTAAAGAGCGGTCTGTTGGTAGGCGTCGGCTTCGTAGGTCTGTCAGTAGTCACTGCGTTGTTGACCAGCAGCCTCGGTCCTGCTCTGAGCCAAGTCGTTGAAATTTACGGTCTTCAATTGAAAGTATTCGACATGGGATGGCCTGCGGCTGCAGCTGTAGCCTATAATACATCAGTGGGTGCATTCATCATTCCGGTATGTTTGGGAGTAAATCTTCTGATGTTATTAACGAAAACAACCCGTACGGTCAATATCGACCTTTGGAACTACTGGCATTTCGCATTTATCGGCGCAGTTGTTTATTTTGCCAGCGACAATATCTGGTGGGGCTTCTTCGCCGCTATCATCTGCTATATCATTACCCTGATCATGGCCGACTATACCGCCGACAAATTTCAGGGATTCTACGACAAGATGGAGGGTATCTCCATTCCCCAGCCTTTCTGCGCAGGTTTCGTTCCATTTGCCGTAGTCATCAATAAAGCATTGGACAAAATCCCCGGTTTTGACAAATTGAACATCGATGCGGAAGGCATGAAGAAGAAATTCGGGCTGCTGGGTGAGCCTTTGTTCCTGGGAATTCTGGTAGGTTGCGGCATCGGTGCCTTGTCTTGCAAGAACGGTCAGGAACTGGTAGACAAGATACCTTATATATTAGGTTTGGGTATCAAGATGGGCGCCGTGATGGAACTGATTCCGCGTATCACCGCTTTGTTCATCGAAGGCTTGAAGCCTATCTCCGATGCTACCCGCGAACTGATTGCCAAGAAATTCAAAGGTGCTGTCGGTCTGAACATCGGTATGAGTCCCGCATTGGTTATCGGCCATCCTGCAACGCTGGTAGTTTCCCTGCTGCTGATTCCCGTAACCATACTGTTGGCTGTCATCCTGCCGGGTAACCAGTTCCTGCCTTTGGCGTCGCTGGCCGGAATGTTCTATCTCTTCCCGTTAGTACTGCCCATCACGAAAGGGAATGTAATAAAGACGTTCATCATCGGACTGGTTGTACTGACCATCGGCCTTTATTTCGTAACAAACCTCGCCCCCTATTTCACACAAGCAGCCCACGATGTATACGAAAAGACACAAGATGCTGCCGTAAATATTCCTGCCGGCTTTGAAGGCGGTGCACTGGATTTCGCATCCAGCCCCTTTGCTTGGGTCATTTTCCACCTGACCTACTCGCTGAAATGGATAGGTTCCGGTATCCTTGCATTATGCACATTGTTCCTGATGATTATGAACCGTCGTGCTATCATCAAATACCAGAAATCAATCAAAAATTAAAAGTTAAAAATTAAATAGTAACGCAATTATGAAAAAGTTAGTACTTGCATTTATGATGGGAGCAGCTGCCATGGCAGCCAATGCCCAAGTGAATTACAAAGTGCAGACCGCCTGCCATCCGCAGGACGTGAAGCATTATGACACGGAACTGCTGCGCAGCAGATTCATGATGGACAAAGTGATGGCTCCGGATGAAATCAACGTAACCTACACCCTCTACGACCGATTGATTTACGGTGGCGCTATGCCGGTGAACAAGACATTGAAGTTGGAAGTGTTCCGTGAACTGGGTCCGGAAATCACTTACTTCCTCGAACGTCGCGAACTGGGTGTCATCAATACCGGCGGTGACGGAGTAGTAACCGTAGACGGTAAGGAATATCCCATGAAATATAAGGAAGCCCTTTACGTAGGCTGCGGAAATAAGGAAGTAACCTTCAAGAGCAACGACGCCACCAATCCTGCCAAGTTTTACATCAACTCGGCTCCGGCCTACAAGCCCTACGTCACCCAGCTGATTACGACCGATGCCAAGCTTCAGAAAGCCAACCCCAAGAAATATGCACTGGGTATCTCCGACCATTATGGAAAAATGGAGGACAGCAACGACCGCATCGTAAATCAGCTGATTGTGAAAGATGTATTGGAAAGAGTGAAAGACGGTGGTACCAACCAGTTGCAGATGGGACTCACGGAACTGGCTCCCGGCTCCGTATGGAATACCATGCCTGCCCACACGCACACTCGCCGCATGGAAGCTTACTACTACTTTAACCTGAAACCCGGCAACGCTATCTGTCACCTGATGGGCGAACCGCAGGAAGAACGTCTGATATGGCTGCACAACGAACAAGCCATCACTTCTCCCGAATGGTCTATCCACGCTGCTGCCGGAACCAGCAACTATACTTTCATCTGGGGTATGGGCGGTGAAAACCTGAAATACAGTGACAAAGACGAAATCAAATACAACGATATGAAATAAAGTTGCCCGTAACACCCGATAGGCATGGACTAAGTCCATGCCTATTTTTGTCATTTTCTACATCCTTTTTACCCGATATTACACCTCGAATAACACACAAGCCCCTGCATTTGCATCAAAATATAAATCTATTATCATGAGTACATTTCAAAACACTACGGGGCGGATGACCAATTACCGCTGGATTATCTGCGCCATGCTATTCTTCGCGACAACCGTCAACTACCTCGACCGCCAGGTTCTTTCATTGACCTGGAAAGATTTCATCTCCCCCGAATTCCACTGGACTGATACACACTACGGCTACATCACGGCTATCTTTTCCATCGTCTATGCCTTAGGCAACCTGTTTGCCGGACGTTTCATCGACTGGATGGGAACGAAGAAAGGATATTTATGGGCCATTGCCGTATGGTCTATCGGCGCTTGTATGCACGCCCTCTGCGGACTTGCCACAGAAATAACCCTCGGCATTGAAAATGCCGCCAACATGATTAGCGCTACCGGTGCATTGGCCTCTACCATAGCCATCACCAGCGTTTATTACTTCATTGCCACCCGTATCATACTGGGCATTGGTGAAGCAGGAAACTTTCCTGCCGCCATCAAGGTGACAGCCGAATATTTTCCCAAAAAAGACCGCGCCTTCTCCACTTCCATCTTCAATGCCGGCTCTACTATCGGAGCACTGATAGCCCCATTGTGTATCCCTACCCTGGCCCGCTACTTCCAACGCATGGGCGTGGGCAACGGCTGGGAAATGGCTTTTATTGTTATCGGCGGATTGGGTTTCATCTGGATGGGACTGTGGATGTTCATGTATAAGAAGCCTGATGAAAATCCACACGTAAACGCTGCTGAACTGACGTATATAGAACAAGACAAAGACAACGAGGAGGATAAAAAAACAGCTACTCCGGCAACCAACGACGAAAAAAGCATTTCTTTCCTGCAATGTTTCAAATATCCGCAGACTTGGGCTGTATTTTTCGGCAAGTTCATGACGGACGGTGTATGGTGGTTCTTCCTCTTCTGGGCACCCGCATACATCTCGGACGTTTACGGATTCTCCTCAGATACTCCCACAGCACAGATGCTTATCTTCATGCTCTATGCCATCACAATGCTGTCCATCTATGGCGGGAAACTGCCCACCATCATTATTAACAAGACTGGCAAGAACCCCTATGCCGCACGCATGCAGGCCATGTTCATCTTCGCACTGTTCCCACTATTGGCATTGTTTGCACAACCATTGGGCAATAAGGAGGTATTCGGCGAACAAGCCTATTGGTTCCCGATTATCATCATAGGTATTGCAGGCGCGGCCCATCAGTCTTGGTCGGCCAATATCTATTCTGTAGTAGGTGATATGTTTCCCAAGAGCACAATTGCCACCATTGTGGGAATCGGAGGTATGGCAGGCGGCATCAGCTCATTCCTCATTAACATGAGTTCCGGTTTGCTGTTCGACTATGCCGACAAGACACAAATGGTATTTCTTGGATTCCAGGGCAAACCTGCCGGATACTTCATCATCTTCTGTGTGTGTGCAGTGTCCTACCTGATAGGCTGGTGCATCATGAAGGCACTGGTTCCGAGGTACAAACCGATTATAGTGGACTAATCAGAAGTCTTTTTATAGATATTCAGAGCCATGCAGAGTTTGCAAAGTGCATTACATGCCTTGCAAACTCCGCACAAAAAAAGCCTTTTCTCACGAAATGGCTTTTCTTCGTTCAATTACAGTCAAAAACAAAAAACTGTAAATGGAACACAATTTAAGATGAAAAAAAGGGAAGTCTCACGACTTCCACAATTCTTCTAACCTTAAATCTAAATCTCTATGAAAAAAACGTGATGCAAAGATAATGGTTTATCTCACACAGCGTTATTAATAAACTATATAAAGAAGCTGAAAATATTTAAAATTTACTAAATAGCGCAGTTGTCAATGACAAACTACCGACAAAAGCTCGGCATAAATAGGATTAAGTTTCAATAGTTGCGGCACTCCTGTCATAAACATCTGCTTACGGGCACGAGTAAGGGCAACATTCAATTTCCGGTCAATCCAAGTACCGTTTTCCTCCGTCATATTTGCCAGAAACTTCAACTGATAGGCCCGATTCACACAGAAAGAGTAGATAATGACATCCCGTTCGCTACCTTGGAAGCGTTCCACGGTGTCTACCAATATATCCTCCAAAGGAGCAATACCCAAAGTGGCAATCTCTTTCTTAATCAAGGCTATCTGACTGCGATAAGGAGTAATTACACCTAAAGTGACAGCCGGATTGAAACCGGAAACAGCAGCATACTGCCGGTAGATGGCCGCTGCCAACCGTGCCACAATCCGCGCCTCCGAATGGTTCATCTTGGCCGACTGTGCCGGCGGTTCGACTGCGGAAGGCAGAAAAGCGACACGACGAGTCAACAAATCGGCAAATTCACAATCACACAACTCAGGAGCAAGGCTCAGCTCGCCCTGCTGGTGTGGCAGACCAACCGGCTCCAGCAGACCACCATAAAAAGCCTGGTTAGGAAACAAAGCTACTTCGATATTCATGCGCCCCTGACGGCAGAGCATGTCATAAGAGGGATGAGGGATAAGGGATGAAGAACGAGAGGTTGATGCCTGGCGATTGACACCCTCTCTGGACAGGTTTCTATAAAGGCGTTCGAAAAGGGAATCTTTCAAATTATACAATCCGATGGCCTGCAATGCTTCGTCACACACTTCCGACTGTTGGGACGACTGCAAGACCACTGCAGGCAGCTGCTTATGGTCACCTATCAAAATAAATTTGCCAATGGCATCCGCACCTGCGGGATTGCGGGTACAGAGCACCCCCAGCAGTTGTGGTTCCAAAATTTGGGTAGCCTCATCCACAATCGCTACATCAAAAGTCTTCAACCGAAAAAGCTCGGTCTTGGAAGAAAGCGTGGCAACCGTACCGACAAAAACACGGCAACGGGCAATGCGCTCCTGCACCTGCCGCCGAGTGGCACAAGATTCCAGCACATTCTCAATCAGATACGGACGGAATGACTCGTCGCAAGACAACTCACTGCCTAGACGGATAAAGTATATTTCCGGCTCAATGGAAGCCAGCGCCTTACTGATTTCGTCTACGGCGCGATTGGTATACGAAAGCAGCAGAATCTGTTTCCCCTCCCGGTAAAAGGCTTCTACCATGCCCCGCAACGCACGGGAAGTCTTGCCGGTACCCGGAGGACCAATTAAAAGGAAATAGTCGCGGGCAGCCTGCGCTTTCAAAGTAATCCGCGAAAAATCATCCGGAGCGGTCGCAATACTGGCATCCAAAGAAGCATCGAATTCGGGAGGGCGCTGCCCCAACAACAAGTCACGCCGTCTTTGGGTGGCAGAAAGAAAAGCGGAAAGTCCCAGATACATGCTACGGAAGGAGGTGTCCATATAGTCGTGCTCTATGGCATAGAGACTAGCAGCAGGCAATACCCCCGCATTCTGCTGCGTGGCACGAAGACGGATGCAAACTTCGTCATCGGATATGCGCTCTATATTGCCTTTAAACACCATCTTGTTGGTAACGTTGTCGGTATCCTTATTCCGTTCATAAAGAACCACCGCATCACCCTGACGGAAATTGGGAAGAACCCGCTCCTGCCGGGAAACAACAGTTTGCTTCGTTCTGAGTGACAAATACGGCTTATGCGCATCTGCCGCATGATTCTCGCAAATAGTCAAATCGTACAGAATTTCACCTGCCTCACATTTCTCAGCCAGAGTGGAAAGCCAGAGGGCGGCAGCACCGGTACGTCCTTCATAATCTACATCTCCAGATTTGGAGGTATAGAGTTCCTTAGTTATAAAGTTATAGAGCGTATAGAAATAACTTTGCTCTAACGACGAAAGAGAACAAATGCGTTGTGCTACAGCATCGATAGAGGGATAAAGGAAACGTTTCCACAAGGTATTGTCCAAACCACGCTCGTTCAAGGTGTCCGGACGAATGTCTTTCAGGCGCTCTGCCGTATACTGCGGGCTATTCCGTAACTGGATGCCATATTCATTGGCTACAATCCGGTTACGCACATCCATCACGCGGCGCACCATTGCCCACGAAGGACGCGCCGGATAGAGCAACGGATAACGGGTATAGAGCAGATAAGCCTTTACACACCGGTGGTCCATTCCCATAGAATACTCCAACACAGCCTGATAGAGCAACATCTGCACCTTATTATTTTCTTTAGGCTCCACCTTGCCCCGAATGGAATACTCGTCCGCCTTGCCTGACTTCATTTCAATGAACGAGGTCATATCCCGCTGCATATAGTCCAGACGCCCTTGCAAGCCCAATGCTTCACAAATGTAAGAGGGTTCCAGCACGGCATCAGTCCTATCGAGCTCATAGCCGGATGCACGGAATGTTTCTGTCACTGTCTGACAGATATTGTCGAAATGGCGCTTGCAATCAGAAAAGAATTCAGCTTCTTTCTCCCGGTCGCGCAGGTCGCCACATGCTGCCAGTTCGATAGGGTAAGAACGGAAGGCCTTCTTCATGCATGCCAGATAATCGGGTACCTCCTTGGCATGAATCCATTCGTCCAGAAAAAGGTTGGCAATATTACCCAACAGTAACGGACGGGTATTGTCCGGCGACTGGAGCCGCGCCAGGATATAGTTAGCCGGATGATGCCCATAATCCTTGAAACATTCGGCAAGCGAACTGATGTCTATCAAGTAATCGGGCTCAAGTATAATAAAGGAAGGAGTGAGTATGCCGGCTTCGTCCACCGCAACATCCAGCAGATTGATCTGGGCATGCCGCCACAGAATCCGGCAGGTTTCTGCAAACTCTTCATTAATTTGAGGTACATTGTAACGGACACGCAACGGCTCATCGGCCACAGTATCTACAGGTAATACATACAAACAGGTATCATCGGCATACTGAAAACAGACACGCATGCGCTTTATCCGCTCTTTGGCGGGCGGCGCCACTATATAGGTGGCATCCGCACGGGGTAACAGGCGATAGAGATCCGCAGGTATCTCCTCCCCCGTCAAGCGCTTTACAAAGAATGCCAACGTTTTGGCATCACGCAGCAATTGTTCACGTTGCGGCTCTGCCTGGCGGTTCAGGATAGCATTGGAAGTCAGCCGGAAAGTATGCAGACGATTTTGCTCCACGGTGGAAAGCCCAGCCTTCGAAGCCACGAAACTGATACGTGCAGAAAGGTCTGTCATCTGCAAACTGCTGTCAGGCATCTGTGTACGGCACAAACGCTCCAACAACTCGCGCAATTGCCGATAGGCCACGTCCAAGGAGATTTCCTCACCGCGACAAGCTTCCAGCAATATACTAAAATATTCCTTTACTTCACAATCCATCATTCGTCTGTCTCCACTTCTTCCACTTCATCAGTCTTTTTATCCTTTATCATCAGGATACTCAACTCATAGAGCAGATAAAGCGGCACCGCCACTACTGTCAAGGTAAACGGGTCACCGGTCGGAGTAATGATGGCCGAGGCAATAACAATAATGACAACAGCATGACGGCGGTATTTCCGCAAGAAACTCTTGTGTACCAGTCCCAGCAAGGAAAGTAGCCATGTCACCAGCGGCAGTTCGAACGCCAGTCCCATGCAAAGCACCAACATCATGAAATTGTCGATGTACGAGTTCAGGGAAATTTGATTCTCGATGGCTGCACTCAACTGATAGGTGGACAGGAAACGCAAAGTCAGCGGATAGACCATAAAATACCCCAGCAACACCCCCATGAAGAACATCACCGTACCTATACCCAGCGCTTTCCTCACCCCTTTGCGCTCGTTTGGATAGAGGGCTGGACTCACAAAGCGCCAAATCTCATAGAAAATATAAGGAGCAGCCGTTACCACCGACATCCAGAAAGCGGTAGACATGTGGACAAAGAACGGTGCGGCAAGATTGATATTGACAAGCTTCACATGAAACTCCTGAGTAAAAAAATCATCCTGCAAATCCAGTTTCTGCCCAATCCAACGCAGCAAGTCATAGAAAATGAAATCATTATGGCAAGGAGCCAGTATCACATTGTCAAACAGATAAGGCATGGCAATAAAATAACCGATAGCCAATACAAACCACACACCGAGTACACGGAACAACACTCGGCGCAACTCGTCCAAATGGTCCCAAAAGGTTAGTTCTTTTTCTGCCATAAAACTAATATATTTACGATTTGCGATTTATGATTTACGACTTAGGCACGCAAGATGAAAGGCAACAAGTCTGTACATACTCCTGAAGTTTACAGAGTATCAAATCGCAAATTGTAAATCGTAAATCTTTTTATTTCTTCTCAGCCGGTTTATCCAAATCTTCCTGAGCCTTGCTTATTTCTTCTTTGGCTTCGTTCACACCATCTTTAAAGCTCTTCACTCCCTTGCCTAAACCACGCATCAGTTCAGGAATCTTCTTACCACCAAATAACAGCAAGATAACCAATGCAATGATTATCCATTCGGAACCGCTGGGCAGAAAGCCTAATAAAAGTAAGTTTGTCATAGTTATATCGGATTAATTATAATGCAAAGATAGGAAAATTAAGGATTAGGGGTGAAGGATTAAGGATTAATTTTATCACAATCCTTCACCCCTAATTCTCAATCCTTCCCTATCATCCTCTATTTCAGTCTTGATAATAAACACGTTTCACCCGAGTAGAGATGCTTGTCAGCACCTCATAGGGAATCGTATCGAGTGCATCAGAAAGAACGGTTATAGGCAGATGGTCACCAAAAATTTCCACACTGTCCCCCTCCTTGCAATCAATGTCCGTCACGTCAATCATACAGACATCCATACAGATATTGCCTACATAGGCTGCCCGTTGGCCGTTTACAAGACAATAGGCATGCCCGTTTCCAATATGGCGGTTCAGGCCGTCGGCGTAACCGATGGGAAGAGCCGCTATACGCGACGGACGGGTGAGATGCCCTTTCCGGCTATAGCCCACCGTATCCTCTTCAGGAACATCACGTATCTGAAGGATGGTAGTCTTCAATGTGCTTACATTATTCATAATAGAATTGTCTATGGGATTGACACCATAAAGACCGATACCCAGACGCACCATGTCGAATTGCGCTCCCGGGAAACGTTCGATACCTGCAGAATTACAGATATGGCGAAGTATCTTATGCGAAAAAGCTCCTTGCAATTCCATGGACGCTTTTTCGAACATTTCTATCTGCCGACGTGTAAAACTGTCGAATTGCTGCGAATCGCTCCCTACCAAATGCGAGAAGACGGAACGGACAATCACGGCATTCTGTCCCTTCAGCCGTTCTATCAGCCGGGGCATATCCTCCGGAGCAAATCCCAGACGGTGCATACCGGTATCCAGCTTTACGTGGATGGGGAAGTTTGTGATACCTTCCTTTTCCGCTTCTTTAATCAGAGCGTCCAGCAGATGGAAGCTATATACTTCGGGTTCCAACTTATAATCGAACATAGTCTTGAAAGCAGTCATCTCAGGATTCATAATGATGATGCTCGCAGTGATACCCGCTTTGCGGAGTTCGGAGCCTTCGTCGGCAACCGCCACGGCAAGATAATCGACATGATGTTCCTGCAAAGTCTTGGCTATCTCATAAGAACCTGCACCGTAAGCGGAGGCTTTCACCATGCAGACCAACTTTGTTTCCGGCTTCAGCTTGCCACGATAATAGTTCAGATTGGCAATCATCGCTCCAAGATTAACCTCCAGAATGGTTTCGTGCACCTTCTTCTCCAATACTTCCGTCAAGGAGTCAAAACCGAACTTACGCGCCCCCTTAATCAGGATAATCTCGTTTTCAAGGCGAAGTTCCCCACGCTGAATGGCGTGTATCAAGGCCGCTGTATCCGGATAAAAGGTTTTCTCTATATTAAAGCGTGCAGCGCAGGAAGATATTTCATTTCCTACACCTATGATGTGTTCAATGCCACGGCTACTTACCAGCTGTGCCACTTGCCGGTAAAGTGCCGGTGTATTCTGACCGGTCTCCAATATATCCGAAAGTATCAAAGTCCGCCTCAATCCCTTACTTTGCGAACGGCGGTAAAGAAAATCGAGTGCAATATCCAATGAGCCAAGGTCAGAATTATAACTGTCGTTAATCAGCAGGCAGTTGTTTTTTCCCTCTTTGACTTCCAGACGCATGGCAATGGGTTCCAGCCTTTCCATACGCTCCGTAATCCGTTCGGCAGGAAGCATCAGATAGAGACATGCGGCCAAACAGTTCAGCGAATTCTCAATGGAAGCATCATCTATGAACGGTAGAGTAAACGTATTGTCCATATCCAGATAGCGGTAGGAAATGACAGTACAGTTATCCTGTTTCTCGACCTTACTTATATATAAAGGACGTTCCATATCTTTCCGGCTCCACGCAATCTCACGTGCAGAAAGCATGGACTTCGCCACACAGTTGCTGACGAACTCATCGTCACCATTATAAATCACTACATCACAATTCTTGAAAAGCGTCAGCTTCTCCATGCATTTCTCCTGCAACGAGAAGAAATTTTCCTGATGAGCCCCTCCTATATTGGTCAGGATGCCTATGGTAGGCTTGATGATGTTCTGCAAAGCTCGCATTTCCCCCGGCTCGGAAATACCGGCTTCAAAAATAGCAAGTTCGGACTGTTCGTTCATCTGCCACACGGACAAAGGCACTCCAATCTGGGAGTTATAACTGCGGGGAGAACGGATAATGGCGCGTTCCGGACAGAGCAACTGGTGCAGCCATTCCTTCACAACAGTCTTGCCGTTGCTTCCCGTAATACCGATGACCGGTATCTGGAACTGATTCCGATGCTGTTCCGCCAGTTTTTGCAGGGCTTTCAGCGGATTGGAAACAACAAGGTAGTTGACAGTGGAAGATTGAAAATGGATAGCGGGTTGCTGCGCATCATTATCAATTTTCAATTCTCCATGCTCAATTAATCTAAAGCTTTCTTCGCTAAGCACAAAATTACGTACTCCACGGGCATATAAATCTGCGATATAGCGCGCACCGTCATTCCTCTTGGTGGTCAAGGCAAAGAATAATGTTTCCTCAGGAAAATTCAAGGAACGGCTGTCTGTGAGCAGCCAGTCTATCGTAGCCGGCGCGTTTCCCACACGCCGTGCGCCAATACTTTCGGTTATGCTTTCAATCGAATACGACATATTTCTCTCTCTTTTTGGAAATCTAAGTACGGGTATTTTCCGTTAAGTTGGTCTATTTTTAACACAATTTGTCCTAAAAAACGCTTATACTCTTCTGAAGCGGGATAAAATGGTTTATGCGACAACATCTTACGGATATTTTCACTTTCTTCCATAATCCGTAACGCATCGGCAGAGATGCAGGAATGCACGAATCGCTCCCAGACATAATCGACAGCAAGCTTAGAAGGATGCGCCATATCGTCGGCATAAAAGCGATAGTCACGCAATTCGTCGAGCAGCAGCTCATAAGCCGGAAAGTAAAAAGCATGTTCCGGAAAAAGTGTCTGAAGTTGCTCGACAGCCAACAGCAAAGTTGCTTTACTTAGGTTATTGGCATGCAATCCATCGCGGACATGACGGATGGGACTAACGGTAAACAATACTTTCAGCTTAGGGTTTCGCAACAGTACATCCGACAACAAGTTCCTATAATCAAACACAATTTCATCCACAGAAAGCTTACGACGTGTAAACTTTGCCTCCGGTTGTTTGTGGCAGTTGGATACCACACGTCCACTCTCTTTGGACTCATAAACCCACGCCGTACCAAAAGTAAGCAGAAGGTAGTCCAATTGAGAGAAGGCAGCATGTGCCTCCCGTAGTCGGGTGTTGATGTTTTCCAACACTTTTTCCTTATCAGAAGAAGAAAATTCACCATGGTGCATAGGGCTATGCCAAAGTTCACGAAAAAGGAAAAGTTCCTCTGTTCCATAACTCTTCCCGGCTTCTATCTCCCGCAATGCGACAGAGATGGAAAGTGGATTATAAATCACCCCGTACGGGTTAACGTTACAACGGAATTTAATGTTCAGCAGCCTTTCCCCCATTTCGGCAGCAAAACAAGAACCGAGCAGCATCAAGTGGTCGGCATGCTTCATCCGGAACAATCCGGCAGGCAGTTCAACTGGGGTACGTAAGTTCATATGTCTTCACTACATTTTATGAGTCGTCATTTCAAGGCAACAAAGATAATGAAAGAAAGCCATGAAATAATTACAAAACGTAATCATTTTATGCTTGCAAACAGCCAAAACAAGAAAAGAACAGACTTATCCACACGAGCAAAATCGGTAAGTTTGCCTACAAGCTTTTGTTCATCTTGCGAACAATGAATTTCATTGATGCGTTCAAGAGAGATTTTCACATCTTGCATGACATTGTGAGGCAAGCAATTCCGCACTGCATCGCATCCCGTTGACGAACCAATGGAAAACTCATGATTCACATGCCGTATTTGCAGCGAGTTTCTCCACGCCTTCGTAGATGTTCAACGGGGCAACAGCATTTTTGATAGGCACCAAATAGGCCAAGTCGGGTGTGCGGGGAGTTATCAGGTAGCTCAACTTGATGTTTTGCGTGGATTGCGCCCCCATAAAGGGGTCATCTTTAAAAGCGAAACTATACACCATCTCTGTCCATGAAGCCAAAGCGAACGAAGCCGTGTTGCGGTTCACACAATGATGCTTGCCGCCACGTCGGTAGTCCAATGACTGATCGAAAATATAGACTTGTGGAGTTACTATAAAAGAAAAGCGTTTCGTCCAGTGGCTTATACGTACTGACAGCTGATGTGTGTTGTCCCGGTATCGCGAAGTAAAGCTATTGTCAGCATCAAGCACAGAATGATAACCAACAGGCAGTGAACCGAATACACCTTCCTCTTCCAGCCTATCGAGCAAATAGCGGTGAGAATCCTTATCCTGAGTTTTGTGCGTAAAATTATATTCAGGCTGAATATAACTATATTCATTCATATAGTATGAATAGCCTACGTGAGTACCCAACACATAAGTTTTATTCGGTTGATTATAGTATTCGTTCTGAAGTATTTGTTGAATACTTACTTTGGAACGCATATCCGCAAGCTTGATTTCACTTTTTTATTGCATGTACCCACAGCTTCCTTAAATGAAAAAGCCGTGTATTTACTTCATCTTTTGACAACAGCCAGGCAAACTTTTGCCAATAAGTTGGCAAAAGTTTGACCGCATGTTGGCAAGACATTGCCAACATATTGGCAGTAATCTGCCCGCTCACAGCTTTTTCATTTACAGGAGCTATCACTTCTCTCCGTTAGGAGTTAAAGATGTCAGAACCGATACCCTTGCGTATGTATTCACAGAAGTATCGGCTTTGGATACTGAACCCGAAGGGCAATCCCCCCTCTTAAACTCCTCCAATAAATGAAAAAGCCATGGAAGATGCGCGATTTTTTCCTTGAAAAGCAAATAGCATCCGTTTTCTTTTGCTATTTTTGCATCTTGTAATCTTCAGATTAGAAATGAGAACAGAACCAACAACATATAACTTGCTTAACACCATTACATTTCCCGAGGATTTACGACAACTCAGCGTAGAAGAGCTTCCTGAAGTCTGTAAAGAATTGAGGCAAGACATTATAAAAGAGGTTTCGTGTAACCCCGGACATTTCGCAGCCAGCCTGGGCACGGTAGAGCTGACCGTTGCCTTGCACTACGTGTTCAACACTCCGCACGACCGCATAGTCTGGGATGTGGGCCATCAGGCGTATGGACACAAGATACTGACCGGACGCCGCGAAGCATTCTCCACCAACCGTAAATTCAAGGGAGTCCGTCCTTTTCCTTCACCGGAGGAAAGCGATTATGACACATTCGCCTGCGGACATGCGTCAAATTCCATTTCGGCGGCTCTCGGCATGGCGGTAGCCGCAACCAAGAAGGGAGAAAAAGACCGGCGCGTAGTTGCCGTCATCGGTGACGGAAGCATGAGCGGCGGTCTGGCTTTCGAGGGACTGAACAACGCTTCGTCCACCCCCAACAACCTTCTCATCATTCTCAACGACAACGATATGTCGATAGACAGAAGTGTAGGTGGCATGAAGCAGTACCTTTTCAACCTGACTACCAGCAACCGCTACAACCAGTTGCGCTTCAAGACATCCAGACTGCTATTCAAAATGGGACTCCTGAACGAAGACCGCCGCAAAGCACTAATCCGCTTTGCCAACAGCCTGAAATCAATGGCCGCCCGGCAACAGAATATCTTTGAAGGGATGAACATCCGCTACTTCGGCCCCATCAACGGACACGATGTGAAAAACATAGCCCGTGTCCTGCGGGACATCAAAGATATGCAGGGACCGAAAATACTGCATCTGCACACCGTGAAGGGAAAAGGCTTCGAACCTGCCGAGAAGAATCCGGACATCTGGCACGCACCGGGCAAGTTCAATCCGGAAACCGGAGAACGCCTCAAGACAGATACCAGCAACTTGCCTCCGCTTTTTCAGGACGTGTTCGGGGAAACACTGGTAGAACTGGCAAAGGAAAATCCGAAAATCGTCGGAGTAACCCCCGCCATGCCCACCGGCTGCTCCATGAACAAGCTGATGGACGCCATGCCCGACCGTGCCTTCGATGTGGGTATTGCCGAAGGGCATGCCGCCACTTTCTCGGGCGGTATGGCCAAAGAGGGAATGCAGCCTTTCTGCAATATCTACTCTTCCTTCATGCAGCGGGCATACGACAATGTCATCCATGACATCGCCCTGCTCCGCCTCCCCGTCGTGCTTTGTCTGGACCGCGCCGGACTGGTGGGAGAAGACGGACCGACACACCACGGAGTTTTCGACTTGGCCTATTTCCGTCCGATTCCCAACCTGACCATATCTTCACCGATGGACGAACATGAATTGCGCCGCCTGATGTACACCGCACAGTTGCCGGACAAAGGTCCGTTCGTCATCCGCTATCCCCGCGGACGCGGCGCATTGCTGGACTGGAAATGTCCGCTGGAAGAAGTACCCATAGGCAAAGGGCGTAAACTGAAAGAAGGCAAAGACCTGGCAGTCATCACCCTCGGCCCCATAGGAAATGTAGCCGCTCGTGCCATAGAGCGTGCGGAAAAGGACAAAGGACTCTCCATAGCCCACTACGACCTGCGTTTTCTCAAGCCGCTCGACGAAGCCCTGCTGCACGAGGTAGGACTCAACTTCCAGCATGTCGTCACCATAGAAGACGGCGTCAAAAAAGGAGGAATGGGCAGTGCCGTACTGGAGTTCATGGCAGACAATGACTATATTCCCCATATCAGACGTATCGGTGTACCCGATGCCTTTATAGAACACGGTACTATACAAGAGTTGCATCATCTTTGCGAGATGGACGAAGAGGGAATCTATAATATATTAATTAAGGACGATGATTGACGAATGAAAAGTCCGGCTACACCCATACAGCCGTCCGTAAGGAAACTCTTCATTCTTCATTCTTCATTCTTTATTCTCTAAAACATTGTGAAAATAATTATTGCAGGTGCCGGCGCAGTAGGCACACACTTGGCTAAATTGCTGTCCCGCGAGAAGCAGGATATCATTCTGATGGACGATAACGAAGAAAGGCTGACTTCCCTAAGTTCCAACTTCGACCTGATGACCGTCGTGGCATCTCCCACCTCTATCAAAGGTCTGAAAGAAGTGGGAGCGGGAGAAGCCGACCTCTTCATAGCCGTCACCCCCGACGAAAGCCGCAACATGACCGCCTGCATGCTGGCCACCAACCTGGGAGCGGAAAAGACCGTGGCACGCATTGACAATTACGAATACCTATTGCCCAAACACAAGGAATTCTTCAAGAAATTAGGCGTGGATTCACTTATTTATCCTGAAATGCTTGCTGCTAAAGAGATTGTATCAGCCGTACGCATGAGCTGGGTACGGCAATGGTGGGAATTCTGCGGAGGTGCCTTGGTACTGATAGGTACCAAGATGCGCGAAAAGGCCGAAATACTGAACATTCCCCTCCACGAACTGGGAGGACCGGAGATGCCCTACCACATAGTGGCCATCAAGCGAGGCAGCGAAACAAAAATTCCGCGAGGTGACGACACTATCCGCCTGCACGATATCGTCTACTTCACTACCACCCGCAAATACATCCCCTACATACGCAAGATAGCCGGTAAAGAAGAATATGCCGACATACGCAACGTGATGATCATGGGCGGCAGCCGCATCGCCGTGCGTACCGCCCAATACGTACCCGACTACATGCAGTTGAAAATCATTGAAAACGACTTATCCCGTTGCAATCGCCTGACCGAACTGCTGGACGACAGTACCATGATTATCAACGGTGACGGACGCGACATGGATCTCCTTGTAGAGGAAGGGCTAAAGAACACGGAAGCTTTCGTGGCTCTGACCGACAACTCGGAAACCAATATCCTGGCCTGCCTCGCCGCCAAACGCATGGGAGTTGCCAAGACCGTGGCCGAAGTAGAGAACATCGACTACATCGGCATGGCCGAGAGCCTGGATATAGGAACCGTCATCAACAAGAAGATGATTGCCGCCAGCCACATCTACCAGATGATGCTGGATGCGGACGTCAGCAACGTGAAATGCCTGACCTTTGCCAATGCCGATGTAGCGGAATTTACCGTTAAGGCCGGCTCGAAGATTACCAAACATCCGGTAAAAGACCTCGGCCTCCCGAAAGGAGCCACCATCGGCGGACTTATCCGTCAGGGGGAAGGCATCGTGGTTATGGGTAACACCCTGATACAGCCGGGTGACCATGTAGTGGTATTCTGCCTGAACATGATGATTAAGAAAATCGAAAAATACTTTAACTAATTGAGAATGAGTAGTTGGTAAATGATTAACTTCAAGACAATCATACGGATTATCGGTATTCTGCTATTGCTGGAAACAGTCATGTTTCTGGTCTGTTCGGGCGTGTCCTTCTACTACAGAGAAAGCGATATGCTCGACTTCTGGAAAGCAGGAGGCATCACAGCAGGGGTAGGCTTATTGCTGGCGGCTCTCGGCAAGGGAGGTGAACGGCAACTGACGCGCCGTGACGGATATGTACTGGTCAGCTTTGCCTGGGTGGCATTCTCTCTTTTCGGAATGCTGCCTTTCTATATAGGCGGATACATACCCGACATTGCCAATGCATTCTTCGAAACCATGTCCGGTTTCAGCAGTACGGGTGCCACCATCTTGGACGACATCGAGTCACTTCCTCATGGAATACTGTTCTGGCGCAGTATGACACAGTGGATTGGCGGCTTGGGAATCATCATGTTCACCATTGCAGTGCTTCCCATCTTCGGAGTCAGTGGCCTGCAGGTGTTCGCCGCCGAGGCAAGCGGCCCTACACATGACAAGGTTCATCCCCGTATCGGTATCACCGCCAAATGGATTTGGAGTATCTATGCCGGCATAACCGCTCTGCTTGTCGGTCTGCTGATGCTTGGAGGTATGGACTGGTTCGACAGTATCTGCCATGCATTTGCCACTACCGGTACCGGTGGCTTCTCCACCAAGCAGGCCAGCGTTGCCTACTACAATTCTCCTTATATAGAATATGTCATCTCCATTTTCATGTTTATCTCCGGCATCAACTTCACCTTGCTATTATTGTTCGTCAACCGGAAATTCAAGAAGTTCATCGGCAATGCCGAGCTGAAATTCTATTTCGGTTCAGTTGTGCTCTTCACTGCCGTCATAGCCATCGTGCTTTACTATACCAGTCCCATGGGGATGGAAGAATCCTTCCGCAAATCCTTGTTCCAGGTAATCTCCCTCCAGACCTCCACCGGTTTTGCGACAGATGACTATATGCAATGGACACCCGTCTTGTGGGGGCTGCTTACCATCATCATGCTGATGGGAGCGTGTGCAGGCAGTACCACCGGAGGCTTGAAGTGTATACGTATGGTAATTCTTACCAAAGTCTCACGAAACGAGTTCAAACACATCCTACACCCCAATGCCATACTTCCGGTACGGATAAACAAGCAGGTAATCTCTCCCTCCATTGTCTCCACCGTACTGGCTTTTTGTTTTATTTATATCTCCATTATAGTCATCGGCACACTGCTCATGATGGCTATGGGTGTCGGGGCTGAAGAATCAATGGGCTGCGTCATTTCCAGTATCGGTAATATGGGACCCGGATTGGGTGAAACCGGACCTGCCTATTCGTGGAATGCCCTGCCCGATGCAGCTAAATGGCTGTTATCCTTTTTAATGCTTCTGGGTCGTCTTGAGTTATTTACCGTACTGCTGCTTTTCACACCGGATTTCTGGAAACGGAATTGATTTAGGATAAAAAGTGTAAAAATAATCATTTTTTGTTATGCGGGGATAGCAAATTGAACAATACTTATTATATCTTTGCGTCCTTGAAAGAGAGAATTGTGGTATGAAGCAATGCATTAAATACTGTTTAATCATAATCTTTGCAGCCCTATTGCACGACAGTGCAACCGGAGCTGCAGATATTTTGTGCGTTCCTGCCACCCGACAAGCAGAATGCTGTACGCTGTCACAAGCTCCTACCACCCAACAAGCAGTCCAGAAGTTCTACGACTTGTTTTCACCAAACTCCCTCTGCATAGAACATGTAGACCATACGCAAGTACCAACCAACAAAAGCGTACTCCTGCGCATGTACATCTACAAGATGCAGCAGCATGCCTATGCACCGGAATGCGACCGTTTGTTGAATCTGTCTCCTCATCCCGTACCCGACGCGAATTATTACGTGTTCGGGCTAAGAAAGATTATCATTTAGAAGGCCTGCAAGCGCAGACGCTTGCCCCTGACCTCGCCGGACAACAAATCAGAGGTTTTGTCCTCCGGTGCGATGTATCTATTATTATATATCTAAAATCTTATCAGGTTTATGAACTTTACTTTGTTAGTGGTCGTCTTATTGACGGCAATCGCTTTCGTGGGTATCGTCATCGCGCTCTCCAATGCGATAGCACCCCGTTCGTACAATGCACAGAAGATGGAGCCGTACGAGTGTGGTATCCCTACCCGCGGTAAATCGTGGATGCAATTCCGGGTAGGTTACTATCTGTTTGCCATCTTGTTCCTGATGTTCGAAGTGGAAACGGTATTTCTGTTCCCTTGGGCAGTCATCACCCGTGAGCTTGGTGTGGCAGGACTTTTCAGCATTTTATTTTTCCTGATTATATTGATTCTGGGCCTTGCTTATGCCTGGAGGAAAGGAGCTTTGGAATGGAAGTAACAAAGAAACCGAAAATCAAATCTATCCCTTATGAAGAGTTTACAGACAACGAAACGTTGGAGAAACTGGTTCGGGAACTTAATGCCGGAGGCGCCAATGTCGCCCTTGGCGTACTGGACGATTTCGTCAACTGGGGACGCAGCAACTCGCTGTGGCCTCTTACGTTTGCAACCAGCTGTTGCGGTATCGAATTCATGGCTCTCGGTGCAGCCCGCTACGACATGGCTCGCTTCGGGTTCGAGGTAGCCCGCGCCAGCCCGCGCCAGGCAGACATGATTATGGTTTGCGGAACAATAACCAATAAGATGGCTCCCGTTCTGAAACGTCTTTACGACCAGATGGCCGACCCCAAATATGTAATAGCCGTAGGCGGCTGTGCCGTCAGTGGAGGCCCGTTCAAGAAATCCTATCATGTGGTGAACGGTGTGGACAAGATTCTGCCTGTAGATGTCTACATTCCCGGTTGCCCTCCCCGTCCGGAGGCATTCTACTATGGCATGATGCAATTGCAACGTAAAGTGAAAATCGAGAAATACTTCGGTGGAGTAAACAGAAAAGAAGAAAAGCCGGAAGAGGAAATACTAATGTGATAGAGTAGTAATGTGACAACATTATCACCTTACAACGTTACCACCTTTTTTTATAATTATGGAAATAAAATACATAGAACCCTCAGCCCTGCACGACGAGATGCTGCGTCTGCGAAAAGAGGAACAGATGGACTTTCTGGAATGCCTCAGCGGTATGGACTGGGGAATGCCCGATGAAAAAGATGCACCGGACACTCCCCGTGGACTTGGCGTGGTCTACCTGCTGGAGTCTACTGTTACCGGCAAACGGGTAGCAATACGCACCGCCACTCTGAACCGGGAATGCCCCGAACTTCCTTCCGTCAGCGACATTTGGAAAGCTGCGGATTTTAATGAACGCGAAGTTTACGATTTCTACGGCATCGTCTTCATCGGCCATCCGGATATGCGCCGCCTCTATCTGCGCAATGACTGGGTAGGCTATCCCATGCGCAAAGACAACGATCCGGAGAAGGACAACCCGTTGCGCATGGACAACGAAGAAACTATTGATACCACCACGGAGTTGAAACTGAACCCGGACGGTAGCGTTAAAAATAAAGAGCTACAACTATTCGGTGATGAAGAATATGTTGTGAACATCGGTCCCCAACACCCTGCCACACACGGTGTCATGCGTTTCCGCGTGTCATTGGAGGGTGAAAACATCAGCAAGATTGATGCCAACTGCGGCTACATCCATCGGGGTATCGAGAAGATGTGCGAAAGTCTGACTTATCCGCAAACCTTGGCCTTGACCGACCGTCTGGACTATCTGGGCGCACATCAGAACCGCCATGCCTTGTGCATGTGCATCGAAAAGGCAATGGGCGTGGAAGTAAGCGAGCGCGTACAGTACATACGTACCATCATGGACGAATTGCAACGAATAGACTCCCACTTGCTGTTCTATTCTTGCCTTGCCATGGACCTGGGGGCATTAACCGCCTTCTTCTACGGTTTCCGCGACCGCGAAAAGATACTCGACATCTTTGAGGAGACTTGCGGCGGACGCCTCATCATGAACTATAACACCATCGGAGGTGTGCAGGCAGACATCGCTCCCGGCTTCGTAAAGAAAGTGAAAGAATTCATCCCCTACCTTCGCGGTATCTTGCACGAATATCACGATGTATTCACCGGAAACATCATTGCCCGGCAACGTCTGAAAGGCGTAGGCATACTCTCACGGGAAGACGCCATTGCCTTCGGAGCCACCGGAGGTACGGGGCGTGCCAGCGGATGGGCGTGCGACGTGCGCAAGCGGATGCCGTATGCCGTATATGACAAGGTGGACTTCAAAGAAATCGTCCGCACCGAAGGCGATTCATGGGCACGCTACCTTATCCGTATGGATGAGATTCTGGAAAGCTTGAAGATTATCGAGCAACTGATAGACAACATCCCGGAAGGAGCCTATCAGGAAAAGATGAAACCAATTATCCGAGTACCGGAAGGCACTTATTATGCAGCCGTGGAAGGCAGCCGCGGTGAGTTCGGCGTCTTCCTCGAAAGCCACGGCGACAAGATGCCTTACCGCCTGCATTTCCGCAGTACGGGCTTGCCATTGGTATCGACCGTAAACACCATTTGCCGCGGAGCTAAAATCGCCGACCTTATTGCCATTGGCGGAACATTGGATTATGTAGTACCAGATATTGATAGATAGTATGTTTGACTTTAGTATAGTAACCAACTGGATACACCAGTTGCTGACTTCCCTGATGCCGGAAGGTCTGGCGATATTCCTCGAGTGCGTGGTGATTGGCGTATGCATCATCTTGATGTATGCCGTGCTTGCCATCATCCTGATTTACATGGAGCGTAAGATATGCGCCTTTTTCCAATGCCGCCTCGGTCCGATGCGCGTAGGGAAATGGGGATTGCTCCAGGTGCCTTGCGATGTCATCAAGATGTTGACAAAGGAAATCATTGACCTGAAATTCTCTGACCGGTTCCTCTACAACCTGGCACCGTTCATGGTAATCATCGCTTCTTTCCTGACATTTGCCTGCTTGCCCGTCAACAAGGGATTGGAGGTATTGGACTTCAATGTAGGAGCCTTCTTCCTGCTGGCTACGTCGAGCATCGGCGTAGTGGGTATCCTGCTGGCAGGCTGGAGTTCCAACAACAAATTCTCGCTGATTGGCTCCATGCGAAGCGGTGCGCAGATTGTCAGTTACGAATTGTCCTGCGGATTGAGCATACTGACAATGGTGGTATTGATGGGAACCATGCAGTTCTCCGAAATCGTAGAAGGACAGGCTGACAGCTGGTTCATCTTCAAAGGACATATCCCTGCATTGATAGCCTTCATCATCTACCTCATTGCCGGAAATGCGGAAACCAACCGTGGTCCCTTCGACCTGCCCGAAGCCGAGAGTGAATTGACAGCCGGATACCACACGGAGTACAGTGGTATGGGCTTCGGCTTCTTCTATCTGGCAGAGTATTTAAATCTGTTTATCGTAGCTTCCGTGGCCGCCACCATCTTTTTAGGAGGCTGGATGCCGCTCCACATCGCAGGCCTGGACGGCTTCAACGCAATGATGGATTACATCCCTGGATTCATATGGTTCTTCGGAAAGGCCTTCTTTGTCGTCTTTCTGCTGATGTGGATAAAGTGGACCTTCCCCCGCCTGCGTATCGACCAGATTCTGAATCTGGAGTGGAAGTACCTGGTACCCATCTCCATGGTGAACTTGATTTTGATGGTATTAATTGTAGTATTCAAGTTGCATTTCTAACCGGTGTAGCACCGGAGCAAGATTTCCTTACGGACAATTTCAATAAAGATAAAAATAATGAAAGACAATCACTCTTATATCGGCAGACTCATACATGGCATCACCTCTCTGCTGACAGGCATGAAAACCACCATGATCGTATTCTGCCGCAAAAAGACCACCGAACAATATCCGGAAAACCGCGCGACATTGAAACTCTCCGACCGTTTCCGTGGCACGCTGACCATGCGCCATAATGACGAAAATGAGCATCGGTGCGTGGCTTGCGGCTTGTGCCAGATGGCTTGCCCCAACGATACCATCAAGGTGACCGGAGAGATGGTTGAAACGGAAGACGGCAAGAAAAAGAAGATACTGGCAAAGTACGAGTATGACCTCGGTTCGTGCATGTTCTGCCAACTCTGTGTAAATGCCTGCCCTCACGATGCCATCACGTTCGACCAGAACTTTGAGCATGCAGTGTTCGACCGCACGAAACTGGTCATCACACTGAACCGTCCGGGCAGCCACGTAGAAGAAAAAAAGAAAACAACCGCTCCCAAAGAAGAGACAACAAAGTAATTCGTAAATAGTAATTTGTAATTAAACAACATGGAAATAACTCTTGAAACAGTAGTATTCTACTTCCTTGCGGCTTTTATCACCGTATTTTCCATTTTGACGGTAACGACTCACCGCATGGTGCGCTCAGCCACCTACCTGCTGTTCGTGCTTTTCGGTACGGCAGGCATCTACTTCCTGCTGGGTTACACCTTCCTCGGCTCCGTGCAGATTATGGTCTATGCAGGCGGTATCGTGGTACTTTACGTCTTCTCCATACTACTTACCAGTGGCGAAGGCGATATCATTGAAAAGTTAAAGCGCAGCAGATTCCTTGCCGGACTGGGTGCCACCGTGGGCGGTGCCATTATCGTAGTATTCATCACTTTAAAGCATAAATTCATTGCCACCACCGACGTGGAACCTTTGGAGGTGAACATCAAAACCATCGGCCACCACATGCTGAGCGGTGACAAATATGGTTATCTGCTTCCCTTCGAAGCTGTCAGCATACTATTGTTGGCATGTATCGTAGGCGGATTATTAATAGCACGTAAAAGATAGGAATTATGATACACATGGAATATTATCTGATAGTTTCGGCTATCATGTTCTTCGCAGGCATCTACGGATTCTTCACCCGCCGCAACACACTGGCGATACTTATCAGCATCGAGCTGATACTGAATGCCACGGACATCAATTTCGCGGTGTTCAACCGTTTCTTGTTTCCCGGAGGCCTGGAGGGATATTTCTTCTCTTTATTCTCCATCGCCATCTCGGCCGCCGAAACGGCTGTGGCCATTGCCATCATGATCAACATCTACCGTAACATCCGCAGCATCCAGGTGAACAAACTGGATAAGATGAAATGGTAAGAGCAAAAGCCGTCAAGCAATGTTTCTTGAATAGTAATAATTGATAAACATAGTATATATGGAATATACAATATTAATCCTTCTACTCCCTTTCCTCTCTTTCCTCGCTCTGGGGCTTGGAGGTAAATGGATGTCACACCGCACTGCCGGACTTATCGGAACTGTGGCATTGGGTGTGGTCGCAGTGCTTTCCTATCTCACCGCAGGAATGTACTTCAGCGCTCCCCGCCTTGCCGACGGTACGTACGAGACACTGACGCCCTATAACTTCAAATGGCTGCCCTTCACAGAAAGCCTCAGCATCGACATGGGCATTCTGCTCGACCCGATTTCGGTCATGATGCTCGTGGTCATCAGCACCGTTTCGCTGCTGGTACACATATACTCTTTCGGCTACATGAAGGGCGAACGCGGTTTCCAGCGCTACTACGCCTTCCTATCACTCTTCACCATGTCCATGCTCGGACTGGTAGTTGCAACGAACATCTTCCAGATGTATCTTTTCTGGGAGTTGGTGGGCGTATCCTCCTATCTGCTGATTGGCTTCTACTATACGAAGCCCGCAGCCATTGCCGCTTCGAAGAAAGCGTTTATTGTTACCCGTTTTGCCGACCTGGGGTTCCTTATAGGCATCCTTGTCTATGGATATTATGCCGGTACATACACCTTCAGCCCCAGTGAGATGGCGCTGGCAAAGGGGGGGGCGGCAATGATTCCGCTTGCCTTGGGACTGATGTTCATCGGTGGTGCCGGAAAGAGTGCCATGTTCCCGCTGCACATTTGGTTGCCCGATGCCATGGAAGGCCCTACGCCGGTCAGTGCACTAATTCACGCCGCTACAATGGTAGTTGCAGGTGTCTATCTGGTGGCACGCATGTTCCCGTTGTTCATAGAATATGCTCCCGGCGTGCTGCACATCGTGGCATACGTAGGAGCCTTCACGGCATTCTATGCCGCCAGTGTGGCATGTGTGCAGAGCGACATCAAGCGTGTACTGGCATTCTCCACCATCTCCCAAATCGGCTTCATGATGGTGGCGCTGGGGGTATGTACATCAGCCGACCCGCACGAAGGAGGACTGGGCTACATGGCAAGCATGTTCCACCTGTTCACACACGCCATGTTCAAGGCATTGCTGTTCCTCGGAGCGGGCAGCATCATCCATGCCGTACACAGTAACGAGATGTCTGCCATGGGCGGACTGCGGAAGTATATGCCCGTCACGCATATCACATTCCTCATCGCGTGTCTCGCCATCGCAGGCATCCCGCCGTTCTCAGGATTCTTCTCCAAAGATGAAATCCTGACGGCCTGCTTCCGGTTCAGTTCCACCATGGGATGGATTATGACAGTGATTGCAGGTATGACAGCATTCTATATGTTCCGCCTCTACTACGGTATCTTCTGGGCCGGCTCGGAGCCGGGACAAAAGTCGGCAAGCGGAGGCTTAGCGCCCGGGCAACAGTCGGCAAGCGATGTAAGCGACAGCCACGTGCCTCACCCCCACGAGAGTCCGCTGGCGATGACCCTGCCCCTGATGCTCTTGGCTGTAGTTACGATAGTCGCCGGTTTCATTCCTTTCGGCCACTTCATCTCTGCCAACGGCACGACATATAGCATCCATCGGGATTGGAGTGTGGCAGGTACGAGTATTGTCGCAGCAGTGATTTCCATCGCCATCGCCACCTACATCTATGCAGGTAGCCGGCAGCCCGTTGCCAATGCGCTGGCACGCCGTTTCAAAGGCTTGTGGACGGCTGCTTACCACCGCTTCTATCTGGACGAGGCCTACCAGTTCGTCACCCACCGCATCATCTTCGGCTGCATTTGCCGCCCCATCGCCTGGTGGGACCGCCATGTGGTGGACGGCTTCTTCAACTTCCTTGCCTGGAGTGCCGAGGCTATCAGTGACGAGATACGCGGTCTGCAGAGCGGACGCATCCAGCAATATACATTTGTATTCTTGCTGGGCACGCTGGCACTGATACTGTTGCTATTGCTATAACCCGAGATTTTTCAATCGTAAATCGCAAATCGTTAAATCGTAAATATAAAGATGAACTTTTTATCATTATTTGTTCTCATCCCCTTGCTGATGTTGCTGGGTCTTTGGCTCAGCCGCAACATCGCACAAATACGTGCGGTGATGGTGACCGGTGCATCGGCTCTGCTGGTTCTTTCTGCGGCATTGACCGTGATGTACCTCCATGCACGCCACGCCGGTGCCACGGACGAGATGCTGTTCCGTGCCGACATGGTCTGGTATCCTGCACTCAACATCCACTATTCGGTAGGTGTAGACGGTATTTCGGTAGCCATGCTGCTACTTTCGGCCATCATTGTCTTCACCGGAACATTCGCCTCCTGGAGGCTGCAACCGCTGACTAAAGAATATTTCCTTTGGTTCACCTTCCTTTCCATCGGTGTGTTCGGATTCTTCATCTCGATAGACCTGTTCACCATGTTCATGTTCTACGAGGTTGCCCTCATTCCCATGTACCTGCTTATCGGCGTATGGGGGTCGGGGCGCAAGGAGTACTCTGCCATGAAGCTGACTCTGATGTTGATGGGCGGCTCCGCCTTCCTGCTTATCGGTATTCTGGGTATCTACTACGGTGCCGGAGCCACCTCCATGAATCTATTGGAAATAGCACAGATGCACAATATCCCCATCGAACAGCAACGTATCTGGTTCCCTCTCACCTTCTTGGGTTTCGGTGTGCTGGGCGCTCTGTTCCCGTTCCACACATGGAGCCCCGACGGTCACGCCTCCGCACCGACTGCCGTTTCCATGCTCCATGCCGGTGTATTGATGAAGTTGGGAGGTTACGGATGTTTCCGCATAGCCATATATCTGATGCCCGAAGCTGCGCAGGAACTGGGATGGATATTCCTCATTCTTACCGGAATCTCCGTGGTATACGGTGCATTCTCCGCTTGTGTGCAAACCGACCTGAAGTATATCAATGCCTACTCTTCCGTCAGCCATTGCGGCCTGGTGTTGTTCGCCATCCTGATGATGAACCGGACGGCTTGCACGGGCGCCATTCTGCAGATGCTCTCTCACGGACTGATGACAGCCTTGTTCTTCGCCCTTATCGGTATGATATACGGACGTACCCATACGCGTGACGTCCGCGAGCTCTCGGGTCTGATGAAGATTATGCCTTTCCTAGCCGTCTGCTATGTAATTGCCGGTCTTGCCAATCTGGGATTACCCGGGCTCAGCGGTTTCATTGCCGAAATGACCATCTTCACCGGTTCGTTCCAGCATCCCGATACGTTCCACCGTGTGTGGACAGTCATTGCATGCAGTTCCATCGTGATTACGGCAGTCTATATCCTGCGACTGATAGGAAAGATTCTCTACGGAACCTGCACCAACAAACATCACCTCACCCTGAGCGACGCTACCTGGGATGAACGTACAGCGGTCATTATCCTCATTGCATGCGTTGCCGCTCTCGGTATGGCACCATGGTGGATTAGCGGCATGATCGGAGACAGCGTATTGCCGATAGTCAATGCACTGTAAATTGTAAACAGAAAATTGTAAAACAGTAAATACATAGTCATGGATTATTCTCAATTCCTCCTGCTCAAAGAAGAGCTTTCGCTGATATTGGTCATCGTCATCCTTTTTGTCGCCGACCTCTTCATGAGTCCGGATGCACACAAGAATGACGGCAAACCGTTGCTGAACACAATGCTGCCAGTTGTTCTGCTGACCATACATACACTTATCACCATCGTTCCCGGTCCTGTGGCCGATGCCTTTGGCGGCATGTATCACAACCAGCCGATACAGAGCATCGTGAAATCCATCCTCAGTATAGGTACACTGATTGTATTCCTGATGGCCCACGAATGGATGCGCCTTCCGGACACTGCCATCAAACAAGGTGAATTCTACATTCTGACACTTTCCACCTTGCTGGGCATGTACTTCATGATTTCCGCCGGTCACTTCCTGATATTCTTTATCGGACTGGAGACAGCAAGCATCCCAATGGCAGCACTGGTTGCCTTCGACAAATACCGCCACCACTCTGCCGAGGCCGGTGCCAAGTATATTCTCACGGCACTGTTCTCCAGCGGATTGCTGCTATACGGATTATCTTTGATTTACGGTACGGTAGGCACCCTCTACTTTGCCGACATACCGGCACGCCTCACCGGCGACCCGTTGCAAATCATGGCATTCGTATTCTTTTTCTCCGGCATGGGATTCAAAATATCACTGGTGCCTTTCCATCTTTGGACAGCAGACGTCTACGAAGGTGCTCCAAGCACAGTGACAGCCTATCTGAGTGTCATCTCCAAAGGCTCTGCCGCCTTCGTGCTGATGACTATCCTCATCAAGGTATTCGCTCCGATGGTGGAGCAATGGCAGGAGGTACTGTACTGGGTCATCATCGCTTCCATCACAATGGCCAACCTCTTCGCCCTGCGCCAGCAGAACCTGAAGCGGTTGATGGCTTTCTCCAGTATTTCGCAGGCGGGTTACATCATGCTGGGTGTCATCAGCGGAAGCGCACAAGGTATGACGTCGCTGGTGTACTACGTGCTGATATATATGTTTGCCAATCTTGCCGTGTTTACGGTCATCACCATCGTGGCATTGCGGGCGCATAAGTTCACGTTGGAGGAATACAACGGTCTGTACGTCACCAACCCGAAAGTGACGTTCCTGATGACGCTGGCCCTGTTCTCTCTGGCAGGCATCCCGCCGTTTGCGGGCTTCTTCTCGAAGTTCTTCATCTTTGCGGCAGCCTTCGAAGGCGGTTTCCATCTGCTGGTATTTATTGCCCTTGCCAATACAATCATCTCGCTTTATTACTATCTGAGGATTGTAAAGGCGATGTACATCAACAAGAGCGACGAACCGATTGCGGCATTCCGCAGCGACTACTATACACGTGCCAGCCTGGCCATCTGTACGCTGGGTATCGTGATACTGAGTATTGCAAGTGCGGTATATCAATCCATCGACAAGTTCTCATTCGGATTATAGCCGGAGGGCATCATCACTCGCCACATGTCACGCAGATTGACACAAAGAATCTTTAGAAGTACTGATAATCAACGACTTTTTCTTGTGTCAATCTGCGTAATTCGTGTTGAGTGTATATTCTGACACGTGCCCGATAAGTCTTCGCGTATCATTTTACCGGAATGTCATGCAAGGACATTCTATCCGATTATCCGGGAAATGCGATGCCGCAAGGCATAATTATCCCAACGGATTCTCGCCTTGGTCACCGTCATTGCCGCCGTCGGGATTGCCGCCGGAAGAATTGCCGCCATTGGCAAGTTTCTCTATATCCGTCCAGTCCACATCTACATCCACCATAGAGCGGGTGGTTATCTGCTTGCTGCTACTGCGTTTCACTTCGGGAATAAAACGTACCCGTATGCCATTAATCTGTGCGGAATTTACTTCAGCAGACGTGGCTACGCCTTTCTTGTTCGTGGCGGTGGTATAATAGAAAGTACCTACCCCTTCAATCTTCACGGTACGTCCCATAGCCATATAGTCGGCCATTACGCCTCCCAGGTTCTTCAGCACGGCATACGTGTCACCGCGGGTAACGGTAGAGAGCAAGGAGAGCTTGTCCGCCACCTTGTCCGTAGCAATAGGCGTACCGATGGTAATTGCTTTCGGATACCACAAATCGTTCAGCTTCGATTGGAATTTCTTGTAAAATGCCATAATAATAATGTTTTAAATGATTAATAATATATAGTTGATTTCTCTTGTCTCACCCGAGAAGCAGAAGTCTTCACCGCGAGGCCTCAGCGATTCAGCCCTCTGCTTTTCTCAAATTCGATGTCGCAAAGTTAGGGTGGAAAAGAAGGGAAAACAAGGAAATGGCATCTACAATCTGTTTTCATAAATCACTAATAAACAAGCTTTTGCAAAACAGTCATCTCTACAAGGGGAAGAGAAATACAAGAGGAACATGGCAGCAATCTCTACAAGCGAGAGGCGCAAATGGCTGATAATGAGACATGACTTTCTAATGAATCTCTACAACAACCGTCAAAGCCGTTCTTCGTTCTACCCTCATGTCACGCCCCTTTCGTTTAAAGGAACAGATTTTATCCGCATATTTTACCATCTGTGACTCTCGTCAACGGAGTTTCCTCCCACCCCCTCCAGAACACCTTCCGGGAGGGGGTACAATGAGTCAGGGAGTGAAAGGCATTCAGTCCCTGAGTGAAAGGCTTTCAGTCCCTGACTGAATCAGGTTCCTTCAATGAGCGAAACGGAAAACTTCCGCAAACGAAGTTTTTCTGAAGATATTTGTAAAAAAAAGCACAATTATCCGCATGGAAGATAAAGCTTCCAATGTCTTTTTCCCCCTACTCTACTTCTCCGAACGCCCTTCGGAAATCTCTGCCCGAGGGCAACTGGAACACCTGCAAGTCGAATTCGGGGATAATCGCCAGCACATGGTCGAAGACATCGGCCTGCACTCCCTCGTATGGCACCCAGTCTTTCAGGGCACAGAAGAAATAAAGCTCCATCGGAATGCCGTGGTCGGTAGGCTGTAGCTGGCGCACCATGCAGGTCAGCTCTTGGTTTACGTCGGGAAGACTTTTCAGATAAGCCGTCAGATAGGCACGAAACACACCCAGATTGGTCTGGCGGCGTCCGTTGACAAGGATGGAATTATCAATGCCGTTTTCCGCATTGTACTTTTCAATCACTACTTCCGTCTGTTCCACATAATCTTTCAGCAGTTGTATCTTGCGATATTTCGCCAGCATCTCCGGTGTGCAGAAGCGGACACTGGTCATGTCGATATTGATGCTGCGCTTCACACGCCGCCCGCCACTCTCGAGCATGCCGCGCCAGTTCTGGAAGGAGTCGCTGACAAGCAGGTAAGGAGGGATGGTGGTGATGGTATTGTCCCAGTTGCGCACTTTCACGGTGTTCAGTGTCACTTCTATCACCGTGCCGTCGGCACCATACTTGGGCATGGCAATCCAGTCGCCCACCTTCAGCATGTCGTTTGCCGAAAGCTGCACGCCGGAGACAAAGCCCATAATGGAATCCTTGAACACCAGCATCAGGATGGCAGCCGAAGCACCCAGTCCGGCAAGCAGCGAAAGCGGGTCGCGGTCTATCAGCTCGCCCACAACCACAATGCCGCCCACCAGCCACAGAATGACCTGCATGGTCTGCAACATCCCCTTCAGGGGGCGGTCGCGGAACTGCTCTCTCTCGCTGTACACACAGTAAACGGCTTTCAGGAAAGAGTTGACGAAGCTCAGGAATGTTATGATAATGTAAATAAGGCAGATGCGACGGATGAAATCCATCGTGGAGGAGGTGGACTCGGCAAATGCCACCGGAACAAATATATAGATGATGATGGGAGCCACCATACGGCTGAGGTGCACCATCACTTTGCGGTCGAACACGATGTCATCCCACGTAGCCTTGGTCTTCTTCACCAGTTGCGCCACTACCTTCAACAGAATCTTCCGGCACAAGGCATCTGCCAGAAAAGCGATGGCAAGTACCAGTGCAAAGGCAATGAACGAGTCGAGCATGTCGGCACTGGAAGGGGATATGCCCCAAGAAATCAAAATATCGTCTATTTTCTTCAGTATTTCCATAATGTAGCCTCTCCCCCCGGCCCCTCCCCCGCAGGGATAGAGGGACGGGGGATACTTTTATTGTGTATCAACTATTATTCTATTCTCTCTTTATGCCGTTCTCCCTTCCTTCTCTCCCTACAGAGTCGGGAGAGAGGCTTAGGAACTCCTGTATATCTTCCTTTAACCACTGATAAAGATAAAGGTTCTTGTAGCCGCTGTTTTTTTTCAGCATCACGGACACATTGACCTGGCTGTTCTCATAACCCGCCAGTTCGTTGCGGAACTGTTCGTCATGCCCTGCCAGGCGCTTTATCTCCTGCTCGCGCTCGCGACGCAAGACGGTACATACCGGGATGAGGAGTTTCAGCACCACATAGTCCATGATATGATGCCCCTGGATATAGAGATAGGTATTGTCCGGAGTCAGTCCCAGACGTTCCAGTTCCGTCCCCAGTTGCTCCACCCGGTCGATATGATGCGGAAAACGGGTTTGCAGTTCGGACAGCTTCGCCGATACCGTCTTTTGCATCTCCTCCAGACTGCGGTAAGGATGGCGCAGGTTTATCTCCTGCAGGCGCACGCAGACGTTGAAGTCGTACATCGGGAAGGTATGCGTGTCGTGCCGGCGATAGAACCAGATATTCCACAGAAACAACGGATAGGCAATCTGCGAATAACGCTTCAGGAAAGCGGAAAAGTCCAGAATATGCCGGTCGTTCAGCGTTGCCTGCACACAGACCTCATGCAGGCTGTCGGCAAAGCAGTGAAAGTTCTCGATGGCATAACCGTACGTCTGGAAGATATAGGGACTCTTGTTTATCTTATGCGATACTTTGGTGGCACCTTGAAGCAGGAAGTCGTAGTCGCTGTCTACACACGCTATCAGGCTGCGCCCCAGTTCCGATGTGTTCAACGTATTCATCAGCACCATCTTCTTGCCCTTTGTCAGAGAGGTGGCAGACGGAAGCATCACCTGGAAATAGCGTTCCTCATTCTCGAACTCGGACAACAGTGTCCGCCAGAAAGCGATGTCGTCATAGCTCTCCACATAGGCCACTATGCGCCTGCGTGCACTCTTGGGAGACAACTTGCGGGCGGCATCCAGATAGGCGGAAGTCAGGTTATGTTTTAAAGAAGTAGACACTTTTGCAGGGATTAGGGATTAAGGATGAGGGACTAAGGATGATATCTCGCTGACTTCGGTGACGGCATCCAGCCAGCCCTCCATGATAACGGCAGGCGAATGGGTGGTGAGGATAAGCTGCACATTGGGATTCAGATTGCGTATCATGCCGATGAGCTTCTGCTGCCATTCGATGTGCAGGGAGGCTTCCGGCTCGTCCATAAACAGCACGCAGTGGTCATCGTCACGCACCAGCACAGTCAGCAGGATGACCAGCATCTGCTTCTCGCCCGAAGACAGTTTGTAGGGCAGCAGGCGTTCACCGTTCTGATAGAAAACGATGTCATTGCTTTTACGGTCTATCTTCTTATGGGTATAGCTGAAAAGCTCGTCAATCATATCCTGGAATTTCCGCTTGGGAAGAGAAAGGGAAGGAGCCAGGCTGCGCTGTTCTTCGTCACCGCTAAGCAATTCTATCATTTTGTTGCCGATGTTCACCTGATAGTCCAGATAACGGCGCTGGAGCAGATAGAGCTGCCAGTCCAGTTCCGACTTCACGTTGGCATCGGCCATGCGTGCCGTAAAGTCGCCCATGATGAGGGGGCGGTCGTAGCTACGGATTACATCATAGGGAATAAAGGTGGCGGCGGAATTGTCGAAGTAGACGCGTACCCCGTTCTTCTCGTCACTCTTCACTTCACCCGATGTCTGTTCCAGATAGTTGACCGAACGGTTCAGGATAGTGGTCTTCCCCACTCCGTTGATGCCGGAAAGAATATTGACGTCAGGACGCAGGTCCCAGGCAATATCGTACCGATGCCACAATCCGTGTATTTCGATACGCTTGATGTAATTGGCTTGTACTTCCATGGTTTCTTGCTTTAACTAAAAGCAAATATACACGATAATCTCTTATTTCCACGCCCATGAACCAGAAAAATCATATCATGAAAAATTTTCTCTTTTCAGAAAATAGTCGTTCTTTTGCACCCGCAAAGAACAAAAGAGTATGAACAAGAACATTCAAGGGCATCTGTTCGCCCTTGCCGCAAATATCTTATGGGGCCTGATGGCACCTATAGGTAAGTCGGCTCTGGTGGAGTTTTCCGCATTGTCAGTAACCACATTCCGTATGGTAGGCGCAGCCGCCTGCTTCTGGCTCCTCTCCTTGTTCTGCAAACGCGAGCAGGTAGACCACCGGGACATGCTGAAGATATTTTTCGCCGCACTCTTCGCCTTGGTATTCAACCAGGGCGTTTATATCTTCGGCCTCTCCATGACTTCGCCCATAGACGCCTCCATCGTCACAACCATGCTGCCTATCGTCACCATGATAGTGGCTGCAATCTATCTGAAAGAGCCGGTCACCGACAAGAAAGTACTGGGTATCTTCGTGGGGGCCATGGGAGCATTTATACTCATCATGAGCAGCCAGACCACCGGTGCCGGCAATGGCAGCCTCATCGGAGACCTTCTCTGCCTGCTCGCTCAAATCAGCTTCTCCATTTATCTGACCGTATTCAAGGGGCTGTCGCAGAAATACTCTCCCATCACCCTGAACAAGTGGATGTTTGTCTATGCCTCCATGTGCTACATCCCGTTCTCTTACCACGACGTTGCTGCCATAGAATGGAGCAATGTCTCCACAGCCGCCCTGCTGCAAGCGGGATATGTGGTTGTGGGAGGAAGCTTCCTTGCCTATATCTTCATAATGAGTGCACAAAGGTTGCTGCGTCCCACGGTAGTGAGCATGTACAACTACATGCAACCCATCGTGGCCTCAACCGTTGCCATCGTCCTAGGATTGGGGGTGTTCAATCCGGAAAAGGGGATAGCCATAGCCTTGGTATTCCTGGGGGTATACATCGTGACACAAAGCAAGTCGCGCAAGGATTTCGAGAAAGAAGGGAAAGAACCATAATGATGAGATATGTCAAGTACTTAACAAACAGATTTATATTATTCACTTAAAACAAAAGGAAAATGAAAAAGATTACCTTGTTTTTATTTATGATGCTCGCTGCAATGGCGGTAAAAGCACAAGTTTATGCAGGAGGAAGCCTTGGCTTCTGGTATGACAACGGAGATGATGGCGGAATTGAAACCACAACATTCACCATTTCTCCCGAAATAGGTTACAACCTCAACTCCAAGTGGGCAATAGGTGTGGCACTCGGTTTCTCTCACATAACCGCCAGCGACGAAACCAAAATAAAGACTACCGGATTTGCCATCGCACCCTACGCACGTTTTTCTTTCTACGAAAACAAGATGGTACGCTTGTTCATTGACGGCGGCTTTGGATTCTCGACCGTAAACAGTGATGTGACAAAGACGATAGACGGCATTGAAGTAGGTTTCAAACCCGGCATTGCCCTAAAGCTGAACGAACACTTCAGCCTAGTCGGCAAGGTGGGATTCTTAGGATATCGGGATGACTATATATCCGGTGCCGACGGACAAGGATTGCTATTGAGCAGTGAAGATTTGTCTTTGGGATTCCACTATGAGTTCTAATCCACTCCCTTCTTCTTGTTTTTATCCCTTTCGCAATTCCGCGAAACAGATACCCAGCAGATTCTTGGAGACACAAAGGAAGTCAGGTTGCCTTGCAGCACCTGGCTTTCTTTATCAACCAGTATCGCCTCAATCTTCGGACTTTCCCTGACTACGCTCCACCATGATGACTCACAGTGTTCCGGCACGCACCCGGCTCAGAGACTCGGGAGTCATTAACAGATAAGATGCCATGTGGTTGACTGAGGCACGCCGGGCTATCTCCGGATAGTCCCTGACGAAACGCGCATACCGCTCACGTGAGGTTTCGAAACGCCAAGAGTCAGCTTTATATTGGGAAAGCATTAAAGACCCCTCCAGCAAATGACGAAGCAGACGGGCTATATGCAGATAGCGCTCAGAGAGTTCGACCAGCCCTGCATACGAAATGCTCCAGATGACGCCTTCCTCCAGAGATTCCAGCTGAAGGCAATTACGGCGTCCGGTGAAAAGGCTGACGATGCACATAGCGCCGTCACCGTCGCAGGCAAAGTTCTCGGTAATGTCCCGGCCTTCTTTGAAATAGAACTGGCGAAGCAGTCCTTTCTCTACGAAAACAATATCCCTGGCTATATCTTTCTCACTAATCAACAGCTCTCCTTTGTGCACCTCACGGCGTACAAACAAACCGGCAATGAGCTCCAGCTCCTCGGAAGGGAGTTCATGAAGGCGGTGGGTAAACCGCCGCGCCACTTCCATGTTGTTTTCCTTAGTCATCGATATAGGGAAAGGGATAATGCCCTTATTTCTTCAGTTCTGCAAAATAAGTGTCCAGCAAGTTCTTGGCAGCTACAAAAGAAGTCAAGTTGCCTTGCAGCACTTGGGTTTCCTCGCCAGTCAGCATCGCTTCAATCTGCGGATTATGATAGAAGCTGTCGCGCAGCTGTTCGTTGATAGTCTCATACATCCAGTATTTGCTTTGTTCGTTGCGGCGGTATTCAAAGTAGCCGTTCTCTTTCACAAAGTCAATGTATTTGTAGACCATATCCCACACTTCTTTCACACCAAGATTATAGAACCCGGAATAAGTCAGCACTTGAGGAGTCCAACCGCTCTCCGGAGCCGGGAAGAGGTGCAGTGCGTTACGGAACTGCGTTGCTGCCAGCCTGGCCCGCTCCAGATTGTCGCCATCAGCCTTATTAATGACAATACCATCGGCCATTTCCATGATGCCTCGCTTGATGCCTTGCAACTCATCACCCGTACCCGCCAGCTGTATCAGCAGGAAGAAGTCTACCATGGAATGTACGGCAGTCTCGCTCTGCCCCACCCCTACCGTCTCTACAAATATCTTGTCGAAACCGGCAGCCTCACAAAGCACAATCGTTTCACGCGTCTTGCGTGCCACACCACCCAGCGAACCGGCAGAGGGACTGGGACGTATAAAGGACTTGGGATGGACGGAGAGTTTCTCCATACGCGTCTTATCACCGAGAATACTGCCTTTGCTGCGTTCGCTGCTCGGGTCAATGGCAAGAACGGCCAATTTGCCACCGTGTTCCTCCAGTACATGCAAGCCAAATACATCAATAGAGGTACTCTTACCAGCACCGGGCACACCGCTGATACCCACACGGACAGAGCTGCCCGAATAGGGCAAACACTTCTCTATCACCTCCTGCGCCAAAGCCTGGTGCTCCGGTTTCACACTCTCCACCAGCGTCACAGCCTGGCTGAGTACCGTAACATCACCTTTCACTATACCCTCCACATAGTCTGATACGGACAGTTCACGCTTCTTCCGTCTGGGACGGTTCTTCAAGTAAGGATTGACCGATGAAGGCTGCTCAATGCCTGCATTGACAACCAAGCCTTTATATGCTTCATTATTTTCGGGATGTTCCATAATTTAATGCGCTAATATGGTTAATGTGCTAATATGCTAATGCAGGCCATGTGCCAATGTGATAAATGCGTTAATAGGCTTTTAGGATAATTGCGACTATCTCCATTAGCACATTTCCCACATTAGCACATTACTTTATATTGATTTCAACTTTCGGCTGCATAGGGTCATTGGTAATCATCAGCAGGCGCAGATGACGACGCTTCTTACCTATATTCTTTTTCATTACCGTTACCCGCAGGCGGGTGCTTTCGCCGGGTTGCAATACACTCTTCTTGAGGTTAACTCCCACTGCCGAGTGGAATACCTGAAGCTTGTTTATCTGTAAAGGAGAACGCCCGGTATTGGTAATGGTGATATCTTGATGTGCTTTTGACTTCTTGGCCAATATCGCACTCATATCAACCTCTTTGGCAGAAAGGCTGATGGCAGGAGCATTTGCCTTCTCCACTTCCGTCATTCCGGAGAAATCCGGCAGAAGAATGGCAGAAACGGGAATCTCGTTTTCATCGCCCACCTTGTCACCGGAAAAGCGAGAAAGATAAACCGACGCTTGAGTCAGTCCAAGGTCAGTCAGTCTTTCCGAATTCAATTTAAGTGTAATCACTCCTCTTTCTCCCTTTTGCAAGACATTGGGCTCTACTTTAGTCTGCAAATAAGGGGGCAGATGCATCAGTACCGGTTCATAAGGACGGTCGGAAAGATTGACCACGCCGATATGAATCACCTGCTGCTCACCATGCTGAATATCTGGGAAGTCGAGACTGTTCTTGTCAATACGTATCTGACCGATAAGAAAAGGATGTGTCTTGGTGAAATCCTTGATTTCCCGAACAACCTCTCCATTGAATTTCAAATAGACCAGATTGGGCTGCGCATTGCTGTAAATGGCCACGGATTTCTGGAAATGTCCCAATGCTTCGGCATCGAAAGTCACATTCACCATTCCTTTTGCTCCCGGTGCAATGGGCGTTTTTGTCCACTGTACCACGGAGCAGGCGCAATCCGGCTCTACTTCTGTAAGCACCAAAGGCTGGTCACCCGTATTGGTGATGGTATATTGCACAGTCACGGGATGCTTCCATTCTATCTGGCCGAAGTCGTGCATCTCTGTATTCGAAGTAAAACGCGCTTGTGCTACGGCAGCCAATACCACACTTACAAGCACATATAAAGTTATCAATATCCGCTTCATCTATTTTTCTTAATATCAAGGTTTCCTAATTCTGCTGCTCTCATTGAGAAACTGTTTTGATTTTATTTCAGCTTCCTTCTGAGGAAACATGAAAAAAGAAAAACAAAACAGTTTCTCAATATTAGTCGGACAAAAATAGGTGTTTTTAGCGAGAGTACCTAAAATAGCGTGGCGCAATTTACTGAAATTGCGCCACGCAGTCATCTTTATCAACAAATCAGATAATGATGAAAAAGTTTCATTTTTTCCGGTATCGAGCCCCTCGCTCCCCCGGTGTGAGAAAAATGCCCTGCACAGAAGAGACCGGGAGAGAGAAGGGTAAGGCCGAAAGGGAAGTTGTGTGAAGACATATTTACACCTTAACACTAATCACACTGATTGACCACGATATCACCTCCCGCCGAATGCGAGGCATACTCCGGAGCATATGCACACTGTATAGTGGCCAGCCCCGTTTCGTATGTTCCGCCACGGGATATGCGATAACTGTGCTCCAAGACATAAACGCCTTTGCCCAAATGGTCGAAGAAGAAATTGGTTGCGGCATCTTCCACTTCTGCATAATAACCGAGGCCATTACTCCAACAATAACCGGAAAGCGAACCTATAGGTTCAAAGCAGGCACCCCGCTGGTCTTTCAACTGAACAAAATCCATAGCACGGTCTAAGCGAATAGTCAAACGGGCCACCACCTTATCACCGACAGACAACCGGGTTCCTTCTGCAACCGGCTGCAAGGACTTGCTGCCTCCGGCCGATATACGTTCCACATAAAGTTTCTTCTCTACATTCAATTCACAGCCCTGCTGCTTTACATCGGATATGGGTGACAGATACTGAGCATAAACAGCTCCCCAGGCAATGCCTGCATCCCGTTTCTCTACTGTGACGGTTTTAGCTTTCAGCTCCGGACTTCCTTGGGCGAAGGTTTCCTTGACATAACCCAGTCCCGGGATTGCCGTCTTTGCAGGCGACAATGTTTCCACAACTTTATCACCTAACGTAATACGTACGTCTCCCCGGCTTTCCAGCAGATTAGTGCCCTGACAAAGCAATGCATAAACAGCATCAGCCGTTGCAACCGGAGAATTCCAGCCGGCAGTCTGCTTCTGTTTCAGCAGCCAGAGCTTCATTTCCTCCACCAAAGCATCGTTGCCACCTGCCATGCGCAAAGCTTCCATTACTTCCACGTGGGCAGGGATGGGAAGCATACCCCAGTTGTATGGATTTGCATGGAAAGCAAAGTATGCGCCCATTTCATCCGTTTGTACCAGATGTTCCTTGAGGGAAGCAATGAATTCATTCGCCTCGGCTGTACGCCCTGCAGCTTTCAGAATGATGGCAGACTGTGCCTTGCTACTCATTGTTCCATCTTTAAGATTGGCACCTACTTTTGATAGGAAATAGCGGTAAGCCGCTTGATTGTCTACCGGCACTTGTTCGCCGCTAAGGGCTATCAGATACAGATATGTCATTGCCGATTCGGAATTGGCAGTAATTCTGGCGCCATTTTTTTCGGCTTTACGAATATTGCGATACTCTTCCAAAGCCTGCCGGTTCAAATAGCCGAAAGCTTTCTGCCGCATGGCGGCAACTTCTTCAGGCAGTTCATTCTTCGTCAGCAAAGGAAGACGAACAAGCAATCCTGTAATATAGCCGGTTATATAGCGACTGCCGGACATTCCTTTATACCAGCTCCATCCACCGTCTTCACCCTGCAATTCTTTCAATTTGGTAAAAGCGGAAAGATTGCGGTTATTCAGTTGGTTGATATCGAACAGCATGGCAATACGTGCCTGCTGTTCAGCCTCAGTAGTAGCTTCCAATACCCACGGAGACTCGCTGAGCAGGATATTCTTCACACCCTGATTCTTCTCCAACCGGCTGAGGAAGGTTTCTTTCGTGCCACCGACAGTCTGCCAACTGTCAAATACAGTCTTAATCCGTGGCTGGCTGTTGGCAATGAAGCCCGCCAGACTATTGGCATACCAAGCGGTAGCCCAAGAAATGGCATTATCATTGCCAGGCAGGCTCAATGCCGGCAAAGCCTGCACGGCATACCAAGCCGGATTCCCGGTGAATTCCACAGTCAGACGACGGTCTGTTGCTGTACGGCTATTACGATTGAAAAGACTGTCTAATGAGAACGTACGGGTCTCCTCGCCGCGGATAGGCATAGCAAGCGTTTCCGTAATATACTCCTTATTGCTTAATACGGGCAACAGATGCTGCTCTCCATCGCTGAACGTACCTCCATCGGCAACCATACGAACACCAAGCAAGTCATAGCGGTCGGACACTTCAAAATGGAAGTTGACGGCAGTATTTCTTCCCGCTTCTACCGAGAATTTCCGGTGCTGGGTAGCAATAACTTTCTCCGTCATAGGGTCGAACAACGTCAATACTGCCGTTCCTTTCATCGCTTTACCCGTCAGATTGGCTATTGTTCCTACTATCTGCGTTTTATCTCCAACGCGGACAAACCGAGGCATATTCGCAGTCAGCATAAACTCCTTGGCAGTTACAACGGAAGCATCCAACATCCCGGTTAGCATATCCTTGGTATGCGAGTAGCCACGGAAATTCCAACGAGTCAGGCTCTGCGGCATCGTAAAGGAAAACGCAAGCTCCCCTTGTTCGTTGGTACGGAGTTGAGGATAAAAAAAGGCTGTTTCGGCAAAGTTGACGCGAAGCCCCTCAATAGGTTGCAAGGCCTCGCCAACCGGTATCGTTTCCGATTCAAAAACAACATCTTCCACTGCGTCTTCCGCTACTTGCGCAGGAGCATATTTCACCTCAACAGCATTCCCGGATTCTTTTTTGGCAGCAAGCATCGGTTGGTTGGCACCTTGTATTCTAAAATTACCGGTCAATGAGCTATTCCGGGTAGTCCCATATCCTACAACGCTTACTTCTTCCAAAAGCGCAGTTTCTTCTACCATCACTATCTGCATCCTTCCATCCATATAAGGAGAACAGAAGCGGTCGAACGACCACACCGGAACCCTCCAAGCCTTCAACGGGAAATAAATGGAGAAGCGATTGCTATTATAACGGCTCGCACCACGGAATGCTCCATACAGATTATCCGGATAGAAGACCCGTAGTATCTGGTCACTCTTATAAATCTTATCCAGTGAAGCGTCGTACATCGTAGCCAACATCTCAGCCGCAGCAGGCATGCCTTGAGGCGTCTTTATGACGAGCTTCCATTCTTCCTCCTGTCCGGGACGCAAACGGTCACGGAACACTTCCCATTTCATGTCAAGAGCACGTTCCGGCTGCCGCTTCTTCAATTCAACCTGATGACTGTACATCTCACCATCTTTCACAAAACTGAAAAGAATGACGACTCCCTTGCCATATGCTTCCTTATAAGGGAATTCCATACGGATAATGGTATCATCCAACCGCAACACACGGCTTTCAACGCGTTTTCTATCACAAAATACATCCATCAGCACGTATGCGTCCCGATAAGAAGTTCCCAAAAGGAAAGCGGCAGGATGCTGTTCGTCAAATTGTTCATTTTCTTTATAATAGAAGAAATCGGTAAACGTAGCCGGACGTTTGTCACTCTTTGAAAAGAGCATGAAAGCATCACCGCCATAATCTCCATTGTTTTCTTCACGGCTTAAGCTGTCACGCACGGAAAGCTCCAGACGATAACTGCCTGAAGGCAGTTTACCCCAAGCAGAGAAATCCTGAAGTCGACCGGGCGTGAAAACACCTTCCAATACAGGTTGTTTCGAATCAACTCCCATCTTTCTATCATTCTTCACCCTATCTTGCTCTACAAATGAATAAAGCCGATAGTGGCCTTCAATGTCTTGAGAAACATCCATCATATTATTCACCCCAAAAGTGAAGAACATGCTATCTTCCTTGCAGACATATCGGGGCAGGCGGACATCAAAGGAATATGCCTTAGGACCTGCCAACAAGTTATACGAAGCAGTTTGCGTCTCACCGGCCTCATCCGTTACCACAGCCTCCACATGATAGGTGTACACGCCCCCGTAACTGTTTGTATCACCGGCCGGAACATCCAAAGTCAAGGGTATGGAAAAATCCCCGTTGACATCCAACTGTATGGTGTCAGACAGTAACGGTTTATCAGCATTGCTCCAATAACCGGGTCTCGGATTCCGGCGGGTCACCGTATATGCCAATGGCACTTCCTGCACCATCATGCCATTGAAAGCCTTGACATTTCCTTTCAGCACCACCTTGTCGCCCAGCCGATATGCTTCCGAAACCGGAGTGAAAGCAATCTCGAACATAGGTCGCTTGTACTCCTCTACCCTAAAAGCAACGGTAGACTGAGGTTCTTTGGTCCGTATGCTGAACATGCCATTCAGGCAAGCAGTCGGAAGTACAAACTCCGTAGCAAAAGAGCCGAAATCATTGGTCCTCACTTTCCTGGTGGCAAGTTCCTTGCGGTTGACATCCAACAAGACAAGCTCATAATCCACCCCTTGCAGTATATGGGCACTATCACTGTTCTGTTTGTAGGCTATTCCTTTTACATGAACAGTCTGCCCGGGGCGATAAAGCGAACGGTCTGTCAGCAATGTCATCTGCCTCCAATCAGCATCCTGAATACCGTAATAAGGATGATTCATATAAATGTTCTGCGGCTTCATGGCTGTATCTCCGCCTTTACGCGCCACATAGCTTCGGATTCCGTCCTGCCAAGGCAACACAGCTCTCCCCCCAGTATCAGTCAATACCTCTGCCATCACTTTTCTGTTCTTCTCATCGTATGAAGAATAGAAACTTACCTTAGCATCAGCAACCGGCTGTCCGCTACAGGCATCCAATGTAACCACTTCCATACGGCCGTCACCCAAATCCAATGTCAGCACCTTGAAGCGGGTAGATACCAAAAACTTATCATCCGTACGGGCTGTTTCTGTATCGGGTACTATTTGAAGAATATAGACTCCTGTTTCCTGAGGCATCATGAACTTGCACACAGTGTCCGAGGCAAGATAAGGAACATCTTCAGGCAATTTATCCTTGCCTGGCAACGGCTTTAAGCCAAAATGCGTGGAAGAAAGCTTCCGGGCATACTTTCTATAAGTATCTTTATTTATACCATGGTTCATCCAAGGTACCTCACCTAAAGTTGTGGCATATAGGTTGAGAGTGAAGCCCCCGACATTCCGATAATGCAGCCTCATATCCACCGAATCACCGGGATAACCGCTTTCATTCATACTTAGAATGAGTTCAGGCTGTAAAATCTGTTCACGGATATTCTTCAACTCATTGATACGCTTATAGGCAGGATAGCGCTTCAAGCCTTCTTCACAGACTTTTAGAGCCTCATCAGCGCGTTTCGGTTCCAAACGGCGTAGGTAGTTGGCTTTATGAATGTAAACCTCGGCACAAACTTCTCGTGAGCCGTATTCCTTTATCAATTTATCCAACACCTCAAGATACTCCCGCTCAGCCTTTTCCTGACGCATTTGGAAAGTGGAATAAGGCTGCCGACTGATACCACCGGCCAGCTTCCAGCTCCAATAATCAAGAGAACAGAGCAACAGGGCATCTTCTGAACCGGCACGGTGGCGATAAGCATTCATCATACCCTGATAGATTCTTTCGATACGGATCTGTACCAAAGAATCCACATTGAAACCATCCAGTTGCCGATAAGCATCCACGGCACGGCTCACCAATAAATGGTACATATCGTGCCCATAGAACCGGCTGCCGTCTTCCAACACCACAAAAGGTACATATTTTTCCGCAGATGTATCGAGCAAGCGGATGGAGTCCTGCAAGGATGCACAGTTATACCTATCTATCTTGTCTACAAACTGACTGATACTCCACTCACGGATATCTTCCGGAACCTCGTCAACATCCAGCAGAGTACGCGACAGCAAGACACGGCGATTCTTCCGCATCAAACCAGCATATTCATATGCCAACAAAGAGTGCAGAATAGCCTTGTTCACCGGATTCCTCTCCGATTGCGCCCAAGATTCCATATATTTCAGACTGGAGTAAAGGCTGTCCGGAGTCACCCCCTTTTGATAAGTCTCCCTGCAAATGTAGGCTTTCAACATTTGCGGAGCATTCTGCTCCTGCCTGCCTTTCCGATAGATTTCATCAGCCAGTTTTATCACTGTTTGAGGCAGGCTTTTCTTTTGAGCCTGCTCCACCTGCTTCCACCACTTATCATACGTCTGCGCATACGATGCCGAAGCGCCCAATGTAACCAGCAGCAACAATATGCTACAAGTTCTTTGAATTACTCTCATAATTATTCGTTTGTTAGTCTTTGTATTAATAACAAAGGAAGTGAATAAAGTTCAAAAAAATGTACTTTCGGATATAAAAAATCTTATTCTGCTCCTACAAAAAACAAGGGATATGTTTCGAAAACATATCCCTTGTTCTATACTTGAATGTTAGTGTACTCACATCTGAAGGCTATAATACCTCATTGCCTCCATCCAATTCTTACCAGCTACGGCAAGAATGTGCTTAAATGAATTTGCAATCTTCTTTTTCATAATCTTAAAAAATTAAACCAATACCTCAAAACTAAAATTCAATACTTCAAAAGGGGAAAATACTTAAAGCATTACGTAACCCCAAATGTTCTTATCGGCCTCACCGACATGCTTAAAAAAACTCTTTAACATTTTCATTTTGTTATCCTCCTAAAATCAATCTTGTTATCCTTAAAAAATCTACTAGTTTTCTATTGTTTTCATGTTTTACAACACAAAAATAAGACCTTTGTTCAAGACGGCAAGTAATAAATTAGAGAAAAACATGTTTCATAACACATTTATTGATTTAAGTCAATTTTCAGGGAGCAAGGAGACAAACCATCGCAGACAAAAAAGGCAGGATGCTTATAAAACACCCTGCCCTTATTCATTATATAAAGCATTCTCTACTTTTCAGGAGTCTGTTCCAGCGTAGCCACCAAGAAATCATAGAACTTGGCAACAGTAGGAATCAACGCACGCTCATCCGGTGAATGAGGAGAACGCAAAGTAGGACCGAAAGAAATCATATCAAGTCCCGGACAAGCAGCACCGATGATGCCACATTCCAAACCAGCATGAATCACCTTCACCGCGGGTTCCACACCAAATTGCTGCTTATAGGACACCTTCATGGCATGCAGGATGGGAGAATCCACATTGGGCTGCCAACCTGAATAGCTGCCGCTCAACTCCACCTTCATACCTGCCATGGCGAAACAAGATGTCAAGCTGTCGGCCAGAAAATCCTTCATCGTGTCGCAAGAGCTGCGAGCCAGAATCTTGATGGCCACCTTACCGCCGTCAATGGTCACAATGGCCAAGTTGGATGAAGTCTCCACCGTATCGGGCACGGTAGGTATCATGCGCATCACACCGTTCTGACAAGCCATCAAGACATTAATCATGTTGTCCTGAATCTCTTCCGGCACAATGGCGGCAGGAAGTTCCACCTCCTCTATCTGCAACAGAATGCCACTTTCGATGGAAGCATATTCTTCGTTGAGCTGCGCCTCGTATTCCTTGATATACTCTTCCAGCCCCTCTGTGTCTTCGGGGTTGAACACCAATACGGCATGTGCTTCACGAGGGATAGCATTACGCATATTTCCACCCTCGAAATTAGCCAACTGCGAGTCGAACTCAATCAGCAGGTCGTGAACGATACGCGCCAGCAGCTTATTGGCATTGCCGCGTCCTTGGTTTATTTCCAGTCCTGAGTGACCGCCGCGCAATCCTTTTAGCGTAATCTTGCGTGCCGTCAGGTCGGCAGCAGGAGTTTCTTCCTTGTATTCCAGCGTAGCCGTGATGTCAATACCACCGGCACAACCGATATAGAGTTCGCCCTCGTCCTCAGAATCAAGGTTCAGCAGAATCTGCCCTTGCATAGTTCCGGGTTTCAGGCCGAACGCGCCATACATTCCCGTTTCTTCATCTTTGGTAATCAAAGCTTCCAGCGGGCCATGCTTCAAATTACCGTCTTCGAGCACCGCCATGATGGCAGCCACTCCCAAGCCATTGTCCGCTCCCAGCGTGGTTCCTTTGGCTTTCACCCAATCGCCGTCAATATAGGTTTCGATGGGGTCTTCGGTAAAGTTGTGTATGGTATCGTTGTTTTTCTGAGGCACCATGTCCATGTGTGCCTGCAAAATAACTCCTTTGCGGTTCTCCATGCCCGGAGTGGCAGGCTTACGGATAATTACATTGCCGGCTTCGTCGACAAATGATTCCAGACCCAACCCTTTTCCAAAGTCAATAAGAAATTCGGTAATTTTTTCCATATACCCTGACGGACGAGGAATCCGAGTCAGTGAATAAAAGTGCTTCCATACATTCTGTGGAGCTAATTGTAGGATTGTATTCATAATATCAAGAATTAATTTTCGCAAATATAGCGTTTATCTTCCAAATCACGAAGCGGAACGAACTCCGTTTTGAAAAGTTCTCCTCATGACATCCTGCCAATATCCGGCAAGACACCCGCATTTACCGCTTCGCAAAAAAACATCACAACCGGGCAATCTCTTCGGTAGTCAGCTTGGTAGCTTGGATGATGGCTTCCGGAGCCAGCCCCATGGCTTTGAGGTTGCGGGCTATTTCCAGACTGCGTTTCCGGAAGCCTTCGGCGATACCTTCAGCACGACCCTCAGCAAGGCCTTCCGCGCGACCCTCGACGATACCCTCTGCACGCCCCTCCGCGCGACCCTCAGCACGACCTTCCGCTCTGCCTTCCATCAATCCTTCCAACTTGGCAGAATCGAGCACATCGTTTTGTATCATGATGGCACTAAGATGTTCGTCGTAGGCATTACGGTCTTGTGCGGACATGGAGTAATATTTCAGCTTTTCGCGAGCTTCCCCCAAGCCGGGAGCATTCGTGTCGGAACGGATGATTCCGTTTTTAAGATACTCCATCCACTCTTCCAGCGGGGTGGTGGCTACTTCGTTGAACTGGTTGACACGGATAAGGATATACTCGGGAAATATCTCGGACGGCATACGGGTGACAATGGCATCTTTCTCCTTAGTGCTGATGCGCAACCGGTCTTTGGTGTGCACACCGATAAAGGTGTTCTGACCGTGATACAGATAGTCGTCACCCTGACCGATGTCGAAGTAGAGGATGCTGATGGAGTAGATTTTCTTCACCTGATAATAACGTTCTCCCAAGGAGATGTGCTCGGTGATGGCCTTCACCACGCCATAAAGAATGCGCTCCAGGTAGTATAATTCGCGGGTGTTCTGAATCTCGATGATGATGATTTCACCCTTGCTGTTCTTGGCTTTGATGTCTACCCGGTTGAACTTGTCATCGGCAGCCTGCTGGTTACCCTCGCTCTCCAGTATCTCGTCGACGGTCACTTTCTCGCCAAGGAAGACGGTGAGGAATCCTTCCAATACATCGAAATTGGCTTTCTGACGGAGCAGGCGCTTGATGGCCCAGTCGAAACGAATGTACTTGTCTTGCATTTCTTCGGATATGGCTGTGAAGTTTTATTGAGTTTCTATTTGTACACAAAAATAAGAGATAGTTGACACATTTACAAAGAAAAAGCAGAAAAAAGGATGAGGCAGGCAGTGAACCTCTAAGTGAGACCGGTAGTTTTTAATGATTCCATCTACGGTATGCAGAACAGCAGTATTTGTTTGGCACCGGGGAATCCTGCCCTTCCCCAGTGCCAAACAAACTGGAATAAAGATATACAAAGAAACCTGTCGTTCAGAAGACAAAGTCGGTCACATACGGCTCTTCTGCGAATCACCCGCACCCGTGCCCTTGTATTTGATCTTTGCAGCATTTAGCTTATAACGGACTGTTAAACTGACACATCGGCTGTTGGGGGCGTTGAACATCCGAATGGTACGCACTTTGCCGGAATATAGCATCCCGTTCTGCTTTTGCGTATCAAAAATATCATCAGCCTGCAGCAGGAAACTCAACCGACCTTTCAGAATTGCCTTGTATAAACTGGCATTCATCATCCAGGTGTCGTCCATCAAACGGGTGTTCTGCATTTCTCCGGTACTCATCCATCGTACACCCACACTCAACTGAAAGTCACCGGGCAAATTCAGACTGTTCTCCCAATTCAGCATCACCAGCGGATTGTCCAGCCGGACAGTTCCTCCTGGAGCTTCCAACTCCATCCATTGCTTGTTGATACTGACCGTCCACGCAGGCGACCAGATACCGATAGAAGGAGAAGCCGTTGCAGAAGCAAACAACATATCGTATGCCTGTGCATTCTTCTGGCTCACCAAAGCGATAATAGGTTCATCGTCCGAGTAGGGTTCACTCGTATTGAAAATATCATCTTTCACATGCTGATAGCCTAATTGTCCCGTCAGCCAACGCCAGGATACGCCCAAACCGACCGAATGGGTCAACACGGGGCGAAGCAATGGGTTGCCTCCCTCGTAAGTATATTGATTGATATAAGACACCTGACTGCTCAGCTGTGAATAAAAAGACCGACGAATTTCCGACCGGTATTGCAACATAAACCGCGTACTTCCGACCGGAAGAAGCAGCGTGGCCGAAGGAAACAAATTGTGGTACACCTTGCTTTGGTCGGATCTCCGTTCTCGATTGACGTAATAATTAAAGTCATCATACTCGTAGCGTATCCCCACCTGTGCATTGACTTTTCCCAACTGTCGGCTAAACTCCGCAAAAGCCGAAGCATTGTTCACCCTGATTTTATCCAGATTATCTTCAAGGATACCTTCATTATTCCGGTAGTCCATAGTCCGGTTTATATGACCGTCTTCCGCTCCCAATACCAAACTTCCTCCCCACACAGGGCGAGTCCACGTCATCTTGGCAGCATAAAACCGATAATCCGTATCACTGGCAGTAGTCACAGTGCGTCGGGACACCTCTTTGGCAGCATCCGCAGTCTGTTCTTCAACCTTGGTTTCAGCCTCTGCCGACTGCCAAATGGCATTTCCGTCAAAATCGACACTCCAACCACCAACTTTTCCCCTATAATAAAAATCGAGTGCATGACGCATATTCTCCGAGCTCCCCCGAGAATCGTTCACAGACGACTCATAAGGCATATCATCCCGGACAACATCCGTACCCACTGTCATATAATCTCTGGCATAGGGACGCTTCGTAGTCCGATAGGTCACACCCAGCGAATGATTGTCATCCAGCACATAATTCATTCCAAGACTACCCGTCAACGAATGTGTCCGACTGTTGGCATCCGTCCGGCTCTCCTGAGTCCAATGTTTGTCCAAATAAGTGTCCTGAACCGCCTGATGAGCCTTCCAATAATAACTGTCTGAATAGAACAACAGTCCGAAGAGGTCGAACTTCCCCTTACGGTAATTGAAGTTGAATTGCTCCAGCCATCCCGCCTTCTTGGTATATTCGGCTTTGGTACGGCTGTTAAAACCAAAACCCTCACCCTGCGCCTTCTTGGTCTGGATGCGTATCACCGCCTTCACCGATGCATCATAACGTCCACCGGGATTCGTCACCACTTCTACGTTCCGGATGTTCCCGCTGGCCAATTGATCCAGTTCCGAGGCATCGCGCACCTTCCGCCCATTGATATAAACCTCCGGAGTTCCCCTGCCCAACACTTTCAGTCCATCGCCATCGTCCACCACGCCGGGTGTCTTGCGCAGAACGTCGTTCGCTGTACCGGCACTTGCCAAGCTGCTGTTCTGCACCTGTGTCACCATAGCGTCACCCTTCAGGCTCGTCTTGGGCAGATGGCCTTCACTACAACCTCATCCAGTAGCCGGGTGTCGGCTTCCAGTATCAAGTCCAAGGTATCTCCAGCCTTGCACCCCCGATACAAAGTGGCATAACCTACGCTCGACACTTTCAACAAGCCTTTATGTTCTTGCACCGACAGACGGAAATTACCATCCGCACCACTCACCGCACCCGTCACGAAGGCCGAGTCGGGCAACGAAAACAATACGATGTTGGCAAATTCCACCGGACTTCCTTGCCGGTCCGTCACTTTGCCTGTCAGAGTCTGTCCTGCCGCCATGGTTGCGGCAAAAAGAAACAGAAATAAAAATGAGAGTCTGTTATTCATATATTTTTTATAATAAGTAACTAATCAAAATTAAGCAGCATAATGGCTAAAGTTAATATTCAGT
>NZ_SRYZ01000139.1 GCF_004793475.1 Bacteroides muris (ex Afrizal et al. 2022) | reverse complement strand
AGGAATTACGTTCTCCAAGGACTTCAAGGTGATTGTCGTATTCCATCAGCTTGTCACGATACCCTTCAAGTTCCCTGACCTGTTTCTTCTTTTCACGCAGAGCTTTCTTTTGTTCCTTGTCCTGTGTTACAGGCTGGTGTTCCAGCACTTCTTTGAGTTCATCCACTATATTAGAGAGCATGGAGGGAGTCAACTCAACGGAGGTGTCTTTTACAGAGTTCTCCTGTACAATGGCTTCATCCACCTGCTCTAGAAGGATGCGAACCTTATTCAGCAACCTTGTACGGTTCTTTTCGACTGTCTTGCGCCAGACAAAAGTATATTTGTTGGCCTTGGACTCAATCTTGGTGCCGTCGATATACTCCACGTCAAGACTGATGAAACCCTTATCGGCAAGGACAAGAACCAACTGCGTGAAAACGTTGTTTATCTCCTCCTTTACACGGTTACGGAAACGGTTGATGGTTATGAAAT
>NZ_SRYZ01000138.1 GCF_004793475.1 Bacteroides muris (ex Afrizal et al. 2022) | reverse complement strand
AATCATATTTTCGCTTTCTTTCTTGCAGGTTCAATACTTTTGTTATATATTGCCACTCGGTTTCCGTTAAATCTGTCTGATACATCTTTTTTAAAGTTTGGTCGCTTCAAAGAAAGAAATAATCTGGCGGATACGGAAACCTCTTTAGAAAAAGATTTCAGGCATTTTTAAACAGGCTCTTACTTTTGAAATAAAATATAGAAAAAATCAATTAGCTTAAACCAATCAGATGAGCAAAAACAAAACGAGTAGTCCTATTGTCTTTCGTTTCAATAAAAAACGTAGAAGCAAAAGAAAAAAGAATTAAAAAATACACATTTTTTTCTATTCATACACTAATATCAATATTAGTTTAATCCGCTTTTGCTATCTCACGTCATTTCCAGAAAGACTACTTTTATTTTCTTACACAAATTTAATATAAATATTTAGAATGTGAGATTCACACCAATAGCATGAGTCTGGTTTATCGGGAAAGTGTA
>NZ_SRYZ01000137.1 GCF_004793475.1 Bacteroides muris (ex Afrizal et al. 2022) | reverse complement strand
GCAGTTGCGGCAAAGAGGAACTTATGGAACGTGGTTTCTCCGGTTGCCTGCTCAAGCCGTTCTCCATATCGGAACTGATGGAGATTTCTGACAAGTGCGCCATAAAAGGCAAACAGAATGAAAAGCCGGATTTCACCTCTCTGCTGTCATACGGCAATGAAGCCGTCATGCTGGAGAAATTGATAACGGAAACCGAAAAGGAAATGCAGTCGCTCAGGTATGACCAACAACAGAAAGACCTTCCGGAACTGGACACTCTAACACACCACCTGCGTAGCTCTTGGGAGATACTCCGTGCCGACAGACCATTGAGGGAACTTTATAAACTGATTCATCACAATGGCACACCTGACGACAAAGCAATAGGCAATGCCGTAAGAGCCGTGCTGGATAAGGGTTCGGAGATAATCCGTCTGGCAAAAGAAGAAAGGAAGAAATACAACAATGGATAAGACAAAAATCATCGTGGTGGAGGACAACATCGTGTATTGCGAG
>NZ_SRYZ01000136.1 GCF_004793475.1 Bacteroides muris (ex Afrizal et al. 2022) | reverse complement strand
CACGGAAGAACTCAGCCAGCGGCATGACGTCCTCCTGACAGTCGCGCAACGGCGGGACGGTTATCTCGAAGTCATGCAGGCGGTATAATAGATCCTGCCGAAAACGCTTCTCATTGACCGCCTTTTCCAGATTCTCGTTGGTAGCAGCGATAATACGGACATTGAAACTTCTATCCGTCCTGTCACCAACGGGGCGGTATCGCCGCTCCTGTATGGCACGCAGAAGCATCTGTTGGGTTTCCGGTGCGAGATTACCCACTTCGTCCAAAAACAGCGTACCACCTTCCGCCTCATGGAAATAGCCTTTCTTGGCACTGTCCGCACCCGTGAATGCGCCTTTGACATGTCCGAAGAAAGCAGACGGCGCAAGCTCTTTGGTGAGTGAACCGCAGTCCACAGCCACGAATGGCTTGCCGAAACGTTTGCTTTTATCATGCAGATGGTGGGCGATATGCTCCTTGCCCGTGCCGTTCTCCCCGAATATCAGCACGCTCAT
>NZ_SRYZ01000135.1 GCF_004793475.1 Bacteroides muris (ex Afrizal et al. 2022) | reverse complement strand
GTGATTTGCAGATATGATGCCAAGTCTTTGAGTGTTATATCTTGCAGTAAATCAGGACAGCGTTCTATCAGTTCCAAATATCGTTCTTTGGGTGATTGTCGATAGAGGTTGAGATAACGACCATGAGATTGGCGGAATAATTCTTCTGCTATAAAACAGCGTAACTCTATATTTTCTTTTAGTATTTGCCTAAGAAAGTTGGTACTACAAACCCATACATCTGAATCAGTCATTGCTTTAAGATCAACCAAAGACAATTCATTTCGAATTGAACTATAAAAATCTCCGGCTAAGGTATTACATAATGCCAAACCTGTGATATGCTCGTTTCCATCTGTATCAATTATAGTATATTTGAAATATCCTAATTCAATGAAACCGAAATATTTAGTTCTTTCTCCACGATGAAGAAAATACTCCCCTTTTTTATAATGGCATAGTTTACCCTCTTTGGTGCAAAGTTCACGCCAAAAATCCATATCAATCTTATCTATATATGGGTT
>NZ_SRYZ01000134.1 GCF_004793475.1 Bacteroides muris (ex Afrizal et al. 2022) | reverse complement strand
GTCGTGAAGGAATTGCGCATCCATTTTTCGGAGAAGAAGGCGATGGCGTTGCTCTACAAGCTGGAGAAACATACCATCGACCTTGTGAAGTTGAGCCGGGAGATTGTGGAACTTTCAAGGGAGATGTATGTCAAGTGGGAACAACAGAAGGAATAATTCCATACCACACTAAGCGCCCGCAGATACGCAGCCCGGTGAATGAACGATATCCGTATGGCAATTTCATTGCTGACCATATTATCATCGGGCGACCGGGTTTTCAATTCAAGGATGAAAACCGTACGAAAGGAATGAAAATATAGAATTTTCATTGACCTGAAAAGTCATTTGGAGTGAAATTCGTTCCAAATGACTTTATTTCTAAACAAGATTGAAGGCTGGTCGGATTAAATTCTGTATCTTTGCAGATAGTTATAATACTGATGATTAAAATGTAAAATGGCTAATTTCAACCCATATATAGATAAGATTGATATGGATTTTTGGCGTGAACTTTGCACCAAAG
>NZ_SRYZ01000133.1 GCF_004793475.1 Bacteroides muris (ex Afrizal et al. 2022) | reverse complement strand
AAAGATCCAAAGTAACCTCTTTGACCGTCTTGCGCCTGGAGAGATGAATCATTTCAAGCACCTTTATGACGTCTTCAGACTTCGTGCCACGTATCATGGCCACAAGTGTACCTCTGCCACCACGTCCAGCACGGTTAGTGACAACTGTGTATAATTCTCCACAGCTCAAAGAAGTTTCGTCAATACAAAGGCCGGGACCTATGTTTTGTTTGAACAGGACATATTCTGAGGCATGACCTAGCTGGTCCCACTGTCGGTATGCGCTGATAAACTCCTTGTATTGGGAAGTTAACTGTTTACCGTTTACCCCATAAGCATCTGCTATGGAGCTTATGCTGGCCGGGGTAGTTTCAATCTTCTTCTTTTAAAAAAGCAACGAACTCAGGAGTGAGTTTCGTTCCTTCGGCAGTTAGATCATCGTAGGTATAAGAAAACGTTTCCCCGGTAGCTTTGTCATACCAGCGACGACGTCTTACGTGGAGATAAACAGGTTTGCCACGAAGAGGAAAGTCCTGAATCACTTTCTCATCAGTAAAACCATGGGAAATCACG
>NZ_SRYZ01000132.1 GCF_004793475.1 Bacteroides muris (ex Afrizal et al. 2022) | reverse complement strand
CGCTCTTCCCGATAATCCACCACCCGAACATGAAACGGCACATGAAAGCGTTAGCGGCACTGGCAGGCATCAAGGATAACTTGTGTTATCATCAGGCCCGCCATAGTTTTGCTTCGCTGATAACACTCGAAGCGGGTGTGCCGATAGAAACCATCAGCCGAATGTTGGGGCATTCCGATATTTCCACCACTCAGGTCTATGCCCGTGTCAGCCCGAAGAAACTTTTCGAGGACATGGATAAGTTTATCAAAGCTACCGAGGATTTTCAATTAACACTTTAATACATAAAACGATATGCGAAGCACATTTTCATTGTTACCCTATATCAACCGCAGCAAGACAAAGGCTGACGGAACGACTGCCGTACTCTGCCGTATAACCATTGACGGAAAACAGACCGTCATAAGTACGGGAATTTATTGCCGACCGGAAGACTGGAACGGCAGGAAGAACGAGATAAAGTCCGCAAGGGAGAACAGCCGTTTACGGGAATACCTGCGGATAACAGAGGAAGCCTACAATGAGATATTGAAATCGCAAGGCGTGGTCAGTGCGGAGATACTGAAGAACCATATCGCC
>NZ_SRYZ01000131.1 GCF_004793475.1 Bacteroides muris (ex Afrizal et al. 2022) | reverse complement strand
CAATGGATTTCCAGAAAGTGGCAGCGTGTTGCACCGATACGGTAATCATTGTCCGTGGGTATCATACAGAAACGGTTCTTTTCGCATGAATGCTGTTCAAACAGAAAGGCTGACTATTTCACAATCCGCTTATTTAATAGTTCTCTATATAGTTGTGTGGTGAAACAAAATTTTGGTCGTTTGGAGAGTGACAACATTACGTCATGAAATCATTAAATCAATGTATCATCAAATTGTCAGACAACCATTGTTTGATTTTCCTCAATACTCGTTTTGGCAGGTATTCAACAAATCCTTTTGATCAGTATTTGAATTTCTCTATTCTCATGTACTCAGAACTTTCATCTTTTGAATCATTGTTTGACTAAATAAGGAAATGATTGAACCTGCATTTCGATAAGTGGCTGCATATTGCGTCGATAGGTAGCCATTGTCCGGTTCAAACCACTGTCCGATACCGTGTTAAGGTGTAACTTTGTACCCGAACAGTGAGGAATACCCGGATGAAGCGACTTGGAGTTTGAAAGGTGTTTTCCCAATCCGACAAACGGAGGATTCTTGTGTCCTCAAAGACACAGCAAGGTATATTTTCAGTTACCCGAATGCTTCCGAG
>NZ_SRYZ01000130.1 GCF_004793475.1 Bacteroides muris (ex Afrizal et al. 2022) | reverse complement strand
ATAAAACAATATTTACCCCGTATCTATCCTTTCAACGGAACAGCAAACGCATTGCTTATTCTAACTAAATCACTATCTTTGCCAAAACCTCCTTTCCGGGTGGGTTACGGAACGGACGGTGCGAATGGGCCAACAAAGCGCTAGCCGTCCGCTCCTCTCCATCACCTTTTTATATTTTCTATTTCGATTACGGAACAAGACGCTGTCCAGCCACACAGCTGTCCTTTTCAACTTGATAGCCTGGGGGATTTCCGTAAACGACAAGGATTCCCACAGGTTTCAACGTACAAGAGAAAAGGGAGAACAGCGACAAACTAATGAGACAGACTAATAACAAATATACACATGTTCCACTCCTCCTTTTGTAATGGGGCAAACAATTGAACCACTCCCTACACAGATAGTTGTATTTCCGCTTTCATCGGCAGCCAACGCTTCGATGTTTTCCAATAGCAAATCGTCTAACTTTTCTGAGTGATTGATTCGGGTATAGCCTAAAAACGAAAGGAGACAGACAATAGCCATCGTTCCTACTAATTTTACTGTAAAGTTTTTCATTGCATTTTATTTTAGTTATGGAAACAAAGGAAAAAGAAAGATTGGAAAGCACCAACTAAAT
>NZ_SRYZ01000012.1 GCF_004793475.1 Bacteroides muris (ex Afrizal et al. 2022) | reverse complement strand
ACTTGAAAATTAAATGTTTAACAGCATATATTTAATTTTTGTCATCTACTAAAAATAAATACTTTATTTGTTTTCTGCATTGTAAAGATAGGAAGAGAATTTGGAAAGAATTGGGAAAAGCCTTATTAATTTTTATGGTAGAGGCTATTGCTGGCATCTAATGCGGTTTGCAACCTTTCCCAGTTGTCACAAAGCGCCTGCATGGACGGAAACAATAAATCTGCTCCGGCATCCAGTAATACCTGCTTGTCCAGCGGACCGGTATTGACCGCCACAGTGAATATGCCGGCAGCTGTTCCGGCTTGTACTCCGATAGGTGCATTTTCTACAACTATAGCTTCGTTGGCTTGTACTCCGGCTTTTTCCAGTCCCATCAGATAAGGCTCAGGATGAGGCTTCCCGTATTTCACATCAAAGGCGGTCACCATGTGATTGTGCTGAAACATTCCGGGGAAGTTGTGGGCAAGACGGTTCAGCAGGGAGTGCTGGCCCGAACCGGTGACAAGTACCGGAATCAGTCCTGCCGCTTTTACCTTTTGCAGCACTTCCCAAGCACCCGGCATACGTTCCGGTTCCGGGTGGGTACTGAATTCGGCACTTTTCTCCGCATAGATGCTTTCTATCATCTCGGGAGTGGCATCCTTGCCATACTGGCGTTGATAAACGATGTTGATGGTGGAGGCTCCGGTACGTCCCTCGTGCATGTATGCCTCTTCACGGCTCAAGTGCAGGCCATGGCGTTCCATTACTTTATGCCAGGCGTCGGCATGATAGGGCATGGAGTTGAACAGTACACCGTCCATGTCAAAAAGAACTGCTTTCAATTGGATGTTGGAGTGCCCGTGCTTTTCCAGATAACGGGCGATAGAGTTTTCGAACACTTGGTAGATTGAGGATTGAAAATTAACAATTAAGAAATGCGGGGTAAATAAATAGAGAGTTGAGAATAGAGAAACAGCTTTTCATTGCGCTTGTTGCAAAGCCATTTCTTAATTCTCAACTCTCTATTCTTGATTTATCAAAGTCTTGCCTGGATAGCTTTGGACTCTTCTTCGTAGCCGGGCTTGTTCAGCAGTGCGAACATATTCTTCTTGTATGCTTCCACACCCGGTTGGTTGAACGGATTGACTCCCAGAATATAACCGCTGATGCCGCAAGCTATTTCAAAGAAGTAGAGCAGACCTCCGATGCTTTCTTCATTCAGCGCAGGGATAACGATGCGCATGTTGGGCACACCGCCGTCAACGTGGGCAAGCTGTGTTCCCAATTCGGCCATCTTGTTCACTTCGTCCACGTGCTTGCCTGCCAGGAAGTTCAGTCCGTCAAGATTCGCTTCATCCGAAGGTACCTGCAAGGAGTGCTGTGTCTTCTCTACGGAGATGACAGTTTCGTAGATGGTACGTTCGCCTTCCTGAATCCATTGTCCCATGGAGTGCAGGTCGGTAGAGAAGTCTACGGCAGCAGGGAAGATACCCTTGTTTTCCTTACCTTCGGATTCACCGTAAAGCTGCTTCCACCATTCGCTTACGTAGTGCAGTTTGGGGTTGTAGTTGACGAGGATTTCAATCTTCTTGCCATTCTTGTATAGTTCATTACGCGTGGCCGCATAGATGGCAGCGGGGTTTTCTGCAAACGGAACATCTTTTCCGCAGGTCTTTTCCATCCCGACTGCACCTGCAACCAGTTTCTCAATGTCGAAACCGGCTATTGCGATGGGCAACAAGCCTACCGGAGTCAGTACGGAGAAACGTCCGCCTACGTTATCGGGGATGATGAAGGATTTGTAGCCTTCGTTGTCTGCCGTCACGCGGGCAGCACCTTTCTTGGCATCGGTGATGGCAACGATTACCTTCTTTGCCATCTCCTTGCCGCGTTGGTCTTCGCATTGCTTTTTCAGCAGACGGAAGGCTAGGGCTGTTTCGGTGGTAGTACCGGATTTGGAGATATTGATAACACCGAATTTCTTGTCTTTCAAGTATTCGGTAAGTTCATATAGATAATCTTCACCGATATTGTGTCCTGCATACAGAATGACCGGAGCCGTTTTCTTGTCTTGCAACCAGGTGAAGCTGTTTGACAAAGCCTCTATCACCGCACGTGCACCGAGGTAACTTCCGCCAATACCGGCAACTACTACTACCTCGCAGTTGTCACGCAATGTTTGTGCGGTAGCCTTCAGGTCGGCCAGGTGCTCTTTAGTAATGGAGGAGGGGAGGTGCAGCCAGCCCAAGAAGTCGTTGCCCTTACCGGTACCATTCTCTAATGCTTCCTGTGCAGCCTTTACTTGGGCTTCATAGGCGAAAACATTTTCTTTGGAGATGAATCCAAGAGTCTTTTCAATGTTCAAACTAATCATAATATTCTAGGTTTTAAATTCAGTATTTCGTTTAATTTTTTTTTTCGCACTTACCGGAATGAGTCGGTAAGCAGCTTGATTTCAATTGTCGGCGAGATACGCTCATACAGAATGTTGTATACTGCATCTACAATAGGCATGTTGACATGATAATGCTTGTTGATTTCCTTGATGCATTTTGTACCGTAATATCCCTCAGCAATCATTTCCATTTCAATCTGTGCGCTTTTCACGGAGTAGCCCTTGCCAATCATCGTACCGAATGTGCGGTTACGGCTGAAATTGGAATATCCCGTCACCAGCAGGTCGCCTAAATAAACGGAATCATTCACGTTTCTGTTCAACGGATGTACCGTTTGCAGGAATCTGTTCATTTCTTGTACGGCATTGGACATGAGTACGGCCTGAAAGTTGTCTCCATATTTCAGGCCACTGCAGATACCGGCTGCAATGGCATATACATTCTTCAGTACCGAACTGTATTCAATGCCGGCAACATCGTTGCTGACGGATGTCTTGATGAATGAACTGGCCAGTTTGCGGGCAATGGTGTAGGCCTTGTCGGTGTCGGGACAGGCAATGGTCAAATAAGAAAGGCGTTCCAGAGCCACTTCTTCCGCATGGCAGGGACCTGCCAATACTGCGATATTCTCAGCCGGGACGCCATATTCCTTAGTGAAATACTCCGATACAATCATGTTGTCATCGGGTACGATGCCTTTGATGGCGGTGATGATGAATTTATCCTTAATCTTGGTCTTCAGCTTCTTCAGATGAGCCTTCAGATAAGGGGAAGGTGTAACGAAGATGAGCGTATCGGATTCTTTCACGACATCATTGATGTTGGAGTTGAAGTTGATGCGCTTGGTATCAAATTTGACGCCCGTCAGGTAGGCAGGGTTATGGCCAAGTCGTTTGAAGTCGGCGATACGGTCGTCTCGCCGCATATACCAGTTTATCGACTCTGCTTGCGACAGAACCATTTTTGCAATGGCTGTAGCCCAACTTCCTCCGCCCATGATGGCTATCTTACCGGGTAGTTTCATATCGAAATTAATAATTAAAAACTAAAAATTAAAAGGGGGTGAAGTTAGTGCCTTCACCTTCCTCCTATCTTTAATTTTGCCTATTTAATTCTTTAATTTTTAATTCTTAATTCTTCCGACCCAGTCAGCAACTTCGTTTACGGTCGGGTTTGTCAATTCCAATTTATATTTCTTGTTGATGCCGCAGATGTCCATGTGGAGTTTTTGCGGATTCACATCTTTCATGTCGCTCACCTGGTTGTAGCCGGCCTTCTGAATCACAGCCACCCAATCTTCGGGTATACCCAGTTCTGTGTATCGTGCGGGAGCGTCTTTGGGGGTAACTTTCTCCGGACGCATCTGCGGGAAGAAAAGCACTTCCTGGATGAATGATTCACCCGTCATCAACATCGTCAGGCGGTCGATACCGATACCGATGCCCGACGTGGGAGGCATACCGTATTGCAATGCTTTCAGGAAATCCTGGTCGATGAACATGGCCTCGTCGTCTCCCTTTTCACTTAAGCGCAACTGGTCTTTGAAACGTTCTTCCTGGTCTATCGGGTCATTCAGCTCGCTGTAGGCATTGGCAAGTTCCTTGCCGTTCACCATCAGTTCGAAGCGTTCGGTCAGCCCCGGTTTGCTGCGGTGCATCTTGGTCAGCGGACTCATCTCTACGGGATAGTCGGTGATGAAGGTGGGCTGTATGAAAGTTCCTTCGCAGAATTCGCCGAAGATTTCATCAATCAGCTTACCCTTGCCCATGGTGTCGTCAATCTCCATGTTCAGTTCCTTGCACACCTGGCGGATTTCGTCCTCGCTCTTGCCTTCCAGGTCATGGCCGGTTTTTTCCTTGATGGCTTCCAGAATGGGCAGACGGCGGTAAGGGGCTTTGAAGCTGATGGTCTTGCCGTCTATTTCGGTCTCTGTACATCCGTTCACGGCGATGCAGATACGTTCCAGCAATTTCTCCGTAAAGCTCATCATCCAGTTATAGTCCTTGTACTGTACGTACAGTTCCATGCAGGTGAATTCCGGGTTGTGGTTCTTGTCCATACCCTCGTTACGGAAGTTCTTGCCTATTTCGTATACGCCTTCGAATCCGCCCACAATCAGTCGCTTCAGATACAGTTCGGTAGCGATGCGCAGGTAGAGGTCCATGTCCAGTGAGTTGTGGTGGGTGATGAAGGGGCGGGCGCTTGCTCCACCGGGGATAGATTGAAGAATCGGGGTCTCCACTTCCGTGTAGCCGGCTTCGTCCAGTACGGCACGCATGGTCTTGATGACAGCGGCACGCTTCAGGAATTTTTCTTTTACACCGTCGTTCACGATAAGGTCTACATAGCGCTGGCGGTAGCGGAGTTCGGGGTCTTCGAAAGAGTCGTAAGCCACGCCGTCCTTATATTTCACGATAGGCAGGGGCTTGATGCTCTTTGCAAGTACGGTCAGCTTCTTGGCATGGATGCTGATTTCGCCCATCTGGGTACGGAATACGAATCCTTCGATGCCGATAAAGTCGCCTAAGTCGAGCAAACGTTTGAACACGGTGTTGTACATCTCCTTGTTCTCGTCCGGACAGATGTCATCGCGGGTGATGTATACCTGGATGCGCCCTTTGGAGTCCTGCAATTCGATGAAGGATGCTTTGCCCATGATGCGGCGGCTCATGATACGTCCGGCAACGGACACTTGGCGAGGCTCTGCATCGTCTTTGAATTCAGTTTTAATATCGGTAGAGAAAGCATTTGTTACATACTCTGCTGCGGGATAAGGCTCGATGCCCATCGCGCGAAGTTCATTCATGCTGTTGCGACGAATGATTTCCTGTTCACTTAGTTCTAATACGTTCATTTCGCTATATTTCACTCAATTTGGGTACAAAAATACGAAACATTTTTCAGATAGCGAATCTTTTTATTAAATAAAGCACTCTGCGCCGTCGCGGTTCTTTCATTTAAGGGAGTTAAAGGGGGCTGGAAGTAGTTGTCGTCTTTCGTGCTCGGGAGTTAAAAGCCACTGGTATTGTTGGGGTTATAGCAATTCCGGCTCCCTTGAATGAAAGAGTCATGCCTTGGCGTGTCGGGTATTTGCTGTGAGGCGGTATGATATAAGGGATGAGGCAGGTTCAGTCTGCTTGCAGGGATGTTTCGGCCCGGTTTTAAACTTTATCTTCAGGCTGGATATTTACATCTTTAAGTTGCAGATTTATATCTTAAGGTTGAATATGTAAATCTTCAGGCTGAAGATATACTTTGTGATAAGGGGCTTGCCTCTTTTCCTCCTATATGAGCAAAGGACTTGTCCGGCTTTCAATTGCCTCTTCACTAATGGTTGGCCGATTGCTTGCTCGCTTTCCGAAAATTGAGTACTTTTGTGCTCTGTAAAAAGTAAATAGGTATAGTATATGGCAGGACAAAAGACTCCCACGGCGCTGGGAACGGAAAGTATAGGAAAACTCTTGATGCAATATGCCGTTCCGGCAATCATCGCAATGACCGCATCTTCTTTGTATAATATGGTAGACAGCATCTTCATCGGCCACGGAGTGGGCACGATGGCTATTTCGGGATTGGCGCTGACTTTCCCGCTGATGAATCTGGCTGCGGCTTTCGGCTCGCTGGTGGGTGTGGGGGCTTCCACACTGATTTCCGTCAAACTGGGGCAGAAGGATTATGACACGGCACAGCGTGTGCTGGGCAATGTTTTTGTTCTGAACGTGGTGCTGGGAGTGGCCTTCACTGTCATTGTCATGCTCTTTCTCGATTCGATTCTCTATTTCTTCGGAGGCAGTGACCAGACGATAGGCTATGCCAGGGATTATATGCAGATTATTCTTTTGGGAAATGCCGTTACGCACCTCTATCTGGGGCTGAATGCAGTGCTGCGCTCTTCCGGACATCCGCAGAAGGCGATGTATGCCACCGTTGCTACGGTGGTTGTCAATACGGTTCTTGACCCGGTATTTATTTATGGTTTCGGTTGGGGCATCCGGGGGGCTGCCGTTGCTACCATTGTGGCACAGGTGCTGTCGCTGGCATGGCAGTTCAGGCTGTTCAGCAACAAGGATGAACTGTTGCATTTTCATCGGGGGATATTCCGTCTGAAACGTAAGATTGTATTCGATTCGCTGGCTATCGGCATGTCTCCTTTCCTGATGAACCTGGCTGCCTGCTTCATTGTGATTCTCATCAATCAGGGACTGAAGAAACATGGCGGTGACTTGGCCATCGGGGCTTTCGGCATAGTGAACCGTCTGGTCTTCATCGTCGTGATGATTGTGATGGGATTGAACCAGGGGATGCAGCCCATTGCCGGATATAATTTCGGGGCGAAGCTGTATGGACGGGTGAACAAGGTGCTGAAACTGACCATAGTCTATGCCACGGCGGTGACCACTTTCGGCTTTCTGGTAGGCATGCTGCTTCCGGACCTTGTGGTGAGCATCTTTACATCGGATGCGGAACTGACGGAACTTTCGGCTGCGGGATTGCGTATTACGGTCATGTTCTTTCCCATTATCGGTTTCCAGATGGTGACTTCCAACTTTTTCCAGAGCATAGGCATGGCGGGTAAGGCGATATTCCTTTCCCTTACCCGGCAGATGCTGATTCTGCTTCCTTGCCTGCTCATTCTGCCTCGATTCTTCGGAGTGGCAGGGGTGTGGTATAGTATGCCGGTTTCCGACTTGCTGGCAAGTTTGATAGCGCTGGTGATGCTGGTTTGCCAATTCCGCAAGTTTAAGGCGGCTGCGGCACGTTGATATGAAATTTTCTTATGCTTTCTGCAGATATTCCGTAAGAATATTTATATTTGCTATCGGCAAACCAATAGATGAACAAGTGTATGGATAATAATTTTATAGTCAATATAGGCCGTCAGCTTGGTAGTGGCGGACGGGAAATAGGCGAGAAGCTGGCTGCCTGTCTGGGTATTGATTTTTATGACAAGGAGCTGATCAGGCTGGCTTCCGAGGAGAGTGGACTGTGTTGTGAGTTTTTTGAAAAAGCTGATGAGAAAGCCTCGCAAGGCATTATCGGAGGACTCTTCGGCATGCGTTTCCCTTTTGTCAGCGACGGGGCTATCCCGGTCACGAATTGCCTGAGCAATGATGCTCTGTTCAAAGTGCAAAGCGATGTGATACGCAGGTTGGCGGAGGAGAAGTCCTGCCTGTTTGTGGGGCGTTGTGCCGACTATATTCTGCGGGACAATCCACGCTGTGTCAATGTTTTTATTTCCTGCTCCAATGAGGAGCGCGTCAAACGCCTCTGCCAGATTCATTCCATTTCTGAACATGAAGCGGAAGAAATGATGAACAAAGCGGATAAGAAGCGTGCCGAATACTATAATTATTATAGCTACAAGAAATGGGGGGCTGCCGAAACATACCACTTGTGTGTCGATTCTTCCGTATTGGGTATTGATGCTACAGTGGACTTTATAGAAGAGTTCGTCAAGAAGAAGCTGAGACTTTAGGAATCTCCGGAGAGAGATGAAAGATAAAAGGCTGCGCAGTCGGGTTTAAACCAACATTGCGCAGCCTTTCTTGTTCTTCAGTGAATGGGTGTCATCACATCATTGTCAGCAATATCATCTGCCCTGCCAGAATACGCAGGAACATGGTCAACGGATATACCGTAGAGTAGCCCACTGCCGGAGCGTCGTTGCCTGCCGTCTGGTTGGAGTAAGCCAGTGCGGGAGGGTCTGTATTGCTACCTGCAATCAATCCCATCAAAGTAAAATAGTTCACCTTGCAGTAGAAACGGGCTATCATGCCGATTACCAACAAAGGAATGACGGTTATCAAGAATCCGTAGCCTACGTATAGCAATCCGTTGCCTTCCACTACCGTCTGCACAAAATGCTCACCGGCCTCTATGCCGACACTGGCAAGGAAAAGCACGATACCGATTTCGCGCAACATCAAGTTGGCACTCATGGTGGTGTACGTCACAAGATGCATTTTGTGGCCGAAACGGCCGATGAGAATGGCTACTACCAGCGGTCCACCTGCCAGACCCAGTTTTACCGGTGTCGGCATACCCGGGAATGCGATAGGCAGGCTACCCAGCAAGATTCCCAAGAAGATTCCCACGAAAATAGTTACAATATTCGGAGTATCCAAACGTTTCAACTGGTTGCCCAGCACGCGTGCTACACGCTCTACGGCATCCTGCTGGCCTACTACCATCACGCGGTCGCCCACTTGCAGCACCAGATTAGGATCGGCAAAGAGGTCCATACCCGAGCGGTTGATACGGGTGATGTTTACGCCATACATGCTGCGGAAGTGCATGTCGCCCAGCTTCTTGCCGTTGATTTCCGATTTCGTTACCAGGATGCGGCGCGATACCATCGGGGTGTCTTGCTTTTCCCAGTCCATTTGTATTTCCTTGCCGATGAAAGCTTTTACAGCTTCGGCGTCTTCTTCGGAGCAGACGATGAAGATTTGGTCGCCCGTATGGAAGATGGTCTTGTGGTCGGGAATGCTGACGTGGCCTTCGTGGCGTATGCGTGAGCAGACAAAAGCACGTCCGAGGAATTCCTTTACCTGGATAAGCGTCTTTCCGGAGATGGACTCGTTGCGGACTTCGAGGCTCATGATGTGTGGCTGGTGCTTATTGTCGGCTTCCTGACTGCTGAGCTCCTCTTCGTCTTTCTTGAGGTTGACCCGGCAAATGTAGCGGATGGCGATGATGGAGCCGATGATGCCTACTACACCGAGGGGGTAGGCGCAGGCATAACCCAGCGCAATAGGGTCGCCCGTGTAGTGAAGCTGATTCAGCGCTTCGTTGGCGGCACCGAGTCCGGGAGTGTTGGTCACGGCACCGTAGAGGATGCCGACCATCATGGGCAGGTCGATGCTGCCGTCAAGGAAGTAGATGCTCAATGCCACAGTAATGTTCAGCAGGACGATGCCTACGGCCAGTGCGTTGAGCCGCATACCTCCCTTCTTGAAGGAGGAGAAAAAGGATGGACCGACCTGCAAGCCGATGCAGAATACAAACAGAATCAAACCAAACTCGCGGATGAAATGCAGGATGTGTGTTTCGCCCGTGAAACCAAAATGCCCCATCAAGATACCTGCGAAGAGAACAAATGTAACTCCCAACGATACCCCGAAAATTTTAATCTTACCCAGCAATACGCCCACAGATATTACGAATGCATACAAACAAACGATGTGAGCGACAGATGAAGGGTCCCATAGCAAACTTTCTAACCAATTCATTGTACCTATTAATATGTCGTTGTTTAAAATTCGCGCAAAATTACTTAATAAAAAGGAGGTGGCAAAAGCTTTGTGGCACTTTTTGCCATATCAGCTTTGCAAAAGTATGGTGTCCGTCCGGCAAATGCTCAAAATCAGTATAGGCATAAAGTCACCGGCAAGTGCAATTTTCCCTAAAAAAATATTTTGTTCTAAGTATTTCCTTATATTTGCAAGTCTCTTGATGACAAAATGAATAGTATTCATCTATTTTAATTTTAAATAAACTATGGCAGACAGTAAAGAAAAACTCTTCTCCGACTTTTCTCCCGTTTCCACCGAACAGTGGATGGAGAAAGTTACCGCAGACCTGAAAGGGGCGGATTTCGAGAAGAAGCTCGTTTGGAAGACAAACGAAGGATTTAAGGTGAAACCTTTCTACCGTATGGAAGATCTCGAAGGTTTAAAGACGACAGATGCCCTTCCCGGCGAGTTCCCTTATCTCAGAGGTACCAAGAAAGACAACAATGAATGGCTTGTTCGTCAGGAAATCAAAGTGCAATGCCCCAAAGAGGCTAATGTCAAGGCATTGGACATTTTGAATAAAGGCGTGGATTCACTTTCCTTCCATGTAAAGGCCAAGGAACTGAGTGCGGAGTATATTGAAACCTTGTTGAAAGATATCTGCGCGGAATGTGTCGAGTTGAACTTCTCTACCTGCCAGGGGCATGTGGTGGAACTTGCGGAACTTCTTGTCGCTTATTTCCGGAAAAAGGATTATGACTTGACGAAGTTGCAGGGCTCCATCAACTATGACTACTTCAACAAGATGCTGGCCAAAGGTAAAGAGAAAGGTGATATGGTGGCAACGGCCAAGGCGCTGCTCGAGGCTACCGCTTCCCTGCCGAAATACCGTGTACTGAATGTGAATGCATTGACATTAAACAATGCAGGTTCTTATATCTTCCAGGAACTGGGCTATGCTTTGGCTTGGGGTAATGAATATATGAATCAGTTGGTCGATGCCGGCCTGCCTGCCGCAATGGTAGCCAAGAAGATTAAGTTCAATTTCGGTATCAGCTCCAATTACTTCCTTGAAATAGCCAAATTCCGCGCTGCGCGTATGCTGTGGGCGAATATTGTAGCTTCCTACAGCCCTGAATGTCTGCGTGACTGTGAAAATAAGGGCGAGAAAAACGAATGCCGCTGTGCTGCCAAGATGAAGATTCATGCGGAAACTTCTTCATTCAACCTGACTCTGTTTGACGCACACGTAAACTTGTTGCGTACGCAGACTGAGGCGATGAGTGCAGCCCTTGCCGGCGTTGACTCGATGACGGTTACTCCGTTCGACAAGGCATATGATGCTCCTAATGAGTTCTCTGAGCGTATGGCGCGTAACCAACAATTGTTGCTGAAAGAAGAATCGCACTTCGATAAGGTTATTGACCCGGCTGCAGGTTCCTATTATATCGAGAACCTGACCGTCTCTATTGCCAAGCAAGCCTGGGAACTCTTCCTCGCTGTAGAAGAAGACGGTGGTTTCTATGCTTCTGTAAAAGCCGGAAAAGTGCAGGCTGCCGTAAACGAGAGCAACAAGGCGCGTCATGCCGCAGTTGCCAAGCGCAAGGAAGTGCTGTTGGGTACTAACCAGTTCCCTAATTTCACTGAAAAGGCCGGAGATAAGAAACCGGTTGAGGCTACTTGCTGTTGCGGCGGCGGACATACGTGCGAAAAAGATGTTCCGACACTGAACTTTGACCGTGCTGCCAGTGAATTTGAAGCGTTGCGTCTTGAAACGGAGGCTTCCGGCAAACGTCCGAAAGCGTTTATGCTGACTATCGGCAATCTGGCCATGCGTCAGGCACGTGCACAGTATTCTTGCAACTTCCTGGCCTGTGCGGGATATGAAGTTGTGGACAATCTCGGCTTCTCTACTGTAGAAGAAGGTATGGAAGCTGCTATGTCTGCCAAGGCGGATATTGTGGTATTGTGCTCCAGTGATGATGAATATGCGGAATATGCTGTTCCTGCCTTCAAGGCTCTGAACGGTCGTGCCATGTTTATCGTAGCCGGTGCTCCTGCCTGCATGGACGACCTGAAGGCTGCCGGTATCGAGAACTTTATCCATGTCCGTGTCAACGTGCTGGAAACATTAAAGGAATACAACGCTAAACTTTTGAAGTAAGATGAGAAAAGATTTTAAAAACTTAGATATATATGCCGCTTTCCAGCCCGTCAACGGTGCTGAGTGGCAAAAGGCTAACGGCATCCACGCTGATTGGAAAACGCCGGAACACATTGAAGTGAAGCCTGTTTATACAAAAGAAGACCTCGAAGGGATGGAGCATCTTGACTATGCAGCCGGACTTCCTCCTTATTTACGCGGCCCGTACTCTGTGATGTATACGTTGCGTCCCTGGACCATCCGTCAGTATGCTGGTTTTTCCACAGCCGAAGAATCAAATGCCTTCTACCGCCGTAATCTGGCATCCGGACAGAAAGGTTTGTCCGTGGCTTTCGACCTGGCCACTCACCGTGGTTACGACCCCGACCACGAACGCGTAGTGGGTGATGTCGGCAAGGCGGGTGTATCCATCTGCTCACTGGAAAACATGAAGGTGTTGTTCGACGGTATTCCTTTGAACAAGATGTCTGTATCTATGACTATGAACGGTGCTGTGCTTCCCGTCATGGCATTCTATATCAATGCAGGTCTGGAGCAAGGTGCCAAGCTGGAGGAAATGGCAGGTACTATCCAAAACGATATCTTGAAGGAATTCATGGTGCGTAATACCTATATTTATCCGCCTGCATTCTCTATGAAGATTATCTCCGACATCTTTGAATATACTTCCCGGAAGATGCCTAAGTTCAATTCTATTTCCATCTCCGGTTATCACATGCAGGAAGCCGGTGCTACGGCGGATATTGAATTGGCTTATACGTTGGCTGACGGTCTGGAATATCTCCGTGCCGGTGTTGCCGCAGGCATTGACATCGATGCCTTCGCACCGCGTCTCTCTTTCTTCTGGGCCATCGGGACGAACCATTTCATGGAAATTGCCAAGATGCGTGCCGCGCGTATGTTGTGGGCAAAAATTGTGAAGCAGTTCAACCCGAAGAATCCGAAGTCGCTGGCTTTGCGTACGCACTCCCAGACTTCCGGTTGGTCATTGACAGAGCAAGACCCGTTCAACAATGTGGGCCGTACTTGTATCGAGGCGATGGCTGCTGCATTGGGACATACCCAGTCATTGCATACCAACGCTCTTGACGAGGCTATTGCTTTGCCGACGGATTTCTCTGCACGTATTGCACGTAATACGCAGATTTATATTCAGGAAGAAACTTACATTTGCAAGAATGTAGACCCATGGGGAGGTTCTTATTATGTGGAGAGTCTGACTAATGAGCTGGCTCACAAGGCTTGGGAGCTGATTCAGGAGGTAGAGAAGCTGGGCGGTATGGCAAAAGCCATCGAAACCGGTATTCCCAAGATGCGTATCGAAGAGGCTGCTGCACGTACGCAAGCCCGTATCGACAGCGGTTCGCAGACCATTGTCGGCGTGAACAAGTATCGTCTGGAGAAAGAAGCTCCGATTGATATTCTTGAAATCGACAATACGGCTGTTCGCCAGGAGCAGATTGCCAACTTGAAGACTTTGAAGGAGGGACGTGACGAGGCAGCAGTGCAGAAGGCTTTGGAGGCCATCACGAAGTGTGTGGAAACGAAAGAGGGGAACTTGCTGGAGCTGGCAGTAGAGGCGGCTCGCGTGCGTGCCACTTTGGGAGAAATCTCTTACGCGTGCGAAAAGATTGTAGGACGTTATAAAGCAGTAATCAGAACTATATCAGGCGTGTATTCATCAGAAAGTAAGAATGACAGCGACTTCCACCGTGCTTGTGAATTGGCGGAGAAGTTTGCCAAGAAAGAGGGACGTCAGCCTCGTATCATGGTAGCCAAGATGGGGCAGGACGGTCACGACCGCGGTGCCAAGGTTGTTGCAACCGGTTATGCCGACTGTGGCTTCGACGTGGATATGGGACCTTTGTTCCAGACACCTGCCGAGGCTGCCCGCGAAGCGGTCGAGAACGACGTTCATGTAGTGGGAGTTTCTTCATTGGCTGCCGGACACAAGACATTGGTTCCGCAGATTATCGAAGAACTCAAGAAGTTGGGACGTGAGGACATCGTAGTGATTGCCGGTGGTGTAATCCCCGCACAAGACTATGACTTCCTTTACAAGGCAGGCGTAGCTGCCATCTTCGGCCCCGGCACTCCGGTTGCCAAGGCTGCTTGCCAGATATTGGAAATCTTGTTGGATGAAGAATAATCCGACATGTTAAATGTTAAAAAAGGACGGTGTGCGTTTGCATATCCGTCCTTTTTTCTTAATCTGTGTTATAAAACATGTCTTTTCTCTTGGATAATTTGCAGATTTATCAGAAGTCCGTATCTTTGCAATGTGTTTTTCATAGTATTAGATTTAAGGTTAACAAAGGTTGGAGTACAGCGGTACTCCTTTTTTTATGTCCGTATCTTTCGTTTCTTCCCCTTTTTTTTATGAAACAAAAAAATCCGCTACCTCCGCATCAAGCATTGGTAACGGATTCATCCCTGCCAAACAATCTGATTACTTATTTAAGTTTTGGTATCTTTGCAAAGCTTCGAGATAATAATAGTCTGCATAGTTTAGTGGTACGTCTATCTCCGAACCGTGGGGCAGTGAGCCGGTGGAGTGCATCAGTACAAATCCCTGATTGCTTCCTTTGGTTGCCAGATAGCTGTTGCTTGAAAGATTCTTCAGGATGGTTTCTACTCATTGTGCGGGTGCAGATTGTTTATTTGACCATCAATTCTGTGCAAATTTTCTTTTTTCAGCTTGTTTGCACTATCTTTGCCTCCTTAAAAGATGAAATAAATGATAGTTTGTATTGCCGAAAAGCCCTCTGTGGCGCGTGACATAGCTGATGTACTGGGAGCGAGAGAAAAGAAAGACGGATACATCGAAGGAAACGGATACCAGGTGACCTGGACATTCGGTCATCTTTGTACGTTGAAGGAGCCGCATGAATATACCCCTAATTGGAAGTCATGGAGTTTGGGAAGTCTGCCCATGATACCTCCCCGTTTCGGCATTAAGCTGATTAGCAATCCCACATACGAACGCCAGTTCCATACGATAGAGAACCTTATGCAACATGCCGATATGATAATAAACTGCGGTGATGCCGGGCAGGAGGGAGAATTGATACAGCGCTGGGTGATGCAGAAGGCTGGGGCGCGTTGCCCGGTGAAACGCCTTTGGATTTCTTCATTGACGGAAGAGGCTATCCGCGAGGGCTTTGCCAAGCTGCGCGATGCGTCGGATTTCCAGCCTTTGTACGAAGCCGGACTCTCTCGTGCCATTGGCGACTGGTTGCTGGGGATGAATGCCACCCGCCTCTACACCATGAAGTATGGGCAGAACCGACAAGTACTTTCTATCGGCCGTGTGCAGACGCCGACACTGGCACTGATTGTAAACCGTCAGTTGGAAATACAGCATTTTGTTCCCAAGCAATACTGGGAGCTGAAAACCGTCTATCGAGATACTACTTTCTCTGCCATTATCCGGAAAAGCGAGGAGGAGCTGGTACTGGAAGCCGAGAAGCAGAAAGAGGCCATAGCTGCCGGCAAGAAACCTAAAAAAGAAGAAGAGAATCGAGGTATCGACCCCATTACCGACCACGAGCGTGGGCTTGCTTTGCTGGCGCAGATTAAGAATTCTCCTTTTACAGTGACAAGTGTCACCAAGAAGGAGGGGAGGGAGGCACCGCTCCGCTTGTTTGACTTGACTTCTTTGCAAGTGGAATGTAACAAGAAATTTGCCTATTCCGCTGATGAAACGCTGAAAATTATCCAGTCCTTGTATGAGAAGAAAGTGGCTACCTATCCACGTGTAGACACTACCTATTTGAGTGATGATATCTATCCCAAATGCCCCGGAATTTTGAAAGGTCTGCGCGATTACGAGACATTTACAGCCCCTTTGGCAGGAACTGCATTGTTGAAATCCAAAAAGGTTTTCGATAACTCCAAGGTGACAGATCACCATGCCATTATTCCTACCGGCCAGCATCCGCAGAATCTGACGGATATGGAGCGTCGTGTATTCGATTTGATAGCACGCCGTTTCATTGCTGTATTCTACCCCGATTGTAAGTTTGCCACTACCACCGTATTTGGCGAGGTAGAAAGCATCGAGTTCAAGGCCACCGGCAAGCAGATTCTGGAACCGGGTTGGCGTGTTATTTTCGGCACTCCCTCGGCACAATCGCAGGAGGAGAGAGAGGAGAAGGGAGAAGAGGAGGGTGTGCTTCCGGCTTTTGTGAAAGGAGAAAGCGGGCCGCATGTCCCCGATTTGTATGAGAAGTGGACGCAGCCGCCCCGGCCTTATACGGAAGCCACCCTGCTGCGTGCTATGGAGACAGCGGGCAAGCTGGTGGATAACGACGAGCTGCGTGATGCGCTGAAGGAAAACGGCATCGGTCGTCCGTCTACCCGTGCAGCCATCATCGAGACACTGTTCAAGCGGAACTATATCCGCAAGGAAAAGAAGAATCTGATAGCCACTCCTACCGGTGTGGAGCTGATACAGATTATCCATGAGGAGCTGTTGAAATCGGCGGAACTGACTGGTATTTGGGAAAAGAAACTGCGTGAGATTGAAAAACGGACTTACAATGCCGGACAATTCTTGGAAGAACTGAAACAGATGGTATCGGAGGTCGTGATGAGTGTACTTTCTGATAACAGCAACCGCCACATCACCATCCAAGCGCCTGCTCCCGAAAAGAGCAGTAAGGCTTCTGCCAAGGCAGAGGCTGCCGATAAACCGAAAAAGGAGCCGAAGAAAAGAGCACCGAGAAAGTCTGCCGCCGCAGGCAAAAAGACGGAGCAGGCTTCGGGCACTGTGGCAACTTCAAGTACGGAGGCTTCCGTACAAGCTGACGATTTCGTCGGTCAGACTTGTCCGCTTTGCGGAAAAGGTACTGTTATCAAGGGGAAAACGGCTTACGGTTGTTCCGAATGGAAATCCGGATGTACATTCCGCAAGCCGTTTGAATAGGGCTGATATCTTGGTTATTCGTGGCTTTGTAGCCCGTCACCCGTAGTTTATGGTTCGTTTTCTGCTATGCACCCCAGTTGGGATATTCCCATAATGGTAAAATGGACTATATTTTAAACAGCATTCCCCCGATATTATCTGTCGTAGCTCCCGTCACCGAGGCGAGGCATCCGGGTTCGTCCGCTATATAGAGGGCACCCAGGAAAGCGAAGATTAGGGCTTCCTTGTACTCTATGATTTGTCGGTCGGGAATGACTATTTCGCACGGGCAGAGTGCTCCTATCCGTTCTATCAGGAATTTATTGAAAGCCCCTCCACCGGTAATCAGCAGTTTGCAGTTGCCACCGGGAAGCGGATGGATGCTGATGACGCGCGATATTTGCCAGGCTGCATGTTCATAGAACGTGCGAAGCATGTCTTCCAAACTCAGGCCATAACGCTCGAGCATGGGATATACCAGCGTTTCCACCCACTCTCGTCCCAAAGATTTCGGTCCGGACTGATGGTAGAAGTCCATTCCGTTCAGTTCGTCCAGCAGTTCCTGGCAGATGTTTCCTTGCCGCGCTATCTTGCCGTCGCGGTCAAACTCCAATCCTATTTGCCGGCAGTAATGGTTGATGACGTAATTCACCGGGCTGATATCGAAAGCGATACGCCGTCCGTCTTGCTCGAATGAAATGTTGGAGAAGCCGCCGATATTCAAACAAAAGTTATAGTCGGCAAAAAGCAACCGGTCGCCAATGGGTACGAGTGGAGCACCCTGCCCACCCAGCATGATGTCCAGTCGCCGGAAATCCGAAACGGTAGGTATACGGGTTTCGGCGGCAATGGCGGCTCCGTCGCCTATCTGGTACATGACTCTCTTATGTGGCTCATGGAAGATAGTATGTCCGTGGGAGGCTATAACATCGGGGCGGACTCCAAATTCCTGCATGAACTCGTTGACACGTTCACCGAGAAACTTTCCATAGGAGCTGTGGAAAGTGATGAACTCCAAAGCACTCATTGTCTGTGCACCGGTACCCAATATCTGCTTCATGGCGTCGGGATAGCTATAGCCTTTCGCACAGTCTATATGGAAAGACCATTTTCCGGCTTGCCGCCGGAAAGTGCAGCAACATACGTCCAGCCCGTCAAGGGAGGTACCGGACATCAGTCCGATAGCCTGAATTTGGAAGTCTTTCATCCTGATTTTCTTATTTTATTTGTAATTGAGGTAGAATTCGACAACGGCTTCTATTCCTTTACGGAAGATGTCCAACGGTATATTCTCATTAGGTGAGTGGATGGCATTCGATTCCAATCCGAAGCCCATCAAAACGGTTTTGATACCCAGCACTTGTTCGAAGGTGGAGATAATGGGAATACTTCCACCCCGGCGCACTGCCAGCGGTTTCTTTCCGAAGGCTTTTTTAAAACCTTTTTCGGCGGCTTGGTAGGCGGGCAGGGTGATGGGACATACGTATCCTTGTCCTCCGTGCATCGGAGTGACTTTCACCTGCACCGAATCCGGTGCTATGTCTAAGATGTAGTCGGCAAACAGTTTGGATATTTTATGGTGGTCTTGGTGGGGAACCAATCGGCAGGACACCTTGGCATATGCCTTGGATGGGAGCACTGTCTTGGACCCTTCACCCGTATATCCGCCCCAGATGCCGCATACATCGAAAGAAGGGCGGCAACTGTTGCGTTCCAGCGTACTGTAGCCTTTCTCTCCGAAAAGTGCTTTTACATTGATGGCCTTTTTGTATTTCTCTTCGTCGAAAGGAATGCGGGCTATCATGTCGCGCTCGGCTTGGGGAACTTCTTCCACATCGTCGTAAAAGCCCGGTACGGTGATACGTCCCTCTGCATCCGTCACTTGGCTGATTATCTGGCAAAGCACATTGATGGGGTTGGCAACGGCACCGCCGAAGTGACCGCTGTGCAGGTCGCGGTTGGGGCCGGTCACCTCTATTTCCCAATAGGCCAGTCCGCGAAGCCCGGTAGTCAGTGAAGGCAGGTCGGCGCCAAGCATGCTGGTGTCCGAAACCAGAATGACGTCTGCTTTCAGCAACTCTTTGTGCTCCTGGCAAAAGCTTTCCAAGCTGGGTGAACCGATTTCTTCTTCTCCTTCGAAGATGAATTTTACGTTGGTTTGCAGCAGTCCGTTGCGTACGAGGTATTCAAACGCTTTCACTTGTATGAAAGACTGCCCTTTGTCATCATCTGCACCACGCGCCCAGATGTGTCCGTCGCGTATTTCGGGTTCAAACGGTTTGCTGTTCCAAAGTTCCAGAGGTTCGGCAGGCATCACGTCGTAGTGTGCATATACCAATACGGTCTTGGCGTTCGGGTCTACGATTTTCTGTCCGAAAACAATCGGGTTGCCTTTGGAGGGCATTACGAGGGCTTCGTCCGCTCCGGCTTCGAGCAACAACTGTGCCCAACGTTCGGCGCAGGCAAGCATGTCGTCGTGATGTTCGGGTTTGGCACTGATGCTTGGAATACGGATGAGGCTGAACAAGTCTTCCAGCATCTTAGGCTCGTTCTCGGTGATGTATTTCTTTATTTCCATGGGTGAATATTATAGTTGTGTTGTTCTGTCAATCAGGTAATAATCCAGCAATGTCATTGCTGTCATTGCTTCCACGATGGGTACTGCGCGTGGCAACACGCACGGGTCATGGCGTCCGCGGGCTTTCAGGGTGGTGTCTACACCGTCAATGTTCACGGTGTGTTGTTCCATCAGTACGGTTGCCACGGGTTTGAAGGCTACGCGGAAATAGATGTCTTGTCCGTTGCTGATTCCGCCTTGTATGCCGCCCGAATGGTTGGTGCGGGTCTCGATACGTCCGTTGTTATTGTAGAACACATCATTCTGCTCCGAGCCTTTCTGCTTTAATCCCTTGAAACCGTCCCCATACTCGAATGCTTTTGCTGCATTGATGCTGAGCATGGCTGCTCCGAGTGCCGCATGGAGCTTGCCGAATACGGGTTGTCCCAGTCCGATGGGGCATCCTTTGACGACACAGGTCACCACTCCTCCGATGGTATCTCCTTCTTCCTTTATCTTGAAGATGAGTTCTTCCATTTCTTTCGCTTTCGCCGGGTCGGGGCAGCGGACCGGATTGGTCTCTATCAGGTCGAGATTGTATGCGGTATAGTTTTCTTCAAGGCGGATGGGGCCTACTTGTGAGGTGTACGCTGTGATGTGTATGCCCAACTGTTTTAGTGCCAATTTGGCCAGGGCACCCGCCACTACACGCGAGATTGTTTCGCGGGCGGATGAGCGTCCTCCCCCCCGGTGGTCACGGATGCCGTATTTCACCTTATAAGTATAGTCGGCATGTGAAGGGCGATAGACTTCTTTCAGATTATTGTAATCGTCGGAATGCTGGTTTTGGTTCCACACGATGAATCCTATGGGGCAGCCCGTGGATTTTCCTTCGAAGATGCCGGAGAGGAACTCCACTTTATCACCTTCTTTCCGGGCGGTAGTGATACGTGACTGTCCGGGGCGGCGTCGGTCGAGCTCTGCCTGGACGAAATCCATATCAATGACTATTCCTGCAGGGAATCCGTCTATAACTCCTCCCACACCCTTACCGTGCGATTCCCCAAAACTGGTAAGGCGGAGAATATTTCCAAATGAGTTGAACATATCAAATGCTTTAAAGGTTTATATATGAGGCTCATGCGCCAATATCTCTCTTATGAAAATACTTTTCACTTTATAAAGGTAACAACTTTTTTTGGGATTCGTTTGAATGAAAAGCATTTTTTTGCATTAAGACTGCATGGCTTTCATTTAAGGGAGTTGAGGGCACATGCGATAAAGAAGTGAAAACCAAGCTTGCGGATAGGTGTCCCAAAGTTGGGGATATGCGTTCCAAGGTTGGGCATGTCTATCCCAAGGCTTGGGATAGAACTTGCGACATGTCTTTGGCATTTTTACAACAAATACTTAAGAACTTTATTATATGTATCTTGCAACTTTTTTGCAAATGTCTATTGGGCGGGAAACTTATGTCCTGTGGCAGGATTGCCGTTCTTTGGCAGAGCAACAATGAAGAGGGAGCGATTCTCGATAATTTCTCTGACTCTTTTGAATGAACCCTTCAAATGAAGAGCCGTGATTAATACTACCACCGTTGCTGCATTTAAATATGGAGAGCATTAAAAATAGAACATCCTTTTTTTAGAAAAGACCTTGTACTGTAACCTTAAAAGGTGTTACTTTGCACTCTTGATTTTAAAATAGGAAATTGATGGCTTCTAGGGAAGCCTTTTATTAACTAAACAAGTATTCTTAAAAGTATGAAAAAGAATTTATTTTATTTGTTTGCATTGATTTGTTCAATGAGTTTGTTTACGGCTTGTAGTGATGATGACGATGAAGTTAAGTCACTTCCGGAAGTAAATGCTCCTTATGTATCGTCGGAGCTGGAACTTACTTATGGTGGTGAAGTGCTTTTGGGAAAGAAGGTCACTTTCTATACGGCAGATGGGAAAAGTGCCGACATTACATTGGAAGGTGCTGATATTGCGTTGACTAAAGAGACTATGGCATCCGGACTGGTAAATCCGGGCGTGATACCGGGCGAACCTAAGGTTACGTTTTCAGCGGCTTTGCAACCGGCAGAAGGTGGATATACTTTTGCAGGTGAACATGTTGCCGATAATTATAGCATGAAATATGAAGGTGCTGTAGAGAAAGGCAAATTGGATTTGGCCTTGGAAGTAAAGTTGGCCGGTGACAATGCGTTGGCTGGAAACACATGGAATCTTTTCTCTTATGACCCTTATGCGGTGAAAAATCCGTTGCATGTTGTTTGGAACTCGGAGAAACCGTTCTCTGTAGTTCTGTTCCCTTTTCCTGGTGCTCAGCCTGTTGAACTTCAACCGGGTGAGTTTATCACTTTGATGTCTGCCATGGGTATTATACCGGTAGGAGACAAAAAGATGGGAGTGAATGAGATATTGTCTTGTTTGTTGCAGAGCGTTACTTTCAGGGAAGATGGCAATATTGTAGCTTCTTATTCTGATGTGGCCGATATAGTTTCACCAAAATTCCAGAATTCTCCGTTGAATATGGTACAGTATGCGGTGAAAAATGAGAAACTGTATTTATACTTGAATGTGGATGCCATCATAGGTGCTGTGCAGAAAATGACTACCAAGGGGCTGGATATGGAAACTGTCCTTCCGGTTGTGCTGCCTAAATTGATGGAATTGATTCCGATGCTTTCCAGCGGAATTCCTTTGGGCTATTCGGTTAATGAAGAAGGCAATGAACTGGCTGTTTATATTGACAAAGAGTTGGGATCGAAACTTATTGATATTCTGTTGTCTTTATTAGAGAATGAAGAAATTGTAGCCGCCATTAAAGAAGCTGCTACAAGTAATCCGGACTTCGCTATGTTTGCAGGTGTTGTAGAAGCTATATTGGAACAAGCACCGGAAGTGTTTGCCAAAACAAATGAGATGGAACTTGGATTGAACTTTGTGAAATGAGATAACTGTTTCAAATAATACATCCGTGTTTTTCTTGAAGAGACCGAACTCTGTTGTAAAATAGGAGTTCGGTCTCTTTTTATTTTAGTTTTTTTTCTACATTTGCAGTATCGATAATTAAATAATTAAGACGGATATGACGGAGACAGAACGACAGCAAATCATCTCATTGGTCAAGCGTGAAGTAATTCCTGCTATTGGTTGTACAGAACCTATTGCAGTGGCGTTATGTGTGGCGAAAGCTGCGGAAGTATTGAACAAGCGCCCGGAGAAAGTAACGGTGCTTTTAAGTGCCAATATCTTGAAGAATGCGATGGGCGTAGGCATTCCGGGTACGGGAATGATTGGACTGCCCATTGCCGTGGCGTTGGGCGCTTTGATAGGCAAGTCCGAATATCAGTTGGAAGTCTTGAAAGACAGTACGCCGGAAGCAGTGGAGGCAGGAAAGCGTTTTATTGACGAAAAGCGTATTCATATATCCTTAAAAAACGATATAGAAGAGAAACTCTATATAGAAGTGTGTTGCGAGGCCGGAGGAGATAAGGCGACCGCCATCATTGCCGGCGGGCATACTACCTTTATATATGTGGCGCGCAACAGCGAAGTGTTGTTGAATAAGCAAGCTGTCGCAAGCACGGAAGCAGAGGGGAATACTTTGGATTTGTCTCTCCGTAAAGTCTATGACTTCGCATTGACCGCCCCGCTGGACGAAATCCGTTTTATTCTCGAAACTGCCCGTCTGAACAAGGCCGCCGCCGAGCGTTCTTTCGAGGGCAATTACGGGCATGGCCTGGGAAAAATCCTTCGTGGCACGTACGAACATCGTGTGATGGGCGACAGTGTCTTTTCACATATCCTTTCTTATACTTCGGGTGCGTGCGACGCCCGTATGGCAGGTGCCATGATTCCGGTGATGAGTAATTCCGGCAGCGGTAACCAAGGTATATCCGCTACGTTGCCAGTCCTGATTTATGCCGAGGAAAACGGAAAATCGGAGGAAGAGATTGTCCGTGCCCTTATGTTGAGCCATTTGACAGTGATTTATATCAAGCAGAGTTTGGGACGTTTGTCCGCCTTATGCGGTTGTGTGGTTGCTGCTACCGGTTCCAGCTGTGGCATCACTTGGCTGATGGGCGGTGCATACGAGCAGGTGTCATACGCAGTTCAGAATATGATTGCCAATCTTACCGGAATGATTTGTGATGGTGCCAAACCCAGTTGTGCATTGAAAGTCACCACCGGGGTTTCCACCGCAGTGCTTTCGGCCATCATGGCCATGGAAAACCGTTGTGTAACTTCCGTGGAAGGTATTATTGATGAGGATGTGGATCGGAGTATCCGCAATCTGACAAAGATAGGCTCCAAAGGCATGAACGAAACAGACAAGCTTGTGCTCGAAATCATGACAAGTAAATGATGGTTACGAAATAAGCGTATATTTTTCCAAAAATATCACCCCCTGCCACAGTAATGTAAGGCAGGGGGTGATGTTTTGTTTGAAATAGGCTTTGAGTTTGTATTCAGTCTTTAAGGAATCATTAGTGGCATCCTCCGCATCCGCAGTCATCGCCGCAGTCTCCGCCTCCGCAATCTCCTCCGCAGCTGCCGCAACCGCAACCACCGCTTGCCATTCGTATCAGTTCCGATACCTCTTCGTTGGTGGCAGGACGGTTTGTCACTACTTCACCCGTAAAATTCAGGTCGCAACCTGCCAGCGGGTGATTCATGTCCATCACCACGACATCTTCTTTCACTTCTACCACGCTTCCGTTTATGCGTTGTCCTTCATTGGTCATCAAGGGGACTACCGCTCCTTCCACGATGCGTTCGCTGTCGAATTTTCCGTCGATGACAAAAATTTCTTTGGGCAGGTCGATGACGTGGTCTTCATCATATTCACCGTATGCTTCGGCGGCAGGAATGATGAAATCGAACTTGTCACCACTTTGCAAATCTTTTATTTGCGCTTCAAAAGGCTCAAGCGTCAGTCCCAGTCCGGAGATAAACTGGAAGGGATGTTCGGCGGGAGCTTCTTCGGTGAATTCTTTTTCTCCGTTTTCTATCGTGTATAGCTTGTAGGCTACGGTGATGTACTTGTTTTCTACTGTTTCCATTCTCTTGATTTTGTTAGATGTTTATTTATCAGTTGGCGAAGATACGAATATTTTGCGTGACTGAATGAATGTGTACCGGACTTTTTCAGTCCGGTACCACGGCTTTTTCATTTAAGAAATACTGTTTATCGCTTGTTTTTGTAGTAAAAATCCTTATATCCATGCGCAATAATGCAGAAGCATCGCCTTGAATGCTTCTTCTTATCGTTCGTTTTTTATACATGATTTCACTGTGAATAGGTCGCAGCATTACTGTGAACAGGTTGCAGCATTATTGTGAACAGGTTGCAGCATTACTGTGAATAGGTTGCAGCATTACTGTGAATAGGTTGCAGCGTCACTGCAAATATAGTTGCAGCGTCACTGCAAATAGGTTGCAGTGCCACTGCAAAACAATTGCAGATTTTTGCAGTGGTTATATGCTGATTTATAGATTATTATGCTGAGAGGAATAGATGCGTAGTCAAGGATAATTACGTAATCCGTATGATAACTGCGGGAATACCTGCAGGTTGCAGCAGTGTGAAGAAAAGAGGTTTCACCGGGAAAACCGATAGATAGGACGATTTGGGGAAAAGGTGAATGTGTGAAGGATGCGGTAAAGGATGACCAAGGTCAGGCGAAGCGGTGACCTTGGTCAGACGTTCTGTCTCAGAACTTGGCACGATACGCCTTTGTAGCCCCTGCCCGAATGCCGCTCTCCTTGAAGCTGCAACGGAAGGTTGCCGTCTTCTTGCTCGACGCTGGCAGGCGGAGGCTGACTTGGATGTCTTCCTGCGTCTGGCCCGGGTCGGCAATGTGGAAGCTGCCGTCTTCTTTGACGAGGAGTGTGCAAGGATGGTCTACGGTTATTTGAAGCTCTTTATGCTTGAACGTGCCTGCAGTGTAGAACACCATTCCCCACAGCTTCAATTCCTTGTTGCGTACCACCTGCATTTCGGGGGTATTGCTGACGATGCTGACGGGGCAGTGCTTCCTGTATTCCTCCACTTCATCGGCAGTGTGCTTGCCGGGTACCACGATGTAGGCGTATGTGGCTCCCGAAGGCTGCATGCCGTGGTCGAAGTTCAAAGTGAAGACATCCTGGTGTACGCTATCTTTAGGAGCGGTATGGTTGATATCATACCATGTGCCGCTTTGTGTCTGCTTGGATACGGATATCTGCCCGCCGTCCGGGAAGAGATAGGCCACATCGTTGTGGAGCACCCACTGCGGAGAGCGGTAGTGGGCTGCGGATGCTTTCTGGGGCGTAACGATTTTGCCGGAACGCACCAGAACCGGCTTGTCTTGTGCCGTCAGGCATTGGTTGACGGTAGTATTCACTTCGGCCGAGGCGGTGGAGCGGATGTCCGTGCCGAGGCATACCACTTCATTGTCGAAGAAGAACCAGGCCTTGCGGGCAGCCGTGTGCACACCGGTCAGAGTGTCGCTGTATGCGTAGGCCGATACGCCATAAAGGCTGTCCGACACGCCGCCGGCGAAAGTGGAAGTACCGGGCATCTGCCAGTCATTGGGAGCCATGGGGATGGGAGAGAGCTGCGGGGCGGTGGTGCCGGGTATGCGTGTCCAGTTCCATACGGGGAAGATATTGAAATATTCGTCTCCGGTAGTGGTGATATTGGTGCATCCGTCGGACATGAAGTAAGTCTTCAGGTTCTCGCCGTTGCCGTATTCACAGCGTGCAGTGCGGGTAGACACCATGCGTACGTCAAAGGTGTAGTGCGGGCGTACGTGCAGGGTATAGTCGGCACGGTAGTAGTGCGTATGTTTCGGGCTGAGGGCATAGTCGGCATTCTCTTTTCCTTCGAGGCGGACGATGATAGCCTTGTACTCGTCAGTGTGTGCAGTGTCCAGTTGAGCCATGCGGCGGGCAAAGAGCGCAGTGTGCGACTTGTCGGTAATTTTTGGGCGGCTCACGCCACGGCCCAGTACATCGAACAGCATGTGACGGCCCCGGATGGTAGCATAATACGTTTCGCGCATGAATTTGCTCAGCAGTGCCAGTTTCTCTTGGGGGATGGCGAAGCGGGTACCTCGGGTGTACATGGCCACTTGGGTGATGCCTTTCAGGATTTCGTCTCCGTAGCCGCCGATGTAGAGCTGCCGTCCGTGCTGGAAGTAAGAGTTGTCATGCTGGAATCCCTCTTTGGTGGTATATACAATGGGATTGTAGACGTTGTCCAGAGCCAGGGCGAGGTCTTCTTCGTTTTGGGTGAGGCAGGCGCGATATATCCAGTGCAAGGCAATGTCGGTGCGGTTCGCTCCGGTCCATTTGGCGGGATGGCCTCCGTCCTTGCGTACGCGGTCCAGAGTCTTGGTTTCCAGTTCGGCGGGAATCTGTTTCTTGCCGGTGCGCAGCTGAATCAGCATGATACCCAAGCGTTGGGGTTCGGCAATCTGGTTGTACCACCAGTTGTGGCACCACGGATTCCGTTCGTACCAGTACTCCAGGCCTTTCACTATCTTGTCGAAGAGGGCTTCATTTCCGTAATAGCTGTTTCCGGGGGTGGTATAGGCGAATGCGAAATCATACAGTCGCTCTATGTGCAGCAAGGGCGGCCAGTTTGTACGCTGTATGCTCGCATAGTCCACGTCGGTGAAGGAGCCGTCGGCTTCATTGTAGGTTTTCAGCGCTTCTTCTATCTCTTTTGCCGGAGGATTGATAGCGAAGTCTTGTCTGATTTTTTTCATAAGGAGTTGATACTCGTTGTCTCCTTGGGAGGAGTTGGCGGGTGCCGGTTGCTGCGCCCGTAGTTGGCTGTTTGTAGCAAGCCATGCAAGCAATAGGATTGCGAAGGTTAGAATACGGTTTTTCATTTGAATTGTTTTTATGATATATTATATAATGTGTATTCGTGTGAAGACTGCGTATGCAAAGGTATGGCTTTTATTGATAATTGAAAGGGAATCCGGTAGGGAATCGTACTTTGAAATTGATATTAAGTGTGTTTTCAATATGTTGGTATATAGGTGATTATGTGGCTTTTTTGAATTTGAGTAAAAGAAATGATAAAAAGGATAAAGCGTCGTATTATAATAGCCGTAGATTTGCAACGTTAATTTTGCCTTAAACATGAAGAAAGATGTGAATTGCAGAAAGTGAATGAGAAAGCATGATTGGCAAAGGTAACATTAGAAGTGGAAAAGACAAAATGAAAAACATACATTATATAATATATTATTTATTAACTAATCTAATTGAAAATGAAAAAAGTGTCTTTTGATTTCTCAAGAAGGGTGCTGTTCTGTGCAGCGTTTTGCACGCTTTCGGGTGCAAGCGTGATGGCGGCTCCCGTGGGTAGTGAAAACCTTTCGGATGCGGATGCTGTGCAGGTTGTGGCGCAGACCGGCAAGACCGTGAAAGGTGTGGTGACGGACAACTTCGGTCCGGTGCCGGGTGCCAATGTTTTGGTGAAGGGAACTACCAACGGTGTGATTACCGATATAGATGGTAACTTTACGCTGACAAACGTGCCCGAAGGTGCCGTGTTGCAGGTATCTTTCATCGGATATGTGACCCAGGAGATTAAAGTGGCCGGACAGACTACTTTCAATGTGAAGTTGAGCGAGGACGCCAAGGCTTTGGAAGAAGTGGTGGTAGTGGGTTATGGTTCGCAGAAGAAGGTGAACTTGACAGGTGCCGTTGGCCAGATTGACTCGAAAGTGCTTGAATCAAGACCTATCACAAGTACTGCAAGCGCTTTGCAGGGTACCATTCCTAACTTGCAGATTACGAATACAAGTGGTGAGCCGGGACAAGCTGCTTCGCTCAATGTGCGTGGTACGACTTCTATCAACGGTGGTAGCCCGCTGGTGCTGGTAGATGGTGTGGAGATGAGTCTTGATTTGGTGAACCCCAATGATATTGCGAACGTAACTGTATTGAAAGATGCCGCCGCATCAGCCATCTATGGTGTGCGTGCTGCGTTCGGTGTGGTATTGGTCACTACCAAGAGCCCGCAGAAAGCAGAGAAAGTTACAGTGAACTATACCGGTAACTTCTCTTTTGCCAAACCGTCCATCATGCCGGAATTCATCGACAGCCAATCGCAGTTTGCCGAGTGGATGAATCAGGCTTGTATCAACGGAAGTGTGCTGACAAAGTATAAGCAAGAAACTATTGACAAGATGAAGGCATACGAGGCTGACCCGAAAAATAATCCTGAATACGAGGTGATTGACGGACAGCTTTATTACTATGGTTACTCGGATTTTAAAGATTTGATGGTCAAAAAGGTAGCTCCCACGCAACGTCATAACTTGAACATCTCTGGAGGTAACGAAAAAACTCGTTTTTATACATCAGTAGGTTATTTGAACCAAGACGGCTTGTACAAGGTCGGTGACGACAATTTTAAACGGCTGAATACACGTCTGAATGTAGAAAATCAGACAACGAAGTGGTTGAAGTTGGGTTTTAAGGCGTTGTATAATTACAGCACATCAGATAAACCTATCTCTTACAATAACAAAGATGTATGGGCACGTGTCGTTTACAGCCAACCCACAGAGTTTATCCAGGCTTGGCAGAAAGATGCCCGTTATCCCGAGTTGGATAAGTTTGAAGGCATGTATATGGAAAACAATGCTTATTCTCTTTTGAAGAACGGTGGTAGAAAGAAATCCGACAAGCACGACATTTGGCTGACAGCAAGTGCCGACCTGAGCATCCTGAAGGGTTGGAATGCACATGTTGATTTCAACTACAATCTGAATTACCAAAAAGCTTCTGATCATTCCAAGCCCATTGCATTTTTTGATGGTTCGTTCAATACGACCTATGGAAATACAAGTACGAACTATTACAAGATGATGAATTACAATACAAGTTATTACTCTTTCAATGCTTATACGGATTATGAGAGAACATTCGCAGAGAAGCATTATCTGAAAGCAATGATTGGTTTCAATCAGGAACTTACCAAATACTCCACTTTCAGTGGCCAGCGTAATGACATCTTGAATGAAAACCTGCCTTCGTTGAGCTTGGGTTCCGGTATACATACGGTAGCTCAGGATGGCTATGAATGGGCTTTGCGTGGAGGTTTCTTCCGCGTGAACTATATTTATAACGACCGCTATCTGTTTGAGGTGAACGGTCGCTATGACGGTACTTCCCGGTTCCCGTCTGATAACCGTTTCGTATTCTTGCCTTCCGTTTCGGTCGCATGGCGTATCAGTGAGGAAGCTTTCATGGAGGGTACACGCTCTTGGCTGGATAACTTGAAAATACGTGCTACGTATGGTGAACTGGGTAACCAGATGATTACCTCAACAAGCTGGAGTGGAAATACAAAGTATTATCCGTACATTCCTTTTATGAGTAATGGAACTTCTCAGTATTGGTTGTTTGGAAACGAATATGCCACTACTATCAATCCCGGTAACTTGGTAAGTGCTGACCTGACTTGGGAAAAAGTGAAAACAGTGAACGTGGGCTTGGATATGAGCTTGTTCAATCAACGTCTGAATATGAGCTATGATTATTATGTGCGTACTACTTCGGATATGTTGATTAAGGCTACTTATCCGGATGTATTGGGTACGACTGCTCCTCCTGCCAACTCTGCAGAATTGAAGACTCGCGGATGGGAACTTTCTATCAATTGGAAAGACCGTATCGGAAAAAATTTCGGTTACGAACTTGGTTTTGTACTGTCCGACTCTCAGGCAGAAGTAACAAAATATAATAATCCAACTAACTCTATTGATACCTATTATGTAGGTCATAAGATTGGTGAAATTTGGGGCTATGAAACTGAGGGCTTGTTCCAAAGTGATGAGGAAGCTGCTAATTGGTGGAATCAGAGCCAAGTCTCAAATGTGCTGTGGGGGGCAGGTGACATTAAAATCAAGAACCAGAACCCCGGAACAGGAAAAGGGCAAGATGAAATAATCAGTCCGGGTGCCCGTACTCTGAATGATCATGGTGACTTGAAGATTATCGGTAACACTACTCCGCGTTATCAATATGGTGTTACTGCTAATCTGACTTATAAGCACTTTTATCTGAATATGTTTATGCAAGGTGTGGGCAAACGTGATTTTTGGCCCGGAGGTGAGGCTTTCTGGCCGGCAGCAACGCAATATTACAATGCACAGAAATGGCATGTGACCGATTCTTGGACACCGGAAAATCCGAATGCCTATCTTCCGATAGTACGCTCTACAGATAAACGAAACCGGGTAAAAACAGACCGCTATTTGCAGAATGCTGCTTATATGAGAATGAAAAACTTGACTTTCGGTTGGAACTTACCGAAACAGTGGATTAGCAAAATCTGTTTGGCTCATGCTTCTGTCTATGTGAGTGGTGAGAACTTGTTTGAATTTACCAAGGTTAAAGGTCCTTACGACCCGGAATCTGCCCGTGGAGAAGGCTCAATGCTTTATCCTTTTATGAGAACGTATTCATTTGGTGTTAATCTGACATTCTAAAAAAGTAACTTAGTGATGAAAAAGACAATAGGAAAATATATGGTAGTAGGTATGGTCGCGTTGACTATGACTGCATGTAACGACTCTTTCTTGGAACGCACGCCGACAAACAACTTGAATGATGCCATGTATTGGAAGAGCGAAGCAGATTTGAAAGCTTATGCAAATGGTATTTATAATGAAGCGGCAAGCAATGGCACTTACAAATTTATGGTAGGTTTCCATAGTGATTCTTATTCTGTGAAAATAACAGGTCCTTATTCTATGGAGGCTATGTCTGATAATTTTGCGACGATGGATGGTAGTCAGACATGGGCTGCTGCTGTAGCGGCAGGTATTGAGAATCAACCGTCAGGAAATCCAAGTTATGGTAGCTGGTCATGGGGATTGTTGCGTCGTATCAATGTGTTCTTAGAAAATTATAATCGGGCAACAAGCCTTTCGGAAACCGTGAGACAGCGTTATGCAGGTGAAGCCTTGTTCTTCCGTGCATGGTTTTATCTGTATATGGTGCAGACTTATGGCGATGTACCTTTAATTACACATTCTTTGGGGACTGATGATGTTGAGGAATTGTATGGCCCTCGTACTTCGCGCAAAGAAGTGATGAAGCAGGTTTTGGATGATATTAATACTGCTTGTTCTTATTTGCCTGCTGAAAAATGGGGGGATAATCGTCTGACAAAAGGAGCTGCTTTGGCTTTGAAGGCCCGTATTGGTTTGTATGAGGGTACTTACCGGAAATATCATAAATTGGGTGATGAGGCTGAGTTCTTGAATGCGTGCGTAAGTGCTTGTGAAGAGCTGATGGGTATGGGTTACGAAATTTATGACACAGGTAATCCGGCAAAAGATTATACGGCCCTGTTTACTACAGACGATTTGGATCCTAACAAAGAGGTTATTTTCTATAGAAAGTACGAATCTGGATTGAAACGTCACCGTATTTGTGGCTATGCGCTGAACTTGCGCAATGGTGGAACCAAAGATTTTGTGGATGATTTCCTTTGTGTGGATGCCGATGGAGTGGCGAGACCGGTAGCTTTGAGCCACGACTACAGCAACGATACTCCAGAGGAGGAGTTCACTAATCGTGACCCGCGCCTGAGTCAGACATTCTTGGCTCCGGGTAATGCCGCTGCTGCTGCTTTGTTTGAAGATGCCGCACATGCCAAGCGTACTTTCCCACGTATCGGTAATATGAACGGGTGGCCTACGTTGACTGGTTATCATCCCATCAAATATTACATTCGTGAACAAGATAAAAAAGGATTCAACGAAGAAACACACGACTATCCTTTGTTCCGTTATGCCGAAGTTTTGTTGAATTATGCAGAAGCTAAAGCAGAATTGGGTGCTTGTACTCAAGATGTACTTGACAAGACAATCAACGTTTTGCGTGATCGTGTTAATATGCCTCATTTGACAGTGAATCCGGAGATGGATCCGAAATATGCCGGATATGGCATTTCTTCCTTGCTGGTAGAAATCCGTCGTGAACGTCGTGTAGAGTTGAGCTTCGAATATTTGCGTTATCAGGACTTGATGCGTTGGGCATGGGGTGACAAATTGAAAGAGCGTGTATTGGGGATGCGTCTGGAAGATTCCGACTTTGCAGATCCACGTTATGATGGTGCTATAACGAAAGGTGGTACGGAAGGTGCCGGGTTGAATCCTATTTTCGTATTCAAAGCTGAAGATGGAAAACAATACATTGATGTTTACGAAAATACGAATTATGCAACATCACGTCGTTCATTCAACCCAAACAAGGATTATTTGCGTCCAATTCCTATTTCTGTTATCAGCAAGAATCTTGACCTTGGGCAGAATCCGGGATGGCCGACAGGACAAGAAGATAAAGATAAGAAATGAGGTCAAAAAGACTTTAGATTAGGATAGCTTTGAAATCGGGATTGACTTGAAGGTGTAGTTTCTAAGTTAGTCCCGATTATGTCTTTCGATAACTAAAAAGTGCAGGATAGGTTAGTTTTTTATTAGGGATTTATCTTGTATGTTCTACTCAATAAAATAATAGAATGTAATGTTATTTATAGTGCTAAAATGAATTGAATTTTTATATTATAGTTCCTATTATGAAAAGGTTTAAAATTATAGAATTGTTGTGTTTCTCTTTATTCTTACTATTTGTCTTATCTTGTGGTGATTATGAGCTATTGTTTAATTTTGATGAGAATGGAGAGTGTTATGATTCTTCGGCTCGTTCGTTGTCGACAGAGAAATTTGAATCGCTTGTACTCAACAATGGTTGGAAACATGTTTCCACGCATGAAATAACGGCTGATGGCAAATGGCAAAAAGAAAATTTTTATGAAGTTATGGATGGAGGAAGTCCGCATCATCTTTTCTTTGAAAGTATGACAACTGTTAAGGTGTTTTCTCGGATTATTATGCCAGATGCACCACGTTTATCTCATAGATATGCTTATGATTACTTGGAAGAACGAAACAAGATTATTTTGAAGTCCGAAAATGAAAGGGATTTATACATGCAGATTTTATCAGTGGATGATAAGACATTGAGGTTGTTGGAGTGTATGGGAGTGAATGCGGATGGTACTAAATTTTACACCTATGTTGTATATCGGAAGATGACGGCAGAGGAACTGGAAGAATTTCAAACAAATTATACTGAATAGATTATAATAATTCGGGATTGGCTTGAAGTAGTAGCTTTTGGGTCAGTTCCGATTGTTGCTTTGTCTAGTTTAATAACTTTAAGAATATCATGAAAAACAGATTTTATTTTTTGCTGCTTTTATTGGGAATGCTGATGTATTCCTGCGAAAATGCAATTGAAGAGAACAACGTACAGAATGTAGCATCAACAGGTGTGCTTGTAACGAAAACCAATCCGATTGATGAAGTCACTATAGACGTGGTGAAGAAAGTAGCCGGTATGTATGGAAATGCGCAAAGCGCACAGACAAGGGGCGGTGAAGAGAGGACCATCGAAGAAGTGGTTCCTTCACCATATAATTTCTCTACCGATCGCAAGGATATCGTAGACATATATCCTGCCAAGTGACATCTATTGAACTGACGTTAAAAAGCAAGGTAAAAGTTTTGCCATGCGAAATAAAAGATTCTTCTTTGCCGGAAGAAAATGGAATTTATGGGCTACGAATAAGAAAAGAGAACAGTAATCGTATAATGGAAAAATACACTTTATGGAGCAGCCTGCTCCTGACAGCCGCCGGAACGGCGGCTGCTCAAAACAAGGCAGAGAACGCAAAGCAAGCCGATGTGCAGGCAGATAAGCCCCACATCGTCCTTATCGTTGCCGACCAACACCGGGGCGATGCCATGAACTGCATGGGAAATCATGCAGTAGTTACCCCCAACATGGATGCACTGGCGCACGATGGAACTCTCTTCATGAACGGCTACTCCTCCACACCGAGCAGCACGCCGGCACGCGCAGGGCTGCTCACCGGATTCTCGCCCTGGCATCACGGTATGCTGGGCTACGGCCGGGTGGGCAGCTGCTATCGGTATGAGATGCCTGCGATGCTGAAAGAGCTGGGCTATTTCACCTTCGGCATCGGCAAGATGCACTGGTTTCCACAGAAAGCCCTGCACGGTTTCCACGGCACGCTGGTGGACGAGAGCGGACGTGTGGAGAGTGACGATTTCGTGAGCGATTACCGCCTGTGGTTCCAGATGCAGGCACCCGGAAGAGATCCGGATGCCACGGGTATCGGATGGAACGCGCACGGAGGTGGTCTGTATCGCCTGCCTGAAGAACTTCACCCCACGGCATGGACCGGACAGATGGCATGCGAGATGATACGAAACTATGACAAGGGAAGCGGTGAACCGCTCTTCCTGAAAGTCTCCTTTGCACGTCCGCACAGTCCGTACGACCCGCCGCAGAGGCTGATGGAGCAGTATGAAGGAAAGGATGTGCCTGCACCTGCCGTAGGCGAATGGTGCAAGGACAAGGAGTATGCCTCGCCCCGTGACGTGGCTACGGCCGAGAAGGACGCTGCTTTCGGCAATTTCGGCGAGGAGTATGCCAAAGAGTCGCGCAGGTACTACTATGCCAATGTGACGTTTGTGGACGAAGAGATAGGAAAGGTGGTTCGGACACTGAAAGAGAAAGGCATGTACGACAACGCACTTATCTGTTATGTGTCGGATCATGGAGATATGCTGGGCGATCATCACCACTGGCGCAAGACCTATCCCTATGAGGGATCGGCGCATGTGCCCTACATCGTGAAGTGGCCTGCGGCGTGCGGCTTCGAGAAGGGCGCTAAGGTGGAGGCTCCGGTAGAACTGAGAGACCTGCTGCCCACTTTCCTCGACATGGCAGGAGGCAAGGTGCCTGAAGACATGGACGGACGCTCGCTGGCAACACTGATGAAAGGCGGAAACAACGGGTGGCGCAAGTACATAGATCTGGAGCACTCCACGTGCTATAGCCCCGATAATTATTGGTGTGCGCTGACCGATGGAAAAATCAAGTACGTATGGCGTTTCCATACGGGCGAGGAAGAGCTGTTCGACCTGACGAAGGACCCGCAGGAGCTGAGGAATGTGGCGAAAGAGAAGAAATACGCTGCACGGTTGCGCGAGATGCGCGGCGAGATGGTGAAGCATCTGGCTGAGCGCGGAGAGGAGTTTGTGAAGGACGGGCAGTTGCAGGTACTGAAACGTACGGTGCTTTACAGTCCGTTGTTTCCCGATGAAAATCCGGTAGATACAGGCATCTGAAAAGAGAAAAGGTCTGCGTATGTATGATTTGTTAAGCGAAAGATTTTCAAATGAAAATTCCTTCCGCTTTTTTGTTCTTTATTAAATAGGATGGCATTCAATGATTTTTATTACCTTTAGTCCCGCATTTGAATGGCTTATTATATTTAATCGGAAAATATCATTATGAAAAACAGAACTTTAGTTGTACTGTGTTTCTTTATCTGTACATGGATGGCAGTAAATGCCGCAGAAAATTATAAGTTCAGGACACTCTCGCCCGATGGCGGCTTTTATTACGATGGGGTCAAATCAATAGAGCAGGATAAGGATGGTTTTGTATGGGTAATGATGGACTATGAACTATACCGTTTTGACGGCTACAAGTATAAGAAGTATTACCCTCGTTTTGCAGAAATAGCTCCGACGAAGCGATGGATATTCATCGGTATGGATTCGGATGAGAAAGGTAATCTTTATGTGAATACCAACAACGGGTTATATCGACATGATAGGATATCGGATAAGTTCGAGCGCGTGTTCGGGAACGTCACTTTGTTGAAGATAGATGGCAGGGATAGGCTTTGGGTGAGGCGGGATAATCTCTACGGATTGCCTGATACTATTACCGGTGAAATCCGGATACCCGAATATGACGGGAAGAAAGCGACATATGTTAATCCGGCTTTTTGTGTGCACAACAAAGATGTGTATACATTCGTCTATAGGCAGGTGTACAGATACAACGAAGCGGAAAATCACTTTAGCTTTTGCATGCGGCTGCCCGGTAAGGGGGGAAACATCCGCTTTGCGCGGGCGCGGGCAGGAAAAATGTGGGTGTATGTGGATAAAGAAGGGCTCTATAAGATTGACTTGTCGTCGTTTGAGATAGAAGAACACAGCAAAGCCTTTACCGGATGTGAGGAGAACGGACTCAGGGAGTTTTATGTAGACCGCAAAGGAAAAGTCTGGCTGGGTACTATGGAAGGACTCTACATCTTCGACTCTGCCACCGGCGCAATGATGGAATACAAACATTCGACAACAGATGCTTTCAGCCTGCCTAACAATTCCGTATGGAAGATTTATGAAGACAGGCAAGGCAATGTATGGATAGGAACTTATTCGGGAAAACTTTGCTACGTGGATATGGAGGAAGGAAATGCTTTTCGTTCCTATCTCGCCGGAAGCAGCGGCTTGAACTATGCACCGGTCAGTGCCTTTGCCGAAGACGAAGATTATCTGTGGATAGGTACCGAAGGCGGAGGCGTGAACCGGATGGACAAGCGGACAGGCGAGTTCCGATTGCTGGCAGACGGACAAAACGTGGTGTCCAACAATATTAAATCGTTGATGATGGACGGAGGACGCAATCTTTGGGTCTCGATGTTCAGAGGCGGTATTGAGGTGTTTGACGGTGGACGCAGGGAAACAGCCCATTATAAACGTGGTCGCGACGGGGCAGGAGAATTGTTGGTGAATGATGTGCGCAAGACGGTGCTCGAAGGAGATTCGGGGCTGTGGGTAGCTTATCAGTATCCGGCACCGAAGATTTCTTATTTTTCTTTCAAGGAAAAGATGTTCAAACACATCAGTCTGGACAGTGTGGGAAATTACGATTATCTGTTTGATATTCTGAAGCAGGGCGAACGGACATTGTGGGCCATCAGTAACGAAGCGCTTTATCGGGTTGACACACTGACCGGGGAGATAAGAAAAGTGCAGCCGGGAGATTCCGAATATTTGGGGCTGTTCACTTTCTGTCTGGATGACAATGGGAATATCTGGATAGGAACTATCGGTAACGGTCTGATAAAGTTCGACACCAACACCTTGGAATTCATCCCGATGAAAGATGCACTGCAGCGGGATGTATATTCCATTTACAGTATCTGTTACAGCGATGGCAAAGTGTGGATGGGAACGGACGACGGGCTATGTTGTTATGATACGGCGAGTGAACGTCTGATGAAGTTCGATAAACGTGAGAATACACAAGGGCAGGTATATTATCCGTTGGCTGTATTGAAGGGTAAGGACGGCAAACTCTATTTCGGAGGTACCAATGGGTTTACGGTGGTAGACCCCGCACGTATATCCTATAACCGTTACAAGCCGCGGGCAGTCATATCGGAATTTTTTGTGGATCATGAGCCGGTCCATCCCAAGTATGGCGTGAGCGACTCGTTCCATACCATCATGTTGGATTACGATGAATCGAACTTCGGTTTTGAATTTTCGGCGGATAATTACCAGATTCCGGAGAAAAACATGTTCAGGTATAGGCTGAAGGGATATAACGACGGTTGGATTACAGTGGATGCAAGGCAGCGCACGGTGATGTACTCCAAAGTGGTGGCAGGAACCTATTTCTTTGAAGTATGCGCTGCAAACAACGATGGTGTGTGGGGTGAACCTACAGTCATCAAGGTAGTGAGGCGCAGGGCTCCTTGGCTAAGCGTGCCTGCCTATTTCTGTTATGCATTGGCATTGCTTGGCATGGCGTATGTGGTTTTCAGGCACTATGCCGAGAAGAAGCGCTTGAAGATGATGCTCTATCAGGAAAATGTGGAACGGGAGAAGAAGGAACAGATACATCAGGCACAGTTGCGCTTCTTTACCAACATATCACATGATTTCCGCACTCCGCTGTCGCTGATTATGGCCGCTTTGGACAAACTGAGGCGCGAGGGCCTGAAAGAGTATTATTACCGTATACTGAATGGAAACGTGCAACGGCTGTTGAACTTGGTAAACGAACTGATGGACTTCCGAACCGTGGAGAACGGGATGATGAAGTTGGAATTGGAACAGATAGACGTGAACAGTTTCGTGAAAGGTATTGCGGGCGATTTTATGGATTATGCTGCCGAGCGGAGAATTAGTTTCAGGATAGAGTGTGACGACACATTGCCTGCAGAGGTATATGCGGACAAGAATGTGGTGGAGAAAATCGTGATGAACTTGCTGAACAATGCTTTCAAATACACGCGCGACGGAGGGAATATCGTGTTGATGACCAAACGCGGCCAAAAGTTTGCATCGCAGTGGACTGGGCACTACAAGGTGGGCGACTGCATGGAGGATGCTTTCTCCATCGTGGTGAGCGACACGGGTGTAGGCATTTCGGGTGAGTCGATCAGCAGCGTGTTCGAGAGATTCTACAAGGTGAACACCGTGAATGCCGATTCGCATTTGGGAACGGGTATCGGGCTGGCGCTGGTGAAAAGCCTGGTGTTGTTGCAGAAAGGGTGCGTATCCATTTATAGTGAACGGGAGAAGGGGACGGATATGGTGGTTTGTCTTCCCATGGATAGCAGTGTGTTCGGCGAGTCGGATTTTGCCCGACGGAAGTTAGGTGGTATGTCCGAATCCCCCGCATTCTTGCCTGAGGCAAGCGAAACTCAGGAAGACACGAAGGAGCCGGAATCGGAGACTGTGCCTCCGAGTGCCCGGAAAATCCTGATTGTAGAGGACAACACGGATTTGAGAGTGCTCATTGCGGAAGCCTTGTCGGACGAATTCCAAGTGATGCAGGCGGGTGACGGTGTCGAGGCACTGAAACTGATGGAAGATTTGGAGTTCGATCTGGTGATAAGCGATATCATGATGCCGCGCAAGGACGGAGTATCTTTATGCAATGACATCAAAAGTAATGTGAATACTTCGCACATTCCGGTGATTCTGTTAACGGCAAAGACCAGTCTGGAGAGTAAGATTGAGGGAGCGGATTCCGGTGCGGACCTCTATTTTGAAAAACCGATAGACTTGACTTATCTGAAGCTTTCGATACAAAATGTATTTAAAAATCGGCAGCAACTGAAGGAGCATTATGCCAAAAACTATTATGCGGACAGCGGTGAGCTGGCAACCAATGAACAAGACAATAAGTTCTTGAAGCAACTGGTGGCATTTATAGACGGGCACATGGACAGGTCGGACATGGATGTGAACCTGATAGCGGAAGAACTGATGATGAGCCGGAGCAAGCTTTATACGAAAGTGAAAAGCCTGACAGGAAAATCGGTCGTGGAATTTGTGTTGAACTGCCGGTTGCGCAAGGCGGCGAAACTGATTATAGAAGAGAACATGACCATGCGTGAGATAATGATTCAAGTAGGCATCGAGAGCCAGGCCTATTTTACAAACTCATTCAAAAAAGTATTTGGCGAAACTCCTACGTCTTTTGCTAATAAGCATAAAAAGAAGGGATAAGAGCAATTTGGATAAAAGAAATAACGAATAGAGCAAGATGCTGCGAGTGGAAAGGCCTTCCTTTGCGAAGACTTTTTAAACTTGATAGCATGAAAAGAATTTTACGACCATTTGTTATGTTTTTATTGTTGGCAGGAGCCGGAGTGACGACCGCCCAAGTGCAACCGCGTCTTTTGCCTGCTGAGCAGGAAATTTCATTGAAGTATGGTGCCGAGCGTCTGGGGAAACGCCAGGATGCGGATATGAAAAGATTCCGCGACAATCGTCTGGGAGCTTTCATCCATTGGGGGCTTTATGCCATTCCCGGTGGTGAATGGAACGGAGAAATGTATGGAGGTGCCGCCGAATGGCTGAAAGCGTGGGCCAAGGTTCCGGCAGACGAATGGCTTAAACTCATGGAACAATGGAATCCTACGAGGTTTAATCCGAAAGCTTGGGCGAAGATGGCGAAAAAGATGGGCGTGAAGTATGTCAAGATTACAACGAAGCACCATGAGGGGTTCTGCCTCTGGCCAAGTAAATATACACAATATACGGTAGCACAAACACCTTATAAAAAAGATATATTGGGAGAAATGGTTAAAGCCTACAATGACGAAGGCATTGATGTGCATTTCTATTTCTCGGTATTGGACTGGAGTCATCCGGATTATCGGTATGACATCAAGTCGGAAGAAGATGAGATTGCTTTTGCCCGCTTTCTGGAATTCACGGACAATCAGCTGAAAGAACTTGCCACTCGTTATCCTACGGTGAAGGATTTCTGGTTTGACGGTACATGGGATGCCAGCATCAAGAAGAACGGCTGGTGGACGGCTCATGTAGAACAGATGCTGAAAGAAATGTTGCCGGGCGTGACGGTCAACAGCCGTCTGCGTGCCGATGACTATGGCAAACGCCATTTCGACAGTAACGGACACCTGATGGGAGATTATGAGTCTGCTTATGAGCGTCGCTTGTCCGATCCGGTGAAGGACCTGAAGGTGACCCGCTGGGATTGGGAGGCATGTATGACGGTGCCCGAGAATCAGTGGGGATATCACAAAGACTGGTCCTTGAGTTATGTCAAGACTCCTTTGGAGGTGCTCGAGCGCATTGTACATGCTGTTTCCATGGGTGGAAATATGGTTGTGAATTTCGGTCCTCAACCCGATGGTGATTTTCGTTCGGAGGAGAAAGAACTGGCCGATGCCGTCGGACGCTGGATGAGCGTCAACGGTGAGTGCATCTATGGCTGCGACTATGCGGGCTGGGACAAGCAGGCTTGGGGGTATTATACCCGTAAAGGCAAAGAAGTATATATGGTTGTTTTCAATTCTCCCTATTCAAGGCATCTGGTGGTGAAAACACCGAAAGATGTTAAGATAACGAAAGCTGTGGTATTGAATGGCAAGGAAGTTGGTGTGAAAGAAACCGCTCGCAATGAATATAATGTGGATATGCCTGCAAAAGATTCCGGTGCCCCTTTTGTCATCAAATTGCAAATAGAAGATAACACCAATGCTGCCGATAAGTATCGCGAAGCGTTGACGTGATTTGTTGCTTGCAGACATGATTTCTAACTTTTAATTTTTATATTTTCTATGATGAGGAAGTTGTTTCTTTTAATATCTCTCTTCTTGCTGTATGCAGTAGAGGCGGATGCTTGGAGAGTTTTTGACAAGGTTGCCGTGAAATCCGTAATGAAGCGTGTGGCCGACTGGCAGATAGCCAATCCTAATAAAGGGGCGGAACATGACGACTTGGACTGGACGCATGCAGCTTTGTATATGGGCATGGTGGACTGGGCCGAACTGACAGAGAAGGAAGATGCTGACGACTCTTATTTCCAATGGTTGCTCCGCATTGGAAAGCGTAATCATTTCCAGGTAGGGAAGTGGATGTATCATGCTGACTTTATTGCCGTAGGACAGCCTTTTATCGACCTTTATTCTAAATATGGCAATAAGAAGATGATTGCTCCCGTAATGGCGCGTGCCAACTGGGTGGTGGAAAATCCGGCTGAAGTTGCATTGGAACTGGATTATGGCAAATTGGAAACTCTGGATCGTTGGTCTTGGTGCGATGCTTTGTTTATGGCCCCCCCGTATATGCCAAATTGTATGCGTTGACCAAGGACAAACGTTATCTGGATTTTTTGAACAAAGAGTACAAGGCTACCTACGACCATTTATATGACAAGGAGGAACGATTGTTTTACCGCGACCGTCGGTATTTTGATAAACGCGAAGCCAATGGCAAGAAAGTGTTTTGGGGACGTGGCAACGGTTGGGTGCTGGGAGGATTGGCCGAAATTTTGCAGGTGCTTCCCAAAGAGGAGCCTTCGCGCGCTTTCTATCAGGAACTATTTGTAGAATTGGCCACTCGCGTGGCTGGTTTGCAGAGTCCGGATGGTTATTGGCACGCCAGTTTGCTTGACCCCGCCTCTTATCCTTCTCCGGAAACAAGCGCCACGGGCTTCATTGTTTACGCTCTTGCCTATGGTGTGAATGAAGGTCTGCTTGATAAGAAGGCATTCATGCCTGTCATCAAGAAGGGATGGAAAGCATTGGTTGATGCTGTGGAGCCGGATGGTAAACTGGGCTATGTGCAGCCTATCGGTGCCGACCCGCGCAAAGTGACGAGGGACATGACCGAAGTATATGGAGTAGGAGCATTCTTGTTGTCGGGATGCCAGATTTATAAAATGTCGGAGAAATAAATCGGTGATGATTGAAATGATGAAGAAACGTTTATCTATTGTTTATATCTTTATATTCCTGGTCGGCAGCTTCTGCAAAATGAGTGCCCGTGAAGTGACGCTATTCAATGACGGTTGGGAATTTAAGAAAGGCCCGTTCTCCAAAGAAGCCATGCAGGCTGCCGTGAAGTGGAATGCCGGCTGGCAGGAAGTGACCCTTCCTCATACTTGGAATGCAGACGACATGCAGAAGAAGGTATCCGCCTTTTATGAAGGAGTGGGGTATTACCGGAAAAAGTGCATCTTTCCCGAAAGCATGAAGGGCAAGCGTCTCTTCCTTCGTTTCGAGGGAGTGGGTTCATGTGCGGAAGTCTACGTCAACGGCTACTTGACTGGAACGCACAAGGGGGCTTATTCCGCCTTTGTATGTGAGATTGGCTCGCAGGTTAAGTTCGGCGAGGAGAATGAAATTATAGTAAAAGCCGATAATACGGCACGTCCTGATGTTATTCCTGTCAATCATGTTCTGTTTGGTGTTTACGGAGGGATTTACCGTCCTGTATGGCTGGTGATAACGGAACCTTGCGGCATTGTTGTCAATGACTGTGCTTCGTCCGGTGTATATATCACCCAGAAGAATGTATCGAAACAGTCTGCCGAAGTGAATGTAAAAGTGAAGGTGGATAACGCAACGCTGGCTCCCGTACCGTTGGTTTTGGAGAACGTCATTTACGATGGAAGCGGCAAGTTGGTGAAAAAGCATAATCAGGCTTTTGAACTGACTCCACAGGGAGTGCAAAGTTATTCCTCACAATTTAAGTTGAGCAATCCTCATTTGTGGCAGGGACGTGAAGATCCTTATCTCTATAAGGTCGTTTCACGCCTTTTGCAGAACGGACGTGTGCTGGACGAGGTTGTCCAGCCGTTGGGACTTCGTAAGTATGAGGTGGTGGCAGGCAAGGGATTTTTCTTGAATGGAAAGAAATATCCCATGTACGGTGTGACCCGTCATCAGGATTGGTGGGGACTGGGCAGTGCCTTGACCAACAAAGAGCATGATTTTGATTTGGCACAGATTATGGATATCGGAGCGACTACCGTCCGTTTTGCGCACTATCAGCAGTCTGATTATATTTATTCACGTTGTGATACGTTGGGACTGGTTATTTGGGCGGAGATTCCTTTTGTCAACCGGGTGACCGGACAAGAGTGGGACAATGCGCATCAGCAGATGCGTGAACTGGTACGCCAGAGTTTCAATCACCCTTCCATTTATGTGTGGGGCATTCATAATGAAGTCTATCATCCACATGGTTATACGGCGGCTCTTACGCAATCCGTCCACGACCTTTGCAAGCTGGAAGACCCTGATCGTTATACCGTATCGGTGAACGGTTATGGTAACGTCGGTCATCCGGTCAATCAAAATGCGGATATACAAGGCATGAATCGTTATTTCGGCTGGTACGAAAGGAAAATACAGGATATAAAACCTTGGATAGAGAAGATGGAAAAAGAGTATCCTTGGCAACGCCTGATGTTGACGGAGTATGGCGCGGATGCCAATATCGCCCACCAGACGGAAATCTTGGGTGATGCCCTGAACTGGACAAGCCCTTTCTATCCGGAAACGTTCCAGACCAAGACCCATGAATATCAATGGAGCATTATTGCGAAGCATCCCTATATCACCGCTTCCTATTTGTGGAATATGTTCGACTTTGCGGTTCCTACTTCGAAAAGAGGCAGTGTAGATGCGCGCAACATGAAGGGGATGATGACTTTCGACCGTAAAATTAAAAAAGATTCTTATTTTTGGTATAAGGCCAATTGGAGCAAGGAACCGGTGCTTTACATGACGCAACGCCGGAATGTGCTGCGTGAGAGAAAAGAAACTTCCGTTACTGTGTATTCCAATATCGGCACTCCCAAGGTATATCTCAATGACCGGGAATTATCGGGTATTCGGAAAGGATATACTGATGTGCATTATGTCTTTGACAAGGTGTTGCTGAACGACGGCAAGAATGTGTTGCGGGCTGTTGTCACTTGGCAAGGTAGAGAATATGTGGATGAGATGGAATGGGAGTATCGCGGGGAATGTAACCGCGAAGCGGACTTCTTTGAACACAAAAAAGAACATGGGAGTTGGTAAGTCTTTGAATGAAATTGTATGATGAATTATTTTTTATTTGTATGATTTGGCTGAACGGTGTAGCCTTGCCGAACTGGGAATGTTTTCTATGGACATGTTGTTTATACAATTCCTGAAGATGAGAAGGCGGCAGAAGAAAAGACTGCAGCTTTCACCGCCAAACTGAGGGAGCAAGGAGCCAAAGAATGGGCTGAATAATCAATTCTTTCTAACCCGATTAATATATAAAGTTTAATTTTGTAGCAAGTAAATAAGCCAAGGAGTTGTCAGTCGATGCCGTGAGGTAATAGGTTGATAAGTTCTCCTTGGCTTTGTTGTATTATGTATATGTTTGGTTTCGATATTTACGATTGAAGGCTATTTTCCTTACGATTGTTTATGTTTATCTCATTTTTTTCTTTAATTTGTTTGGATATTATAAAAAAGCCCTTACCTTTGCAGCACGTTTGAATCAAAAAAGAAGAATTAAGTTATGAATTTGCATACATCTATTAACCTGGCAGTCCTGCATATTATTCGCGTCGTGGTGGTGGCATCAAGAGCGTGAGAAAGGTTATGTATGTATTTGTACGTTAGAAGATAATTTATTAAGCCTTTCTCACTATGGTGGGAGAGGCTTTTTCATTAAAAGGAGATTTGAAGATGAAGCATCAGTTACGCAGCTCGTTCAGCACACAAGGTCGCCGCATGGCGGGAGCTCGTGCATTGTGGACGGCCAATGGTATGAAGAAAGAACAGATGGGTAAGCCCATTATCGCTATAGTCAATTCGTTTACACAATTCGTCCCCGGGCATGTGCACCTGCACGAAATAGGCCAGCTTGTAAAGGGGGAGATTGAAAAGCTGGGATGTTTTGCTGCGGAGTTCAATACGATTGCCATTGACGACGGTATCGCTATGGGGCACGACGGTATGCTTTATTCCCTGCCTTCAAGGGATATTATTGCCGATAGTGTGGAGTATATGGTAAATGCCCATAAGGCAGATGCTATGGTTTGCATCAGTAACTGTGACAAGATTACTCCGGGGATGCTGATGGCGGCTATGAGGCTGAATATGCCGACTGTATTTGTTTCAGGCGGTCCGATGGAAGCCGGGGAATGGAACGGACAACATTTGGATTTGATTGATGCCATGATTAAATCTGCTGATGAAAGTGTGGGCGATAAAGAGGTGGCACAGATTGAGCAACATGCCTGCCCCACTTGCGGATGCTGCTCAGGTATGTTTACCGCTAATTCCATGAACTGCCTGAATGAAGCGATTGGATTGGCACTGCCAGGTAACGGCACGATTGTAGCCACTCACGAAAATCGCAAGAAACTGTTTGAGGATGCAGCCAAGTTGATTGTAGAGAATGCCTTTAGATATTATGAAGAGGGGGATGAGAGCGTACTCCCGCGCAGTATTGCTACCCGCGAGGCATTTTTGAATGCCATGACCCTGGATATTGCTATGGGGGGGTCTACTAATACGGTACTTCATTTGCTGGCTGTGGCTCACGAAGCCGGAACAGATTTTAAGATGGACGACATTGACATGCTCTCCCGCAAGACTCCCTGCTTATGCAAGGTGGCCCCCAATACCCAAAAGTATCATGTACAGGACGTTAACCGTGCCGGTGGCATCATTGCCATCATGGATGAGCTTGCCAAGGGCGGACTGGTAGATACGAATGTACGCCGTGTGGATGGGATGACGTTGGCAGAGGCAATCAATCGGTATAGTATTACCAGCCCTGATGTATGTAAAGAAGCAATCAAGAAATACTCCAGTGCGGCAGCCGGAAAGTTCAATCTGGTACTTGGTTCACAACATGCGTCTTATCAGGAACTCGATACAGACCGTGCGACCGGTTGTATCCGCGATTTGGAACATGCATACAGCAAGGATGGCGGTCTGGCGGTTTTGAAGGGAAATATAGCTCAGGACGGTTGCGTTGTCAAAACTGCCGGTGTAGACGAGAGTATCTGGAAATTTACGGGACCGGCGAAGGTTTTCGACTCACAAGATGCGGCTTGCGACGGTATTCTGGGTGGAAAGGTGGTCAGTGGAGACGTCGTCGTCATCACTCACGAGGGCCCGAAAGGCGGACCGGGTATGCAGGAGATGCTTTATCCTACTTCTTATATCAAATCCCGCCATCTGGGTAAGGAATGTGCATTGATTACCGACGGGCGTTTCAGTGGCGGTACTTCCGGACTGAGCATCGGACATGTTTCTCCCGAAGCGGCTGCCGGTGGTAATATCGGCAAGATTAAGGATGGGGATATTATCGAGATTGATATACCGAACCGTTCTATCAATGTGAAGTTGACGGATGAAGAGCTTGCTGCGCGTCCTATGGCTCCGGTAACCCGCAACCGTGAAGTCTCCAAAGCATTGAAAGCGTATGCCTGTATGGTGAGCTCTGCCGACAAAGGTGCTGTGAGACTGATTTGAAACTTGTAATTTGTAAATCGTAAATGCATAGATGGAAAACTTAATAACAGGCGCAGAAGCATTGATGCGCTCTCTGAAGCATCAGGGAGTAGAGACCATTTTCGGTTATCCGGGAGGGAGCATCATGCCGGTATTTGATGCCTTATACGACCACCGGAAGGAATTGAACCATATCCTGGTTCGCCATGAACAAGGGGCAACCCATGCGGCGCAAGGCTTTGCACGTGTGTCGGGCGAGGTTGGCGTTTGTCTGGTTACCAGTGGACCGGGTGCTACCAATACTATCACGGGCATTGCAGATGCCATGATTGACAGTACGCCTATCGTTGTCATTGCCGGCCAGGTAGGGACGAACTTCCTGGGTACGGATGCGTTTCAGGAAGTGGACTTGGTAGGCATTACTCAGCCTATCACGAAATGGAGTTACCAGATTCGTCGTGCAGAAGATGTGGCCTGGGCAGTGGCACGTGCTTTCTATGTGGCAAAGAGCGGACGTCCGGGACCGGTCGTACTGGACTTTGCCAAGAACGCTCAAGTGGAGAAAACTGGATATGCCCCTACTAAAGTGGATTATGTCCGTAGCTATCTTCCCGTTCCCGAAATGAAGCCGGAGGCCATACGGCAGGCCGCTGAATTAATAAATGGTGCAGAACGGCCTTTGGTGCTGGTAGGGCAAGGCGTGGAGCTGGGAGAAGCCCAGCAAGAGCTCCGTGCTTTCATTGAGAAAGCCGGGATGCCTGCAGGATGCACTTTATTGGGACTTTCCGCCTTGCCTACTGACCATCCTTTGAACAAAGGAATGCTCGGTATGCACGGTAACCTGGGGCCCAATATCAATACCAATAAATGTGATGTCCTTATCGCCGTAGGCATGCGCTTTGATGACCGCGTGACGGGTAAATTGGAAACATATGCCAAGCAGGCGAAGATTATCCATTTCGATATTGACCCTGCCGAAATAGATAAGAATGTAAAGACCGATGTTGCTGTCCTGGGCGATTGCAAAGAAACACTGGCTGCCGTTACCCAATTGCTGAAACCTGCCAACCATCAGGAATGGATTGACAGCTTCCGGCAATACGAGGAAGTGGAAGAGGAAAAAGTAATCCGTCCGGAGTTACATCCGGTAGGAAAAGCACTGAGCATGGGCGAGGTGGTGCGTGCCGTGAGTGAGGCTACCCATAACGAGGCGGTATTGGTGACCGATGTCGGTCAGAATCAGATGATGTCTGCCCGCTATTTCAAATACAGCAAGAATCGTAGCATTGTAACTTCCGGTGGTCTGGGTACTATGGGTTTCGGCCTTCCGGCTGCTATCGGTGCCACTTTTGGATGTCCGGACCGCACGGTATGCGTATTCATGGGAGACGGCGGCTTGCAGATGAACCTGCAGGAAATGGGCACCATCATGGAACAAAAGGCTCCGGTAAAGATGATTCTGTTGAACAATAACTTCTTGGGCAATGTTCGTCAATGGCAGGCGATGTTCTTCAATCGTCGTTATTCGTTTACTCCGATGATGAATCCGGATTATATGAAGATTGCTTCGGCGTACGATATTCCTGCACGCAGGGTAATGACCCGTGAGGAGCTGGCCAAGGCGATAGACGAGATGATAGCAACCGACGGACCGTTTCTGCTCGAAGCTTGTGTGGAGGAAGAGGGGAATGTGATGCCGATGACGCCTCCGGGGGGGGCGGTCAATCAGATGTTGCTGGAATGCTGAAGTCATGCGGAATTAAAGAATTTACTCTATCTATGGATAAAAAACTATATACAATTATTGTTCATTCGGAAAACTTTGCCGGTTTGCTGAATCAGGTGACGGCTGTGTTTACTCGTCGGCAGATAAACATCGAGAGTCTGAATGTATCGGCCTCCTCCATCAAGGGGGTGCATAAATATACCATTACTGCTTGGACGGACAAGGATACCATTGAAAAGGTGACCAAGCAGATTACCAAGAAAATAGATGTGTTGCAAGCTCATTATTTCACGGATGACGAAATCTATCAGCACGAGATTGCCCTCTATAAGATAACGACCCCTACGCTGGAAGAAAAACCGGAGGTGTCCAAAGTAATTCGTAAGTACAATGCCCGTATCGTGGAGGTGAATGCTGTATTTGCTATTGTAGAGAAGAATGGCATGAGTGAGGAAATAACCAACCTTTATGAGGAGTTGCGCCGGTTGGATTGCGTACTTCAGTTCGTCCGTTCGGGTCGCGTAGCCATTACGACCAGCTGCTTTGAGCGTGTCAATGAATATCTGGCGGACCGTGAAGCAAAATATCGTCAAAGTAAACACCAAGAATCATGATGAGCGAGAACAATAAGATAGGTACCTACAAGTTTGTTGCCGAACCGTTTCATGTCGACTTTACCGGACGGCTGACAATGGGAGTATTGGGCAACCATTTGTTGAATTGTGCGGGTTTCCATGCCAGCGACCGTGGTTTTGGCATCGCGACTCTAAACGAGGACAATTACACTTGGGTATTGTCACGCTTGGCGGTCGAACTGGATGAAATGCCTTATCAATACGAAGATTTTTCCATTCAGACTTGGGTGGAGAATGTCTATCGTCTTTTTACAGACCGTAATTTCGCTATCCTTGATAAGGAGGGCAAGAAGATTGGATACGCACGTTCCGTTTGGGCGATGATTAGCATGAATACCCGTAAGCCGGCGGATTTGTTGACTCTTCATAGTGGCAGCATTGTAGATTATGTTTGCAATGAGCCTTGCCCGATTGAAAAACCTTCGCGGATAAAGGTGGCCTCAAAAGAACCGGCTGCTGCTTTGGTGGCCAAATACAGTGATATTGACATTAACGGGCATGTGAACAGCATCCGTTACATCGAGCACATCCTTGATTTGTTTCCGATAGAGATGTATAGGGAGAGGCGCATTCGTCGTTTTGAGATGGCATATGTAGCCGAAAGCTATTACGGAGATGAGTTGACTTTGTTTATGGATGATGCCGGTGAGGGTGTTTATGATGTGGAGGTGAAAAAGAATGGCAGCGAAGTGGTCTGTCGTTCTAAAGTGATATTTACAGAGAAATAAATAAGTTTATCAACGTTGGCGTAAGCCACAAATAAAAATTAAAACAAAAAATGGCACAATTGAATTTTGGCGGTGTTATTGAGAATGTAATGACCCGCGAAGAATTTCCTTTGGAAAAAGCACGTGAGATTTTGAAAGATGAAACAATTGCAGTAATCGGTTATGGCGTACAAGGTCCGGGTCAGGCTTGCAACTTGCGTGATAATGGTTTCAATGTGATTGTAGGACAACGTCCGGGCAAGACATACGAAAAGGCTGTGGCTGACGGATGGGTGCCGGGTGAGACTTTGTTTGGCATCGAAGAGGCTTGCCAGAAGGGTACTATCGTCATGTGTCTGTTGTCTGATGCAGCTGTAATGTCTGTATGGCCGATTATCAAACCTTACTTGACTCCCGGAAAGGCTCTTTACTTCTCTCATGGTTTTGCTATTACCTGGAACGACCGCACTGGTGTGGTTCCTCCTAAAGATATTGATGTTATTATGGTTGCTCCCAAAGGTTCCGGTACTTCACTCCGTACCATGTTCCTTGAGGGGCGTGGCTTGAACTCATCATATGCCGTCTATCAGGATGCTACGGGCCAGGCTTTTGACAAGACGATTGCACTGGGTATCGGTATCGGCTCGGGATATTTGTTCGAGACAACTTTCATCCGCGAGGCCACTTCCGACCTGACCGGTGAACGCGGTTCTTTGATGGGGGCTATTCAGGGATTACTGTTGGCCCAGTATGAAGTATTGCGCGAAAACGGTCATACTCCTTCTGAAGCATTCAATGAAACTGTGGAAGAGTTGACTCAATCTTTGATGCCATTGTTTGCCAAGAATGGTATGGACTGGATGTATGCCAACTGTTCTACTACGGCACAGCGTGGTGCGCTGGATTGGATGACTCCGTTCCACGATGCCGTCAAGCCGGTTGTACAGAAATTGTATGCAAGCGTGAAGTCGGGCAACGAAGCTCAGATTTCTATCGACAGCAACTCCAAGCCGGATTATCGTGAGAAGCTGAATGCAGAATTGAAAGCCTTGCGTGAAAGCGAAATGTGGCAGACTGCTGTTACGGTTCGTAAACTTCGTCCGGAAAACAATTAATCAGCTTTATATAATAGGTGAAATCCCCTCTTCGGTGTTGTTTCATACCGGAGGGGGATTTCTTTATCATTGATTTCCTGTGTTTTGAATAAACTCCAACAGTTTCCGGTAAAAACCGTGATGTTTCAGTGTCTCTACCTCTCCCAATATCACCAGTTTCATGCGTGCCCGGGTGATGGCTACGTTCATTCTCCTTAAATCATTCAGGAATCCTATCTGCCCTTCTTCGTTGGCGCGGACAAGGCTGACGAAGATAACATCGCGTTCTTGTCCCTGAAAGCCGTCCACCGTATTCACGGTGAGCAGGCTGTGATAAGGTTTGAGTGAACCGTCTGTCTTTATCTTGTTGCGAAGATATTGCACTTGTGCCTTGTAAGGGGAGATGATACCGAAGTCTATTTTTTCTTCCAGGATGCGGCTGCCACCGATACGGTTGATGTAGATTTTCAATTCTGACAGGAGCAGGTCTGCTTCTGCCTTATTGATGCGCCCGAAAGTCTCTCCCACGAATTCTTCTTTGAAATCCATTTCGGAGGTGTCAATCCAATGGATAGGCGTATCCCAGTCCAGGATGCCCCGGTAACGCACTTCGGGAGCGGCTTCCAATTCGCCATTGTAAAACCATTGGGAAGGAAATTTCATAATCTCCTCGTGCATGCGGTATTGCATTTTCAGCAAAGAGACAACGGCAGGCTTGTTGGACACCACTTTCTCCATCAATGTCCGTTCCAGACCTCCACGGGCGGCTTCGTAGCATTTTATGGTAGGCGGAAGTTGGCAGTGGTCACCCGCCAACACCACGCGGTCTACCTTTCGGATAGCTATCCAGCAGGCGGCCTCTAAGGCCTGGGCCGCTTCATCAATGAAAAGAGTACCGAAACGGCGTCCGCCTAGCAATCGGTGGTTGCTGCTTACCAGTGTGGAGGCAATGACATGTGCATTGTCAAAAAGTTCTGCGTTGATTTGTATTTCCAATGTGGTGGCGCGGTCGCGCAAGCGGCTCATACGACTGCGCACGCCTTCGCGTTCGTCATAACTGCCGCGGCGGGCACGGCTGCCCAGTTCACGTAGGTTTTTCCGGATGCTCCACAGTTCCGGATAAAGCGGATGATTCTCGAAACGACGCTCGTAGGTAAAGGAAAGCATCTTGTCGTTGACACGGGTCGGATTGCCGATACGCAGGACATTGACGCCGCGGTCTACCAGTTTTTCCGAAATCCAGTCGACGGCAGTATTGCTTTGGGCACATACCAGTACCTGCGGTTCACGGTGCAGGGTCTCGTAGATGGCTTCTACTAGGGTGGTAGTTTTTCCGGTTCCCGGAGGGCCGTGCACAATGGCCACGTCGCGGGCACACAGCACTTTGTTTACAGCTGTCTCCTGCGTGGAGTTCAGCCAGGGAAACCGTACGGGATAGAGCTCTCGGAAACCGGCTTTCGAGGTTCCCAGCAATATGTCCCGCAATTGGGCCAGGCGGCTGCCTTTGGAGCGTAACGTATCTTCCAAGGCTTCGAACATGGTCCGATAGGATGTTTCGTCGAAATAAAGTTGCACGCCGAGGTGGTCTGCTTCCTGCACTTCCATAACGGCACCGGCTCCGGGCATTATCGCTACCATCCGTGTCTCGTCGGCATAGCTTACGGTAGCGGTGAAGTTCATATAGGTTATTTTCTCATCGGCAGACTGGCGGAAAAAACATATGGGACGGCCGAACTCAAAATTATGTTCTATATCTGTATTTTCTGTGTGTGTAATTTCTATTACTAATTGATTCAGTGAATTATAGTAACTTCGTCCCGGAGTGGCAGGATACCAGCAAAGTCCCCGTCTCACTTTCCGGGCAATCCCCATGTTTTCGGTTTGGCGTTTGAATTCCTCTTTTTCGTATTCGTATTCCATGCGCAGCAAAAGTTGTTGCTGCTGGAGGTGAATAATAGGACTATTTGAATCTTGTTCCTTCATGGCTGCAAAGGTAGTCATTCTTCGCTTTCAATGGAAAAAATGCTTTGTTTAGTTAAACTATTCCGCCATCCGCAGGAAATCTTCACCCGATTGCCTGGCATGGTTCGTATTGTAGGTAAGGAACGGTAAGAATTAAAGTTGTATCTTTTAAATCGTTCCCTCACGGAGAAAAAATCGTTCCATCATGGTGGAACGATTTTTTCTCCGTGAGGGAACGATATTTACTCCATGAAGGAACGATTTGATTTTCCTATCTCTGCTGCTAAATCTTTGAAGGATTTAGAATTATGTACGGCTATAAATGAATTTGAATATGATTGTCAATGAAAATCAGCGTATTACAACTATTTTGAATGTTAATAAATCCATAGGAATTTAATTCAACGCACTTTTGGTTGTGCAAAAACGTTATACTTGCACAACGATATTTTGAAATGCACAACCACCTATGGAAAGAATAACTCTCTACCTCCGCACGACCAAGACGAGCGGTAAAATAAGACTTCGCTTCCGGCTTACGGAGGGCCGAGAAGTCCAGCTCTTTCACAAGAGCAGTATTGAGGCAGACCTCGCCGATCTGAAGAAGTTCGATATGGATGGCTCACTAAGACCTCGTGTCAGCCTCTATAACGAGGAATTGCGTCTCGCTATTACACGCGAGATTGATGCGATGCACGAAGCCTATAAGCAACTGAAAGAGGAATGTCCTGAATTCGACGCCACCGACTTTGAGGCGAGAATAGATATGCTTCTCAATCCGGAGAAATACAATATAGTCAATCCGGAGGAAATCGAAACACTGTTGGCACGTTTCGACCGCTACATTGACGGTCTGAAAACATACGGCACCGTCAGTGAGGGCAGAGCCAAGATTTATAAGATTGTATGGGATAAACTCTCACGTTACCTTATCATTTTCAAGAAATCGCATTATACACCGAACCAATTCACTCCGGAAGATATACTGGCATTCCGAGAGTTCGTTATCAACGAATATAAATATGTCGATAAGCATAAGGCGATATATGGAAGCCTGCAAAAGATCTCCATACCGACCAAGCAAGCGAGTATCAACACGGCATCGGCGAAACTCCGGGCATTGCAGGCTTTCTTCAATGAGCTGGAGGAAAATGACGAGATTCTAAAATCTCCGTTTAGGCGTCTCACCAAGAAACGAAGGAACGAGGCTTTGAGAGAACAATATGATGATCCTTTCTTCCTCCGCTATGAGGAAGTTCAACAGATAATGGCAACGGATGTGCCCGACAATTTGAAGGAAACCAAAGATGCCTTTCTTCTTCAGTGTGCTCTCGGTTGTCGTATCGGAGATTTTATGAAGTTGTCGATGTCGAATGTTGCAGTTTCTGATGACGGCATTCCCTACGTTCAATATCTCCCCAAGAAAACAATGAAGACGCAGAATGACCGCCGGGAAAAGAAAACGCCATTGATGCTGTTTGCGTTGGACATCGTCAAACGCTCCGGTTTCAAATTTGGCGTTCTCAAATATGCCTCTGGCAAAAGTGGATACAACGCCAAGATTAAGAAGCTCCTTGAGTATTGTAAGATTGACCGTCTGGTTAACCAGTATGATGAGGCGACAGTCACGATGAACCGTGTGCCACTGCATTCAGTAGGTAGTAGCAAGCTCTGCCGCAAGACCCACATAGACATCGCCAACAAAGCGCAGGTAAATATGTATGCCACCGGACTCCATGAGGTAGGCAGTAGTGCCGTTGAACACTATTCAATGCTTGAACTTCATGACCTCTTCATGCTACTCTGCGCCGCCTTCAATCAGCCCCGATACCGGGTTGATAAGCAACTTAACGCACTGCCTGAAGAGGTGAAATAAACGTTTTATGAAGCATACAAGAAGAAAATTCTCAAAATTAGTCCAATATATGCTCTATAACATACGTTAGAGTTTTGTGATATAGATAAATATCGCTAATTTTACAAATTAAAATTCGATACAATGCACGAAGTTTCGTCTCTATATTCGATAGGTCATGGTCAAAAGACTCAAGAAGAGTTCCTTTCAGAACTTAGGTCTTTTGACATCCATTTCCTTGTCGATGTTAGAACCAGTCCATACTCAAAATGGGTTCCTCAATTTAATCATGGAATCATTGACGGATGGTTGCAACAAGAAGGAATTAGATATATTTATATGGGTGATTACATCGGAGGTCGCCCATCAAATGACATATGTTATGATGAGGAAGGTTATTTTGACTATCATAAGATGGCAGAGGAGCCTTCATTTAAAACCGGATTGCATAGATTAGTGGATGCAAACTCTAAGAATTGTCGAGTGGCAATTATGTGTAGCGAATCTGATCCTTCGGAATGCCACCGTAGTAAACTTATAGGAAGGGAACTTTATTTTGGATACCACATCTCTATGAACCATATCGTAGCGGTTAACAAAGTAATTAGTCAAGAAGAAATCATGAAGACTCTGACGAAAGGATTATGGGAACCGGGCGGTAATCTATTTGGAGAATGTGAACCTCCATATTTTAGGTCTCGAAAATCATATAAAAATATAACCGAACCGACAGAAGAAACATTTAACCCTTATGATTAAGATTTTTACTATAGGAGTTTATAATTCTACTGAAGAGTCATATTTTAACAAACTCCGAGATAATAATATAGACCTCTTCTGCGATATTCGTCAACGTCGAGGTGTTCGCGGTTCTCAATATAAATATGTGAACAGCAATTACCTGCAAGCAAAGTTGCAAGGACTCGGTATTAATTACAAATATATCAAGGAGCTTGCCCCAACAAATGAGATTCGCCAAATGCAAAAAGATGCTGATAAAGCAAATGGTGAATCTAAAAAACAGAGAACTACTCTTGGCCCAGTGTTCAAATCTGAATATCTTAAGCATATATTAGAGCCGTTTGATATTGAAAAATTAGCAAATGAGCTTATAAGCAGCGAGGCCAAGAATATTGTCTTTTTCTGTGTAGAAGAAAAGGCGTCTGCATGTCATCGATCTTTAGTGGCTCAAAAGTTAGCCTCCATCCTAAATAGTGAAATCATAAACTTATAAGATATGGCAACAGTTCTTATCGTTTCCAAAACTAAAATGGTTAACGGCGTTTGTGTCGGTGGCATAAATGAACAAAACGGTGAGTTGATCCGCTTGCACAACGAGCGCGGCGGCAACTTAACCGCTGATGTTCCATATGAAATTGGCGATCGCTGGGAAATGACTGTTGAAACAGCATGGAACGTTAGAGAGGCCCCTCATGTGGAAGACAAGCAGACATCTCCAATAAAAAAATTGGGCAATGTAGGCATTTCCGGGATAGTGAATTATGTAAGGACGCATAATCTTGGCAATCGCCTTTATAAGGGACACTTGAATGGAACTTTCGATGGTTGCTTACAATCGAAGATATACGTTACAAGGGATAAAGTTCCTGGTTTCAGTACGCAGTTTTGGGTGTCGGACGAAAGTCTAACTCATGTGGTATCATTTGAGAAAGATTATTATATTTATAGAGGCCTTAAAATTAAATATGTAGGGTTCTTGCCTCCTGTTGCAAGTATCCCGGCTGGAACGATTGTTAGGCTCTCTTTAGCCAACTGGTTCGATGGGAAAGGCGCATGGTCTGACGAACGTTGCTATTTGCAAATATCTGGTTGGTATTTGCCTCAATCGAGCAATCAGAACAATCCTTCTCCAATTGATTTGCCCTTTTAATAGACACAAAATCAAAACGATTGCCACCGAGAGAAAGTATACTCCCGGTGGCGATTGTTCTAGCGGCCCAACGATGGTTCCCGTTTCGGTTCATTGAGCCTGATACCGAGTTTGGCAAGGAACTCTTTGGCTTTATTGCGGAACCATTGAAATACGCTCACGCCATCTATCTTCAGCATGAAACGATGCTTTTCCTTGGGATCTCGTTCAAGTTTTGCCTCGGAATGCTCGGTTGAATAACTTTGGCTATGCTCCGGCGAATATAGCTTTCCTCTGAACTGCACGGGCTGTTGCGCAACTATTTGTTGGGTGAAGCTGTCGGGGAACCCGATATGTTTGCAGTATCTCGCCCAATTAAGCAGGTCGGGGACATCCGGGAAGAATTTCTCAATGTCAGCCTTATATTCGGTATAATCGGAATCATAAGCGACTGACATTTTAGACGCTTCAAGAGCCGATACTTCCCTTGAGAGTTTTTCTTTCGATGTTTCAAGACCTTTGTATTCCTCAATCATTCCAACGACAGTCTCTTTCAGTGTCGAATTATACTCAACAAGCAATTTCTTATCCTTGGTAAGTTGGGCGTTTTCTTCGGTCAGTTGCTTATTTGCAGCTTTGGATTCGATGATTGTTTTTTCAATCCAGCGGTTGCCACGTTCAAGTTCAGCTTTACGTTTCTCCAAAGACCGGTTTTCGGTATCGAGCTGCTTTTTCTCGGCGGAGAGTCCGGCCACATCCTGCTCCAAATCTTTCTTCCTGATTTGACATTGGCGATAGTATTCGTGCTGGTCAACGTGGCGGGCCTCGGAGCCACGGATGCCTCGTTCCAGCCCGAAATGTTCCATCGCTTCGGCGTAGGTATCCTGAAACCGGGTAAGGTTGTCGCGGGTCATTATGTCGTTGGCGCTAAGCCGGGGGCCGTCCTTGGATTTGGTGCGGTAGCGTTTCTTGGCTTTCGCCTCGCTCGCTTTCTTCTTTCTCTCGGCGGTGACTATCGGCACGACCGTGACTGGAGATGCGGCGTCTGCTCGTCCATGTGGAGATGGGCGGCGACAACGTTGTCCTCGCCGAAAGTCTGTTTTGCCCAGCCGACACTCGCCTGTGCCCACTCGTCAAGACGACCTTCGTCAGCAAGGCGGCGCAACGCATCGCCGTCAGATGTCATCAGCACATTGAGGGCGAGCACCTGATTCTTGCCAATCTTGCGCGTCAGTCCGGCATTGTCGAGACGGTGCTGGATAGCCTCGCCCAGACCGTCAACGCCATCGGGATATTTGATGAAATCATCCCGGTTGAGATGGCGCAGTTCGGAGTGAGCGTTGTCGGGCTGCGTGGTTCGCTCGATGTGTCGGGCGATGGCATTGCACGAGCCGCTTGCCTTCATGATGTGGAGTACAGCGTAACTCATAGGCAAGGGGCGTTTGCTTGTGGAACAATCGGAGTGTACGGCTTCTCGTAAAGATGTATCGGGGTTTCCAAAGGGGGTGACCCCATTGGCTCAGTAGGGACATTTTTAGCGTGGTGGCAGACCATGCGGCTCGAAAAATTCCCTAATGAGCTAAGGAATTTCCGGATGGCGTAATTTCCGTGCCGCCACTGCACGGATGGTACTGCACTGCCATAGCAGTGGTGCACCGCTGTAACCACTGCACTTACTGCAATGGTTTCTTCGATGAAAAAAGGATGTTTCACGGGACTTCTGTTTGAGAATTTACCCCTTGGCATTTTCGTCATTTTGGCACAGTCGGGGTGCGTCGGCATCTCCGTAGGAAATGCCAAAGTGACAATAATGCCAAGGGGGAATGTTTATAATTTAGTGTAGTTTCCGTGGGCGGAATGGACGAACAGAACGCCTTTGCGGTCTTTGATGAACCGCTTGAAACTGCGCTCCGACATACCGCATTTTGCGGCGATCGCCACGCCCTCGGCTGTGGTGAACGTGCGGGGCAGTTCCGATAGTACGGCAAGCTGCAACTCCGTCAAAGCGTCTTCGCTTACGATGCCCTGCACCTTTGCGGCGGTCACGCGGAAATACTCCGTTAGGCGTATGGCGCGCTCCACGGTGTCGGCATCAATCAGTTTTTTCTCATCGCCACACGCCCGGTCTGCGAGTGCCAGCAAAAGAGAAAACCTGACTGCGTATATTTCGAGCTTGCTCGCAATGGAGGTAAGGGTGTCGCTTCCTTCGGCGTTGCATCGGTCGGTCACTTCGTTCTGCCATGAGAAAAGGCGGTCGAGGGCTTCCGGCGAGAAAGGCACATCCTCCGGGATTATCTCTCCGCAGGAATCGACGGCAGGGACAATGCCGATAAGTCTCGACAGGATTTCACTCCATGCTACGGCGATGTCGAATGACGGAGATTTCCTCTCGCGGTTCCATCTGACTTTCGACTGCACGGAGGGGAATACATAGAGTATCCGCTCCATGAAGCCGTTGGCGTTGCGGTTTCCGGCGGCAAGCTCGGTCAGCACCTTGGGCTGGATTGTGCCGATGACGCAGAGAAACGGATTGCGGATGAACACGCCGCTCTGACTGCTCTTTCGGTCGGACATGGCTGCCTTGTGGTTGAACACCGACATCCAGAATTCGGACTCCGAGCCGTTGTTGTAGCGGTTAAAGTTCTTGAACCAACCGGCAAGCTCATCGGAAACGAGCACGAGGCTACGGCGGTTTTCCGACAGGATGCGATGCACGGCCTCCGGGGTCACATCCTGCATGGTGAAGCGGACTCGCTTCGGCTCGACAGGATTTGTGTCGTAGCCTTTGGCTGCTCTATCTTTCGGAGGGAGTTCCATCGCCACCTCGTAACGTTTCATCGCCTCGCCGAATATCGCCGCCTGTTCAGCATCGAAGTCGATGAGCGGTTGCACGGCGAAACTCAGCGGGTGACTCTTGTTGGTGCCGGGGCTTCCGACAAGAGCTGTGAAAAGAATGGCATATTCTTTCCAGCCGGGCATTATCTCGGCGGTGTGGGTGTTGCCGATAACTGCGGCCATAGCCGTCAGCATTGCCCCTGCGAGATAGTCTTTCGGGAATCCGAGGCAGATATTTGCCTCGTTTATGATTTCCTGCAATCTCGGAGGCAGGACATCAACGGGCAATACGCTGATATTCTGCGTTGAGGATTGCTGTGCAATCACGCTGTCAGACCCTGTCGGCACCTCCGGCTCCGCTTGCCCTGTCGACTGATTGGTCAATTGGTCAGGCTGGCGGTCAATAAACGGCTCGTCCTCTTTGGTAGAATTGTCAAGTGATTGAGGCTTGCTCATTGTTTCGTGGCTTTGGCATTAATAATTGCGTTGACGTCTCGCTGGCTGTAACGGGTACTGCCGTTCACCTTGAATGAGCGCAGTTTGCCGGCACGTGCCATGTTGAATACGGTGGTCTCGCACACTCCGAGCTGCTCGGCGACTTCCTTCCTTGTGAGGGGCCGCTCCTTTTCGGCATCCATATACAACGGGAGGATGCGCTCACGTGTGGCTTCGATTGTGTCCACAACAAGCTGATGGAGGTCAGAAAGATGGACGGTGAGGAGAATATTGGGAGAGTCAGGGTCGGACATCGACGCCTGAAGAAGGTCAAAAAGGTTCAGTTTCATCTGGGGGGAATGAATTTGAAAGATTGTATCGCCTGACTGTCTGGCATCATCACACCTCCGGCGACGGATAAAGAGGCACGATGACGGTCCCGAAAAGGACATAGAAGTGGCCGTCGGCTTCTTTCTCGCTGGAGCCGACAGTCGTTGCTGCCGAACAGTCATGTCCGGCATGGGCGCAGTTGTCCCTGTCCGCTGACGCCTATGATATAGGCCGACAGCAGGGGCTATCCGCCCGACAGTGGGATATGCGCCGTGTGTGCTGCCCGCTATGGGCATAGCGCACACTTTCTTCGTTGGTTTTCGGTAGTTTATACCCGTTTCCCTATGCTATCCTTTCTAATTTCTGCATCAGATACTTTGAGTCCGGCTGTAATCAGTCCTTGAACCATCGCCGCCACTAAATCCAAAAAATCCGGCGTGTCTCGGTTGATAACAGTCATCCTACTGTGCATGCGACGCGCACAGAGAACAGGTATGTCATGTGTCTCAGTTGCCGCTTACTGAGGAATTTAAGCCCGTTGAGCATCGCTTCCTTAGGGCGATAGTTGAGGGCTGGCGGTTCCGGCCGCCACCTACGGCTACATTTTCATAGTGTTCCCGGATGCCTTTCATCCGGCCTGAGATGTAAGTTGTTCATGCAACTCTTTCGGGCGCAGCATCGTCAAAGAGCATCGTTCCAAGCCCGGTAAATAATGTTGAACGTGCTTTGACTGAGGTGCGTTGCCTCCAATCGTTACATAAAGATACAAAAATTTCTTCGTATCTCCAAATTCGCATAATCCGCATGTGTGGATTTCCTATCTCGTCGCTTCATTGGTGTATGTATAACTGGTGTGTTATCGGGGTGCAACGAGAATGGTATGCCAATAACGGCGGTCGGAATTACGGCGTAATGTCGGGTCATATCCCGCACGCCCGATGCCTTCGCATCTTTTCCGGCTGCAAAGTTAGGTACACTTTTAGGGCTATGCAATAGTATTTCGACCCCGAATCCGAGGTCAAATGTTAAAAATGCCCTTTGTGAGCTTAATGTGGCTTTAGGTTAAACACAACCGTCACGGCAGAGCCTCCGCTCAGCTATGGTCGTGAGAAATGTCACCACAACATCTACAACTGACTTCCGCCTCTCTTTGTTCACTGTTCCGTAAATGATATGGCGTTAAAAATTGTGAAATCAATTTTTGTCGTTGAATAGGGGTGAACGACGAGGAATTTTGAGGGGAATTTTCAGATTCTGTTGTGCAAATGTTGTGCAAATTAAGCAAAATAAAATTGCAGCTAACTGATAATCAGCTAACTGCAATTTCACTTTGTTGCCTTGGAAGGGAAAAACGTCGGTTTTTGCATGAAAAAACAATTTTATCCGGAGAAAACGATTTGTTTGTTATGAGTTTTCTTTATCTTTGCTTCATATAAATAAAGAACTATGAATCAGGAAACTTTTCAGATATTTCTGTGGGTAATGAGTGCTGTGGCATCGGTTGTTTTTATTGCACTCTATTTTGTCGAAGCGGGCTATGGCATGTTTCGTACCGCTTCGTGGGGAATCTCCATCAATAATAAACTGGCGTGGGCGCTTATGGAAGCGCCGGTATTCGTCGTCATGTTTGGACTGTGGGGAAAGAGTGGAGCAGGATTTGCCATGCCGGCATATTTCTTCTTCCTGCTGTTTCAGTTGCACTATCTTCAGCGGGCCTTTATTTTCCCGTTCTTGATGAAAGGTAAAAGCCGGATGCCGGTAGCGATTATGGCGATGGGAATCGTCTTCAACCTTTTGAACGGGATGATGCAGGCGGGCGGTTTGTTCTATTTCGCTCCCGAAGGCTTGTATGCCGACGGCTGGGCCTATTTGCTGAAACCTCATGCCTTGTTGGGAATCGTTCTGTTTTTTGCAGGTATGGTTATTAATTTGCATTCCGACTATGTGATACGTCATCTGCGTAAGCCGGGTGATACGAAGCACTATCTTCCCGAAAAAGGACTCTACCGATATGTCACTTCTGCCAATTACTTCGGTGAACTGGTAGAATGGACGGGGTTTGCCATACTCACAGCCTCTTCCGCTGCCTGGGTGTTCGTCTGGTGGACGTTTGCCAACCTTGTTCCCCGTGCCGATGCCATTCACCGCCGTTATCGGGAAGAGTTTGGTGACGAGGCGGTAGGAAAACGCAAACGCATCATCCCCTTCCTCTATTAATGGAAAAAATGAACAATTTATAACTCATAACTCATAACTCATAACGATGGAATCCAAGTTATTCACTCCCGTCACTTTCGGACCGTTGACTTTGCGTAACCGTACTATCCGTTCGGCTGCTTTCGAGAGCATGTGTCCCGGAAACGCTCCGTCGGACATGTTGCTCGACTATCATCGGTCAGTAGCGGCGGGTGGTGTAGGTATGACTACTGTGGCCTATGCGGCAGTTACCCGGAGCGGCTTGTCTTTTGACCGCCAGTTGTGGATGCGTCCTGAGATTATCCCCGGACTCCGTAGGCTGACTGATGCCATACATGCGGAGGGAGCTGCGGCAGGCATCCAGTTGGGACACTGTGGCAACATGTCCCATAAAAGCATTTGCGGTTGTATGCCCGTCGGCGCATCTTCCGGTTTCAATCTTTATTCTCCTACTTTTGTGCGCGGACTTCGTGCCGATGAGCTGCCGGAGATGGCGCGTGCTTATGGACGTTCGGTGAATCTGGCACGGGAGGCCGGATTTGATTCTGTAGAGATTCATGCAGGGCATGGCTATCTCATCAGCCAGTTCTTGTCCCCGTCCACCAACCATCGGAAAGACGAGTTCGGAGGCTCGTTGCAGAACCGTATGCGGTTTATGGACATGGTGATGGAAGAAGTGATGAAGGCTGCCGGCGGTGATATGGCTGTGCTGGTGAAGATGAACATGCGCGACGGTTTCCGTGGAGGGATGGAGCTGGACGAGACGATGCAGGTGGCCCGAAGGCTGGAGCAGTCGGGAGCGCATGCGCTGGTCTTGAGCGGTGGGTTCGTCAGTAGGGCGCCGATGTATGTCATGCGGGGCGAAATGCCTATCCGCAGCATGACGCATTACATGACCTGCTGGTGGTTGAAATACGGTGTACGCATGGTAGGAAAATGGATGATACCGAGCGTACCGTTTAAGGAAGCCTATTTTCTGGAGGATGCCTTGAAATTCCGTGCCGCCTTGAAGATGCCGTTGGTTTATGTGGGCGGCCTGGTTTCCAGAAACAAGATAGATGAGGTGCTGGATGATGGCTTCGAGGCTGTACAAATGGCGCGTGCTCTGCTCAATGAGCCGGGCTTCGTCAACCGCATGCGTGCCGAAGAGAATGCACGTTGCAACTGCCGGCATAGTAATTATTGCATTGCCCGGATGTATTCCGTCGAGATGGCATGTCATCAGCATTTGAAGGAGGAGCTTCCGCCCTGCCTGAAAAGGGAGATAGAGAGAATCGAAGCCAAAGGCTGATTTTCAGTTATTAATTTTCAATTTTTAATTATTAGAATGAATTTAGCTGTTATAACCGGAGCAGACGGTGGCATGGGCATGGAAATCACCCGCGCAGTGGCAACTGCCGGCTATCAGGTCATCATGGCATGCCGTGACCCCCAGACTGCCGAACCCAAGCGGCAACTGCTGATGCGTGAAACCGGTAATCCGCGTATTGAGACTGCTTCCGTTGATTTGGCATCTCTGGCTTCAGTGGCTGCATTTGCAGAGCATCTGTTGAAGCGGGGGGAGCCGTTGGCGTTGCTGATGAATAATGCCGGAACCATGGAAACGGAACGCCGCATTACCGAAGACGGACTGGAACGGACGGTGAGTGTCAATTATGTAGGGCCTTATCTGCTTACCCGCAAGCTGCTGCCATTGATGGGCGAGGGGAGCCGTATTGTTAATATGGTATCTTGTACGTATGCCATCGGTCGTCTTGACTTTCCGGATTTTTTCCTCCGGGGGAGAAAGGGTGACTTTTGGCGCATTCCTATATATAGCAACACGAAGCTGGCATTGACTTTGTTCACCATCGACTTGGCCAGTCGCGTCAAGCACAAAGGTATTGTTGTGAATGCGGCTGACCCGGGGATTGTGTCTACCAATATCATCACCATGCATATGTGGTTTGATTCGCTGACGGATATACTTTTCAGACCTTTTATCCGTACTCCCCGCAAGGGAGCTGCAACGGCTGTCGGCTTATTGCTGGACGAGGATGCCGGTAGGCGTACGGGTACATTGAATGCCAGTTGCCGTCCCAAGTCTCTTTCGGAGAAGTACACCCGGCATGTGCAGATGGAAGAACTGTGGAAGAGAACGGAAAATATAGTGAAGAAATGGTTGTAAAAAACAGAGAAGGCGCATATGTCGGAATATGGCGCCTTCTCTATTTATGGAGTAGCTGAACTGGCTGTCATCAGATAGACAGTTCTCTCAATACGTTTACAAGGTCTTTTTTTATGGGTTTGTCGTTTTTGATGGCTTTCGTGAAAGGAACGTATACCACTTCGTCGTGGTCAATGCCTATCATGACATTACGCTGACCTTCCATGATGGCGTCGATGGCGGCAGCACCCAGACGGCTGGCAAGGATACGGTCGTGCGCCGTAGGGCTGCCACCGCGTTGCAGGTGACCGAGGATGGTTACGCGTACGTCGTATTGGGGATATTCGTTCTTTACACGCTCTGCATAGTGCATGGCACCGCCGGTCAGTTCACTCTCGGCTACCAGTACGATACTGCTGTTCTTGGATTTCCGGAAACCGTTCTTGATGAATTCTTCCAGTTGGTCTACTTCCGTACTGAATTCCGGAATGATGGCTGCTTCCGCTCCGGAGGCGATGGCGCCGTTCAGAGCGAGGAAGCCGGCATCGCGTCCCATGACTTCTACGAAAAACAAGCGCTCATGGGAAGTGGCTGTATCACGGATTTTGTCCACGGCATCCAGTATAGTGTTCAGCGCGGTGTCGTAGCCGATAGTGGTATCTGTTCCATAAAGGTCGTTGTCAATGGTGCCCGGCAACCCGATACAAGGCACGTCAAACTCTTGTGCAAAAACACGTGCACCTGTCAACGAACCGTCTCCTCCGATGACTACCAATGCGTCAATGCCTTCTTTCTTCATATTGTCGTAGGCAATCTGACGACCTTCAGGAGTCGTGAACTCTTTGCAGCGAGCTGTCTTCAGGATAGTACCGCCCAATTGGATGATGTTACTGACATTTTGGCTTTTGAATTCTTTGATTTCACCGGTTACCAAACCTTTGTAACCTCTATATATACCTTTAACTGAAAGTCCGTTGTAAATAGCCGAACGCGTCACGGCACGTATGGCTGCGTTCATTCCCGGAGCATCACCTCCTGATGTCAAGATACCAATGCACTTAACTGTTCCCATAACAATCTTTTTGTTTAGTATTAATAATCATGATGAAAAATAGATTTGAACTATTTTTCTTTTTGCAAAGATACGAAAAAGCTGAGGCTGTGACTAATAAATTACGTTAATTTGCTGTTCCAAAAGGATGATAAACTGTTATTTAAGTTTTGACTTTATGGCTTTTGAAATTTCTTCCATCAGCCATTTGGGGGTGGAAGTGGCTCCGCAGACACCTATAGAGTTTGCATTTGCCAGCAAAGAGCTGTCTATCTCTTCGGCGCTGTCTATCAAGTGTGAGTTGGCGTTGACTTTTTTGCACTCGCTGAACAACATCTTGCCGTTGGAACTTTTTTTACCGCTGACAAAGAATATTAAATCATGGGAAGCGGCAAATTTTCGGATATTGGGAATCCGGTTTGCTACTTGTCGGCAGATAGTGTCGTATGATTCAAAAGTAACTTCCGGAGAGATATGCCTTTCTATGTATTTCACAATGTTTTGAAACCCGTCCAGAGACTTTGTGGTCTGGGAATAAAGACGAATGTCTTTGCTGAAATCCAGTTTCCTTGCCTCTTCCTGCTTTTCGACGACGATGGCTTTTCCCGTAGTTTGCCCTACCAGTCCCAGTACTTCGGCGTGTCCGTTTTTGCCATAGATGACAATTTGTTTGTCTCGGCTGTCTTCTCGAACATACTCTTGCTTTATCTTCTTTTGCAAGCGGAGTACGACCGGACAGGTTGCGTCAATGATTTCTATATTGTTACGACGGGCAATGTCGTAGGTTTCCGGGGGCTCTCCATGGGCACGTAGCAATACCTTGGCGTTATGGAGTTGGTTGAATTCCTCATGGTTGATGGTAATCAGCCCCATTGCCTTCAGGCGTTCCACTTCACGGCTGTTGTGCACGATGTCTCCCAGACAATAGAGGGTTCCTCCTTTCGCCAGTTCCTCTTCTGCCTTGTTTATTGCGGTGACAACTCCGAAACAAAAGCCGGATTCTTCGTCTATTTCTACTTTTGCCATGTCCGGTTCAGTTCTTTTCCTTTATAACCCGTTCGAATTGTTCGGCCAGCCATTCTTTTTGTTGGGAAATGGTTAGGTCGCTGTTGTCCAGCAATAAAGCGTCAGAAGCCTTACGTAGCGGACTTACTTCCCGGTTTTGGTCAATATAGTCCCGTTGTTTCACATTTTCCAGAATTTCGTCAAAGCTGGCTTCTTCTCCTTTGGCCTTCAGTTCGTCATAGCGGCGTTGTGCCCGTATCTCGGGGGTGGCGGTTACAAAAATTTTCAGCTCGGCATCCGGGAAAACGGTAGTGCCGATGTCTCGCCCGTCCATAACGATACCCTTGGCCTTGCCCATCTCTTGTTGCTGTGTCACCATGGCTTCGCGTACGAAATCCAATGTCGCGATGGGACTGACACATGAAGACACTTCCATGGTACGGATTTTGTTTTCTACATTTACGCCGTTCAGGTAGGTGTCCGGGCGTCCGGTTTCGGGATTCAGGCGGAAAGAAATATGTATATCCTTTATTAGATTTTTCAGTTTTTCGGTATCTATGCGGTCATTCTGGAAAATGCCATTCTCTATACTATATAATGTTACTGCCCGATACATGGCACCGCTGTCTATGTATATGTAGCCGATTTCGCGGGCGAGGTCTTTGGCCATAGTGCTTTTTCCGCAAGAGGAAAAGCCGTCGATTGCTATTGTTATCTTTTTCATGACTTTTATACTATAGTTTTATATAGGTATGACACTTGAAAAACAGAAAATTTCAATATTTCATCTAAAATTCTTGCCAAAGATACGGTATTTTTAAAATATCTCGTTACATTTGTGGCACAAAAGCGCATGAAGGCTTTTGAAGGATTAAAAAAAATGAAAATGAAGCGTCTGTTGTGTAAAAAAAAGCAGCAGAGCATGTACATTATTGGGAAAAGTACTATATTTGCCCCAAACCCAAATGAGAAACACTAAAATTATATTATAAATTATGGAAATTAAGAAATCACCTAAGGCAGACTTGGAGAGTAAGAAGTCGACTTGGCTGCTTGTCGGTTATGTAATCGTGCTCGCTTTCATGTTTGTTGCGTTCGAGTGGACAAAGCGTGACATCAAGATTGACACGAGTCAGGCTATTGCCGACTTAGTATTTGAAGAGGAAATCATTCCTATTACCGAACAGCCGGAGCAGGTCACTCCTCCGCCTCCCGAAGCTCCTGCAATTGCAGAAACGTTGACTATCGTTGAGGACGATGCCGACGTGGAAGAAACCGCCATCGTATCTTCTGAAGAATTGAATCAGGCTGTGGAAATCAAATATGTTCCCGTAGCAGTGGAAGAAGAAGAGCCGGAAGAACAGACTATTTTCGAGGTGGTAGAACAGATGCCTGAATTCCCGAATGGTGGTCTGGCTGGTTTGATGCAGTATCTGAGCAAGAATATTAAATATCCTACTATTGCACAGGAAAACGGAACTCAAGGCCGTGTAACTGTACAGTTCGTGGTTAATAAGGACGGTAGTATCGTAGATGCTAAAGTTCTGAGAGGTGTTGACCCGTATTTGGACAAAGAAGCTGTCCGCGTGATTATGGGTATGCCGAAGTGGAAACCCGGTATGCAGCGTGGTAAACCCGTTCGCGTTAAGTATACCGTGCCTGTAATGTTTAGATTGCAGTAATAAAATATCTATAAGTGGAGAGAGGCTGCCGGAATGCAGCCTCTTTTCATTATCCGCTATTTCTTAAATTCTGAAAATGCCATGTTTACAGCCTCCGAGCTTTTAGAAAGAATAAATTCTCATATTGCAGAATTGCAGTTTGTCCGTACTCCTCAAGGTTTATATGCTCCCGTGACCTATGTGTTGTCCATGGGTGGCAAAAGAATCCGTCCGGTTTTGATGTTGATGGCCTACAATTTGTATCGGGAGGATATTACTCGTATTTTAAATCCTGCAACGGGGATTGAAGTGTATCATAATTATACTCTTTTGCATGACGACTTGATGGATCGTGCAGACCGTCGCCGTGGTAAGGAGACAGTGCATAAGGTTTGGAATGACAATGCCGCCATCCTTTCGGGGGATGCAATGCTTGTATTGGCTTATCAGTTTATGGCTCAATGTCCGGTTGAACACTTGAAAGAGGTGATGGATATCTTTAGCCTGACTGCACTGGAAATCTGTGAAGGACAGCAGCTGGATATGGAGTTTGAACATCGGAATGATGTGAAGACAGAGGAATATTTGGAAATGATTCGTCTGAAAACTTCGGTATTGTTGGCTGCAAGTCTGAAGATTGGAGCTCTTTTGGGAGGGGCTTCTTCTGAAGATGCGGAGCGGTTGTATGATTTCGGTATGAATTTGGGTGTCGCTTTTCAGTTGAAAGATGATTTCTTGGATGTTTATGGCGATGCTGCCGTCTTTGGAAAGAATATAGGAGGTGATATTTTGTGCGATAAAAAGACCTATATGCTGATAAAGGCTTTTGAGCATGCAGATGCGGGGCAGTTGGATTGCTTGAATGCTTGGGTGGGTGTTGTTTCATTCAATCCGGAGGAGAAGATTGCTGCGGTAACGGAACTGTATGACCGGATTGGTGTCAAGGAACTATGTGAAAAGAAAATGGAAGAGTACAGTGAACGCGCAATGGAAAGTCTGTTGGCTGTGAAGGTGGCGGATGAAAAGAAGGAAGAATTGAAGAACCTGATAGCTAACCTGATGCATCGGGAAGTATAACTTTTAATTCGGGAGAAAATGCCTTATAGAAGATTGCCTAATACGGATCAAGCAAGAATACGGGCACTGAAAGCAGTGGTTGTCAAGGGCGATATATGTAATGTGTATGATTTGGCCGTATCTTTGAAGGCGTTGACTGATGCACGGAATTTTCTTCCAAAGTTTGAAGCTGCGCAAGCTTATTATACCGAATGCTTTGAACGGCAGGCGCGAGCGGGACGTAAGCATCAGGCTAATGTGAAGACTGCCCGTCTGTATATCTCTCATTTTATCCAGGTGTTGAATTTAGCTGTCATCCGTTCTGAAGTGCGCATTGCCCATAAGGAATATTACGGTTTGGATGTAAGCAACAATAATGTGCCCGATTTAGCGACAGAGGCTGCTTTGGCAGAGTGGGGGCGTAAAGTCGTGGATGGGGAGAACAAGCGTATATCCCAGGGGGGTATTCCCATTTATAACCCTACGATTGCGAAAGTGAGGGTGCATTATGATATTTTTATGGATAGTTATGAGAAGCAAAAGAATCTTCAATCTTTAACAGCCCGTAGTTTGGAGGCCTTGGCTTCAATGCGTGCAGAGGCCGATAGATTGATTCTTGATATATGGAACCAAATTGAAAAGAGATTCGAGGAAGTCACTCCCAATGAGAAGCGTTTGGATTTATGTCGTGATTATGGAATAATCTATTATTACCGTACCGGTGAAAAACGTAAAGATTCAGTTGAAGAATGAGATTGATTGATTCACATTCCCACCTTTTTTTAGAAGAGTTTGCAGAGGATTTGCCACAAGTAATGAACCGTGCCCGTGAAGCAGGAGTCACACATATCTTCATGCCCAATATCGACAGTACCACCATCGAGCCTATGCTTCGGGTGTGTCGTGAATATGAAGGATATTGTTATCCAATGATTGGACTACATCCTACATCTGTGGATGCAGGTTATGAAAAGGAGTTGGAAACAGTGGCCCGGGAACTGACCTCTCCAAACGAATTTGTTGCGGTTGGCGAGATTGGAATGGACTTGTATTGGGATAAGACTTTCCTGAAAGAGCAGCAAAGGGCGTTGGACAGACAGATTGAGTGGGCTTTGGAATACGATTTACCGGTAGTGCTCCATTGCCGGGAAGCGTTCGACCATATATATAATGTGTTGAGTCCCTATCGGCAGACTCCTTTGAAAGGTATCTTGCATAGTTTTACGGGGACGTCAGAGGAGGCTCTCAGGATAATGGAATTTGCAGATTTTATGATAGGAATAAACGGTGTGGTCACTTTCAAGAAATCAACTTTACCCGAAGTCTTAAAGAATATTCCTTTGGAACGTATCGTGCTGGAAACCGATTCTCCTTATCTGACTCCGGTTCCTAATCGGGGTAAAAGGAATGAGAGTGCATATGTTAAGGATACTTTGATAAAAGTAGCCGGAATTTATGGGAAGTCTCCTGAAAAGGTGGCTCAGATAACTTCTGATAACGCTTTAAAAGTGTTCGGAATGCTCAAATAAGCTCTTTGAGATTTTAAAGTTTATTAATTTTGAGATTTTATTTAATATAAAATGGGTCGAATGAAGCAGAACAACAAAAAAAAGAATACATTTGTAGCTGAAAACGCTTGTGGTTCGCATTTTTTTTGTAATTTGCACCCGATTTCGGAAAAGGCGTTTATTGGAGAGATGCTCGAGTGGTTGAAGAGGCACGCCTGGAAAGCGTGTATACCCCTAAAGGGTATCCGGGGTTCGAATCCCCGTCTCTCCGCAGTGGGATAAAATGAAGATAAAACAACAAATTATAATAAATAAATTAATTAATTAATCTTAAAAATTAGACACACAATGAAAAAGTTATTTGCAATTGTTGCTGTGATGGGAGCCTTGACATTTGGCTCAACTCAACTTGCTCAGGCTCAAGATGCTCCTGCGGCTGAACAAACAGAACAAGTGGCTTCTGCAGCCGATGCTGCTTCTCCTGCTGTAGCAGAAGTTGAAGGTGGTATTCACAAGGAATTGAAAACAAAGTTTATTGAAGGTACCGCATCTTTCATGAGTTTGGTAGCTATCGCTTTGGTTATCGGTCTTGCTTTCTGTATTGAACGTATCATCTATTTGAGTTTAGCTGAAATTAATACAAAGAAATTTATGGCTGCTATCGAAGTTGCTTTGGAAAAAGGTGACGTTGAAGCTGCTAAAGACATCGCACGTAACACAAGGGGTCCTATCGCTTCTATCTACTATCAAGGCTTGATGAGAATTGATCAAGGCATCGATGTGGTAGAAAAGTCTGTAGTATCTTATGGTGGCGTACAAGCTGGATACTTGGAAAAAGGTTGCTCTTGGATTACATTGTTTATCGCTATGTCTCCGTCTTTGGGATTTATGGGTACTGTAATCGGTATGGTGCAGGCATTTGATAAGATTCAACAAGTAGGTGATATCTCTCCGACGGTTGTTGCTGGTGGTATGAAGGTTGCCTTGATTACTACTATCTTCGGTTTGATTGCTGCTTTGGTTCTGCAGGTATTCTACAACTATATCCTTTCTAAGATTGAAGCTTTGACAAGCGAAATGGAAGATTCTTCTATCACCCTGTTGGATATGGTTATCAAATATGATTTGAAATACAAAAAATAATTAAGATGGCTAAGTTATCATATAAAATTTCATACTACATACTGTATGCCATGTTTGCTGTCATTTTGGTGGTAATTGGCTTGTTCTTCTTCGGTGGAGACGCTCAAGGCGATGCAGTAGTAATGGGGGTAGACCCGGAAATGTGGCAGCCGGCTTATACGGACGCATTGTTGTACTTGACTTATGCGCTCTTTGCTATTGTTTCAGTAGCAGCTGTTGTTAGCTTCTTCCATTTCTTGGTTAGTAACCCGAAAGCTTCTATGGGTTCTCTCTATGTGTTGGCTGGTTCACTCATTGTTCTCGGCATTACATGGTGTATGGGTAGCCCCGAAAAGTTGGAAATCATTAGCTATGGTGGTACAGATAACGTAGGTTTTTGGGCCCAGGCTACTGATATGTTCTTGTATTCTCTTTATACACTCTTTGTATTGGCTATCATTTGCATGCTATTGGGTGGTATTAAAAAGAAATTGTCATAATAGTTAACATAAGAGGATTCTTTTGGGAATCTTTGATAAAAGAAAAGAATAATGGCAAAAAAGAAAAGAGAAGTTCCCGAAGTCAACTCCAGTTCTACGGCGGACATTGCATTCTTGCTGCTCATCTTCTTCTTGATTACAACTTCTATGGACACAGACCGTGGTTTGGCAAGACGTTTGCCGCCTCCGCCGGAAAAAGACCAACAGGTAGATGATCAGAAGAAAAAAGAACGCAATGTATTGCAGGTCTTCTTGAATATGAACGACCAGTTGATGTGTGGTAACGATTATATTAATGTAGAGCAATTGCGTGCGAAAGCAAAAGAATTCATTGCCAATCCGTATAACGATGAAGCCAAACCCGAGAAGATGGCTAAGAATGTACAGTTCTTTGGTACGGTTCAGGTAACGGAAAATCATGTGGTTTCTTTGCGTTGTGACCGCACCTCTTCATACAAGGCATATATGGCCGTTCAGAATGAGTTGGTGGCAGCATATAATGAGTTGCGTGATGAATTGGCTCAGGAAAAGTGGCAGAAGAATTATGCAGACTTGGATGTAGAACAGCAGGATGCAATTCGTGAAATTTATCCTCAGAGAATTTCTGAGGCTGAACCTAAAAAGTACGGAGAAAAGAAGTAATGGGAAAATTTAATAAGACTGGTAAACGTGGCATGCCTGCGTTGAACACTTCTTCTCTGCCTGACCTTATCTTCACCTTGTTGTTCTTCTTTATGATTGTAACAACGATGCGTGAGGTAACATTGAAGGTTGAGTTTAAGGTTCCGCAAGCCACTGAATTGGAAAAACTTGAAAAGAAGTCTTTGGTTACGTTTATCTATGTAGGAAAACCTACTGCTGAGTTTCGTAAGAAATTAGGTAACGAAAGCCGTATTCAGTTGAACGACAGCTATGCTGAAGTGGCTGATATTCAGGATTACGTTATTGGTGAACGTGCTAGTATGAAGGAAGAAGATCAACCGCAGATGACTGTGTCGTTGAAGGTTGACCAAGATACAAAAATGGGTATCGTGACAGATATCAAAGAGGCACTTCGTCAAGCTTATGCGTTGAAAATTAACTACTCTGCGCAACCGCGTCAGTAAGAAGTTGATTAAATGAATATGATAAAGGTCGTTTCGATGAATGAAACGACCTTTATTGTTTTCAGTATATAAGTCTTTAAAATTATAACTGTTTAGAGAAACTTGAAGTTTAAGAGTGAAACTTTATACGAAAGCTTTTCTGATTGTTGTTGCAGGGTATGATAGCAAAAATTGAATAAGCCTGCATATAAGATTACAAATCTGCAAGCAGCGTTTTGGACAGTAGTTGAATTGTTATTTCACATTATATACTTCTCGATAAATACATTCTTTCACAGAATCAAAATCCTTTTCGCATTCCAGGTTTCCATAAGCCATGAGGAGCATGGGAAGATAGTTGTCTCCTACTTTATATGGTGGCTGTTGGTAGGGCTCTTCCCATAAAGAGAATCCTTGCCGTTGATAGAAGTTGATGCGGCGTTGTGCCATCTCTTCCTCAGGTATTTCCACTTCCAGGATAATGGGGTGTTTTAAAAGTTGACACAAATGGTTTAGTACGCTTTTTCCGTGCCCACCGTTACGTAGTGTAGGAGCAATAGCAAAATGCTCTATATAATGGAAATGTCCGAAATCCCAATAAGTAATGAGACCTACCGGCATGTTGTTATGAAAGATAATATTGTTATAGAAGTGCGTTTTGGTATCCGTATACTTGCGCAGTTCTTCCAGTTCCCGATATTCTTTCGAGGGGAACGATTGAATCATTAATTCCTCCATGTAGCTGTATAGGTCTGTGTCAGCTGTAGTAATGCGTTGAAGCTTAATCATGATTTTTTTAAGTTTAGTTTGTTTCTATTCTGTGTAAAATTCAATGACGCGGCGGATGGCCCGTTCGCAGACAGGGCAGAAAGTAGGGTATTCATTGGTACGCATACGGCAATTATCTGCCGGACGGTATATGCCTTTGGCAGAATAACCTGCTCCTTCGTATACGCCTACGCGGTATGTTTTACTTTCAGAGGTGGGAGTGGGAACGGGAGTTTTTTGTGCGAGCATATCTTCCCATTTGGAACTGAAATCGATTCTTGTGCTGATATTCTGTTCCCAAGGTTCCACATCTAAAGGATAGGTGTCTGTCATCACATCATCGTCATAGAAGTATTCATCAGCCAGTCCTCCAAAGCTATGTCCGAACTCATGCACCACAACGGGGCGGAACATGGGATGATGGGCGGTGGTAAGAGTATAGGAATTATAGATTCCGCCACCACCGTATTCTTCCGTATTGGCAAGGATGATGATATGTTCGTATGGTATTCCCGCCAGGGCATCGTGCATGGATTTCACGCGTGAGGTCGTCAGATACCGGTCTGAATAGAACGTGCTGAAGTGAGAGTTGAATGCTGTCCGTTTCCATTCTCCGAGGCGTGGTACGCTCACTCCACTGTCTTCTGAGGGGCTGGCTACGGCTACGATATTGAAACGCTTCTTCATGGACCGGAAGGGTTCGTGGGCAAACAGGCTTTCGCAGGCAATGGCGGCGTCTTCGTAGAACACAGACATTTCTTCGGGTGTATACCCTTCTGCAAGGATGGCGACATCGATGCATTTATCCGTATTGCCGCTTTGCAGCAGATATTTGTGTGGCGTGATGTGGGCAGTTCCTTTCTGATGTATCAGGATATCGTCGGGATTGACTGTATGCTTCATGCTTGCCCGTACATTTCTACGTGGGTCAAAAAGAGTTATTTCTATTTCTGCAGGACGCAGGGGATGGGGAAGGAGAAAGGTGTTTTCGAGTCCTTTGGTCACGGCTTTGGCCTCATCTGTTTCCAGCCACTCCTGGAAGAGTGAAGAAAAGGATGTCTTGTAGATTACGTTGCCATTGGCTGCATCTCGCATAATGATTTGCCCGTTTCCTTGCAGGGGGAGTTCAGACAAATGATGTTTTCTCCCTGCCCAAGAGGGGAGACAAGACAAACCATCCAGGCATATTTCTTGTTTGGCTGCATTTCCGGTAAAGATATAGTCGACACGTAGGGTCTTATCCGCAAAATAATCGGCAAAGCGTTGAGCATGCAAGGATATTGTCGCCATCAAGCATAATAGGAATAAGGAATACTTTTTCATAATGGTTCATTATTATTGATGAGACAAAGATAATATCTTTAAAGCTCATCTGCAATTTTCCAGTCGTGCGAGATGGAATTTTGCATATGCATTTTGAAAGGTCTGATATGTGGCATTATTCTTTTTTTGCAAGAAAAGTTATAAGCCGTATTTTTTATTGGCGAAAAAATATCTAACTTTGCATGTTGCCGTATAGGTATGCGGGAGATATAGTAATTTATTAATCATTAGAATTTGAAATGGGACATCATCAATTGGATACTTTAGACGAACAGATTTTAAAACTTATAGCCGATAATGCACGCATTCCTTTTCTTGAAGTGGCCAGGGCTTGTAATGTATCGGGTGCAGCCATCCATCAGCGCATTCAAAAGCTGACAAACTTAGGTATATTGAAAGGTTCTGAATATGTGATTGATCCGGAGAAGATAGGATACGAAACATGTGCCTATATCGGTATCTATCTAAAGGATCCAGCTTCTTTTGATGCTGTGACGAGGGCATTGGAAGCTATCCCTGAGATTGTGGAATGTCATTTTACGACGGGCAAGTATGATATGTTCATAAAGCTTTATGCCCGCAACAACCATCATTTGTTGAGCATCATACATGATAAGTTGCAGCCGCTGGGATTGGCGCGTACGGAAACCTTGATTTCTTTCCACGAAGCCATCAAGCGGCAGATGCCTATAACGGTAGAAGAAGAAGATTGATTCTACCGGCGGATATAATCGATAAATGCATAAGGGCAGGGATGCTTCTCATCTACGGGATGGGACTCCCTGCTTTTTTCTTGCCATATAGTCGGATTGATTTCGGGAAAGTAGGCGTCTACTTGAGGAGCTTCTGCATCTACTTCAGTTAGGCAGAGGGCATCTGCAAAGGGGAGTGCCTGACGATAAACGCTTGCACCGCCGATGATGTAGACGTGTTCGTCGGGCCGGCAACTGTTCAGTGCTTCTTCCAGTGAGGAGAAAACTTCTGCACCGGGACAGAACAAATCTTTTTGAGTGGACAGAACAATGTTGCGGCGGTTGGGAAGCGCGCCTTTGGGGAGAGATTCAAAGGTTTTTCGGCCCATGATGATGGTATTTCCCGTGGTGAGAGCTTTGAAACGCTTCAAATCATTGGGAAGCCAGAATAGCAACCGGTTCTGATAACCGATGCCTCTCTTTCTATCTACTGCGGCAATAATATTAATCATATCTCTGTAGAATTCCTTTCTCTTTCTATCTTGTTATAGGATTTATACTGATACTTTCCCTGCAATATGCGGATGCGGGTTATAGTTGACCAGCTTGAAATCCTCGAACTTGAAGTCGAAGATGTCTTTCACATCCGGATTAATTCTCATCTGCGGCAAATCCCGCGGTTCACGAGATAGTTGTAGCTTTACCTGTTCCAAATGGTTCAGATAGATGTGGGCGTCTCCTAAAGTATGGATGAAATCTCCGGCTTTCAGTCCGGTGACTTGTGCCATCATTTGCAGGAGCAGGGCATAGGAGGCAATGTTGAAAGGCACTCCTAAGAAAATGTCCGCACTACGCTGGTACAGTTGCAGGCTCAGTTTTCCATTGGCTACATAGAACTGGAAGAAGGCATGGCAGGGAGGGAGGTTCATATTGTTCAAATCGCCTACATTCCATGCACTGACAATAATCCGGCGTGAGTCGGGATGATGCTTGATTGTTTCGACCGCTTCACTGATTTGGTCGATGAATCCCCCTTTATAGTCCGGCCAAGAGCGCCATTGATACCCGTAGATATGTCCCAGGTCGCCGTTTTCGTCTGCCCATTCGTTCCAGATACGTACGCCGTTGTCTTGAAGATATTTCACATTGGTGTTTCCTTGGAGGAACCATAGCAGTTCGTATATGATTGATTTCAGATGTAGCTTCTTGGTAGTAAGGCAGGGGAAGCCTTCGTCTATGTTGAAACGCATTTGGTGTCCGAATACGCTGATGGTGCCGGTACCCGTACGGTCGCTTTTCTCTACGCCTTCGGTCAGTACGCGGTTCAGCAGGTCTAAATATTGTTTCATGATGTTGTTCTGTTTTTATCCCAACGCAAAGGTAGGGGAATTAATCAAAGATTAATAATTAATAATTAGAAATTAGAGGAAGGGGGTCATCAAGTTTCCCACCCAGCCTACAAATTTCTTCCATCCGGAACGTTTTTTCCAGACTTCGGGAGTGAGTAGCGTACTGTTTTGCACGTCCCGTTCGAACATGGCATTCAGCTCATTGGTGGTCTTGGGGTCGAAGATGAAAGCGTTTGTCTCGTAGTCATAGCGCAGGCTGCGGCTATTAAGATTGGCAGTACCCACCGTGCAGAAAGTGCTGTCTACCGTCATTATCTTGGAATGGTGGAAGCCGCCGTTGAAGAGATATATCTTGGCTCCTTTCTTCATCAGCTTGTGTGCTATGTAGAATGAGGCATCCGGCGTGAAGGCTATGTCGGACACGGCAGGTATCATGATTTCCACTTCAGTACCTTTTTTCAGTGCGTTCTTGATTGCTTTGCGGATTGATTTGGTCGGAACGAAATAAGGATTCACGATTCGGATACTCTTCTGTGCGGCTTGTATGGAAGCTGCGTATGCATGGCTGATGGAACGTGGTGTTTCGCGTGGCGTGCGGTCTACGATGGCTATTTCTTCGGCAATGCTGTCGGGCAGTTGCGGAATGTCCGGAAAATAGGCGGGACCTCCAACGTGTTCTCCCGTCTCCCGGTTCCACATGGTCAGGAAGATGCCCTGCAGATAGCGTACGGCATCTCCTTCAAGATGTATGTGCATATCGTGCCATTTACCGATTTTGGGTAATCCGTTGATGTAGTAGTCGGCGATATTCATGCCGCCGGTATAACCTATCTTGCCATCAATCACTACTATTTTCCGATGATCGCGGTGTATGGCATGATTCACCCAGGGAAAAGTGATAGGATCGAACTTGACGATTTCGATGCCTTGGGCGCAGATGAATTTCAGATGGCGTTCTTTCAATGGCTGGTTGTTGGACCAGTTGCCGAAAGCATCAAACATGGCGCGGACTTCAACCCCTTCCTTGACCTTCTCTGCCAGAAGGCTGAACAAGGCATTGGCTATGGAGTCGTTGCGGAAGTTGAAGTATTCCAGATGGATATGGTGCCGGGCATGGCGGATATTCTCGAAGAGGTCAACGAACTTGTCATGACCGGTCATCAGTAATTTCACTTCATTGTTATAAGTAACGGGAGCGCCCATTTCCTTCAAGTAATTCATGACAATGGAATCGCTTGTTGTTTGCGCTCCGATATTTACAATAGAAAAAACGAATAATATGATGAATGGTATCTTTCTCAAAACTTTCTCCTCTTATTTAGTTTTCCGAGCGAGCAAAGATACAATTTCTTGTTGATATATGTTTGTTCGTTTAAAAAAAATTAGTCCTTACCAATGGCTCTTTCATTTAACGAAAAAGCCGTGGCCCTTACCTTATTAGATAAGAGCCACTTTATTAGAAGAGCAGAGGTTGTCTTTCTCCGGGCATGGATATATATTTATGCCATAGATGCAATCTTGCGGTAACCGAAATAGAGCAATACCACTCCGGCAATGATTAACGATTTGGGGTCAAGTTCCGAAGCTCCGCTCCGGATGGAAGTATCGAAGGTTTCGCGCAAGGTGTCCAGTATCAGTTGCACTCCGTCGAGGACGACGAACAGCACGAGGGTCAGTGTAAAGCAGAATGTTGTCCATATCTGTGCCAAGTGACGGCTGCGGCCGGGCAGATGTCGTAGAACGCGGCGGCTGAATCCGTTATCGGCTATCTCCTGCCGGTGTTCGGCAAAGAATGAAGTCAGGAGTTTATCATCATTTTCCATCATAACCATTTTGTTTTAAGTAGGAAGCCATCTTGTCTTTCGCCCGCGAGAGGTGGCTTTTTACCGTTCCCGCCGGACATCCGGTGATACCTGCAATCTTTTCGATGCTTTGGTCTTCCAGGTAGAAGAGCGTGATGCAGGTGCGTTCCATTTCCCTCAGTGTGGCCAAGGCATGGTAAATGTCCATGTGCTGTCCCACGTCCTGCTGCAGTGTGCTGTATTGAGCGTCCACCCGGTACGTATCCAAATCGTCCGTTTCCTTCCGGCTGCGAATATAATCATAAAAAACATTATAAGCAATACGGTAAAGCCAGGTTGAGAAGCTGGACAGATTTTTGAACGAAGCGATGTTTGTATAGGCTTTGATAAATGTATCTTGTGCCAAGTCGTCACTCAATTCGCTGTCGCCGCAGGTCTGGTGCAGGAAGAATCGCCGCACGGGCGACTGGTATTTCCTAACCAACTGGTCGAAGGCTCTGGTGTTGTGAAACACCACGACCTGTGCGACTAACGAAATGTCCCCCATCTGGCTCATTCTTCCTCGTTGTCTTTTGGGGAGTAGCTGATTTCAGTGTTTCCCGCCTTCACGTTTCTTTTTCCGCTATTCTTGTCGTACTCTACATGGATGAAGGGACTGTTGTCTTTGCTCTGCTGGGTGTAGTAGATTACCAATTGTCCGAAACCGGTAAACATAATCAATAGGCCGATACATCCGAGACCGAATTCTCCGGTGATGGCCCAAAGGAAGATGAACAGGCCGATGCCGACGAATATGTTGTTGATGCCTTTGCTGCGGATGTCTGTTGCTGCGGCTTCTTTGAAGAAGTTTTCTGGTAGTTGCTGTCCGCTGGCCAGGGCTTGTTCCGCCAGGCGGTACTTGGCTTTCCGGTTTTTATAGCGGAAGAAGAATACTACAAATATGATGAACAGCGGCAGTCCGAATATAAAGACGATGGCTGTTACAGCAATCACGGTTTCCGAGGTCTTGCTTCCGAGGTCGAACCCGTTCCAGTCGATACCGTTGCTGTGGTGGGTTCTCCATTTTTCCGGGGTGTCGCTACTGTCGACACCGTTTTCATAAGTCATGACACTGAGTGTGTCTGTTACGGTTTCTCCATTGATGACAGTGTCTCTCAATTCGATGACTCTTTTCTTGTTTCCTTGGCCGTCGTTCTCTGTTACGGTTCTGTTTGCGCCTTGCACCAGTGTGCAGAACATCACGGCAAGTATTAATCCCAAAATGATACGTTTCATAATCTATGGTCTTTTTAATTTGTTTCTTTGTTGGTTAGACGTATCGTCACCTTTATAAAGTTGCAAAGAGAGTATCTTTTTTTCAGAAAACCGGAAATAAGGCGATATTTTTAATGAAAATGTCTTATTGTCTTTTATCTTTGCCCTCGCAAAAACAGTTCAGAGCATGGAATTACCCTCATCTTTCACCGATTATACACGCGCCCTCTTGGGTGTGGAAGAATATGAAAAGCTGGCTGCCGCCCTGGAAGGGGAGCAGCCGGTCAGTATACGACTGAATGAAGATAAGTTGTCCGAATCTTCATTCGGTCATTTTCGCTCCTCTTTTGAGCATGTCCCTTGGTCTGCTGCAGGATACTATCTGGACAAGCGGCTGACATTCACTTTTGACCCGCTGTTTCATGCAGGCTGCTACTATGTGCAAGAAGCCTCGTCCATGTTTGTGGGGCAGGCTTTGAGGCAGAATGTGGGCGAAGAGCCGGTGGTGATGCTTGACCTCTGTGCGGCTCCCGGCGGAAAATCCACGCATGCCCGTAGCGTATTGCCTGCAGGTAGTCTGTTGGTGGCCAATGAGGTAATCCGCAACCGCTCGCAGATATTGGCGGAGAATCTTACGAAGTGGGGGGATTCCGGTGTGGTGGTCACTAATAATGATCCGGCAGATTTTTCTTCGTTGACGGATTTCTTCGATGTTGTATTGACAGATGTCCCCTGTTCCGGTGAGGGGATGTTCCGTAAAGACCCCGTTGCGGTAAGTGAGTGGAGTGGGGAGAATGTGGAAATCTGCTGGCAGCGCCAGCGTCGCATCGTTACGGATATCTGGCCTTGCTTGAAGCCCGGAGGCATTCTCATCTACAGTACTTGTACCTATAATACAAAGGAAAACGAAGAGAACATCCGTTGGATACGGGATGAATTCGGGGCGGAAGTATTGCCGTTGGAAATCTCTGCTGACTGGAATATTACGGGTAATCTATTGTCGGGAGAGGACTTTCCCGCCTATCGTTTCCTGCCCCATCGGACGAAAGGGGAAGGATTCTTTTTGGCAGTTCTCCGCAAACCGGGCGTGAGTGACGGGAATACCTGGGCCGGGCAGGTGAAATCCCGGGAAAAAGGAAGAAAACCCCAAGGAAAAGGAGCGAAAACTCCGGGTGTTTCCAAAGAACAGCTTTCGGCACTGCGTGAGTGGCTTGCGGCTCCGGACAATTATGAATTTATCGTCAATGGCAACAACGTCAGTGCTTTCCCTAAAGAATATCTCTCCGAGTTGTCGGCTTTGCGCTCATCACTCCGCATCGTGCAGACCGGGGTGGATGTTGCCGAGTTGAAAGGAAAAGACTGGATGCCTGCTCATGGGCTCGCCATGAGTATAGCGCTGAATCCGTATGCCTTTGCCCGCGAAGAGATAGGCCGCGGGCAAGCCATCAACTACCTGCGCAAGGAGGCTGTTGTCCTTTCGGAGACTGCTCCGCGCGGCATTGTCTTGCTCACCTACAAACAGATACCTCTAGGATTTGTCAAGAATATAGGTAACCGTGCCAATAATCTTTATCCCCAGGAATGGCGCATACGCAGCGGATATTTGCCGGAAGGGGTGCTGGAATTGGCAACAATAACCGGGTGAAATCAATCACGTTACTGCAAAGCTGCTGTATATATTTTGCAGTAGCACTGCAGAGCTGTTGCAGTGACACTGCAAATATATATGCAGCGCGACTGCAACACATATGCAGTGGTGCTGCAACAGCTCTGCAGTGCGACTGCAAAAAATATGCAGAACTTTGCAGTATAGGACCCATCTGTGTTTTTTGTTTTTATTTAAGAACTTCGAACTGTTCTTTCCAGAGTTTGCGGTATAAACCGTCTTTCTGCGAAAGTTCCTCGTGTGTCCCTTCCTCTTTTACTTCACCATTGTGCAGCACAATAATCCGGTCGGCATGCTTCACGGTGCTCAGCCTATGGGCAATGACGATAACTGTCTTGCCTGCATCCTTCATCACCTGCATCACTATTTTCACCTGATTTTCGGCTATGTTGTCCAGCGAAGAGGTTGCTTCGTCCAGAATAATAATCTCCGGATTCTTGTACAAGGCACGTGCTATGGCAATCCGTTGCCGTTCGCCGCCTGAGAGGTTCACGCCGTGCTCACCGATTTGGGTCTGGTAGCCTTTGGGCTGGCGTTCGATGAACTCTTCCAGTCCGAGCATTTCCATCAAGGCCTTTATCCGTATCATCTTGGGATGCAGTTCGCCTACGGCAATGTTTTCGGCGATGGTTCCGGAGAAAAGCTCGATGTGCTGGGGCACGGTGCCGATGCGTTGGCGCAGGCTCCGGTTGTCTATTTCGGCGATGTCATGCTTGCCGATGCGGATATGTCCTCCTTGAATGGGGTAGATATGTTGCAGCAGTGACATCAGTGTGGTTTTTCCGGAACCGCTTTCACCCACGATGGCTGTCATCTTTCCCTTCTCTATCGTCAGGTTCAGTGCAGAGAAGATGTCCTTGCGCGAACCATACCTGAAGCAGACATTTTCAAAGCTGATGTCTCCTACCATCTCCTCGGTCAGTTCTATCTTCTGCTCCTCGTTCTGTTCGCGTTCCAGGTCCATGATTTGGAAAAGGCGGTCGGCGGCAATCAGTGCGTCTTGTATGGTCTGGTTGGAAGAAATCAGTGAACCGATGGGCGATATGACGTATCCTACCAGCGAGTAGAATACCATCAGCGTGCCCGGCGTAAACTCCTGGTCGATGACCAGCACACTGCCCAGCCACAGGATGGCGATTGTGATTCCGGTTGATACGAACTGTATGCCTCCTTGCGCCATGATGGAACCGTAGATGCTGCGGTAAGTGTTCTTCAGCAGATGTACGAAGCGCGTTTCCGTTTTCAGGTTGGCATATTCCTCGATGCCGAAGCGCTTGATGGTGGAGATGGAGTTGAGAGATTCTACCAGTTGGGCCTCCAGGTCGGCACTGCTCTCCATGATGTGGCGCTGGTATTTGCGGTTCAGCTTGTTGAAGCTGTAGAATATCACCAGGAACAGAGGCGCGGCCAGCAGGGTAATTAGTGCTAGCTTCCACGAGTAGACGAACATCAGGCATACGGAAAACAGCAGTATCATGACGTTGACCAGCAGGTCGAGCGATACGTTGTTGATGAAGTTGCGGATTTTTACGGCATCGTTCACGCGCGATATGATTTCGCCCACCCGCATGGTGTCGAAGAACTGCTGGGGCAGTGTCAGCAGGTGCTTGTAATAGCCCAGTATCAGCGCCGCATCAATCCTTTGTCCGATTTTCAGGGCAAGGATGCTTTTCATGGCGCCGATGAACGTGCGCAGCAACAGCAGGACGAGCATGATGACCCCCATGAGGTTGAGCAGGTTCAGGTTTCTGTCCACCAGTACATAGTCGGTGATTTTCCCAACGTAAATGGAAGTGGATAGTCCCGGAATACTGTAGATAAGTGCTCCGAAGACGGCTTGCAGCATTACGCTTTTGTGCGGTGCCATCAGCGAAAGGAATTTCTTCGTCATGCCGGTTTTCTCATTTCCGGTTTTGAAGGTTGCTTCCGGTTCCATCAGGATGAGCACTCCCGTCCACTCTATCAGGAAGTCCTCATGGTCCATTTTGTGCATCTGTCCGTCTCCGGGGTCCATGTAGACTATGTGCGTGTCCGTCACCTTGTAGATTACGATGAAGTGTTGCAGCTCCTTTTTCACTACGACATGGGCAATGGCGGGCTTGGGCACCACCTTCAATGCATCGAACTCGGCGCGTACGCCTTTGGCAGACAGCCCCAGCTTGGTGGCTGCTTCTATCATTCCCAGCACATTGGTTCCCTTCTGGTCGGTGAAGGCGTATTGACGGATGCGTGCCACGGGAAATTGCAGCCCGTAGTAGGCACATACCGAGGCGAGGCAGGCAGCCCCGCAGTCCGTAATGTCGTGTTGTTTGATTTTGATTCCTTTTCTGAGTCTCATAATTGTTTCCTTTTTTAATTGTTTCTTGCCATCATGTTTTCGCTTTCATATTGTCGCGGATTTGCCCAGTCGTCCATCTTCTGGTATAGCAGGTCGAAGAGCGAACGGCGTGTCACTATGAAATGGGCGCTGACTGTCATTCCCTTCTTCAACCGGCCTATCCGTCCGTTTTTCCGTTTCAGGTAATCGCGCTCCATTTCACATTTCACCTTGTAGAAGGAGTTGCCTTGGGCATCGGTCAGGAAGTCCGATGATATGTCTTTCACCTTTCCCGGCAGAGTTCCCCACTCGTTGTAGTTGAAAGATTCCACTTGCACATGCACCGGCATGCCTATGCTCATGAACCCTATGTTTCGTGGGGCTACGTAGACTTCTGTACACAGCGTGGAGTCGGGGCTGATTACTGCAAGCGACTGGCCTGCCTGAATGCTGCTGCCCTTGTAGATGCCCGAGAACTGGTCTACGGTACCTGCCACCGGGCTGCGTACAATGTACATGTCCTTGTCCTTCTGCTCTTGTTTCAGTGTGGTGCTCATTTCGTTGCACTGGTTGCGATAGCTGTTCAGGTCTGCTTGCCAAGTACTGATTTGGCTTTGTATCAGTGAGGCAAGTTCATTCTGATGGCTTTGATATTGAAAGTAGTAGCTGTCATATTCTTCTTCCGAAATCAGCTTTTTGTTGAACAGAATCTTTTCGCGTTCGTATTCCTTCTTGGCTTTAGTGAGGGATGTTTCCAGTTCGTTTTTCCGTTTGGTGAAGTAGGCGTACTCTTGTCGGCGCACCGGAGAACGGAAATTTGCAGGAACCTCTCCGCGTGACAGATAGGTGAGGTCTGCCAGATGCGCTTCATAGTCGTTCAGGCAGTTGGTCTGATAAGTAATCTTGTAATCGGGATTGCTGGTGCGGAATCGCAGCAGAATATCCCCTTTGTTTACTTGCTGCCCTTCGCGGACGTATACGGAATCTACCAGTTCGGTGACGGCTGCTTTGATTTCCGTCTTTTCCGTTACTGGGCGTATCACTCCGTTGCCTTGTACGGAGATGTCTATATAGATAAAGGGGAGGGAGATGAGGGCGGCGGTAACGGCTGCCAATACTACCCAATAGATGGCTTGTGATTTGGTGGTGTGCTGATAGTTGTAGACTTCAATGCTGTTTTCTATCCATTCGTTCGGTAAAAGTGACATATCTTCTTGCTTTAAGAGTTAATACTTTTGTTCTTGTTGATGGAGCAAAGGTAGGCCGATAAAGGAAGAAGATATGTTAGGGGAATGTTAGTTGTAGGTTAAAATTGAGGTTTATTGAGAGATGAATGTTTTATATCTATTTTTGTGGAGAATTGTGATAATCATCATAATGAAGTATAGAAAGAAATACCTAATATTAGTGCCTAATTTTAATATCATTTTTAGAAATGTAAAAAAGTGATTCTGGGTAAATAGGATTGTTAATCCTATGATAATAATTTAAATTCTCGTATTGTGAGTTATAATATGAGATGAAGAATACTCAATATTTAGGATATTTCTTATATAAAATGAAGATTACAATGGTAGCTATTGAACATCCTAATAATTTAATGAGGTTATTTGTGGAAATCTCAAAGAATGGAAAATGAAAGAGAAGACAAGGGATTAATAATGAAATCAACTTTTTGTTGTTCGTTATTTTCTTTTTATATACTAAGATGAGTATAGAATCGAATGAGAAGGTAAATGTGAATCCACTGATAAAAGATGTACTATAGTAATCATTTGTGCCATATTTTAATAGATATGGTTGGATTATATTATTAGTAATAAAACAGATTGTTGCAGTAAATGCGATACTTAATATTGGTGAAAATTTCATACAACTTTTTGGTTTTAATAGGTGAATACTATCTGCATCATTTGATGCAGATAGTTTCATCATGGTTTTTATAGACTATGGTAGGTTAATAAGCACAAAGTTGCTAGTTCGAAAACAGAAAAGGCTGCTGTCCTTGCTATACCGTAGAGAAGTCCTTCTGTAAGTTCGTTTAATTCGCCACCGTTTATTTCTTGTAATTCTAGGTTGGATAATTCTGTCATCATTGTATGTTAATTTAAAGTTGATATTTATTTTATTTTGTCCAAGAATTCCAACCGGCTTTTAAAGCTTCACATGCACTATTGGGATTCATTATGATATCAGTTATAATTAAACCGAAAATTACTCCTACAAGTCCACCGTTTACATCCTTCATGTCCTGCAAACTCATTTCCTGCATCATTGCATTGTCTTTTAAATTTTTCTTAAGTACATGACAAAAATTTGAAAACATCGAATTTTGGATTATAAGCCGGACGC
>NZ_SRYZ01000129.1 GCF_004793475.1 Bacteroides muris (ex Afrizal et al. 2022) | reverse complement strand
CCTTTCCCGTGCCTGCCGTTTGTATTGGTTTAACCGGTGGTTGACTTCTATAATACGGTTTCCCCGTGCTTTAAAACAACTTCCATGCAAAGGACAACCTTCGCATCTTTGTGCTTTGTACCGGGCACTTTCGGTGATGTATCCGCTCGCTGTTTTGTCATGTCTGGTTCCTATGCGGTTCATGTGTTGCCCCATCGGACAAACGTAATAATCCTCCCCCGCATTGTAATGGAGACTTTCCGCATGGAACGGGTTGGGAGTATAACGGGTACGCTGCTCTTTATGGAAGTAGTTGTACTTGACAAAGGCCTCTATCCCGTTTTCCTGCATGAACCGGTAATTTTCTTCCGAGCCGTAACCGGAGTCTGCCACACCGATACCCGGTAAGCGGTTATAGCGGTGCTGGAAGGAGTGGAAGAAAGGGATCAGGGTCAGCGTATCGGTGGGGTTGGGAAACAGCCGGAAGTCTATGATGAATTGGTTTTCAGTACCTGTTTGTAAATTATACCCGGGCTTGGTCTGCCCGTTCTTCATGGCGTCTTCTTTCATACGCATGAATGTGGCATCAGAATCGGTCTTGGAATAGGAATTACGTTCTCCAAGGACTTCAAGGTGATTATCGTATTCCATCAGCTTGTC
>NZ_SRYZ01000128.1 GCF_004793475.1 Bacteroides muris (ex Afrizal et al. 2022) | reverse complement strand
CCGACCTTCTTTCATATAACAACTGCATCGACTCACGATTCCAAAGCAATGAGCGAAATACCTTACGAAACAGGCTCTTACTACATTTTTGACCGTGCTTACAATAAGTTTTCGCAACTGTTCGGCATAAATCAAATAGGAGCACATTTCGTTGTTCGTGCAAAGAAGAATGTACAGTACAAAGTTGTAAAATGGAAACGTCGACTGCCTAAAAATGTACTCTCTGACTGTATCATTGAGTTTACAGAATACAAGGCAACGAAGGACTATCCTAAACAACTGCGACTAGTACGTTTCTTCGATGAAGAGCAAGGTAGAGAATTTGCATTTCTTACGAATGCAACGCATATTTCCTCTTCATTGGTTGCTAAACTCTACAAGAACCGTTGGCAAATAGAACTGTTCTTCAAATGGCTAAAGCAGCACCTCAAGATTAAGAAGTTTTGGGGGACTACCGAGAATGCCGTTAGAATACAAATCTATGTTGCCATTTGTACTTACCTACTTGTTACTATCGTCAAGAACGACATGAAATTGGAGAGAAGTACATACGAAGTCTTGCAGATTTTAAGCATTTCGCTAACTGACAAAACGCACTTGAAAGACCTCTTCGACAAAACTAAATTTCAATATGACAAAGACCGTTTCGGA
>NZ_SRYZ01000127.1 GCF_004793475.1 Bacteroides muris (ex Afrizal et al. 2022) | reverse complement strand
AAATCGTACCTTTGTCATACACCAATCAGGTTATAATAACATGGAACAGATACGTAAACTGCCGATAGGCATACAGACTTTTGATAAACTACGTGAAGGCGGTTTTCTTTATGTAGATAAGACGGCTATGATTTATCAAATAGCATCTACTTCTACTCCTTATTTCCTGAGCCGTCCCCGTCGTTTTGGCAAGAGCCTGCTTCTTTCTACCTTTGAAGCCTACTTTCAAGGACGCAAGGATTTGTTTCAAGGTTTGGCCATCGAACAGCTGGAAAAGGAATGGGAAGAATATCCGGTTTTGCACTTGGATCTGAATGCCCGGAAATATGAAACTGCTGCTGACCTGACGGCTATGCTTAATCAGTATCTGGAGAAATGGGAGCTGCTCTATGGTCAGGAGAAGAAAGACCGTAGTCCGGAAGAGCGTTTTGCTTACGTGATAGAGCGGGCATGCACGCTGACGGGAAAGCAGGTTGTTGTGCTGATTGATGAGTATGACAAGCCATTGCTTCAAGCGGTCTTGGATGAGAACTTGCTGGATGAGTATCGGAAAATATTGAAAGCGTTCTACGGTGTCTTGAAGAGCGCTGACCGTTATCTTCGTTTTGTTTTCCTGACCGGAGTGACCAAGTTTGCGCAAGTAAGTGTGTTCAGTGA
>NZ_SRYZ01000126.1 GCF_004793475.1 Bacteroides muris (ex Afrizal et al. 2022) | reverse complement strand
GATATTGAAATCGCAAGGCGTGGTCAGTGCGGAGATACTGAAGAACCATATCGCCATGAACAATATTCATCCGGTTACCCTTCTGCAAATGGGGGAATGGGAAAGGGAGCGGTTAAGGAAACATTCAGTAGAAATAGATTCCATATCTTCCTACCGCCACTCCATGTACTATCAGAAGTACCTGACGGATTATCTCGCTTCTTTCGGGAAGAAAGACATCGCCTTTGAGGAAGTGACGGAAGATTTCGGCAAATCTTACAAGGCATATCTTAAGAAATGCAAGAATTTCGGGGCTTCCCAGACCAACAAATGCCTATGCTGGCTGAACCGTCTGCTTTATTTGGCTGTCGATAAGGAGATTATCCGTGTGAATCCCTGTGAGGATCTGGAATACGAACCAAAGCCGGAAGCAAGGCACAAGTACATCAGCCGTGAGGAGTTCAAGAGAATCCTTGCCACCCCGATGTATGATAAGCGTCAGGAGCTTGCAAGACGGGCATTCATCTTTTCCACACTGACGGGATTGGCGTATGTGGATATAAAGCTTCTGCACCCGCATCATATCGGACGCAATGCAGAAGGCAGACGTTACATCCGCATCAACCGCAAGAAAACAAATGTGGAGGCGTTCATCCCCCTGCATCCCATAGCGGAGCGGATATTGTCGCTGTACAACA
>NZ_SRYZ01000125.1 GCF_004793475.1 Bacteroides muris (ex Afrizal et al. 2022) | reverse complement strand
GAAATAGACAAGACCGTGATACTCGCGCCCGTTCACTTTGCCGTCGGTAGGCTCACACCTTACATTATATAGTGAGAGAATAGCGTTATATTCCCCGATGGTCTGGAATTTATAGCGCATACCGACCATTTTGACGGTGTTGGCAACCTGACGCTTGATGTCGCCTGACGGATCAATCTTTCTAATCGGAGTATCGGGCGAGATTTTTTCTCGTTGTGCCTTGTGGAGATTGTATTTTTCCTCCAGCTCGGTGGTAATTTTCTTGCTGCGACGAAATAAAAAGTCCTGATTGAGCCTCTTGCCCTGCTCGTTGACATTGACTGTCACTATATGGATATGGTGGCGGTCAATATCCATGTGCTTGTAAATTATGTAGGGCTGTTCTCCGAAGCCGAGTTTTTCCAGATACTCGCGGGCAAGAATTTCATACTGCTGCTCCGTCAATTTATCGTCGGGGTGAGGATTTAGGGAGATATGCAGCACCGGCTTTTTTGTCCTGCCCATTTTCGGCATGAAAAGATTGAAATTCTCCACCATGCGTGCAATGTCAATATGTCCGTCTGCCGGAAGAATTATCTTGTTCGCTCCAAGCACACGGCCCTCGTCACGGTTCATCTTCATGCCGTTGTATGACAACGCCCCGTAGAGCGATGAGCCTATCGAGATTTTAGCGACCATTG
>NZ_SRYZ01000124.1 GCF_004793475.1 Bacteroides muris (ex Afrizal et al. 2022) | reverse complement strand
CGAGTAGGAGGAACGGGATTAATTCCCGTTCCGACCTCTCACACCACCGTACGTGCCGTTCGGCATACGGCGGTTCCCTAATTAACCTTTAAACACAGGATGATAGTACATCTTAAAAGTAGGGTAACCAGCCCGAAGCAAACGCTCATCCGACAAAGCCGATTGTACAGTGGGATGACTTGCCATTCGCCAGTATTTCTTACGACAAAAGGCAGCCATTCGCACACGGTTCCCATCGGGAATAAGCTTCTTCAGATTTCGATACCGGGTTCGGACTCGTTTCCAAGACTTCCAAATGCACATCCGTATGCGATGACGGAGCCAACCGTCCCATTCCTTTATCCTACTTTTGAGACCTGCCAACTTAAAATAGTTGAGCCAACCACGGATATACCAAGTCAAACGTTGTTTATGATATTCGTAGCTCCAGCCGTTATTACGGCTGGTGAGTTCACGTATCTTACTCTTCATCTTCTTGACACTATCGACATGGATGTAGAATTGGCATTTGACATTACTACGACCAAAGGCATAGGAAAGGAATTTGATGTCACGCATATAAGCGACATGAGTCTTCTCCTTATTCACCTTTAGAAAAAGTTTCGTTTCAATAAAGGGAAGCAGATTATCCAATGTACGCTGGGCGGAACGACGGCTTTTACAAAAGATGACCAGGGCATCAGCATAC
>NZ_SRYZ01000123.1 GCF_004793475.1 Bacteroides muris (ex Afrizal et al. 2022) | reverse complement strand
CGTACGGAATACCGGAGAAGAATATCTTAAGACGCTCCATAAACGCCTCCACATCCCCACTCTTCAATTCACGCATGAATTTAGCGATGTGGAAACCAGTCTCATCATCAGTAACTTTAGTATAAAAAGGAACCAGAAAATTGAGGAAACCATAACATACTTCATCATTCGGAAATTGAAGCGTATAAAGGCAAACCTCCTTATCATAAGCCTTTATAGTCAAGTAACCGCTCTGATAAATCATAGGCAGAGGATTATTAGCTTCTGCACGATATTCAGAGAAGGCAGAGGCAGTAACCTCTACGCCATTCAGCAGAAGGCGAAGATCATAGTCACTCTTTTTTAATAAATCCACCAAATAAGTAGGTGTACCCGTCTGAAACCAGAAGTTGCCGAACTTCAATTTCTGGAATACATTCAGAAGGCTGAAAGGGTTAAAAAGCCCCACCGAAGTATCTTCACAAAAATGATAGCCGTCATATTTCTTTGCCAACCGAAAAATCGTTTCCTCCAAAGTCAGTTCTTCATTTTCACTTAACCGTTGTATTTCCGGGCCAAATGTTTTTATAAGTTCATCTTGTGTAATGCCGCACAAAGCATTGTATGCTCTATCCATGCTTATGTCATTCAGCTGGTTCAAATCACTGAACACACTTACTTGCGCAAACTTGGTCACTCCGGTCAGGAAAACAAAAC
>NZ_SRYZ01000122.1 GCF_004793475.1 Bacteroides muris (ex Afrizal et al. 2022) | reverse complement strand
CTGATTTACTGCAAGATATAACACTCAAAGACTTGGCATCATATCTGCAAATCACACCGACATACCTTAGCCGTATTCGCAAGGAAATCACTTTTGGCAAGAAATAAGACATGCGAAAAACAATCATCTGGCTGCAACTCTCAAACTGGTTTGAGAGTTGTTTCGTTTTATGCCCATACTTTTGCTGAAAAATTAAATGTTATGCAAGAACGACAAAACAATAGGCGGCTCTATTTCCAAGAGCTTGCCACAACAAGCAGAAAGTATTACCTGCCTTATATCCAAGCGCATAAAGCCATAAAAGCAGGTATGAATATTCTGGAAGTAGGTTGTGGTGACGGAGGTAACTTGCTGCCTTTTGCCGAAATGGGCTGCTGTACCGTCGGAGTGGATATAGCCGAAATCCGTATCAACGATGCCACGCGCTTCTTTCGGGAAGCCGGTGCAAAAGGTATATTTGTAACTTGTGATATAATAAAGTTCAATCATTCGGAGAACAGTTTTGACATCATCATCTGTCACGATGTGTTGGAACATATTTCTGACAAGGAGCAGTTTTTGGCTGGATTGAAAAGATTTCTATCTAAAGACGGTATTATATTCTTCTCCTTCCCTGCTTGGCAAACACCGTTTGGTGGGCATCAGCAGATTTGTAGAAGTTGGTTAGCTTCACATTCACCTTTTATTCATTTACTGCCGAAATTGCTCTATGTAGGTTTTCTTCGATTGTGTAACGAAAAACAAGAAACGATCAAAGAGTTACTAA
>NZ_SRYZ01000121.1 GCF_004793475.1 Bacteroides muris (ex Afrizal et al. 2022) | reverse complement strand
AGATACAAAGATAGCGATTTTATCTGACATTCACAAATAGAATCACTGTTATTTTGATGATAATCAGAGGATTATTCTAAAATTGTTGCTGACCAACCTGATTGTATTCGATTCGCTGAATAGTTACATAAGGAAGCATGGCGTTATGTTTTTCTTCGTTAATAATCAGAGACTCGAACAAATCAAAAAATTTCTTTAGGTTGTCATTAGGAGGCAGATTATCAAAAAGACCCAATTCTGACAAAGAATATGACAACTCGGATTTAGCTGTAGCCTTTGCTTGTTTAGACAGATACAATCTAATTATTCTGTTCTTAGATTTATCCCACTCAGGGCGGGTATTAAACCAAGTGCCTTGCCAGTTCAAGTAGCATTGGTTGGTCATATATGACCCAAAGCTACAAGTGATATTTATACACACTTGATGTTCTCCATATTCAGACCAATCAGAAATCTGAGTTTGTATTGCTTGGTTCTTATAACCCACTCCCGTCGTGATAAAATCTCCCAAAATGGGTTCTATATATTTTTTATACCCCGGAATAGTCTTTGACTCTGTCTGAACATACTCCAAGTGAGTAACAAAATATTCTAATAAGCACTTATATTGATGGTAATACTTTTCCATAAAAACGATATCGTGGTGAATAACAAACGCAAAGTTAGCAAATTAAAGACAAACAACATCTTCAACCTCACAAACAAACTATAAACTTTTCATTATTAGCACTTATTACCACTAAAAAGTTATTCATCAGTTATATTTTGGTGAATGATTCCACCATTGAAACACCTG
>NZ_SRYZ01000120.1 GCF_004793475.1 Bacteroides muris (ex Afrizal et al. 2022) | reverse complement strand
CACAATAATTTTGTTAAGCATGATTTTGCAGAAAGCAAGTTGAACCATAGGCTCTGCAGTATCAGCATGGAACTCGTAGTCTATCGTCAGCCTTCTGAAGTTTTCCAGCCATGCGAATGCTCTTTCAACAATCCATCGTTTCGGAATGACCTTGAACTTTGACGGGCATTCATCAGGTCTGAGAACAACTTCAAGTTCCCATTTAAATTTGTCAAATACCCAATCTGCAAGGCTTCCTCTATAGCCACCATCCGCAAGGATTTTGGCAAGACGAGGAAACTTGTAGGATAGCCTCTCAATGACTTTCGGAGCACCCTTGCTGTCATGAACATTGGCTTCATGCACGTCTACAGACATCAGATAACCTTGGCTGTCAACGATTATATGCTGTTTTCTGCCCTTAATCTTCTTGTTGCCGTCAAGTCCTCGAACAGAATCTACATGATGTGAAGTCTTGACACTTCGTGAGTCTATAATGCCCATGCCGGGGCTTTCGTTGCGACCGGACCGGATGCGTACCATAGAGCGAAGTTTATCAAGGAGCTCCTCAATGATGCCCTCGTTTTTCCACTTGTTGAAATAGTAGTATACGCTCTCCCACGGAGCAAAATTCCCGGGAATCATGCGCCACTGACAGCCTGTTTTGAGAAGATATAGAATCGCATTCATGATGTTTCTGAGAGAATGTTTTCGCTTCCTTTCTTGCGGATTTATAATTTTTTCTATAACTTGCCACTGTTTATCAGTAAGGTTAGTTGAGTATTGTTCCATAACTCTAATTGATTGACACTCATAAAGCTACAAATAAA
>NZ_SRYZ01000011.1 GCF_004793475.1 Bacteroides muris (ex Afrizal et al. 2022) | reverse complement strand
CCACCTCCTGCGTCTGCATACCAATATACGAAATTACCAGAGTTTTCGCGGAACTTGGTACGTTTGGTAATGTAAAATCACCATCTACACCGGTAATGGCACCAATTTGTGTACCTTTTACCAATACAGAGGCTCCAATAACTGGCTGCCCGTCTTCTTCAGAAATTACAACACCTGTAACCTTCTGGGTTTGGGCAGTTACTAGGCCTATTCCGACAAAAAGACAGGCCAATAACAGCATTAATTTTCTTTTCATAAATTCTCTCTTAAAGTTTAACTTTACATTAATTGTTTCTTTACTCTAACAAAGTGCAAATATATTAATAAAACTGAAACGAACAACTATTTTATTGAAAAAACCTTGTAAATCTATCAATTTGTTAATTAAACATGTTACTTTATGCTTAATAACAGATTTTTCATACTTAAAAAACCTAAACTAGCTTATGTTTACTATCACTATGATTTCCTCTTTTAGGGTGATTTTCCCAAGGAATACACATGTTTTAAAACAAAATGGTTAATAAACAAGCCGCTAAAACAGAGAATAGACCTGACTTTGAAACAAATTGAGAGTTTCCGGAGGCTAAATACCGATTAATAGCTAAACACAAAAAGACACTTTTTAGAGATATTAATTCTTATTCTAACCTCATAGAGTACAGAATATCGTCTTATTTGTCATTGGTATTAATTTAAATCAAGTAAAATGAGCAAGATTATTTACAATTTAGTGTGCAACAGAAAAAAAAGCCTGAATAAAAAAGGAATGGCATTAGTACAAGTGGAAGCTTATTTGGACAGAAAGAAAAAGTACTTCTCAACCAAAGTCTATCTAAAGCCGGAACAGTGGGACAATAAAAAGCTTGTCGTGAAGAATCATCCCAATGCAGATGCGCTGAATAGATTGATATATGAGTTTATGGCTATGATAGAAAAAAAAGAGTTGGAATTGTGGCAGCAAGGAAGGCGTATTTCACTAGAGTTACTAAAGGATGTTTTGAGTACAAGCGAGAGCAAAACCTCTTTTATTCCTTTTTTTAGGCAAGAGATAGTAAACTCTACTCTAAAAGAAAGTACAAAACGAAATCATCTCTCCACTCTTTCATTATTACAACAGTTCAAAAAGGATGTGACCTTTTCTGATTTGACATTCGAATTCATATCCTCCTTTGAATATTTCTTGCAAACAAGAGGTTATCATACAAATACGATAGCCAAGCACATGAAGCATCTGAAGCGACATATAAATGTCGCCATCAACAAGGATTATATGGAGATACAAAAATACGCTTTTCGAAAGTACAAGATTAAAACTATAGAAAACAAGCATACACACTTGTCTCCTGAAGAGTTGGAGAAGTTGGAGAAATTAAGCTTGGCTGGCAGATACACAAAATTGCAGAAAACTTTAGATGCATTCTTGTTTTGTTGTTATGCAGGAATGAGATATTCTGATTTTACCAGTTTATCACCTGATAACATCATGGAGATTCGTCAAGAACCCTGGCTGGTTTATAAATCCATAAAGACAAGTACAGAAGTAAGGTTGCCACTTTATCTCTTATTCGAAGGGAAAGGACTTGCTATTCTAGACAAATATCGGGATGACTTACAAAGTTTCTTTCATTTAAGGGACAACTCTAATGTGAACAAGGATTTAATTGTGATTTCCCGCCTAGCCGGTTTGTCAAAAAAGATTTCATTTCACACCGCCCGCCATACTAATGCTACTCTATTGATTTATAATGGAGTAAACATTACAACGGTGCAAAAATTATTGGGGCATAAAAGCGTTAAAACCACACAAGTGTATACAAATGTAATGGATATGACTATAGTACATGATTTAGAAAAGAACCATGCATTCACGCCTTTACCTAAAAAAACACGAACTTAGCATGGTCGATACTATACTTTCATATCATTAGTCATATACTTCTCCTTTAAAGTCTGTCCATTCACTATTCTGTTTCAGCCGGCTAGCTGCAAACTTGCTGCATACGTTTTGCAGTACTACTGCAAACTGTTTGCAGCATCACTGCATATTGCTTGCAGCCGCACTGCATATTAGTTTGCAGTACCACTGCAACAGCTTTGCAGTATCGCTGCAATAGGTTTGCAAAATCTTGCAGTAAAAAGCTACTGAGAATCAAACAGCTATAGTGTTACATAAATAGAAGATTGACATTGATGTACTATCAATATTTAAGGCTGATTAGAGGTGTGGAAGCAAATTTTGCTTCCACACTTTTGCATTGCTTCCACAGCGTTTGTAATGCCGATGAATAGAGGGATGCAAGGAGCAGGTGGAAATGTGATAAAAACTGTTATGAAGAAACAACAATTGTCTTGATTGTTTGGCTAATCACAAAGTTTTGAGTTTACTTTTCTTTGAAGCTATTGAAATATTCTTTTACATAGACTTTAGTACTTTCGCTGATAAAATGACAATGTAGAGTAAATGCTTCATTGAAAGCAACTAGGATGACAGATGTTGACAAAAGATATTCTTCATATAAGAAGAATCATTTAAAATCTTTATGCAGAGTATTAACTTCATGATATGCATTTGATAATCTGGTTGTTAATCCTACAAATAGTATCACTACAGTAAGGTTTTATGCATTGTATCCCTATACATATACCTTGTAAGAAAGAGAATTTCGCTATAGCTATTTCTACTATATAGCATAATTGACTGATTACTAATAAAATAAAAATATTATAGTTCCGCGAAAACTCTGGTGATTTCGTTTGTTGGTATGCAAACCCAAGAAGTAACGATTAAACCTCATGTAAAGGTAATTTTGAAATCCGATTCTGAGCTGCTTGAAGAGGTTGTGGTTACCGGTTACGGTACATTTAAAAAAGCATCATTTACTGGAGCTGCTTCTACCGTAAACACTTCCACCTTGGAAGATGTACCTGTTCTTTCTGTTGCCGACAAACTTTCTGGTAATGTCGCTGGTGTTACTTTTGGCTCAAGTTCAAGTAATCCTGGTTCTGTAAGCAGTATCCGTGTACGTGGTATGGGTTCCATCAATGCCGAAAACAATCCGCTTTATGTTATTGACGGAACACCGGTCACAAGTGGAGACTTATCCGAGTTCACTTATAGTGATGCAGGAACTGATATTTTGTCTTCACTCAATACCAATGACATCGAGTCTATCACAGTTATCAAAGATGCGGCGGCGGCCTCTCTTTACGGCTCGCGTGCTGCCAACGGTGTTGTGGTCATTACGACGAAAAGCGGAAAACAAGGCAAAACAAATGTAAGTTTCCGCTCTGACTGGGGTTTCTCAAACATGGCAATAGATTATCGTCCTATGCTCGACGGTGACTCGCGCCGTGAACTCTTATGGACCGGTCTCAAGAATTATGGGTTATACACCGGAAACATGTCTGACGCAGATGCCGCAACTTTTGCAGACCAAAACATCGAGGATTTTGCTTCAAAACCCTCGACCGGATGGACGGATTGGAAAGACCTGCTTTTCCGTAACGGTTCTCATCAGAACTACCAGCTGAGCGTATCTGGCGGTAACGACCGTACCAAGTTCTACACCTCAGTAGCTTATACCAATCAGGAAGGTATCATTTACAAACAAGGTCTGGAACGTTTCACTGGTAATGCAAACCTCACTCATAAGTTTGGAGACTTTGAAGTTCAGGTTACAAGCCAATTCTCAAAAGTAAGACAAAACAAAACCAATGAAGCTACCTCCTATGATGGACCTGTGGCCAATTACGCATTCTTCCAAAATCCCTCATCAACTCCTTATAATGAAGACGGCACATTAAACAATGGTTGCGGTGTATTTGGAGTCAATCCTTTGTATGAAAGAGAACACAGTTCCGACGTTTATACCCTAATGAAGGCATTCAATACAATCAAGTTGACTTATAATATTTGGGATAAGTTGAATTTAAGTGAAAAGATTGCTTATGATTACGCACAAGGTACCAATGATGTTCTTTGGGATCGACACTCAAACAACGGTGCCCCAGGCGGTGTTATGCAGCGTATTGTCAATCGTAATGACCAGTTGAATACACAAACTCAACTTTCTTACATCAACTCTTTCGGTCTGCATAATATTGATGCCCTGCTTGGTTTTGAAACACAAGATACGGAATATGCTTTCAACTACATGGCAGGCCAAGACTATCCGGGTGATTTGTACGAATTGACAAATGCCGGTTCGACAAGTGCCGAAACCAACAGGCAGAGCTATCGCATGACTTCGTTCCTCGGACGTGCCAATTACAACTATGCAGACAGATATTATCTCGGTTTCAGTTATCGTACCGACGGAAGTTCACGTTTGGCTAGAGAAAACCGGTGGGGAAGTTTCTGGTCAGTTTCCGGAGCATGGAGATTCATAGACGAAAGTTTCCTGAATCCCGTCAAAAGTGTATTGACAGATGGAAAGCTACGTGTGTCATACGGTGTAAACGGAACGCAACCATCAGATTATTATGCTTATATGAATCTCTATAAATATGGGATCATATACAATGGACAGTCAGGAATGTCAATCGTCGGAATTGCAAATCCGGACTTGAAATGGGAAAAGAACAAAACATGGAATATCGGTCTCGACCTTTCATTCATTGACCGTATCTCTGTAACATTCGACTACTATCAACGCAAAACCAGTGACCTCATATACGACCTTCCCGTATCACAAGTTGGCGGATATTATGATAGCAGTTATGGGTATACCACTCCGCAAAACATCGGTTCACTGAAGAACTCCGGTTTTGAGTTGACCATTACATCAACCAATTTCAGAAACAAGGATTTCACGTGGACCACTTCTCTGAACATGGCACATAACAGCAACAAACTGACCCAATTAGATGGCCAGCAGAATGAAATCGTATCAGGACCACTGATTCACCGTGTAGGCGAGCCTTACTATTCATACTACGTTTATGAATACGCCGGAGTCGACGCTGAGACCGGTAAAGAAATGTTCTACCTGAATGACGGAACAGAGAATGCCCGCAAAACAACTACAAATATCTCTGAAGCCAACAAAACTATTGTAGGCAAGCATCAGGCTAGTATAGAAGGCGGTCTTACCAACAACCTCAAATGGAAGTTTATAGACTTAGGCTTCACTTTCACTTATTCATTGGGTGGTGATGCTTTTGACTACTCCACTTGGCAGCACTCCAATGGCGGTTCATATTTATATGGTGGTGCCGTACCAACATACTATGACATCTCAAAGATGTGGACCGGACCGGGCGATACAAATGCCACATTGCCTAAATTTGAATATGGAAGCGCAGCTTCACTGTCTTCACGCTGGCTGATGCCTACTGATTATCTACGTCTGAAGAACCTCACATTAGGTGTAAGCATTCCGCAAAACTACATCAGCAAGCTTGGACTTAGCAAGGCCAGAATCTACTTCTCTGGTTCCAACCTGCTTACATGGAAGTCCAAAGACCTATTTGTAGATCCGGAAATGCGTGTAGACGGACTATGCACTTTTGAGACTCCGGCATTGAGAACATATACATTCGGAATAGAATTGAATTTCTAACTAATAAAGATACGAAAATGAAAATATTAAAGACATTATACACAGCAACGCTTTGCGCAGCTATGGCAGTCAGCACTTCATCATGCCTCAACAGTTGGCTGGATCAGTCACCCGCAGACGGAATAGATGCTGAAACCGCAATCAAGAACAGCGATGATCTGGCCAATGTGCGGACGGGACTTTATGCTGCCGTTAAAGGTAACAGTAGCCTGATTAATTATTATGGACGCCTCATGTTCGTATACGGTGACATGAGAGGGGAAGATATCCAATATGAATATAACGGTGGAAGTGGAAGAGCAAACTTCTACTACTATATGGAATATACAACTGCCGACAATTTCACCACCTCAACAGCTGTATGGCAGATGCCTTATGTAGTCATTGCACGCGCCAACCGTCTGATTCAAGCAGCAGAAAGTGGCAACCTGACCGATGCGGCAGAGGCAAAAGCCACTATTGACCAATATGATGCAGAAGCAAAAGTTCTGCGTGCCATGGCACTGTTTGACCTTACACGCATTTACGGTAAACCTTATACGGTAGATCAAGGTAGCTCACTCGGTGTGCCCATCGCTACCTCCCCACTGGAATCGACAGAAAAGCCAAGCCGCAGCACAGTAGCTCAATGTTATGAGGCTATTGAGAAGGATTTGACAGATGCAATCAATTCAAATGCACTGCCCAAAACCAATGAAGTGGGCTATGTCAACCTTTGGGCTGCCAAAGCCTTGCAGGTACGTGTATATATGACAAAAGGCGAATGGAGCAAGGCTTTATCCGTAGCTGAAAACATCATATCAAACTCGTCTTACAAACTTTGGGAACCGTCCGAATATGTTGCTGCATGGAGCAAAAGTGATGCCAATCATTCAAAAGAAATCATGTTCGAGATTTCCATCAACAACAATACTGACTGGACAGACCGTGAAGGTATTGCCTACTTATATGCAGACAAGGCTGGCGCTTCTCCCGGATATGGAGATGTAATTGTCACAAAAGACTTCTCTGACATGCTTACATCCGACCCGGCAGACATCCGTAACGACATATTACTGGCAGCGGCAGCAGGAGGATTTGACAAACGCAAAGTTTACATCAACAAAATGCCTGCTGTAAACGGAGATGTACGTTACTCCAATGTCCCGTTGCTGCGCTTGTCAGAAGTTTACTTGTCAGCAGCAGAAGCAGCTTTCCAAGCCGGAAACAAGAACAAGGCTGCCAACCTGCTGAACGATATCATATCCAACCGCACAACGGATGAAAGCAAACAAGTAACCAGCGGAAACATCACATTAGACCGCATCTACATTGAGCGCCGCAAGGAACTTGTAGGTGAAGGACAGCGCTACTTCGATGTTATGCGCCGAGGTGAAACCGTTACACGCTACACGGACGTTAATGACAGAGGATGGCATGACGTATTGAGCGAAGAAGCACGTACATTCAACCGCGACTCCAAGAAAGCGCTCCCGTTAATTCCCGTTGGTGAAATCAATGCCAATCCGAACATAGAACAAAATCCAGGCTATTAATCAATAGTAGCCTAAAGAACTTGGGAATTCTCCCAATGTGTTTTTATAAATAAAGTGTTTAGAGGAGGTGTGCCAGTGATGGTATGCCTCCTTCTTTCAATATATCCACCAATATCGGTTTCACTCCGCTGACAAAACACTCAACGGCAATAACCATCAGAATAAGTCCCATCAGACGCATCATCACATTGTTTCCCGTCTCACCCAGGATTGTGACCAACCGCGTGGAAGCACGCAATATAAAAAAGGTAATCAGATAAATAAAGGCAATCATTCCTATAAGAACTCCTTTCATCTGAATGGTATGGGCATCCTGCATCAGTACAATGGCATTGGCTATAGCACCGGGACCACAAAGCATCGGAATTCCAAGAGGAGTAATGGAAATATCATCGGCATAAGTCTTGATTTCCTCATCTTTCAGTTTCATTGGGGTATAACGGGCTTGCAGCATATCGAAGCCAATCTTAAAGATAATAACTCCACCGGCAATACGGAAACCATTGGTAGAGATACCGAAGAACTTAAAGAGAAACTGCCCTGCAAACGTAAAAACCATAATCGTAATAAAGGCAACCAGAGTGGCGCGCGATACTACCGACTGCCGTTCACGGTCTGTCATTCCATGCGTCATGGTCAAAAACACCGGCATGGTGCCGAGAGGATTTGTCAACGTAAAGAAGGAGGTAAAACAAAGTAGAGTGAAAGGTAAGATTGTGTCCATAGCTGTATAATATACGTTTCTGCAGACAAAAGTACAACTAAAAATTTCAATGTCACAGAATCTGCATCAATTCTTTCAGATTACTGATATGATAAGTCGGCAAAAAAGGCAGTTCTTCCTTTCCGGTTACATTATAAAACACTTGGTGCATACCCACTCCTTTGGCTCCTGCCACATCATTCTCCCAACTATCGCCTATCATCAAAGAATCATGTACCTCAGATTGCGTGGCAGAAAGGGCAAAATGAAAAATTTCGGGCCAGGGCTTCAAGATACCGATGTCATCAGAGAGAACAATCTTCTTAAAAAAGTGGTCAATGCCTGCCGAACGCATCTTATGACATTGCAGCTCCTGGAAGCCGTTGGAAAGGATATAGAGGTTATATTTCCCTGCCAAATATTCCAGTACCTCATACGCATGCGGCATCAGCCGACTTTTTGTGGGAATTACCGAAAAGAAATCACCAGAAAAAGCCTCGGCCAAAGCAACATCCCCCGCCCCTACTGCCTCCAGAGGATATAGAAAACGCTGGCGGTTCAACTCTTCCTTACTGACCTGGCCTCTGCCGTATTCTTCCCACAGCTCTACATTACGATGCTGATAAAGAGTATAGAAATGCTGGAAAGAGCGGAAGAAACGGTCATAATCATACTTATGATACATCTCTTCAAATGTATCGCGTGCATTAAGGGAAAATGCCCAAAGCGTGTCGTCCAGGTCAAAAAACAGGTTCTTATATTGGGATGCCATAATTTAAAGGAGAGGGATATATAGAAATAGACGCAGATTATCAATTCCAATAACCTGCGTCCGTTCTGTATCAGTCTATAACAGTGTTATTTTACTTGGATTACCAGATACTTGGACACACTCCAGAAGTCTTTCGGATTTGTAATCTTCAAAGTCAGCTGTCCTTTATCATCTTTCTCCAACACATAAGAGCCAGCAGGATGAGTAGTCAAGATATCAGCATCTTTAGAGTATAGTTTAATCTCTTTTGTCGTACGGATATCCACTTGTGTAAAGTAATCCTTATTGATATCAGAATCCTTCAGCACCTGACCTTTTTTGAAAAGTCCGGTGTTTGTCAATATCTTCTGATTTTTCAACTCCTTCTTTGTACCAAACACAAACCAAGCTGTATTAAGTGCCTTATCTTGCTCGGCAACGGTTTGAGCCTTCGCCTCATTTTCGGCAGTCAATTCCTCCTTCTCAGTAGACAAACCGGTCACAGCAGCATCCAGTTCCTGAATACGGATATTCTTGGAAGCCAATTCAGCCTGCAATTCCTCAATACGCTGGGTCTTTGCCACCAACTCCTGAGTCAGGGATTCTACGGCTCTCTTTAACTGGGCAGAGTTATTCTTACTGTTCTTCAACATGGACTGCAGTTTGGCAATCTGCTCCTTATTCTCTTCCATCTGTTTACGGATAAACTCAATGTCCGACGCAATCTGCTGCTTGGCATTCAAAGAACCTTCTGCCACGGCGCCACGTTGCAAATCCACACGGCTCTCCGCTGCATTAATCTGGCGGAATCCCTCTGAAATATCATTGAAAGTGCCCATCATCTCGTCCAATTCAGCATTACGCTGAGTCAGTTCCATCAATAAAGAATCATTTTCAGCTTTCAACTGATTCTTATTGCCACCAGAGAAGCTGTCACACGAAGCCATTACAGCCGCGCATACAATTAAAACTGCTAACTTTTTCATACGCTTTCGTTTTACGTTTGGTTAATGAAGTTATTTAATCGTCTATTCCTGCTATTACAATCACAATTTCACCACGCGGTTCATTCGCTGTGAAATGTTCTATTAATTCTGTAAGCGTTCCACGCACCGTTTCTTCGTGCACCTTTGAAATTTCCCGCGAAACAGATGCCTGACGTTCGGCACCGAAATGTTCGGTAAACTGCGTCAAAGCTTTTACCAATCTGTGGGGAGACTCATAGAACACCATGGTACGACGCTCCTCGGCCAATGCCTTCAGGCGGGTCATCCTTCCTTTCTTCTGTGGAAGGAAACCTTCAAAACAGAACCTCTCATTCGGCAATCCGGAAGCCACCAATGCCGGCACAAAAGCTGTCGCTCCCGGCAGGCATTGCACTTCGATACCATTACGCACACACTCTCTGACCACCAGAAAGCCTGGGTCGGATATACCCGGCGTACCTGCATCCGAAATCAAAGCTACAGTTTCTCCCCCCTTTATTCTATTAACAACACTTTCAACCGTTTTATGTTCATTAAATTTATGGTGAGATTGCATCACATTCTTTATTTCAAAGTGTTTCAGCAATATGCCGGAGGTACGTGTATCCTCGGCAAGTATCAAATCCACTTCCTTCAGAATCCGGATAGCACGGAATGTCATGTCTTCCAAATTTCCTACCGGAGTAGGCACTACATAAAGTTTTCCCATACTTATCGGTTGTTTAGCTGAAATATTTTTTGAGGAGTTCCATAAAATCGACGGCGGCTTCATTTTCTTCATCCGGGTGCACTTCCGAAGCAAAAATATCCATAGCCTTGTCCAAAGAAGGAGCCTCACCCAAACGGCGTACCACTTCATTCATCCGTGCAGTATCGCCTGCGAACAGTTCGCGGACAAAACGGAACGAATCGTTCAGGCTGATAGCATGCCGCAAGTCCTTGGAAGGCTTGATGCGTTCCGCCAAAATAGGAGACACCGAAGTTGCAACAGTCTGGAGCGCTTCAGCCGTATGAACTGTTGCCGGTTCCTCACATACCATCTTCATTGTATCAGGGACTACCGGTTCAACCGGAGAAGCCGATTCGGCCAAAGGAGTAGTAACAGCAGGGAGTTCCTCTAAGGGCGGCACAACAACCGTTGGCGCCTCCTCAAGCAGTTCTTGCAACGCCTCCAAGCGTGCCTTCATCTGCTGGATATTCCGTCTTGCCACAATCCTCAATGTCGGATTGGCATCACTTGAAATGGCCTGCATCAAACATTTCAATTCCTGAATATCTAATTCTATGTCGTTTAATAGGGTTTGCATATCCTTTACACAGTCCGTGTTAACGCTACAAATGTAGAAATAAATAATGAAAAAATATCGGAAAGCAAACAAAAGTGTTACTTTTGTGCTTAAATATAACACTTGAAAACATGGTATTATTTTCAGAAGATCATATACAGGAAACCAAACGCAGGGGAAGAATTGAGGTCATTTGCGGTTCCATGTTCTCCGGCAAAACCGAAGAGCTGATAAGGAGACTGAAACGGGCAAAATTTGCCAAACAACGCGTAGAGATATTCAAGCCTGCCATAGACACCCGTTATTCCGAAGCTGATGTCGTATCGCATGACAGTCATTCCATAGCCTCCACTCCCATCGACTCGTCTGCCAGCATTCTGCTCTTCACTTCAGAGATAGATGTAGTGGGCATTGACGAAGCCCAGTTCTTTGACAGCGGTCTGATTGATGTATGCAACCAGCTTGCCAACAATGGTATACGCGTCATTATAGCCGGACTGGACATGGACTTCCGCGGTATTCCATTCGGACCTATGCCGGGACTGTGTGCCATTGCAGACGAAGTTTCCAAAGTACATGCCATCTGTGTGAAATGCGGTCAACTCGCCTCGTTCTCCCACCGTACCGTCAAGAACGACAAACAAGTACTGCTGGGAGAAACCGAAGAGTATGAACCCCTATGCCGGGAGTGCTATCAGCAAGCCATCCAAGCCGACCAAAAGGAAAACGGTCATTAACGAATACAAAAAAACGGAGCATTATGGAACGCAAAAAGATTACATTCGACAGTTTTATTCGCGGTGTCATACTCGGTGTCGTCATTATCGGCATCCTTATGCTCTTCAAGCGTCTAAGCGGCGTATTGCTGCCATTCTTCATCGCATGGCTCATTTCCTATCTGATATACCCCTTGGTCACCTTTTTCCAATACGGATTAAGGCTCAAGAACCGGGTCATATCCATCTTCTGCGCCTTGTTCAGTATTCTGATTGTAGGAGGAACCGCATTCTATCTGCTTGTGCCTCCCATGATGAACGAATTCGTCAGGGTAAAAGATTTGGTAATAGACTACTTTTCCAACGGAACCCACGACGGCAATGTGCCCAGAACACTCTCCGAATTCCTTCGTGAGAACATAGACACCCAGTTCGTCACCCAATTGTTCAAGGAAGAGAATATGCTGAACGCCATCAAGGAAACCGTTCCCCGGCTCTGGTCCTTGCTGTCAGAATCCGTCAATCTACTGTTCAGCTTCTTTACTTTCTTTCTCATTCTTCTCTATATAATCTTCATATTACTGGATTACGAAAGCATTGCCGAAGGATGGACCCACCTGGTACCGCAAAAATACCGGCCTTTCGTAGTCAGTGTGATGAACGATGTAAAAGACGGCATGAACAGATACTTCCGCGGACAAGCGTTCGTGGCATTGTGTGTCGGTATTCTGTTCAGTATAGGTTTTCTGATTATTGATTTCCCACTGGCCATTGGGCTCGGCCTGTTCATCGGTGCTTTAAACTTAGTACCTTATTTGCAAATTATCGGCTTTATACCTACCATCGTGCTGGCCATACTGAAAGCAGCGGATACGGGAGGAAACTTCTGGATTATCATCGCATCGGCCCTTGCGGTATTCATAATAGTACAAGTCATTCAAGACGGATTCATCGTACCGCGTGTCATGGGGAAGATTACGGGCCTGAACCCTGCCATCATCCTACTTTCTTTATCAATCTGGAGTTCATTGATGGGAATGCTGGGCATGATTATAGCACTCCCACTTACCACCCTTATGCTCTCCTACTATCAACGTTTCATCATAAACAGAGAAAAAATTCGCAAGTTTGAACAAGCTGATAATCAACAAGAAAAATAAAAATAAAAGTCGTCATCAAAACTTTTTTCTTTAATACATTTGTTTCTTTAAACAAAAGTAGCTATCTTTGCACCCGCTTAACAGCAATAAGGTCTGAATCGCTAGCTCAGCAGGTAGAGCACAACACTTTTAATGTTGGGGTCTTGGGTTCGAGCCCCAAGCGGTTCACCAAAAAAAGCAATTATCTGAAATAGATAATTGCTTTTTTCTTTTAAAGGTATCTGCTACGTAATGAGTTGGTTGGAAAGTTTATAATCATACCGATGCTTCAAAGCACAATACAGAATCACAATGAAAATGGGGTCAGCTGCAAAATCCGGTTGAATTTATCAGGCTTTCATTACTCAAACATAGGCTTTTAACACACTGATTAAATAATAGTTAGATATGCGCACTATTGTATATCTTCTCATTTTGCGATGACCCCGTAGTAAACCATGTTATCAATACGCTTCTGATAAATCTGGTTATTCTGCAGCAGATACCCCAAGGCCAAACACAGATCCACATCCCTGAACTTCGTCAGTTTCTGTAATTCAAAGATTGTACACCTCTTAAGATTGCACAGAATGGAATATACCATTTTCATATTATTAGTCGCCTTCTCAATATTCTTCATATTATTATCTTATTATTAGTTCCTTTCTTAAAATGATATCCTATATTATCTACTCAAAGATAAGACAAAGACAGAGCAATGACAAACATTGCCCATTCTTTTCATTTCAGATAACATTCTTTGAACTACGTATACCTAAAATCTGCAAAAAATATAGAACTTTATAAATATCAGCACCTTATAGAAAGGAATATTCACATTATACTATATCCGGAAACGATTATGCTGGTATCATCAAGGTACTATTATATAATAGCTCTTCATTTCGTCCACTTTTCTGTCTTTGAACTACACCTTAACAGCCGACCACCCCGCAGGAGTATAAGCACGGAATGTAGCAAGACTGGTTCATTACGCACTTCAGCAAAAGTCCGACTGATTCCAATTATGTATTATTGAAATTCAAAGGACTGATGCCACCATTTGGATTCACAGACAATTTGTACGCAAAAATCCTTAAGAAGAGCATTCGATTACTCATCTGATGTCTTACACGGAGGAGATGAAAACTATAACCCCTTCGTTATCACTGGCAATCCGAAACCTCCTTTCTGCAAAGTCAGGACTTTCGGTTTGCCTTTTCGTGCTTTATTGTATGTGGCTGTGGAAACATGCAAAGTCTCTATCGCTCCATTCTCGAAAGCTACCTTTAAGAAATATTCTTTACGCACCCCAGCCGACACATAACGGTGCCTGCCTACTTTACGTTTCTTTTCCTGTTCTTTTATCAGCTTTTCAAGTACGGTAACCGTCACCTCTTGAGTAGAAGCAGGAGCCGCCATCTGATAATTCCCCATAAGAAAAAGCGAATACCCGATGAGGCCCACACAAACCACATGACACAACATATTCATGCCCATGCCCTCCACTGTCGTCAACCATACCCATTTCTTAGATAGAGGAAGTGTAACGACTGCTACTACAATCCCCACCCCTACAGGTATCCATAAGGCAGCCAAAGTTTTCTCATAGATATAACATCCAAGACCAGTCAATACAATAACCAGTATCAGCATCAAACAGCGGAGTATTTTTACAAGCAGTGCTTTCATTATCCCATCTATATTTTTTGCAAAAATACAAAGAAATTTTGTTCAAACGAAGACCGGGAATGTGTCAAAACACCAAAAATATGAAAATCACCCCTGTCACAGATATCTGTAGCAAGGGTGATTTTGTTAAAAAGAGGGTTTTGACACACCCTCAGCACATGATACACCTGCACTAACAAAAACAAGGACTTGCCCGTTAATCACACCTTCGGACAGTCCGTATTTCCAGGCTCCAGTTCATGCAAAATCCAAAATACGTAACATTTAATCCCATGGTTTTCAACATCTTTACACAATGCCGCTAGTATTGATGCGGAATATGTGTGTAGTGCATTTCTCCGGAAATAACCCAGACAGCCTCTTCGTCATAAACAAATTGTCCATCTTTGATTTCAATACGGTATTTGTTGCCGGATTGTGCAATAAAGATGAAAAACATGCTAAGCAACAAGAATAAAAATGCGTATTTCTTCATAACTTGTTTGAATTGGATGAAAATAAAAGTCGGCATATACCAACGGCTTGTCTATTTCGAATAGCGAATCATTATTTGAATAAAAATTCACTTTGGTTTCTTTTTACTTGTTAAGAAAAGCGTTCAGTCTTTTAATATCCTCACCCAAAGTGGCGGCATTAATCTTTTTGTAAGCAAAAGGCTTTAACAACTTTTCAATGCTCTTGGCATAACGGGGATTTTGCTTCAGCACTTGTATCTTCTCAAACATCTGTATCCCCTCCACCATTTTTTCGAAACGAACAGACGATTGGTTGTCAGGATACACGATGTAGGTATCGCCTGCCGCCCATGTGTGAAAACGAGTATCGACTTCTGGTGATTCCACCCAGCTGTTGTATGCCCAGCGGAGGTAGCCGTCCAGTCCACGTTCGGCGGCTATCGGACCATAAGCGGATGCCTCTACCGGTTGTGAGAAAGTAAAGGTATTAGGCCATGATTCCGTGCAACAGGTGTAAAAAGTCGTTATCTTTCCTTGTTGGCGACGTGCGTCCACCACTCCGTCGGGATATTGGGTGTCGTAGGCAATGCAGAGGTCGAACAGTTCTCCTTCAAGTTCAGCGTGATAGTTTCCGGCAAGTGATATTTTGTAGTTCGGATCAGCCTTACGGATGACTCTCAAAGCTGCCTCCATACTCTCTTTGGGACGTTCGTCCATAGCAATGATAGTATGTCCGAACCAGCCTTTCGCTTTCAGATGAGTTGCAAAAGCTGACAATTTGTTCACCCAATAGTCATCGAACTCGGGCTTGTTGACATTCATCTTCTTGTCTACTATGGAGTTGGTTGCCTGGTCGTAATAGCGGAAAGAGAGTTTCCAGGGAATGACGGAATAACAGTAGATGTAAGGACCTACGCCACACTGTTGCATGAATTCCACCCAACGGTCGAATACCGTGAAGTCGTACATCCACGTACCGTCTGCCTTCTTTATTTCGGTAATCATGTTCTCAAAATAGTCGTAAGTCTGTCCGTTCCATGGTTTATGGGTAATGGAAGCGGTGATGCCGCGCTGACCAGCACGTGCCAGCCGTTGCATAAGCGGACGCATGGCTTCGAAGTGTTCTCGGCTCCACAAAGGCACGTTTGCCACACGCGCCACCGCAAAGGGATTTTGCCACAAATCCAGATGGAATTTGCACTCTTCAGGCAGTGCCATTGTGCGGTCAATCACCCGGATTGTAAACGGCAGCACGCCGCATTCCTTGCCTTCGCATTCCACTCTTATCCGACCTTTGTAAATACCGGAAACTGCATCACGTGGCACGTCAAAAGTTATCCACGCCGGACGTACGGTACGCGCTTCATAGCGCAACGTGCGTATAGGCTCTATGCGGTCGGCAACGAGGGCAGAATCAAACAAAGTCTTGTCCGGACGATAACCGCAACCTCCGCCATTCTTGTTCAGTTCGTCGGTCATCACATAACGCAAAAATCCGGTGGTCTGTTCATCCGTCCAGCGGCATCCTTCCTGCTCTTCCACTTCAAAACTCAGACTGCCTTCTTCTTCTCCTGACCATACCAGGAACTTGGCATGTAGGCGTTCGCCACGCCAGGCGGTCAGGATTAGGTGCTTTGAGAGTTTACTGCTTATGGGACAAATGAATTTGTCGGTTTGCAGATTGGTGTCTCCCCAGGCGGCCTGTAGGTTCTTAGAGGTTTTGTTCCATGCCGGGTCATTGGCATGAGGAACACTTGGTTCGGTCACATCCTGTGCCATTACATTACCTGCCAAAAGCGAAAGGAAGAGGCAGGTACAAAAAGAAAGAAAATGTTTTTTCATTGGATATAATTATTTTTAAAGTAAATATTGCATATCGGGTAAACGGCAGGTCAGTCGCCTATCCGTTTCAGCTGGAAGCAGTCTATATCCAGTGCCCAGCAATAAGGGCTACCCATGCGCACCGTGTTATACCCCGCTTTTAAGCGTACAGGCACCGTGATCGAAGCCACAGAACGTCCTTCCGCCGTCTCACGTAGGCGGTCTATCCGAATAGGTTCTCCATTATTCACCTCAATGAACAACCGGCGATACTTGCCGGGAATATAATCCACCGTCAGTTCGTAACATCCGCCTCGCTCACTGTATACCTTGTTCCATTCGGCATAGTTCTCGCAGCTGCCTCCCACATAAGCAATCTTCATGCCGCCCGAGGCTTCGGGCATGGGCACATATGCCACCGTCTTGGACGATTTGCCCAAATCATTGAAGCAAGGCAGATAAGCCCATTCGGCTTCGTAAAGCGAAGGCTCTATTCTCCTTTCACCCTCCAGGCGCAGCATCAGTACACCGTGGGGAGGCACCTCTTTGCAAAGCACCCCTTGTATGGACGGCAATTGCCTCTGCCGCACCACGTCGCGCACCTTGACCGTACCTGCCAGTTCAAGCGCTTCCAAAGGAACATGAAAACCGCATACCGTGTCCGAAGGGTTGTATAAGGCCACGGCACGTATCCGTCCACGTAATTGTTCCACGTCCTTCACCAGCACATATCCCTCGCCCTGGCGCAAGGCCACGTATGCCTGCAAACCCAGCCGATCTTGGTTCAGAGCTATAAGTTCTTTGTTCTTCAACAACCGGAGTGAAGCTTCGGAAATGGTGGTGAGGTCGCAGCCTATCAGCAGTGGCGAACTCATGATGCACCACATCCCGAAATGCGTCTCTTCTTCTACGGGAGTCAGCCCCCGTCCTATCTCAAGCATGTCCATATCATTGTAGTGCCCGCCGCCGGCGTATGCCGACAGATAGAGGTTCTTCCGGATGATGGATTTTACTGATGCCCACTCCGGCCGGATGTCAGGACTGATGCGCCATGAACATGCCAACCGTGCCGCCCACGTACCCGGAAAGGCCCAACGGCAGATATTGACCGAGACGGGACGTTCCGTCACTTCGCGGATAGCACGGCATATCCCAGAATAGCGTCGTTCTTCTTCCAAATCCAGTTCCTGGCCCGCACCGCAATAGTCTATCTTGATGAAATCGAATCCCCAGTCATTAAAATAAAGCCGGGCATCCTGCAGCTCATGTCCATAAAGCCCGGAGCCCACGCCGTGGGTATCGTTATCCCAAATGGAACCACAGGTATTGCTGCCCGCATCCGAATAGATGCCTGCTTTCAACCCGAGCGAATGGATATGCTCTGCCACGCCTTTCAGCCCATGCGGAAAGCGCACGGGATGGGTAACCATCTGTCCGGTGGAATCGCGGTGACCGAAAAAGCCGTCGTCTATATTGATATAAGTATAGCCGGCTTCCTTCAATCCGGTCTGTACCAAGGCATCTGCCTGTTTTTTTATCAACTCGTCACTGATATTCACCCGATAGGTGTTCCAGGAACTCCACCCCATCAGGGGACGAATCACTTCACCGCCTGTCGGCTGTGCGAGGGAGAAAGCAGGGAAATATCCCAGTAAAAGAAAGAGTAACGCAAATTTCATGATATTATTTATTTTCCACACTCACTTCCGTCAGTACATTGATGCCGTAGCGGCCTCCTTCAGCCACAGTCCACGTCGTATTCCCGTTAGCACAACGGATGGCATAACGGGCAGAACACAGCGATATATGTACTGTTATATATCCTTTTTATTGTCATAATCATTTTTCAGGTTTTAGATACCATATCCTGCAATGAATTTCCAAAGATAAGAGAAAAAATGTTGCAAGAAAAATCAGATACGGTTTATTTGTGTATTTATGAATATAGATGAAGTCCGGTATGTATCACACACGCCGGACTCCTACTAAGAAAAATACAAATATGATAATTATTTGTTTTTAGAATTTACATCATCAGAATCCTGGGTTCTGCACAATCTTACCTTGTCCGTCGCGGATGGTAGCCACCGGAATGGGCAGAAGCTCATATACGTACTTGTCACCTTCCATACGCTTCACGTTTTCGATAGAATGACCTGCATATTCGTTCTTCTTGATAGCCATCTCCACATAGCGGCCATGACGAATAAGGTCCTGACGACGTACACCTTCCATGTAAAACTCGTGTCCGCGCTCTTCAAGCAGCTTGTCAAGGTACTTATCTACCGTACCGATTTCATCATCAGTGAAGGCAGGCAGTTTGCCATGCTTGGTACGGATTTCGTTCAGATACTCCTTGGCCATGGCGTTCACGCTGTTGCTGTTGCGCACCACTGCCTCGGCATAAAGGGTCTTAACATCCGAGAAGCGGAATACCACTACGTCACACATGCCCTTGTCGCCAATCATGCCGTCGATGGTGTATTTGCCCGGAACCGCACCTACTCTCAACGAACCGTCGGTCTTGTCCAGTTCTTCGCTGTGTTGCTTGCCGCTCGTATCGGTATATTCACCGTAGATGCGTGTCAGACGGTAATCACCCTTTTCAAAAGTGTGATAGTAAGACCATGCCATGCGGTATCCAGGTAGAAGGAAAATTATCCGGGCTAATTTTGTCATACACTTCACTCTCAAACGCACAGCTCGAAGCTGCCAGCAGGATGGACCCCATCAACAGTTCTGTTATCTTGTTCATAATCGATTAATCTTTTAATTTTTTTCTTTGTTTTACTTATTCGCTCTTCTGCCTTTCTTTTAGAACGTGATGTTCAGACCAAGGCTGTAAGAGGTCACGTTAGGATAAGAGTAAGTACCCGTATCGGTTTCGGGATCAAGACCTGTCCAGTTGGTGATGACAAACGGATTGTTGACATCAGCATACACACGCAGGTTGGAGATGCCCCAGTTCTTCTTCACCGGAACGTTGTAACCCAGAGTAATGTTTCCACAACGGATGAAGTAGAGCGACTTCAAGTAATAGTCACCGTTTCCGCGGCTACCTGCCAAGATGCTGGGGTTCTTGGAACCTTGATTCTCGCTGCTGAACGAGTCGAACACATAACGAGAGAGATTCTGTGAGTTCTGGTTGGTGTCAATCCAGTCTTCCCAATAACTGGAAGTCACTTTGCGGCCTGCTTCACCATAGAAATATACATTGAGATCGAAACGTTTGTAGCGCAGGGCGTTGTTGAAACCGTAGATAATCTTGGGAGCGTTGTTTCCGAAAGAAGAGTTTTGAACAACTGTTCCACCGCTATTATCCGCTGCTTTGCGCATACGCCCGCCGCTTTGTAGGCATGGACGATGCCGAGGAGGTGGTACAAGATGTGTTTGCCTGCTTTTGGGAGAAGCGTGAGTCATTGCTCATCAACTCGTCGCTTAATGCGTACCTTTTCCGCATGGTGTACCACCGCGTGCTGAACAAGCTTGCCAAGGACGATGCCATGCATCGCGCCGACGAACGTTTCTGCCAAGACATGAACGACCTGCTTTACGATGAAGAACCTTTCAGCCTTGAAGAGTTGCAGCAACGCATCGAGGCTGCTTTGGCATCCCTGCCGGAAACCTATCGCGAGGCGTTCATGCTCTACCGCATGCAGGGCTTGGAGTGCAAGGAGGTGGCGGCACGGCTGGGGGTGGCCGACAAGCTGGTGTACTACCGCGTGCAACAAGCCGTGAAGTTATTGGAGCAGAGCCTGAAAGATTACTTGCCGCTGGCATTGTTGATGCTTTCGATGAATGCAAACCATAGCCATTCTCTGTGACAGAAGGGGATTGATGCGACACTATACATTATATATAATAGTGCTTTGATACTGCAGTTTTTTTTCTATTTTCCAGTCACAGGTAATGCATTTTTTCGCTGTTCCGATTCGCTTAGAGCCTTCAATTTGTTGTGATTTTGCACCACCACAAAGCATAAATATAACTATTTGATTATCAGCACATATAAATAGAGCCTATTTCAGTCGTATACTGAACGCAATTCAGTCGTATATTGAAATACATTCAGTATACGACTGAATTACCTTCAGTATACGGATAAAAGGTCACCCTATTGGTTTTGTAAACAATGCAGACTGTCGAAAAAGCCATAAGAAAAAAAGATTCCCGATTTCATTGGCTATGTAATCAACGCTATTAATAAGAAGACCTTAGAAACAAACGCCAAGAAGGTTAGAAAACAAAAAGGCCTAAATAAAAACAAGAAATAATAGACAACTTATTATAAAATAAGTTATATTTGCTACATAACTTCTAATACACCATTTTATGAAAACTACAAATTTCTTGTGCTATGTGTTATTAACACTTATGGTAAGCTTTTGCACCTCGTGTTCTGATGACGAAAATTCTTATGATGAAACATTAGTTATTGCATCAGAAGTCATTACCACCAATGAGGGTACAGCTTATTGGGTTAAGAAAAACGGAAAAACAAACTGGGAACTAATGCATACTGGCATTTCAAATTTCAATCATGAAATAGGGTATGAATATATAATAAGAGTAATGGTTTACAAAAACAAGAATGCTGGCCCAGACCAATCATCACACAGCTACCATCTCTTACGTATTATTTCAAAAGAAAAGAAAAATTCGGAAGTGCCTCTTTTCACAACGGATGTCAGCTTTTTCAATCAATAGTGAGCAAACTATGAAACCAGAAACGGTTTATATTTTGGAGCGCAACGCAGTTATCTATCTTCAGGAGATATAAAAGGCGTAAAATCTGCATATAGCCCTCCTTTACACAAAAATAACATTGAACATCAACCAATTAGAGTCATGTGGAAACAAAAACCGTCTGACTCATTACAAGCCAGACGGTGAATTAAACTGATTCCTATAATTTAGATTCTTATTTTTCTCAATTTCATAATTCAAATGTTTCCAGCAGTTACTTTACGGTTCCAAAGAGGGAAGCGTAATTCTAAACAGTTCGCTAGGACGATGTTCCCTATAGATAACCTCTTTCATCTGTTTAACAATTTCAGGATAATCGGCAGACACATCATGGTCTTCATGAAGGTCAGTCACCAAATTATATAAGTATGGAACACCTTTCTTTACAAGCATTTTCCAATCGTCCATACGCACACCTATTTGATCTGTTTCATGAAATTCCCAATAAAGAAAGTCATGCTTTTGCTGTTTTTCATCATTGCCCAACATGGTAGGAGCAAAAGAAATCCCATCAAAGCAGTCTCCCTCAGTCTGCTTATTCAGGTATTTTTTAGGGAAACGTTTGTCTCCTATCAATTCACAGAAGGTTGGCATTACATCATAAAATACCAACTGATGGTTGTTTACTGTGCCCGCAGGTACATGCCCCGGCCAGCGTACAATAAATGGTACCCGAATACCTCCTTCGTGACATTGTCGCTTTAACCCACGCAATTTGCCGTCACGTCCGAAAAAAGCAGGATCCGCCCCCCCTTCTTCATGAGGACCATTATCACTGCTAAATATAACAATGGTATTTTCATCCAGTCCCTTCTCTTTCAGTTTGGTCAGGATCTCACCCACATATTTATCCAACCGAGTAATCATACCCGCAAATTCAGCATGGGTATATACCGCAGGGTTATAACGCGATCCCTCATCTCCTCCCCAAGTCTTGTCGGTAAAGAAACGCTGTTTGTACATTCTCAAGATGGAATCATTGGGCTGTGCCAATTCCGCATGAGGTAGTGTATAGGTCAGCAGACCGTAGAAAGGCTGTTCAGGGTTCTGCTGTTCAATCCATTGCAGAGCACGTTGATGAATCAAGTCGGCAGAATATTGCGGTCGTTTCTTATAATCTTCGCCATACATGGGATATTGAATGTTTTCTTCCAAGACCTCTCGCACAACAGCGGTATCTCCCATTGCCTTGCTGTATCTGTTCAAGAAATTAGGATAATAAAGGTGTGCCTGAAATTGACAGATAAAGCCGTAATATTCATCAACACCACGTTTGTCAGGAGTAGAACAGGAGCCTTCATAACCACCTGCCCATTTACCGAACATACCGGTGGTATATCCGTTATTCTTCATGATTTCGGGAAGTATGATATGATCTGGACTGTAAGGTTCTTGCCCTACTACAGAAAAGTCTTTGTTGTTGCCATACATCACGATAGACTGTTCCCGCCAATATTCCTTGTTTCCTCGTACATGTCCGTGTCCAGTATGCTGTCCGGTCATCAGAGATGCCCGTGAAGGTGCACTGACAGGACTTCCAGCATATGCCTGGGTAAAACGCATACCTTCTTGCGCCATTTGATCCAAACAGGGAGTATCAATATTTTTTTGTCCATAACACCCGAGGTCTCCATATCCCATGTCGTCACACAAGATAAAAAGGATATTGGGTTTGTTCTCTTTATTTCTATCGGCAGCAGATATACCATTGCTGCAAAGTATGCCCAGCAAGGCCGTGCAGCAGAAAAGGGATTGATTGGGCTTCATAATTCAGTATTAAAAGTATTAATAAACATTTTGTATGTAAAGATAATGATAATTGAGTAAAAGTTGAAGATATCTTGAAAAATAAATGGAGTGTTGAGAGACACTCCATTTATAAAGTTTTCAGTCTAAGTCCTATAGTTTTACCATCCCGGATTATTGGGAAGCAAATTAGGATTCAGTGCAATTTCATTGGTCGGAATCTGATACAGATAGTATTTATCCAACCATCCCTTACCTACTTTGGTAGGGTCATTGTACATATATATGTAACCTTCTTTCTGCTCTTTATCAGTAGTTGCCAAACCTGTTTCAAGATTGATGAAGGTTCCTCCTTCGCCAATTTGTTCCTTGGTAGCCCATTGTCCATAAGCCACTTTATTTATAAACCATTCGGCTTTCTTCCAGCGACGTACATCATAGAAACCAAATCCTTCCCCCATCAGTTCAACCATACGTTCACGGCGGATTTCCCACAAAACCGGATTTACATCCGGATCGCGATTCGGGTCAAAACCGTTATTGATAGCATTCACGTCCATATCTGCAATTTTTGCGAATTGCCTTCTCAACTTGTTGATAGTAATGTCGGCTACCTCGTTATTGAACTCACCTTTTTCATATTTAGCTTCCGCATAGTTCAGCAGTACTTCATCAATCTTAAAAATAGGTATGTCGGCCTCTGCCTTGTTCTCCAACGAGCAATCCCAGACGTTATATAATCTCCATACATAGTTTCCGCTCTTAGCCACACAGAACCCTACACCGCCTTGATTGGTAAAGAAATGGGGAACTGCAGGGAGGATGTTTCCCGACCAGTTCATCATAGGAAACACTTTATGCTTACCAGCCTCACCGTTACCGCCACCATAACCAGTATAGGTAGTAACTCCCAAAATATCCATATACTCACGTTTACCGTCTACATACTCCCAACTTTTATTAGCATGATTAACCACTTCATAAGGAGGTGCCACGGTTTCCAGAAGACGGCGGTCACGATTACGGAATGTGGAGTACATAGTTTTATCAGTCTTTCCCCATTCGTATTTCTCACTGGTACCAATGGGGTTACCGTCAGAACACAGGTACATATCAACAATATGCTGAGGCATTTCAATGTTGTGAGTGGAAGTACGCTCTACCAAGTGCATGGCATAGTTGTTCACTTCTGACGGCACATATTCTTTGTAGAGGATAATACCTTTCATACCGGCCAGATTGGAAGTCAGCATTTCTCCCCAATTGTCATGCAAATCGGGATATGCTTGCATCAGCTTTTCTGAGTATTTGATACAAGCATCAAAATATTTCTCCTCATCCCCCAAGTTGTGATATCTTCGCCACGTACCTTCAAACAAAGCAAACCGTGAAATCAAAGCCCTCACGACATTGGTATTAATGGTATTGTCGCCATCACCGGCAGATTTAGAGCCTGTTTAAATTTTCCTCAATAATAATCTTATAGCGGCTAATTTGACCATTTCCTCTGCCGAGTCGAATGTTAGTTCATAGTTTCGGCAGAGCCTTCTATTGTAATCCATCCATGAGAATGTTCTTTCCACAATCCATCTCTTTTGAATGGGTCTGAATCCCTGTTCCTTGTACGCACTGATAACAACCTGAATGACATATCCGAATTTCTTTCTTATGTTATCGACAAGTTCTCCTCGGTAACCTCCGTCGGCAAGAATGTTTTTTACACTGGAGCACATCTCCTTAAGAACCCTCATCAGCAAATAAGCGGCTTTACTGTCATGCACATTAGCTATGGTGACCATAACGGCAATAAGAAAGCCATTCTTATCCACTATGACATGCCGTTTTATGCCTTTTACCTTTTTGTTTCCATCAATACCGTTCAAAGAAGCATTGTTCCCACATCTGACGCTTTGACTGTCCATAATTCCTACACTGGGTTCCATGCTTTGACCGCGTTTCACACGTACATGCCCACGCAATTTCTCTAACAACAAGTCAAAATCCAATTGAGAGGCCCATTTGCGATAGTAGTAATAGACCAACTGCCACTTGGGAAAGTCAAGAGGAAGCATCCGCCATTGACAACCTGTCTTTACCAGGTAAAATATAGCGTTCCAAATCAATCGCAAATCATATTTTCGCTTTCTTTCTTGCAGGTTCAATACTTTTGTTATATATCGCCAATCGGTTTCCGTTAAATCTGTATGATACATCTTTTTTTAAGTTTGGTCGCTTCAAAGAAAGAAATAATCTGGCGGATACGGAAACCTCTTTAGAAAAAGATTTCAGGCATTTTTAAACAGGCTCTAAATAAAATTATTAATTTATCCATTATTTTTTGCTATATTTGTATTCGTAATACATAAGTCTTTTGTGAACCCTTCAATTAATTAAATTATCATGAAAAAATTTATTTTTTACATTGCCTTAACTGTAACTTCGGCTATACCTGCGAGAGCGCAACAATATTTTGAAAAGCATGTGGTATTTCCATCAGGAGCTACCCTTGAACAAAAAATAGATATGGCTTCAAGACTCGTACCCAGCAAGCAACAGTTGGATTGGCAACAAATGGAGTTGACAGCATTTCTCCATTTCGGAATTAATACCTTTACAGGTCGAGAATGGGGAGAAGGGAAGGAAGACCCATCTTTATTCAATCCCACATCTTTGGATTGTGAACAATGGGTAAAATCTTTGAAAGAAAGTGGTTTCAAGATGGCCATCATTACCGCCAAACATCATGACGGCTTTTGTCTGTGGCCCACTAAAACTACCCAATATTCCGTAACTTCTTCACCATGGAAAGAAGGAAAAGGCGATGTGGTACGCGAATTACGTAATGCCTGCAAAAAATACGGATTGAAATTTGGTGTTTATCTTTCACCATGGGATCGTAATGCTAAATGCTATGGACAAGGTGATATTTATAATCAGTTTTTTATTAAACAACTCACAGAATTGCTCACTAATTATGGTGAAGTACATGAAGTGTGGTTTGACGGTGCTAATGGTGAGGGACCGAACGGAAAGAAGCAAATCTATGACTGGGCTGCCATCGAGAAGACAATCCGCAGTTTGCAGCCCAAAGCCGTAACTGCCATCATGGGCGACGATGTGCGTTGGGTTGGCAACGAAAAAGGGATTGGCCGTGAAACAGAATGGAGTGCCACGGTACTTACTCCTGGTATTTATACACACTCCGAACAAAGGAATAAGGAGATAGGCATTTTTAACCGTTCAAAAGATTTGGGAGGTAGAGAGGTACTGGCACGTGCATCGGAACTTTATTGGTATCCTTCAGAAGTAGATGTATCCATCAGACCAGGTTGGTTTTATCATGCAGACCAAAATGAGCAAGTAAAGCCATTGTCACATTTAGTGGATATTTATTTTAAATCGGTAGGATATAATTCTGTATTGCTACTGAATATACCACCTGACAAACGAGGATTGATTCATGAAACAGATCGTCTCCGGTTGAATGAATTTGCCAGTTATCTGAAAAATACGTTCAATGACAATTTCCTGAAAAAGGGAAACTCATATTGGCAGGCTTCCTCTGGAGAATCAAGAGAATTTACAGTTCAGACAAACGCACTGGTCAATACTTTTATGCTTCAGGAGGATATAGCAAAAGGGCAACGAGTAGAAGATTTCCTATTGGAAGGATGGATGGACAATGCATGGCATAAACTGGCAGAAGGCACCACCGTAGGCTATAAACGCCTGATACGTTTTGATTCATGCCAACCGGAAAAAGTAAGACTGACTATTCGTTCGGCACGAGGCAAAGCCAATTTTCTAAATGCCGGACTATTCTATGCACAACCACTCTCGAACACTAATGCCAAAGTGAAGTTGGGTAATGTGCCAATTTCTCAATACCACATCGTTGGTGATGACAAAGAAGCCGGTAAAGCCATAGACGGAAATCTTCAGAGCGTTTGGCGTACAGAGGGATTGATTCCATTGGTGGTTGACTTAGGCAGTGAAACAGAAATTACTGGTTTCAGCTATGCCCCTGCTACCGATGAAAACTTAGATGGAACAATCTACAAATATAATTTTTATGTAAGTAATAACGGTAAGAAATGGACAAAATGCATTACCCATGGTGAATTCAGCAACATCATGCACAATCCTGTACCTAATGTCGTACAATTCGAAAGAAGTTATAACGGCAGATATTTCAAATTAGAGCCGCTGATGGAAATCAATGCAAAGAATTGCACTTCTATTGCGGAAGTCGGCATATTTGCTTTGACAGTTTTGCAACAAGCTTTATAACCTGGGAGATAAAGGGAACCCTTGAGCAATAAATAGAGGGAAATGAATGGGCACAAAATAAAACCTAGAGCCTGTTTCCCCCTTTCTATTCGTTACATAGCTCGCTATGCTCCCAAAAAATGCTGAATAAGATTAAAACAGATTCTTAGAAGCACGAAGGCGAAAAACTAAAATCATATTAGCTTTTCGCCTTCAAAAAACACGAAGAGCAATCAAGATTTGTATTCCTTCTTTTGCTCGTCACATAGCCCACTATGCTCTTAATCACTCTTTCGCCTGATGCACCGTAAGTTGTGGGAACGGGAAGCCGATGCCCTCTTCGTTGAATACGGAGTAAACCTTCTTGTTCATATCAAAATATACGTCCCAGTAGTCGCCACTCTTTACCCAGACACGGATTACTACATTCACGCTGCTGGCATCCAAAGCATGAAGGGCGACAAACGGCTCGGGAACATTCAGGATACGGCTGTCTTCGGAGATGATACGACGCACGGTGCTTTCCACCTTATCATAATTTTCACCGTATTCCACCCCGATTACCCAATCTACACGACGCGTATCCTCACGGCTGTAATTGGTCACCGTCCCACTGCTCAACGCGCCATTGGGGATATAAATCACCTTATTATCGGCTGTGGTCAAAATCGTATGGAAGATTTGGATTTCACGTACCGTTCCGGACACGCCCTGACTTTCAATCCAGTCGCCTACCTTGAAAGGACGGAACAACAGCACAATCAATCCACCCGCAAAGTTCTGCAAGTTTCCGGAAAGTGCCATACCAACAGCCACACCGGCAGATGCCAACAAAGCTGCAAATGAAGTGGTCTCCACTCCCAACTTGCCGACAACGGCAATAATCAGCAGAACGGTCAGCAAGATATTGGCCAAACTTTTCACAAAACTCTGGATACTGGCATCCACACGCCTTTTTTCCAATAATCTCGCCAGCATTTTCCGGAGAAGGGATATCAAGAATCGCCCCACCACAAAAATGATGACAGCCCCAATGATGCGCCCACCGGCATCCACACTCCAATTTATCAATTGCTGAAGAAATATTTGCAGTTTGCTGAAACCATCGTCAGCAGTTTGGATGGCAAAAGTTGCCATGAATAAGGATAATAACATAACTATACTTTTTTGAAATTAAGCGTACAAAATTAACAAATAACTCAGGTTTTCGTTCACTTAGCTTGTCTTTTTCGACGGAACTCCCTACTTTTGCCCTCGATTTCAACTAAGGGGTGCCCTAATACGACGGGCTGAGATTATACCCATTGACCTGATCCGGGTAGTGCCGGCGGAGGGAAAAACGAGAAAAGTCTCCCCTTTTCTGTATTCATCTAAACGAAACAATTGCAAATGAAAAGACATGCAATGGCAGCCTGCCTCCTAATGGCAGCACTGAGTGTTTGTGCGCAGACACGGGAACAAGACAGCCTGCGGGTGGTGAACCTGCAAGAAGTGGAGGTCATCTCCACGCGTGCCACCAGCAGCACACCGGTGGCATTCACCAACATCGGAAAAGAACAACTGAAAAAACAGAATTTCGGACAAGATTTGCCGTATCTGTTGAGCATGACGCCCTCCGCCATTACCACCAGCGATGCCGGTGCGGGAGTAGGTTACACCACGCTGAGGGTCCGCGGCACAGACGGCACGCGCATCAACGTCACCGCCAACGGCATCCCCATCAACGATGCCGAGAGCCACACGGTGTTCTGGGTCAACCTGCCGGACTTTGCCTCCTCCGTCAAAGACATGCAGGTGCAACGCGGAGCAGGGACCTCAACAAACGGAGCTGGGGCTTTCGGTGCCAGCATCAACATGCAGACGGGTGATTTCTCCATGGAACCCTACGCAGAGTTCAACGGTTCCTACGGCTCCTTCAATACACACAAGGAAACGGTGAAAGTGGGAACAGGACTCATCAATAATCATTGGTCGTTCGATGCACGGCTCTCCAACATCAGCACGGACGGATATATAGACCGGGCGTCCGTGAGCTTGAACTCCTATTACCTGCAAGGAGGATATTACAATGACAATACCTCCATCAAGCTGATAACCTTTGCCGGCAAAGAACGCACTTACCACGCATGGAACTACGCCAGCAAGGAGGAGATGGAACGCTACGGACGGCGTTATAATTCCTGCGGCTTCATGTACGCCACCGACCGGGAAGGCAACGTGTACGGCAAAGAATATTATAAAGACGACAACGGAGAGAAACATTACCTCACGAACGAAGGAGGCGCCCTGCACTTCTATAACGACCAGACCGACAACTATACACAGAAGAACTACCAACTGCTCCTCAACCACAACTTCACTTCACAATGGAATCTGAATATCGGCCTGCACTACACCAAAGGCGACGGATACTATCAAGAATATAAAGGTGAACGCTCCTTGGCAGAGTACGGTATGTCGCCTTTCGAATACAATGGCGGCAAGGTAGAAGTAAGCGACCTTATCCGCAAGAAGGCAATGGACAACTGGTTTGGCGGCGGAATCTTCTCTGTAAGCTACAAAGCCGACCGTCTGCATGCCTCGCTAGGCGGTGCACTGAACCGCTATGACGGCGACCACTTCGGCCGGGTGCTTTGGGTAAAGAACTATATCGGCCACCTGAACCCCGACCACGACTACTACCGCAACAACGCCACAAAGAACGACGGAAATATTTATCTGAAAGCCAATTATGAACTGGTAAACGGCCTCAGCGCCTACCTTGACCTGCAATACCGCCACATCAACTACAGGATAAACGGACTGAACGACAAGTACAACTGGACTGCCGCTACTCCGGGAATGCAAAAATTGGACATTGACGAAGATTTCGACTTCTTCAACCCGAAAGCCGGACTGTCCTGGCAAATCGACCGCAACCACCGCCTATACGGTTCGTTCAGCGTAGCCCATAAAGAACCTACGCGCAACAACTACACCGACGGCTACTTCACCGAACATCCCAAGGCTGAACGTTTGTTCGACTACGAACTGGGATATACCTTTGCCAACTCATGGCTCCATGCAGGTGCCAACTTCTACTATATGGATTATAAAGATCAGCTGGTACTGACGGGAGAGCTGAACGAGATAGGCGAAGCCATGGCCAGCAACGTGCCTGACAGCTACCGTATGGGTATCGAACTGATGACAGGCATCCGGCTGGAGTGCGGTATCCAATGGGACATCAACGCCACGCTAAGCAAAAACCGTGTGCAAAACTTCACCGAGACACTCTACGAGAACGAAGAAGTCGGGTCTGAGGCATGGGGCGTCAAACACGGGGATACCCCCATCGCATTCTCTCCCGGCTTCATACTGAATAACCGCTTCGGCTATTCATTCAAGGGATTCGAGGCCTCGTTACAGTCGCAATATATCAGCAAGCAATACATGAGCAACGCCAAGCAAAAGGAGTGCACGCTGGATGCTTATTTCGTAAGCAACCTGAATCTCTCCTATACCTTCAAGTTTCCTAAAGTAAAGTCGGTAACCGTAGGATGCACCATCTACAATCTGTTCAATGAAGAATACGAGAATAACGGATACGCAGGCAGCGGATACTACCGCGACGATAAAGGAGAAAAAGCCCGTTACAACTATGCGGGCTATGCCGCGCAGGCGGGAACGAACGTACTGGGACACATAGCTATTAATTTTTGATGGAACACGGTCTTGAAATCATAGGCACTATTGTCGGGATTCTCTACCTCTGGTTGGAATACCGAGCAAGCATTTATCTCTGGATAGCGGGCATCATTATGCCCGCCGTCTATATTTTTGTCTACTACGAGGCAGGGTTGTATGCCGATTTCAGTATCAATATCTACTATATGGGGGCTGCCATCTACGGCTGGATGATGTGGAAGTACGGGGCGTTTCTACGACGGACTATCTTGAAACGGAAAGATGCAAGGCAGCAGTCCTCCCCCATTACCCACATGCCGACGCGCTACCTGCTGCCGCTTACCGCCGTATTCATCGCCGCCCTCCTCGGCATTGCCTGGATACTGATGAACTTCACGGACAGCAATGTGCCCTGGCTAGATTCCTTCACCACCGCACTGAGCATCGTCGGCATGTGGATGTTGGCACGGAAATATGTAGAACAATGGTGGGCATGGATTGCAGTAGATGCCGTCAGCACCGGGCTGTACATCTACAAGGGGCTTGATTTTACAGCCGGACTGTATGCCCTTTACACAATTATAGCTATCTTTGGCTACTTCAAATGGAGAAAAATGATGTAAGATGGAAGCAGTAGTTCTGGCGAACGGGGAATATCCTGCCAATCCCCTGCCTTTGAAGATATTGGCAGAAGCGCCTTACGTGGTTTGTTGCGACGGTGGAGCGGACGAATACATCCGCCGAGGCAATACTCCCGACGTAATCATCGGCGACGGTGACTCCCTCAGTGATGAAAACCGCCGGAAGTTCGGGCATATCCTACACCGCATCAGCGACCAGGAAACCAACGACCAAACCAAAGCCGTCAACTTCCTGCTGGCGCAAGGCAAACGCCACATCGCCATCATCGGCGCTACGGGCAAACGCGAGGACCATACATTGGGAAATATCAGCCTGCTCATCGACTATCTCCGAGCCGGAGCCGACGTACGCACCTATACAGATTACGGTATTTTCATCCCCTGCCAGGGTACCCGCACCTTCCCAAGTCATCCCGGACAGCAAGTATCCATCATCAACTTCACCGCACGCGGCCTGCATGGCAAAGGATTGGTCTATCCTCTCAGCGACTTCACCAACTGGTGGCAAGGCACACTCAACGAATGCACCGATACGGAATTCACCATCGAAGCGGAAGGAGAATACTTGGTATTCCTCAACGATACCGTTCTCCGCTGATTCTCCTCCCTCTTCTCCCCACTTGGTACGAAGCAGAAAAAGTATACCGTCCTAGCGCGTCAGCAAATAGGCCTTGAAGTCTGCAAAGTCCTTCGGCATCGGCAGGCTCTTCTTCTCACCGCGCATAAAGGTCTGAAGCTTAGCAGGTATTTCTACGGCTTCACCGATAATCTTTTCGACCGTATCCTTGAATTTCGCCGGATGAGCCGTTTCCAGGAACACGCCCGTTTCGCCGGGTTTCAGTCCTTCGACCAAGGCCCGGAAACCGCAGGCTCCATGCGGATCGAGCAGATAATGGTCCTTCTTCCACACTTCCCGCATGGTTTCGGCAATCTGCTCGTCGGTATAAGCAGCACCGCTGATTTCCGCAGAGATAGCGGCATGACTGCCTCCATAAAGGTCGAGTACGCGGGCAAAGTTGCTTGGGTCGCCCACATCCATCGCGTTGGCAATGGTGGCGATGCTGGGACGCGGCGTATAAATGCCCGTCTGCAAATATTGGAAGAAAATATCATTGCGGTTGTTGGAAGCGATAAAACGCTCCACGGGAAGCCCCATACGCTTACCGAAAAGTCCGGCAGTGATGTTGCCGAAGTTACCGCTGGGGACACAGACAACCGGTGATGAGTCACCTTTCACTTTCTTCAATTGAGCATAGGCATAGAAATAATAGAATGCCTGTGGCAAGAAACGCGCCACGTTGATGGAATTGGCACTGGTCAGTTGCAAGCGTTCATTGAGTTCACAGTCCATAAAAGCAGATTTGACCAGAGCCTGGCAATCGTCGAACGTGCCATCTACCTCAATAGCCGTGATATTCTGTCCCAAGGTAGTGAATTGCTTCTCCTGAATTTCACTGACTTTTCCCTTCGGATAGAGCACATAGACGTGTATGCCTTCCACACCGAGGAAACCGTTGGCAACGGCACTCCCCGTATCACCGGAAGTAGCCACAAGAACATTAACTTGCTTCTTGCCCTCCTTCTTGATAAAGTACCCCAGCAAACGCGCCATGAAGCGCCCGCCTACATCCTTAAAGGCAAGCGTCGGACCATGGAACAGCTCAAGTGAATAAATATTCTCCGTCACCCAGACCAGAGGGACATCGAAACTGAGTGTGTCATAAACAATCTGTTTCAGCGTATCGGCAGGAACATCCTCGCCAAAGAAGGCATCGGCCACGCGATAGGCTATCTCCTGAAAGCTGAGCGTATCGATGCTATCGTAAAACTCTTGTGGCAGAGTTTTGATTGTAAAGGGCATGAAAAGCCCCTTGTCTGCGGCAAGCCCCTTTACCACGGCCTCTTCAAGAGTGGCTTCGGGGGCTTGTTTGTTGGTGCTATAATATTTCATTGCGGTATTTTTTTATTCACCACAGAGTCTCACAGAATTCTCTATAAATAAAACCCCGTGAAACTCTGTGTTACTCTGTGGTGGAACTCATAAATTCATTAATAAACTCGTCTTCTTTCATCAGTCCGTAACTGCCTTCACAGGCTGCCACTTCATCAAATGTCCGTACTTCGTCAGCCTCGATACCCGGATGCCAGATGAGGAACGGAATAGGTTCGGCCGTATGCGTACGGAGCTCGCAGGGAGTGGGATGGTCGGGCAATACGGAGATGGCAACGGGTTCCTCCCAATCCTTCACAGCCTCATAGATAGGACCTACGGCACGGCTGTCCAGATTCTCAATCGTCATAATCTTCAAGGAGACGTTTCCTTCATGACCGGCCTCATCACTAGCCTCGATATGCAGGTAGACAAAATCATCCGTCCGCAATGCATCGAGGGCGGCAGCCACCTTATTCTCATAGTTGGTATCATAAAGCCCCGTCGCACCTTCTACGGTGATGCGCCGCAATCCGGCATAGTAGCCGATACCGTTAATCAAATCCACGGCAGAAATCACTGCACCACGCTTCACCTGCGGGAACTTGTCTGAAAGGCGCTCCATCTGCGGACGATAACCAGGGCTCCATGGCCAGATGCTATTGGCAGGGTCCTTCCCCTCCGCCTTCCGCTTCACGTTGACCGGATGGTTTTCCAGCAACTCTTGCGAACGGAGAATCAAATCGTTAATCAAGTCGGCAGTCTGCTTCGGAGTAAGTGCTGCCTCTCCTTCGGGGACTGTAATGTTTTCCGTACCCTCCATCGGCTTCACCATCAACGGACGGAAAGGCTTCAAGGGGACATCGTGGGGCGGTGTGCAGTCAATGCGCTTGTCCCCTCCCTTTATTACCAGCAGATGGCGATATTGCACGCCCGTATGGAAACACACACGGTCGTCGCCCAGATGCTTCTGAAGGTATTTCACCAACACATCCGCTTCCTCTGTGGTGATGTGCCCGGCAGAATGATTCCGGATATCGTCTCCCTCGATGCAGATAATATTGCAGCGAATCGCCATCTCACCCGGCTGCAAGTCCACACCAATGCTCGCCGCCTCCAACGGACCACGGCCTTCATACACCTTCGGCAGGTTATAGCCCAGAACGGACATATTCGCCACCTCACTGCCGGGATGAAATCCCTCGGCCACTGTCACCAGCCTTCCCACACGTCCCATACATGCCAGCTTGTCCATATAGGGCGTTGCAGCCGCCTGTAGCAAGGTCTTTCCTCCCAGAGCCTTCACGGGCCAGTCGGCCATACCGTCACCTAATATAATGATGTGTTTCATCTTTCTATTTACCCTTGGGATTAAACGTTTGCAATGCTCATAATATCCGCAAATACCCCTGCAGCCGTTACACCCGCACCGGCTCCGTAGCCTTGTATCATCATCGGATATTCCTTATAACGTGCCGTGGTCAGCAGGATGATGTTATTGCTGCCCTCCAGACCGTAGAACGGATGGTTGGCACAGACTTCCTGTAAACCGACAGATGCCTTGCCGTTTTCCAGTTTGGCTACGAAACGCCAATGCTTGTTCTCGGCTTCCAACACCTTGCGGCGGGCTTCGAAATCGGCATCGAGGCCCGGCACTTTCTTCCAGAAGTCATCCAGGGAGCCTTCAAAGAAGTCATCGGGCACAAACAAGTTCTTCTCCACATCGCTCTGTTCCAAACGATAACCGGCCTCGCGTGCCAGAATCACCAGTTTGCGGATAACATCCTTTCCACTGAGGTCGATACGCGGATCGGGCTCGGAGTAACGTTCCTCTTGTGCCATCTTGATGGTCTTGCTGAAAGGAATGTCTGCACTGATTTTATTGAAGATGTAATTCAACGTACCACTCAGCACTGCTTCAATCTTCAATATCTTGTCACCGCTATGGATAAGGTCGTTAATGGTATTGATGATAGGGAGTCCGGCGCCTACATTCGTTTCAAACAAGTACTTCACACCGCGTTGGCGGGCAATCTGTTTCAGTTCACGGTAGTTCTCGTATTCAGAAGAAGCGGCAATCTTATTGGCAGCCACTACCGAAACATTGTGCAGCAACAAGTCCTTGTAAAGGGAAGCCACGCCTGCACTTGCCGTACAGTCCACAAAGACAGAGTTAAAGATGTTCATACCGATAATCTCATTGCGCAACGTTTCCAGGGAACTGTTCTTTCCTTTCTCCCGCAGCTCTTCACGGAAACGTCCCAAATCGAAACCTTCGCGGCTGAACATGGCCTTGTTTGCATCGGCGATACCCACTACATTCAGTTGCAAGCCGTTCTCCTGCATCAACTTCTGGCGCTGGCTGTGAATTTGCTCTATCAGGCTGCCGCCTACGGTTCCTATACCGCAGATAAAGAGATTCAATACCTGATATTCTGACAAGAAGAAAGAATCATGAATAACATTCAGCGATTTGCGCAACGACTTGTTGTCCACAACAAACGAGATGTTGGTTTCCGAGGCACCCTGCGCACAGGCAATTACATTGATACCGTTACGTCCCAACGTACCAAACAATTTTCCGGCAATACCCGGCGTATGCTTCATGTTCTCGCCTACGATGGCCACAGTAGCCAGATTCTTTTCCGCCTGAATGGGGGAAATCTCTCCCATCTCGATTTCCTTGGCAAACTCCTCGTTCAGTACCTCGCAAGCCAAGTCGGCATCCGCATTGCGCACACCGATAGAGGTTGAATTCTCTGAAGAAGCCTGGGACACAAGGAACACACTGATGCCGTTCTTTGCCAACGCCTTGAAGATACGGTAGTTCACACCGATAACACCTACCATACCAAGGCCTTGCACTGTAATCAGGCTCGTATCGTTAATGGAAGAAATACCTTTGATGGCCTTACTCTGCGGATTGGAAGCCTCTTGCTTGATAACAGTTCCTACCCCCTCCGGATTAAAGGTATTCTTTACCAGAATGGGGATATTCTTGTGGCAAACCGGATAGATTGTCGGCGGATAGACAACTTTCGCACCGAAGTTACAAAGCTCCGTAGCTTCCACATAGCTCAATTCATTGATTGTATATGCCCCAGAAATCACACGCGGGTCAGCCGTCATGAACCCGTCCACATCCGTCCAGATTTCCAGACTGTCGGCATCCAGCGCGGCAGCAATAATTGCCGCCGTATAGTCGGAACCACCTCTACCCAGATTTGTCACCTCGCCCGTCATCTTGTCTGTGGCGATAAAACCCGGAACCAGCACACGCTTGGGCAGGCTGCTGAATGTCTCACGTACCAGCGAATTGGTCAAGTCCGTATCCAGTACATGCTTGGAATGCTTCTTTTCCGTCTTGATAAACTTACGCGAATCAAACCATTCAGCCCCCGTCAACTGGGCAACAATGATGGATGAAAGACGCTCGCCATAGCTCACAATGGTATCGGATGTCTTCTGCGAAAGGTCTTTTATCAGATAAATACCCTGGAAGATGTCCTTCAGCTCGTTGAGCAGCTCACCAATCTGGCGCTGCAAGACAACCTGCGCCTCGCCTGCCGGAATCACTTCCTTTATCATTTCCACATGACGGTGGACAATCTCCCGAAACTCATTCTCGTAAGAAGCATCACCGACTGCCGCCATCTTGGAAGTGTTAATCAACTTGTCCGTGATGCCGCCCAATGCGGACACTACCACGATAACCGGTTCGTCAACTGCTTCTACAATTCTCTTGACGCTCAAAATACTGTTCACGGAACCTACGGACGTTCCGCCGAATTTCATTACTTTCATTTCTCTTTATATTGTTGAGATGGTTGATACAATGTGTCGGAAACAAGCTGCTACAGCTTGCATTGACTTTAATTAAATGGAAAAACTGCTTAAAAATGGTGTAACACGTAGAAACACAAAATACTATCCCTAACCCCTAAGGGTCATAGTCCACATGGATGTGACTGTATGCAGATAGTACTTGTTCATTGTCTCTTGTTTCTATCGTTTATGATAAGTGTTGCAAAAGTAACAATAAAAACATTCAATATATCACTTTTTACGACTTTTTTGCGATAAAAATATAGAAAGGCTCTAAAAAGGCAAGATATATGCACAACTTCCGGCTTACACTTTCACACTTTCCATACCTTTTTTCTGTATATCCGTCCATTCTTTTCTAACATTTTGATACTATTATTAAGATAAATCATTATATTTGCATGAAAAATATGAAAGAAAAGTGCGCATGAACCCAGAAAACACTTCCGTTTTGCTAATATACACCGGCGGAACTATTGGAATGATAGAGAATACAGAGACCGGTGCTCTGGAAAGCTTCAATTTCGAGCAGTTGCAGAAACATGTTCCCGAGCTTCAGAGGTTTGCGTTCCGTATCGACACTTATCAGTTCGACCCGCCCATGGATTCTTCGGACATGGCCCCCGATGCCTGGCGTAAACTGGTACGCATCATCAGCGACAACTACGACCGGTATACGGGTTTCGTCATTCTGCATGGCACAGATACGATGGCCTATACTGCATCCGCACTCAGCTTCATGCTCGAGGGACTGAACAAACCCGTTATCCTGACCGGTTCACAACTGCCCATCGGCGTGCTCCGTACAGACGGCAAAGAAAACCTACTGACCAGCATCGAGATAGCCACCGCCTGCCACGCCAACGGACGGCCCATCGTGCCCGAAGTCTGCATCTTCTTCGAAAACCACCTGATGCGCGGCAACCGCACCACCAAAATGAACGCGGAGAACTTCAATGCTTTCCGTTCCTTCAATTATCCGGTACTCGCTTCCGCCGGTATACATATTAAATATAATAATGTGCAGATTCATACGCACGGCACTCCCCGCGAACTGGAGCCTCACTATCTGCTCGATACCAACATCGCCATACTGAAGCTTTTTCCAGGTATTCAGGAAAATGTCGTGGCAGCCATACTTGCCACTGAAGGACTGAAAGCCGTAGTCCTCGAAACCTACGGTTCCGGCAACGCTCCCCGAAAGGAATGGTTCCTACGCCGCCTGCACGATGCCTGCGAACAGGGAATCATCATTGTCAATGTCACCCAATGCAGCGCCGGCACCGTTGAGATGGAGCGTTATGAAACCGGTTACCAACTGATGCAGGCAGGAGTTGTCTGCGGATATGACAGTACGACGGAATCTGCCGTAACCAAGCTGATGTTCCTCCTGGGGCACGATTATCCGCCTGCCGAAATACGCGAACTGATGGGACGGCCGCTGGCAGGGGAAATTACCGTGTGAAGCACAACCATCACCGCACCGGGGTCAGTTCTCCCGTCACAGAATCTATTATGAAACCGCTGACATTGATGTCATTCGGTATCAGCGGATGATTGATAATGGCTTCCACCGTACCTTTTACCGATTTCTCCGTATCTTCGAATCCATATAACCAGGACTCAAAATCCACTCCGCAGAAACGAATCATATCAATCGTCTCCTGCTTGATACCCCGGGTCTTCATATGCTCTATCATCTGGGCACTGCTCATATGGCACGCGCCGCAATCGGAGTGGGCAATCACCATAACTTCCGTCACTCCCAACTCATAGATGGCCACCATCAGACTACGGATGACGCTGCCAAACGGATGCGAAATGATTCCACCCGCATTCTTTATCATCTTCACATCGCCGTTCTTTATGCCCAAAGCGGCCGGCAGTAAAGCGGTCAAACGGGTATCCATACAAGAGAGGATGGCAATCTTCTTATCCGGGTATTTATTCGTGATGTATTTCTCATACCCCTTTTCGGCTACAAAACGTCTGTTATATGCAAGAATATCTTCTATCATGGCTTTTATGATATGTTATTGTTTTCTACCCACAAAAATAAAAAAACTCTATGGGAGTCTGCAAGCCCTGCATCGAAAAATTGTACCTTTGGGCAATCATTTTAGAAGGAATGCTCAATTATGGCTAAAGAAAAGACGGTTTATGTATGCAGCAACTGCGGGCAAGACTCTCCCAAATGGGTAGGCAAATGCCCGTCGTGCGGAATGTGGAACACGTATGTGGAAGAGGTGGTGCGGAAAGAAGTGGTGAACAAGCGTCCCGTATCGGGCATAGCAACTGCCAAGGCCAAACCCGTCACCCTCCATGAAATTGTGGCCGATGACGAGCCGCGTATCGACCTCCATGACGCCGAGCTGAACCGGGTACTTGGCGGCGGTCTTGTACAAGGCTCTCTTGTACTGATTGGCGGCGAACCGGGCATCGGCAAATCCACCCTGGTGCTACAGACCATACTCCGCATACCGGAGAAACGCATCCTTTATGTATCCGGTGAAGAAAGCACCCGCCAGTTGAAACTGCGTGCCGACCGCTTGACAAACACTTCCAGTGACTGCCTCATCGTGTGCGAAACTTCCTTGGAACAGATTTACGTCCACGTCAAGAACATTCGTCCGGACATAGTCATCATCGACTCCATACAGACGATTTCTACCGAAACCCTCGAATCCTCGCCGGGGAGCATCGCTCAGGTGCGGGAATGTTCCGCTTCCATCCTGCGCTTTGCCAAGGAAACGCATACGGCGGTCATCCTCATCGGGCATATCAATAAGGAAGGCAGCATAGCCGGTCCCAAGGTACTGGAACATATCGTGGATACCGTACTCCAGTTCGAGGGCGACCAACATTATATGTACCGTATCCTACGCAGCATCAAGAACCGCTTCGGAAGTACCGCCGAACTGGGTATCTACGAAATGCGGCAAGATGGATTACGACAGGTAAGCAACCCCTCCGAACTGCTGCTGAGCCAGGACCATGAAGGCATGAGCGGCATAGCCATTGCCTCGGCGATAGAAGGCGTCAGGCCGTTCCTCATCGAAACGCAGGCATTGGTCAGCAGCGCTGTATATGGCAACCCGCAACGTTCTGCCACGGGATTCGACATCCGCCGCATGAATATGCTGCTGGCCGTATTGGAAAAACGTGTAGGCTTCAAGCTGGCACAGAAAGACGTGTTTCTCAACATTGCCGGAGGATTGAAGGTAAACGATCCCGCCATAGACCTGGCTGTCATCAGCGCCATCCTCTCCAGCAACATGGACACAGCCGTAGAACCGGAGGTATGCATGGCGGGAGAGATAGGCCTGTCAGGCGAAATACGTCCTGTCAACCGCATAGAGCAACGTATCGGAGAAGCAGAGAAACTTGGATTCAAGCGATTCATACTTCCCAAGTATAACATGCAAGGACTGAACACGAAAAAGATTAAAATGGAATTGATACCGGTGCGGAAGGTGGAAGAAGCATTCCGTGCCCTATTCGGATAATCATTATGATACAAGAATACCAACTGCGCGTATTGCCCGAAGTTGCGGCAAACGAGCAACGCCTGAAAGACTACCTAGTACACGAAAAAGGCCTGAACGCACGGGAAATAACAGCCACGCGCATCCTGAAGCGCAGTATCGATGCCCGTCAGCGGACTATCTATATCAATCTCAACGTGCGGGCATATCTGAACGAGATGCCGAAAGAGGACGAATATCAACATACCCCATATAATAATGTAGAAGGAAAACCGCAAGTGATAGTGGTGGGAGCCGGTCCCGGAGGACTCTTCGCCGCCCTGCGCCTGATAGAGCTCGGTCTGCGCCCCGTCATCGTGGAACGTGGAAAGAACGTACGGGAACGCAAGAAAGACTTGGCGCAAATCGGCCGCCAGCAACTCGTCAACCCGGAGTCCAATTACAGCTTCGGAGAGGGAGGCGCCGGAGCCTACTCGGATGGCAAGCTGTACACACGCAGCAAGAAGCGCGGTAATGTAGACAAGATTCTGAACGTCTTCTGCCAACATGGCGCCTCTACTTCCATACTGGTAGATGCACATCCGCACATAGGTACGGACAAACTGCCGCGTATCATCGAAAACATGCGGAACACCATCATCGAATGCGGTGGCGAAGTTCACTTCGAGACACGCATGGACGCCCTGCTCATAGAGAAGGATGAAGTCAAAGGCATTGAAACGAATACCGGCAAGACCTTCCTCGGCCCGGTGATACTTGCCACCGGCCACTCCGCCCGGGACGTATACCGCTGGCTTGCCGCCAACAATATAGAGATTGAAGCCAAAGGCATTGCCGTAGGCGTACGACTGGAACACCCCGCTGCCTTGATAGACCGGATACAATATCATAACCGGAACGGACGGGGAAAATATCTGCCCGCCGCCGAATACAGCTTTGTAAACCAGGTGGACGGACGAGGAGTATATAGCTTCTGCATGTGTCCCGGCGGTTTTGTCGTGCCCGCTGCCAGCGGTCCCGAACAAATTGTTGTCAACGGAATGAGTCCCAGCAACCGCGGCTCCCGTTGGAGCAATTCGGGAATGGTAGTGGAGTTGCGGCCGGAAGACATAGAGCACGACAGTGCGGCTAATTGTCAATTGTCCACAGTCAATTTTCCATTAAGCATGATGTACTTTCAAGAATATCTGGAGCGCCTCTGCTGGCAACAAGGCAATATGAAGCAGACGGCACCGGCGCAGAGAATGGCAGACTTCACTAAGAAAAAATTGAGTTACGACCTGCCAGAAACTTCGTATGCACCGGGATTGGTTTCCTCACCTCTCCACTTCTGGATGCCTTCTTTCATTGCAGAACGCCTGAGCAAAGGTTTCCAGCTATTCGGAAAATACAGCCACGGTTTCCTGACGAACGAGGCGGTAATGATTGGAGTGGAAACGCGTACATCAGCACCGGTACGCATAACAAGAGACAAAGCAACGTTGCAACATATACGCATAAAAGGCTTGTTCCCTTGCGGAGAAGGCGCCGGATATGCCGGAGGCATTGTGTCTGCCGGAATTGACGGCGAACGGTGTGCGGAAGCGGCAAAGGCTTTCTTCGGCTGAGACACTGTTTTGATTTTCTTTTCGTTCATAAAAATAATCCGTACTTTTGCAGAAACAAAAAAACGAGAATGACTCCTGAAATAGCAATCGTCGACTCCAACACCCTCTCATGCCTGGGACTGCAGAACCTGCTGGAGGAAATCATCCCGACAGCCGTCATCCGCTCTTTCCGTTCCTTTGGTGAGTTGATGGATGATACACCTGACATGTATGTGCATTACTTCATCTCTTCACAGATTTACTTCGAGCATACCGCTTTCTTTCTGGAGCGCATGCCCAAAACCATTGTGCTGGTCAATGGTGAAACCGTTCCCCAACTGTCGGGCATGCCGACGCTGAACATCTATCAGGACGAACAAAACTTGGCAAAGAACATCCTGCAACTGCGCCAATACGGAAACCAATACAGACAAAACCACGAAAAGCCGGCACCTGCCAGACACTCGGATATGGCAGTAAATACAGCTGCCGGACACGACCTTTCCGCCCGGGAAATAGAAGTACTGGTGCTGATTATCAAAGGACTTATCAACAAGGAGATTGCCGACAAACTGAACATCAGCCAGACTACCGTCATCTCACACCGCAAGAATATCACCGAGAAGCTGGGCATCAAGTCCGTATCCGGGCTGACTATCTATGCAGTCATGCATGGATATGTGGAAGCCGACAGAATATAATCCTACAACCGGAATACATCAGAAGCGGAGTTTTTCAGAAAGGCTCCGCCCCAATCAATATACTTATATGCTACAACTTAATCGTTCCGTCATGGGGTAAAAATCGTTCCATCATGGTGGAACGATTTTTACCCCATGGTGGAACGATATTTTCTATGTGATGGAACGATTCATGATTGGCAGTCCAAGAACGAAATCCTAATAAATGAGGATTGCCTCTTCCGCAAGAATCCCTTTACTTTGCAAGCGCAAAAAAACAGTTTATGAACAGATATAGAATTTTAGCCGGTATCTTCTGCCTTTTGGCAACCGGCAATGTACTTGCCGAAGAGGCAGACACTTTGAAAGTGGTGGATGTGGAGGAAATAACCGTCATTGCTGCCCCAAAAGAGAACCGGAAACTGCGCGAGCAGCCCGCTGCCGTCACCCTGCTTTCGCAACAAGACATGCAGAACGCACAAGTAAACTCCATCAAGAATCTGACGTCCGTAGTACCCAATATGTTTATCCCCGACTACGGCTCGCGACTGACTTCGGCTGTCTATATCCGCGGCATAGGTTCGCGCATCAACACTCCCTCGGTGGGACTTTACGTGGATAACATTCCTTATATAGACAAGTCGGCCTTCGACTTCAGCTACGCCGACGTGGAGCGCATTGACGTGCTTCGCGGTCCGCAAGGCACGCTCTACGGACGCAATGCCATGGGCGGGCTGATAAAGGTACACACCAAATCCCCCTTCTCCTACCAAGGAACGGACTTCCACGTGGGGGCAGGCACGCACAATGCCTATAACACCTCGTTGACCCACTATCACCAGCTTTCGGAACGGTTCGCCTTTTCTGCCGGAGGATTCTACGACTACCAGGGAGGATTCTTCCGCAACACGGTGAGAGACGAGAAAGCCGACAAGGGGCAATCGGCAGGCGGACGCTTCCGTGCCATCTACCTCCCCTCGGACAACTGGAAGGCAGACCTGAACATCAACTACGAATACAGCGACCAAGGAGGATATCCCTACTTTTACCTGGGCAGTCTGGCCCCTGCCGGACAGAAAGAGGAACTGAAACCCTACATCGGCAAAATCTCCAACGACGAGGCAAGCAGTTACTACCGCAACCTGCTGAATGCCGGACTGAACCTGGAATATCAAGCCCGTAACTTCACTCTGAGTATGGTCACCGGCTATCAATACCTCAAAGACCGCATGTTCATGGACCAGGACTTCAGCCCCGCCAACATCTTCAACATCGAGCAGAGGCAGAAGATGAACACCCTCTCCGAGGAAGTTGTCCTCAAGTCGAGGCCCAACCGCCGCTGGCAATGGACCACCGGTGCCTTCGGATTCTATCAATGGCTGCACACGGACGGACCGGTCGTGTTCCACAAGGAAGGCATCGACCAGGTGATAGAAGGAAACGCGAACAATGTATTCGCCGGGCTTTCGGGAGCACCGGACATGCACCTGACCATCAACGACCAAAACATGCGGGTAAGCGGCAGTTTCGACACACCCACACTAAGCGGAGCCATCTTCCACCAGTCCACCTTCAACGACCTGCTGACAGAAGGACTGTCCGCTACAGTCGGCCTGCGTCTGGATTATGAAAAGATACGGATGGACTATAATTCGGCCTCTACTCCTACCGATTTCGACTTCAAGGTGACGGTCAACAAACCAGGTATGCCGTTCCCTATCGTCATTGAGAACGCCTCGCCGCTGAGAGGCAATGCAGCCTATCAGGGAAAGGAGTCGACGGACTACGTACAGCTGTTGCCCAAATTCGCCCTGCAATACGAGTGGAGTAAAGGGAACAATGTATATGCCACCGCTACCCGAGGATACCGTTCGGGGGGATACAACATACAGATGTTCTCCGACCTGATTACCGGCGTATTGAGCAATTCGATGATAGACGCCATCGCTGCGGACGAGAACCTGAAGATGATAAACCTGATGATTGATGTGAACACCATCAAACAAAAGGTACCGGAAGTACGTGAAGCAACCCGCTACAAGCCCGAATATACCTGGAATTACGAGGCAGGTATGCACCTCACGCTTTGGGAAGACCGTCTGCTGGCCGATGTCTCCGCTTTCTATATGGACACCCGCGACCAGCAAATATCCAAATTCGCAGAAAGCGGACTGGGACGCATTACTGTAAACGCCGGGAAAAGCCGGAGCTACGGAGCCGAAGCAAGCCTGCAGGCTGCCCTGACCGACGCGTTCACGCTGAATGCCTGCTACGGATATACATACGCCACCTTCAAGGAGTACGTCGGCAATGCCCGTATCAACGGAGAACTCCAGGAAGTGAGCTACAACGGCAAATATGTACCGTTTGTCCCCAAGCATACCATGAACGTGGGCGGGCAGTACATCTTCCGCATCCGTCCGGGACGCTGGCTGGACTGTATCCGGTTGAGCGCCAACTATACCGGCGCCGGACGTATCTACTGGACGGAAGAGAACAACGTGAGCCAAGCCTTCTACGGCACGCTGAACGGACGCATCAGCTTCCAGAAAGGGCATGGACAGATTGACTTCTGGGTACGTAATGCACTCGACAAAGATTACGCCTCCTTCTATTTCGAGAGTATGGGAAACGGATTCATGCAGAAAGGACGTCCCGTGCAGGCAGGGATAGAACTGCGATGCAGATTCTGATTTATTCATTAATCGCTCCGCAATGCGGGCAGACTCCTTTTTCCCTCAGTTTCTGCCCGCATCTGCCGCAACGATAGCGTGAAGCCAGCAGCGAAACACGAAGCCTTTTGAAGAATACCCATACAAAAGCAGCCAAAAACAAGTATCCGACATAGATGGATGTAGCAAGGATAAAGAAGAAATAACAGAAGATGCAGCAGGAGGCCAGCCCCAACAGATAGAATACGGCGGCTGCCGGTGAAAGCTGGCGGAACAAGTCATCGAGCACTGCCAGCAATACCACAATGAACAACCAGAAACCCATCAGAAAAGCAGAAAGCACAAGCGGCACCTTGAACGGAGACAAGGTAGGATTGAAGTAGAAGTGCTGCCACGTTTCCGGTGCAAAAACCTGAACAGACTCATAAATAGTGGCACAAGACGCCATCATCAAGCATAGCAACAACGGATAGAGACTGTCTATGTCATTGAAGTACACCATCTTCAACTGCTTGCGCCGGAAAGCATGGAACAGCCAGACCGCCACGAACAAGGCAAAAATCATGATGAAATAAGAGACATGGGTATCACTGAACAAGTAGATGGCCTGCGAAATACTGTCCGTAGGAATAAAAGCATGCAGCATCTCGGACTCCCTCAGCCATCCCTGCACCTCCTGCGAATGGGCAAGCTTCACCCATACACTGTCCACGCTGTCGGCAGGGTGGATGGCAAACTCCGCGACAACCACGCGGTCTCCCCGATGAAGCATGTTATAGCAGTCTTTCACGGGCAGGCAAGCCAAATTCACGGAATCCGCCAGCACTTCCAGATTGGCGTTCCAGGTATAATGCCGCTCAAAAAGACAAGTCAGCGAATCACGCGTTTCCTTAGACAGATTCTCATCTTCAAGATTAGGACGGGGATAATGGCAGGAAACTAAAGCTATGAAGCATGAAAAATAAAGAATGAAGAACAGGAGAGAACGCAGTGAGCGCAAAGGATGCTTGTCTCTACCCGCTTCCCGGCACCGGTCATTTGCCAGCCTTTTATTACATTTCCGTTCCTCACTACTCATTTTCAAGCATTTGTTAGTAACACCTCATTTTTCATTAAAGCGGTTCTTGATGAGCAAGGACTTTCATCTGGCAATTCTTGCAGTCAAACGACAAACGGAAGCGCTTGCCGTCCGTTCCAACCAAATAATACGGTTCTCTATAAGGAGAATGTCCTTTCTGATAGGTGGGACACCATCCCATACTGAAACGCAGACAATGCTTGCAGAACATGAGTACAGCATCCGGAACCGCTTGCACCTCGTAGGCAGGCGCTATAGACGAAAGTCCATGCTCATGGTAGAAACTCCGGGCAGCACTGTTCATCACATTGCCCAAATAGGTCAGCGAAGTAGCCGGGAAAACATGGCTTGTCGGTTTCCAGACGGCCAGCTCACGACGACAAGTAACACGCCGGGCCACAATCAGCTTATCTATCACCTGCCGGCGCCAGTCTGCCACCACAGAAGCAGGAAGGAACCAGTTCGCAGAAAGATTGAGCCTGATACCCGACGCCTCTTCTGACAGATGCCCGGCTACCTCGAAAGGGGTATTTCCCAACTTAACCAGTTGGCTGCGCAGGTTATCCGCCTGCGGTGTACGTGCCAACTCCTTCGGATAAGGGAAAGAGAGTGTCACGCGGTTATCATCTTCGTCCGCAGCCGTCAGGCTGAATCCGAAAGAAGTATCTGCCAACTCCCAACAAACACCTATTTTACGTTCGGAAGATTTACGGGTAAGGGCACGTTCAAACTCCTGGTCGAAGTTACGATAAAGCCGGGTACGCGGTCTGATACGAGGCACTTCCCCTGCCGGATAGAGTTTGTTGCCATCCACCCGGTTGATACGGAAACCTTGCAAACGTCCCTGCTCATCCAGAAAACAGACACCGTCTCCGTTGTGGAAAGGCTTTACACCGGCCACAGTGAGATAGCCTCTGCGCTGCTCCTTCAAGGTGCCCATCTCTTCTCCCAAAGATTTGGGCGTATCGAATGAAGTAATTTCCCCTCCTCTTCCTTGCAGGAAATAATGAGTGAAACCACGACTGAAACTCTTGTCCAACTGTGGCCGGAAATCAAAACGGCAGGTGCCTGAAGAAGCACGGGCATATTCCTTGCGACGGGCAAAGATGGCATCTAGTTTCCTACGGTAAGCCGCCGTCACATTCTTCACATAGGTCACATCCTTCAAACGGCCTTCTATCTTCAGGGAAGTGGCTCCGGCATCCAGCAGTTCTTCCAACACCTCGCTTTGGTTGAGGTCTTTCAAAGAAAGCAGATGCTTGTCGTGCACAATAGTCTTGCCATCGGCATCTGCCAGGCTGAAGGGCAAACGGCAGAATTGCGCACATTCCCCCCGGTTGGCACTCCGTCCGAAACAGGCCTGGCTGACATAGCACTGCCCGCTATAACTGACACAAAGAGCCCCGTGTACAAAAACCTCGAGCGGCACGTCGGGACAAGCCTCGTGGATACCGCGTATCTCCTGCAACGACAACTCGCGTGCCAGCACAACCTGACGGAAACCGGCATCGGCAAGAAAACGTACTTTCTCCGGCGTACGGTTATCCATCTGCGTACTGCCATGCAACGGGATGGGTGGCAAATTCAGCCGCGTAATCCCCATGTCCTGCACAATCAGCGCATCCACCCCGATGCGGTACAATTCCCAAATCATCCTCTCCGTCTCCTTCAGCTCTTCTTCTTTCAGAATGGTATTGACCGTCACATAGATACGGGCATTATACAAATGGGCATGCTCCACCAAGACTGCAATATCCTCCAAAGAGTTGACGGCAGCGGCACGCGCACCGAACTTGGGTGCACCGATGTAGACCGCATCCGCTCCATGATTCACGGCTTCTATGCCACACTCCAAATTCTTGGCAGGAGCCAGCAGCTCTATTTTACGTTGTTTTATCATTTGTTCAGTTACAAATTACTCACGACTCATTCTATATCGTTGATATTATACGGCGTCTCCTGATATACGAAATAATTCAGCCAATTGGAGAACAACAAATTGGCATGGGCGCGCCAACGCACCAGCACTCCTTTGTCCGGGTCATCGTCCACATAGTAGTTACGGGGCATCTCGATGGGCAGGCCCTTATTCAAGTCACGTCGATACTCTGTGTCCAGCGTCAACGGAGAGTATTCCGAATGGCCGGTCACGAAGAACTCACGCCCTCCACGGGCCACTGCCATATATACACCGGCATCCTCCGACTCGGAAAGCAACGTCAATTCCGGAATCTTCAGTATATCTTCCCGGCGCACTTCCGTGTGACGGCTATGCGGCACATAGAACATATCATCAAATCCTCGGAAAATGGGATGCAACGGCTGCAGGGTACGATGTTCAAAGATACCGAACATCTTCTTATCCAGTGCATGCTTCGACACTCCATAATGATGATAGAGCCCTGCCTGCGCCGCCCAGCAGATATAGAGAGTAGAGGTGACATGCGTACGTGCCCAGTCGAATATCCCGGTAATCTCATCCCAATAAGTCACCTCCTCAAAATCCATCTGTTCTACCGGAGCACCGGTGATAATCATGCCGTCGTACTTTTCATCGCGCATCTTGTCAAAGTCCGTATAGAACGCTTTCATGTGCTCCATCGGAGTGTTCTTGGAAGTATGGCTTTTTATCTTCATGAACGATATTTCCACCTGAAGCGGAGTATTGGAAAGCAGACGCACCAAGTCCGTTTCCGTAGTAATCTTTAACGGCATCAAATTCAGAATAACAATACGCAACGGACGGATATCCTGCTGGGTTGCCCGGGAATTGTCAATGACAAAAATATTCTCCTCTTTCAGCAACTCGATAGCAGGTAGTTTATCGGGTAAATTTAAAGGCATGAGCTTATATCTATGGTTTAACTTATTACTGTCTATGATTTTAGCGTGTAAAGTTAGGCAAAAAATCAGAGTGTGATAAATAAACTATAAAAGTTTTATTGATTTATCCCTCTTTATTTAACACGTTTCCTTATATTTGCACCCGAACCTTATAAAAATTATTAAAAAACAAGATTTAAAAGCACTGCAGCATCAAGCATGATGCCGATAATTAGCATTCAAAAGCGTAAAAGACTTTTCCATACCAGTTATAGCTCTGCTAAATCCTCATTTTAAGTTAAGACAAGGTCTATTAAGTATAACTGGGAAAGCGGAAAAACCGTTGCCCCGCAATAATAATACAATGAAAAAACTTATTCTTGCAAAAGGAGTCTTAGCAGCCTCTTTATTCTGCTGCATGTCCTTAGGAAATACAGCTTGTGTGAATCGGATTGATGAAGAACCAGAAGTGGAAATTAAGGAAGGGACGATACCTATTACGTTCTCTATCAAAATGGAAAAGGCAAACACCAAGGTCACAAACACCACCTTTGAAAAAGGAGACAGAATGGGTTTGTTTGCAACCACTTCCTCCGGCTCCATCAAGGGAAAACGGTATATTGACAATCTGGTTCTGGAATATACGGAAGGCTCCACACTGGTTGCCAAAAAGACAGTATTCTATCCGGAAGGAGATGTACCACTGGACTTTATCAGTTACCACCCTTACCAAACCGAAGGGGTAGCCGCCGGTACGTCCGTCCTTCCCGTATCCGTACAGACAGACCAAAGCAATGAGAAGAACCGCGCACAAAGTGACTTTTTGGTAGCCAAAGCGCAAGGAATCACCAATAAGACCAAATCTGTAACCTTGGAGTTCCAGCACAAGCTGTCCAAACTGGCAATCTCTTTGACTCCTGACGCAAGCAACTCCGCCAATGATTTGCTGAAAGCCAATCCGCGCATCATCGCAACCGGGCTCAAGACCTCGGCCGATTATAATCTGGAGGACGGGACTTTCAGTAATCTTGCAGGAACACAAGACATCATAGCCTCCGGCGAGTGGAACGTCAAAGACAACAAACTTACCGGCAAGGAATTCATCATCATACCCCAAACGATAAACGACGGCAAACAATCCTTCATTATGGAGTGGAACGGACGTATATACAGTTGTGCAATACCCGACGTGGAAATGAACAGCAGCACCCAATGTACCATCAACATATCAGCCATGCAGAGCAACAGCAACGTACTGAGCAGCTTTGCCGGAAAAATCAAGGAATGGAGCAGCCTCCCTCCCATTGACACCGACAATATGGAAGATTACACTGCCATACATATCTCCGCTCTCTCCTTTTCTCTTTCAAATGTATACAGAATTTATCACGAAGGAGTACCCGTTGCAGAAGTATGTAGGGAATATCTCAAATCAGCGTCATTGACTTCCAGAGCCATTATAGCCTATCCCATAGGTGAAAATGAAGAGACCGACCTGAGCAATGGAATCATCCTACAACTCGCAGACCGTAAAGACAGCATCTGCGGAGGAAGAATAAGCTGGAATACAGACGACTATGGATTTACCTACACAAAAGGAGAATCTGCCGGCATAGACAAGTTCTATATAGACAACAACCATAAGCTGCTTCTGGAAAAGCCGGAAAACGCCATCAAAGTGAATGTGGCATGCCACACCCTTCGAGACATCAGAAAAGGAGTGTCTACCGAATACCCCATTGTCAAGATTGGAGCCCAATACTGGATGGGTGGAGAGCTTCATGCCACCACCTACCGTGACGGAACTCCCCTGAAAAAACAGATTGACTTGGGAACGGACAAAGCCGGATATTACAAGCCGGACAAATATGATATTTATTTTTACAATGGAGAAGCCATACTGGCAGGAGAGTTGGCTCCCGAAGGCTGGAAAATTCCATCGGATACAGACTGGGAGCAACTGAAAAACTACACCGACAACGATACCTCCATACTAAAAGCAGGAGAATGGCAGGTAATGGTATCCGGCGAAGTTGTCCCCGTCAACAACCATACCCGATTCAATGCTTTCCCCGTAGGAATGTGGTACAACAAGAGCCACAACAGCCCAAACAAGATGACCGCCTTTTGGAGTTGGGACTACACAAAGCATACACTTTCGGAAAGCACCTTTTACTTTCTCGGCGAAAGCAACGAGTTTGTCAAAAGCACCGCCCATGTCACCGGCAAGCCCTATTATAAAGCCCTTTCCATTCGCTGTATAAAAGAATAGCCGGCAATTCCGGCATTTCTCATTTCTTTTTCGTATTTTTGTTCCCAATGTGCAAGTTTCTTGCCAACCGGACAAAGATAACGAAAAAGAAATGAGAGTAATCGACCTGATAAACAGTAACGAAAGAACAGCTTTTTCCTTTGAAATATTGCCACCACTGAAAGGTACAGGCATCGAAAAGCTGTATCAGACCATAGATACGTTACGGGAATTCGACCCTAAATATATCAACATCACCACGCACCGCAGCGAATATGTGTACAAAGACCTCGGCAACGGATTGTTCCAGCGGAACCGCCTGCGCCGCCGCCCCGGAACCGTAGCCGTAGCCGCTGCCATCCAGAATAAATACAACATCACCATGGTGCCGCACATCCTTTGCAGCGGCTTCACCCGCGAGGAGACGGAGTACGTGCTGCTCGACCTGCAATTCCTCGGCATCACCGACCTGCTGGTACTTCGTGGGGACAAGGCAAAGCACGAATCCTCGTTTATCCCCGTGGGCAACGGTTATCACCACGCCATCGAACTACAGGAACAAATCAATAACTTCAACAAAGGCATCTTTGTGGACGGCTCCGAGATGAAAGTCACCAATACCCCGTTTTCATACGGTGTGGCATGCTATCCGGAAAAGCATGAAGAAGCTCCCAACATGGATACTGACATCCACTGGCTGAAGAAGAAAATGGAAATGGGTGCGGAGTATGCCGTGACCCAGCTCTTCTACGACAACCGGAAATATTTCGACTTCGTGAAGCGCGCCCGTCAAGCCGGTGTCACCATCCCGATTATCCCGGGCATCAAACCCTTCAAGAAGCTGTCACAACTCAGCATGATACCCAAGACGTTCAAAGTAGATTTGCCCGAGGAACTGACCCAAGAGGTTCTGAAGTGCAATACCGATGCGGAAGCCCAGCAAGCGGGTATCGAATGGTGCGTGCAGCAGTGCAAAGAGCTGATAGCCCATGGCGTCCCAAGCCTCCACTTCTACTCGGTAGGAGCCACAGACAGCATCAGGGAAGTAGCCAAACAAATCTACTAAACAATGGATGACTGATAGTTGACAATTGGCAACTGGCAGTGTCACAAGTAATAACTCATAACTAATTAACCCGTGTTCAGTTTCAAGGAGATAATAGGTCAAGAGGCAGCCAAACAAAGGCTGATACAAGAAGTGCAGGAAGGACGCATCCCCCACGCACAACTTTTCTGCGGCTCTGCCGGAGTAGGAAAACTCCCATTGGCACTTGCCTATGCCCGCTATCTCTGCTGTCCCCACCGGACGGAAACCGATGCATGCGGCACCTGCCCTTCCTGCGTGAAATGGAACAAGCTGGTGCATCCCGACGTACACTTCGTATACCCTATCGTCAAAAGCGCCAAAGGGAAAAAGGAAGTCTGCGACGATTATATCGCCAACTGGCGACGCCTTCTGCTGAACAGTCCCTATTTCGGGCTGAACCATTGGCTGAACGAAATGGATGCCGAAAACGGACAAGCCATCATCTACGCCAAAGAGAGTGATGAGATAACTCGCAAACTCAGCCTGAAGTCCAGCGAAGGAGGTTACAAAGTGACCATCGTATGGCTACCCGAAAAAATGCACGAGGTCTGCGCCAACAAGCTACTGAAGCTACTGGAAGAGCCACCCGAAAGAACGATATTCCTCCTCATCTCCGAAGCTCCGGAAATGATACTGCCTACCATCCTCAGCCGCACGCAGCGCTTCAACATCCCCAAGATTGAAGAAGCCGACATAGCCGAAGCTCTGCAGCAGAAATACGGAGTGCAGCCCCGTGACAGCGAGACGATAGCCCATCTGGCAAACGGCGACTTCATCAAAGCGCTGGAAACCATCCACCTGAATGAGGAGAACGAACTGTTCTTCAATCTCTTTGTCAGCTTGATGCGTCTCTCCTACCAGCGCAAGATACGGGAAATGAAACAATGGAGCGAGCAACTTGCCGCCATGGGACGCGAACGGCAGAAAAACTTCCTGGACTACTGCCAGCGTATGACCCGCGAGAACTTCATCTACAACCTGCATCGTAAGGAGATGAACTACATGACGTTGCCCGAACAAAACTTCGCCACCCGTTTCGCCCCCTTTGTCAACGAACGGAATGTCATGGGTATCATGGACGAACTAAGTGAGGCACAACGCCACATCGAGCAGAACGTAAACGCCCGCATGGTGTTCTTCGACTTCTCGCTAAAGATGATTGTGCTGTTGAAACAATGAAAGGTGGCAAAACAATGAAATGCAAAGTATCAAATAGTAAATAGTCAAATAGTAAATAAATCAGATGATGGAATTTAAACTACATAACGGAAGCGGAGGCCTGTGCTGCAAGAGTTGCGGCAGGCAGGACAAGCAACTGAACACCTACGACTGGCTGGCAGACATTCCGGGCAATGCCAATGAAAGTGAGCTGGTAGAGGTTCAGTTCAAGAATACTCGCAAGGGTTATTTCCGCAACAGCAACAAGATACCTCTGGAGAAAGGCGACATCGTAGCCGTAGAAGCCACCCCCGGACATGACATCGGTGTGGTAACCCTGACCGGACGACTCGTACCGCTACAAATGAAGAAGACCAATATCAAGTCCGAGGCAGACATCAAACGCATTTATCGCAAGGCGAAACCTGTGGATATGGAGAAGTACAACGAGGCAAAAGCCCGCGAACACTCAACCATGATACGTTCGCGTCAGATAGCCTTAGACCTCGACCTCAACATGAAGATTGGCGACGTGGAATATCAGGGAGACGGCAACAAGGCCATCTTCTACTACATCGCCGACGAGCGGGTGGACTTCCGCCAGCTCATCAAGGTTCTTGCCGACGCCTTCCACGTACGCATCGAGATGAAACAGATAGGCGCCCGCCAAGAAGCAGGACGCATCGGTGGCATCGGTCCTTGCGGACGCGAACTCTGCTGCGCCACCTGGATGACCTCCTTCGTATCGGTATCTACCAGCGCGGCGCGTTTCCAAGACATATCCCTGAATCCGCAGAAGCTTGCCGGCCAATGCGCCAAGCTGAAATGCTGCCTCAACTACGAAGTGGACTGTTACGTGGAAGCACAAAAGCGTCTGCCCTCACGTGAGATTACCCTGGAAACGAAGGATGGCGAGTTCTTCTTCTTCAAGGCTGACATCCTGAGCAATCTGATAACCTACTCGAGCGACAAGAATATCCCCGCCAACCTGGTGACCATCAGCGGCAGACGGGCTTTTGAGGTCATCGGCTTGAACAGACGCGGCATCAAGCCCGACAGCCTGACAGAAGAAAACCATCGCTCCGAACCTAAAAAGCCGGTAGACTTGCTGGAACAAGAGAGCCTCACCCGCTTTGACCGTAACCGTAAAGGCAAGGGTGGCGGTGACGGCAACGGTGGCGAAAACAGCAACAACAACCGTAACAGGAAAAAGAAAAAGAGTGGAAACGGTCGTCCGCAACAGAGTGCTCCCCAAGCCAACAGTCAGAGAGAACAATCTTGGCAAGACCGGCAACCGAGGCAAAAACAAGACCGGCAAGCCCCCAAACAGGGTGACCAGCAACAAGGCGAACGTCAACAAAGGAACAATAACAACCGTCGTCCGCCCCGTAACAATAAGCCTAAACCTCAAGGTGAAAGACCTGCCCAAAATGACAAACCGACTCAAGAATAGAAATCTCTGCCTGAAAGGTATCATACTACTGTTTGCCGCAAGCCTGCTGAGCGCTTGCGACAAACAGACTGTATACCATTCCTTCCAATCCCTTCCCACCGAAGGCTGGCTGCGCGAAGACACGCTCTCTTTCGACGTGAAGGTCACCGACTCACTGACCTACTACAAACTGTCTTTGGAAGTTCGTAACCGAAGCAACTACCCCTATCAGAATCTACCTCTATCCATCTGCTACACCACCGCAGATTCCATTCCGTCACCCACGGACACCATACAGCTAATCCTCGCGGACAAAGAAGGAATCTGGAAAGGTGACGGCTGGGGAGGCCTCTATCAGACTGCCGTCTCCGCAGGAAGCGTTCGAATCGGCAAACCCGGCATCTACCTCTTTAAAGTGGCCTATACGCTACCGGACGAAAGGCTGCAAGGAATCAATGACATCGGCATCAAACTGAAGAGATAGGAGCTCCCTATTCTGCTTTATTACCTTTTCTAACAACTGTCTCAGTCTCCCACTCACATCTCCTCGAAGGGGAAACTGACGAGCTCTCATAACTGACCCTCTTGCCTCATAGCGTTACATCCTGGCGTAAAAGACGTTACGATACAGCGTAAAGGACGTTACAATGCGGTGTAACGGCCGTTACATTACGATGTAAACAATGTGTAAATGCAATGTAATGATAATCAAGCCCATTCGCATATTCCACAAGAAAACGGAATCACAACTAAATTCGGCGATTACGTCCCGCATCAATCCGTAGGAAAATAAACAACAGGATAGTGAACCCCCAAAGAGACGAACCTCCATAACTGAAGAAAGGCAATGGGATACCGATAACAGGAGTCAGTCCCAGCACCATACCTATATTGATGAATAAATGGAATAAGAATATGCTAAGCACAGAGTAGCCGTATACCCGGCCAAAGGGAGATTGCTGCCGCTCGGCCACAGCAATCAGCCGTAAGACAAGAATAAGGAACAGTAACAGTACAGCCGTAGACCCTACGAATCCTTCCTCCTCGCCCACGGTGCAAAAGATGAAGTCCGTATCTTGCTCCGGCACATACTTCAGCTTTGTCTGCGTACCGTTCAAGAAACCTTTGCCGGTCAGGCCCCCGGAGCCAATGGCTATCTTCGACTGGTTTACGTTATAGCCGGCGCCTGCAAGGTCCTCCTCCATGCCAAGTACCACCTTGATACGTATCTGCTGATGAGGTTCCAGCACTTTATTGAAGAAGTAGTCGCTGGAGTAGAGAAAACCTATCGACCCCAAGGCAAACAGCCCGATCAGAAAATAAGATAAATGGCGCTCGCTTAAAGAAAGAAAGATTAGATACCCGACAACAAGTGCACAAAGCCCCCACTGTACCCACACCAAGTTGAAGGGTACCACGTATTCCGAAGTCAGATAAGCCACAAGTAGCAGTCCCAACGAACCACCGATGATATTCCGCGTGGGTTCCCAACGCTTTTTATAAACCCACACCATGCCTCCGGCAAAGAGCAGCACCATCAGCAGTACGGCAAACTCTCCGATAGGCGTCGGCGTATCGGCAATCATTACCGCATCAAAACGGATGCCCACTACAAAGTAGACCACCGCACATATACCCGAAAAGAGCACCACGCCCGGCATTCCCTCCCGATAAAGCATCAGAAAAAATGCAGAGTACACCAATGCCGAACCCGTCTCCCGCTGCAGGATAATCAGCAACATGGGGAAGAGAATCAAAAAAGCCAGCATAAGGGAGCTTTTCCAGTTCTTCATCGTAAACGAGTAGGCACTCATATACTTGGCCAGCGCCAGCGCCGTGGCAAACTTGGCAAATTCCGCCGGTTGCAAACTGACCGGTCCCAGGATAATCCACGACCGCGATCCTTTCGTGTCGGGCGCAATGAATATCGTGACAATCAGCAACAGCATCAGCCCTATATATATAAGGTAGGAGAACATGTCATAGAGGGAATCGTCCAGCATCAGCAATACAAACCCCAGCCCGAAGGAACATATAATCCAGACGAACTGCTTGCCGGCACGGGTGGAGAAGTCCAGAAAGTCACGGTCACCATAATCATAACTCGCTCCACAGACACTGAACCAGCCGAATACAATCAGCAGCAGGTAAACGACAATCGTCACCCAGTCCAATGATTTCCACATACTATCTTTCCGCGTCACCAATTTATTCACTATTTTACGATTTACAATTTACGATTGGAGTTACTCATCCTTGATTCCTCTCCATCATCTCTCCTCATCACCGTAGAGTATCACACGGTTGCTGAATTCTTCTGCCCGTATCTCGTTCTCGGGCGACAGTTTTCCATGCAGGTACTGATCCATCATCATTGCACCGATAGGCACTCCATACGTAGCACCGAAACCACCGTTCTCCACATACACCGCAATGGCTATCTTGGGATTATCCATCGGGGCAAAGCCCATGAAAACGGAATGGTCTTTGCCACGGTTCTGCGCCGTACCCGTCTTACCACACACCTCTATACCGGGCAAGATAGCACCTGCCACACGGCATGTCCCTCCCGTAACGGCGGCACGCATACCCTTCACCACCATCTCATAATACTCACGGTCGACAATGGGATAACGGGGATTGCGATAAAGAGTGTCGAGCTCATTGTCCTCTATCTCCTTTACGATATGCGGAGTGATGAAATGTCCCCGGTTGGCAATGGTCGCACCCAAATTAGCAATCTGCAACGGAGTAGCGGTAATCTCACCCTGCCCGATGGAGATACTGATAACTGTCAGCCCGTTCCAAGAGCCCCGATACGTCTTATCATAAAATTGGGCATTGGGAATAAAGCCACGCTGCTCACCAGGAAGATCGGTACCGAGCCGATAGCCGAACCCCTGCGACACCATGTGGTCTTTCCATACCGTAATCGCATTCTGTGGCGAACCATACTTCTTGTCACCGAACATACGGAACAGCCCCCAGCAGAAATAAGAGTTACACGAAGTGGCGATGGCAGGTACCAGTGGCAACGGGGAGCCATGCGCATGGCATCCTACATGCAAACTTCCATAGTTGAAGCCATGCGCACAAGGATAAGCCGGATAATCCTCATGAATAATCTCTTCCTGAAGGAACGTCAGCGCCTGAGCCGTCTTGAAAGTAGAACCCGGAGGATATGCCCCCATAATGGCACGGTTCAGCAAAGGTTTCCGCTTGTCCATCTGCAACATCCGGTGATTTTTTCCGCGTTGCCGCCCAATCATCAGATGAGGGTCGAAGGAAGGCGAAGAAACCATACAGAGAATCTCGCCCGTAGCCGGTTCGATGGCCACGATTGCACCGATTTTATTCTGCAGCAGGCGTTCGCCCAGCATCTGCAAGTCTATGTCCAACCCCAAGGTCAAATTCTTGCCCGGCACGGAAGGACGATCCAACTGTCCATTCATGTAGCGCCCCTGAATACGTCCATGGGCATCACGCAAGAGGATTTCCACCCCTTTTTCTCCACGCAGGTACTTTTCATAAGACTTCTCGATGCCTTGCTTGCCTATATAGTCACCACGGATATAGTAATCATCGTTCTCTATATCACGCTTGGACACCTCAGCAATATCCCCCAACGCATGTCCGGCAGAATTATAAGTATATTGGCGGATGGTGCGCCGCTGAATATAGAAACCCTGAAACTTGAACAGCTTCTCCTGAAACACACCGCACTCCTCGGCAGAAAGTTGCGTCATAAACACCTGATGGGTGTATTTGGAATAACCGGGATTCATCCAACGGTTCTTGACGTCCTTCATCCGTTTGTCAAACTGTTCACGGGTGATGTTCAGGGCGCTGCAAAGGTCGAGCGTGTCCAACTGTATCACCTCCCGCGGAACAAACGTAATGTCGTATGCCGGCTGGTTAAACACAAGCAACTTACCGTTACGATCGTAGATAGCCCCGCGCGAGGGATATTGTATCTTGTTCAGAAAAGCGTTGCTGTCGGCATTCTTCTTGTAGTCATCGGTCATGATCTGCAGGTCGAACAACCGGAACACGTAAATAATAACGATGACAATAGCCGCCGCCCCGATTACATATTTCCGCTTTTCTAATGTATAATCTTTCATCAATTCCTAATCCTTAATCCCTTTATCCTTTCTTTCTTATCCCCTCAACAGCCATAATGCAGGTCACAGTAAGCAGGGTACTTGTCACGATTCTCAACAACAGCGTACCGATATGGGCAAAAGAGAAAAATTCGAGGGCAAGCAACAAGCCGTGATGTATCAGCACACTCACAACCAAATATTTCAGAAAAGGAAGAATCCCCATTGTACGGATAGCCGGAACCAGTGTATCCAGCGTGTCACGAGGCACGAATAAGCGCAGGAAAACGGGACACAAGAAAGCCAGGAACACCGTAGCAGCAGCATTCATCCCTGGCGTGTCGGAAAAGACATCGACAGCCAAGCCCAAGAAAAATGCCCACAACATCAACGCATTGCGGGGAGTGTCCGACTCAAACTTCAATATCAGGTAAATGTACAGAAATGGAGTGGCATATCCTGCTATATGCACATTGTTCAATATCAGTACCTGCAACAGTACCAAGCCTATGAACCATCCTATTTTATGCAGATAATTAACTAACAATGTTATCTTTTTTTACGCTAAACGATATATCATCAATCACCAATTACTACTCTTCCCCCTTTGCTTCCAATGCCTTTTGCTCAGCTTGCCCGGTGCGGGATATGACACGCACATTGCTCAGCTTTCCAAAGTCCGTAGCCAGCTTTATCTTCAACAGATAGGAAAGCCCGTCGTGCGAATCTGACATATCATCCACCGTCCCCACCATGACACCTTCGGGAAACACCGTAGAATAGCCACTGGTCACTACCGTATCTCCCAGATTGAATTCGGCATGCCGGGGTAAATCCTTCAGATAGGCAAAACGGGAGTCACCTCCCTCCCATTTCAGATAACCGAAATAATCACTGCCCACAATCTTGCTGCTGATGCTCGACTTGCTGTTCAACAACGGAATGACCAACGAATAATGGGGAGAGGTCTTATACACAATGCCCACCACGCCATTGGCATCCACCACTCCCATCTCAGGACGGATACCTTCCGTCGTTCCACGGTCTAAAGTGATGTAATTATCAGCCTTGTTCAGGCTGTTCTTTATGACATTCGCCTTGAATACCTGATACTCCGTAGGAGCAAGCCGTTCCATACTGTACAGTCTGGCGGAGTCCAATCCTTTTTCTTTCAATACATTTTCCAGAAAGGAAAGTCGCTGTTCCAACCACATATTACGGTCGAGCAAGTCCTCATTGACCGTCTTCAAATGAAAATAAGAAGTGATGCCACCCGATAGCTCATAAACCTTCCCTGCCACGCCATTGGCAGAGGTGAAATACACACTCTGCTGGTAATGGTTGAAGCGAAATAATAAAATAAAACTGGCTACCTCTAACAGAAGAAAGAGGAACCAGTAATTATATTTAATGAGAAAGTTTAATAAATTCCGCATTACCGCATCAGGAATGAGAAGCGGTCAACATTCTTCAATGCCACGCCCGTACCTTTGGCAACGGCATGCAAGGGGTCTTCCGCAATGTGGAACGGTATGTTTATTTTATCAGTCAGACGCTTATCCAGGCCACGAAGCAATGCGCCGCCGCCGGCAAGGTAGATACCGTTGTGGACGATGTCGGCATACAATTCGGGAGGTGTATTCTCCAATGCACTCAAGATGGCAGTCTCAATCTTAGAAATAGACTTCTCCAAGCAGTGCGCCACTTCCTGATAGCATACCGGCACTTCCATGGGCAATGCCGTGATGCGGTTCGGACCATGAACGATATAGTCTTCGGGAGCATCTTCACCAAGTTCCGTCAAGGCGGCACCTACATTAATCTTAATACGCTCAGCCATACGCTCGCTGACCTTCACGTTGTGCTGGCGGCTCATGTATTCCTGAATATCGGCTGTCAAGTCATCACCGGCAATACGGATGGAGTTGTTGCTTACGATACCTCCCAAAGAGATAACGGCAATTTCCGTAGAGCCACCACCTATGTCAACAATCATATTGCCTTCGGGAGCCTCCACGTCGATACCGATACCGATGGCAGCGGCCATCGGCTCGAAAATCAAATAAACGTCGCGCCCGCCGGCATGCTCGGCAGAATCGCGCACGGCACGCAACTCCACTTCGGTACTGCCCGAAGGAACTCCAATCACCATGCGGAGTGACGGAGAGAAAAGACGGTTACGGTTGTTCACCATCTTGATAAGTCCGCGTATCATCTGCTCGCAAGCATAGAAGTCTGCAATCACACCATCACGCAGCGGACGGATGGTACGTATGTTTTCGTGGGTCTTTTCATGCATCATCTTTGCCTTGTCACCCACGGCAATCATTTTATCGGTACGACGGTCTAAGGCCACCACCGAAGGCTCATCCACCACAATCTTGCCATTCGTGGTGATGATGGTATTGGCTGTGCCAAGGTCCATCGCTATTTCTTGTGTAAAAGAGAATAATCCCATTAATATTTACGATTTAACTATTTACGATTGATATTCCTTTTGTTTACAATTTGAGATTCAGACTTACGATGTAACTTCAATCGTAAATCGTAAATCGTCAAATCGTAAATCCGAATTAGTGCTTAAAATGACGGAATCCGGTAATTACCATGGCAATACCATGTTCGTTGCAATATTCAAACGAGAGTTCATCCTTGATACTCCCACCCGGCTGGATGACAGCAGTTACTCCCTCGTTACCGGCAATCTCCACACAATCCGGGAAGGGGAAGAACGCGTCACTCGCCATTACTGCACCATTCAGGTCGAAACCAAAGTTCTTGGCTTTCTCGATAGCCTGCTTCAAAGCATCCACACGGCTGGTCTGACCTACACCGCTTGCCAACAGTTGCTTGCCTTTTGCCAGCACAATAGCATTCGACTTACTGTTCTTCACAATTTTGTTTGCAAAGAGCATGTCTTCAATTTCTTGGGCTGTGGGAGCTTTTGTGGTTACAGTCTTCAACTCTTCAGGAGTTTCCACCTTAAGGTCGCGGTCCTGAACCAATACACCGTTCAGCAGAGAGCGGAACTGCTTCTTAGGCAGAGCTGCCGACTTGCGAACCAAGATAATACGGTTCTTCTTCTGACCGAGAATTTCCAACGCATCCACATCATAATCGGGAGCAATAATCACCTCAAAGAAAATTTTATTGATTTCTTCGGCGGCAGTCTTGTCTATCACACTGTTCGTGATGAGTACACCACCGAAAGCAGATACCGGGTCACCGGCAAGCGCATCGTTCCATGCTTCCAGTACAGTGGGACGTGAAGCCAACCCGCAGGCATTGTTATGTTTCAGGATAGCGAAAGTAGTATCTTTGAATTCATCAATCAAGTCAACGGCAGCATTGATGTCGAGCAGGTTGTTATAAGAGATTTCCTTACCGTGAATCTGGTCGAACATAGCATCAATATTGCCATAGAAATAACCTTTCTGGTGCGGATTCTCACCGTAGCGTAAAGTCTTCTGGCTGTTGGCAGAACAACGGAAAGCGGAACTTTCCTCGCCATCAAAATAGTTGAAGATGGCAGAATCATAGTGTGAAGACACTCCGAACGCCTCTTTGGCAAACCAACGACGCTCTTCGATGGTAGTAGTGGCCCCGTGTTCCATCAGCATGTCACGGAACGGCTGATATTGTGCCTGCGAAGCGATGATAACCACATCATTGTAGTTCTTGGCAGCAGCACGAATCAGGGAGATACCACCTATATCAATCTTTTCGATGATGGCCGGTTCTTCGGCACCACTGGCAACTGTAGCCTCAAACGGATAGAGGTCAACGATGACGAGGTCTATTTCGGGGATTTCATATTTTTCAATCTGTTGCATATCCTGCTCCAGTCCACGGCGGCAAAGGATGCCTCCGAAAACCTTCGGATGCAAAGTCTTCACGCGTCCACCCAAAATGGAAGGGTATGTAGTCAGGTCTTCCACTGCCTTGCAGGGATAACCCAGGGATTCTATAAACTGACGGGTTCCACCGGTTGAGAGGAACTCTACACCTTCTTCATGCAGTTTGGTAATGATTTCGTCCAAACCTTCCTTATGGTAAACTGATACCAGAGCTGTTTTGATTCTTTTTGTTTCAGACATGGATTTGCGTATTAAAGTATGCGTATATTAGTATTTGATGTGCAAAGTTACAAATTTTGTTTATTCATACATACATTCATACACAATAAATTAGGTATAATTAAAAAAGGCGGCATCTGTTTCCAGTCTGCCGCCTTTTTTTAAGGGCTATTTTGTTGGTTTACCAAATAGATACACGTTTTTCTACAGGCAAGAACATCGGGTCTTTTTCTGTCACATTAAATGCCTCATACCAAGCACCTATTTGCGGCAGTGCACCGTTTACACGCCATTCGCCCAATGAGTGCACATCACTTTTTGTGCGGTTCAGCACTTCTTCGGGACGGATATTGTTGCCCCATACACCTGCGTATGCCAGGAAGAAACGCTGTTCGGGAGTGAAACCATCCAACACCGGCAACGAATTGGTAGCCGTAGCTTTCTTGAATGCCTGATAAGCAACCTGCAGGCCACCGTGGTCGGCAATATTCTCACCCAATGTCATGCGTCCGTTGGCATATACGCCCGGAGCAACCTCGATGCTATCGAAGAAGTTTACCATCACCTGGGCACGTTCGTCAAAGTTCTTGGCGTCTTCAGCAGTCCACCAGTCTTTCAGGTTACCGTCCTTGTCGTACTGGCGGCCTTGGTCATCGAATCCATGAGTCATTTCATGACCGATTACCACACCGATGGCACCGTAGTTAAAGGCGTCATCTGCATTCATATCGAAGAAAGGATATTGCAGGATACCGGCGGGGAAACAGATTTCATTGGTAGTGGGGTTGTAATAAGCGTTGACAGTCTGCGGAGTCATCAGCCACTCGTCCTTATCCACCGGCTTTCCGGCCTTGGCTATCATTTGGGCATGGTCCCACTCATTGGCACGCTCCATGTTTGCCCAATAAGAATCGTCCTTGATTTCCAGCGTGGAGTAGTCTTTCCAAGTGTCGGGATAACCAATCTTCACATGGAAGGTAGCCAGTTTTTCCAGAGCTTTCACCTTGGTAGAATCACCCATCCAGGCAAGGTTCTTGATACGTTCGCCCAGGCTTTCCTGCAAGTTCTTCACCAAAGTAACCATACGTTCCTTGGCAGCAGCAGGGAAATATTTCTCCACGTACATCTGACCTACAGCTTCACCCAGCGCACTGCTTACAGTGCTTACCGCTCTCTTCCAGCGGGGCTGCATCTCTTGTGTACCGCTCATGGTGCGGCTGTAGAAGTCGAAGTTCTGTTCTGCCATAGCATCGTTCAGCAAGCTTGCGGCAGAATCAATCAATTTCCATTGCAGATAAAGGCTCTGCTGTTCAATAGGCAACGTATCCAGAATATCGGCAGCAGCTTTCAGCGAAGCAGGCTGGCCTACGATAATTTCCTTCACATCCTTCAATCCCATGGCAGACAAATAAGCATTCCAATCGAAAGTAGGATAATTCTGTTCCAGCTCCTCCATGCTCATTTTGTTATAATTGGCATGCGGGTCACGCAACTCCGTACGAGAGCGGAAAGCCTTGGCAAGACATGTTTCCACATCCATCACCACCTCCATACCTTTCTTGGCAGTAGCCTCGTCAAAACCGGCCAATCGATACATCTTCTGTACATGCGCGCGGAAAGCATCACGAATTTTAGCAGTAGCCTCATCGTTTTCCAGATAGTATTCGCGTTCGCCCATGCTCAGCCCGGTCTGATAGGTCTGTACAGCATTCATGCTACTGTTCATTTCGTCAGCGCCAACATACAGCACGTTGTAGGCGATGATACCTTTCTTCTGCATATCGCCCAGCAAAGCATAAAGCTCCTTCTTGTCCTTCAAAGCAGCCAGCTGGTCAAGTTCAGCCTTGATGGGGGCTACACCGTCCTTGTTCAGCTTCACGCTGTCCATTACGATTTTGTACAAGTCACCGATTTTTTGTGCCACACTACCGGCTTCGTGCTGGGTGGCGGCAAGTTCTTCAATCAGTCCTTGAATCTGCTTACGGTTGTTTTCTGCAAGGATAGTGAAAGAGCCGTACTGTGAGTACTCAGCAGGAATCGGATTGTTCTTCATCCAACCGCCACATGCGTATTGGTAAAAGTCAGTTCCGGGTAGAGCCGTCGTGTCAAGATTGGCGAGCTGGATGCCTGCTGTAAGTTCAGCCTGCTGCTTGCCGGTGTTGCAGGATGCCGTCATCAGACAGAACGCTGCAATAGGTAACAAATGATTTGCTTTCATAAATATATAAAATATAACAGTTAGTGATTCTCCAACTCTACAGTAGCCGCGTCCCACTCTTCCATCGCACGGTCAAGCTGCTCTTTCAGTTTTTGGTGCTGCTCATAAAGCGACATGTCCGAAGCGCCTTCCGGTGTAGCCATCCTGGCCTCAAGAATAGCAATGGCAGCCTCCGTCTGCTCTATCTCCGCTTCACAATCGGCAACGCGGCGTTCCAGTTTCTTAAGTTTCTTGTTAAACTCCTTCTGCTCCTCGTAAGAGAGTTTGGTTGCCGAGGGTTGGGCCGATTCTGCACCGACACTGCCCGATGCCGCCTTTCCGGCAGTGGGCGAAGTGGAAAGTGAAGGGGATTTCTGTAACTCATTCAGACTCTCTATCTGCTTCTTTTGCAGGAAATCATAAATTCCTCCCAGATGTTCCTTCACCAGTCCGCCACCGAACTCGTACACTTTAGTCGCAAGTCCGTCCAAGAAATCACGGTCATGACTGACTATTATCACAGTACCGTCAAAATCGCGAATAGCCTCCTTCAGCACATCTTTGGAGCGCATGTCAAGATGATTCGTCGGTTCGTCGAGAATCAGAAAATTCACCGGTTCCAACAGCAGTTTTATCATGGCAAGCCGGGTGCGCTCTCCACCGCTGAGCACTTTCACCTTTTTATCCGAAGCCTCACCGCCGAACATGAAAGCACCCAGAATATCACGGATTTTGAGACGGACATCCCCTACGGCCACGCGGTCAATCGTATCGAATACAGTCAAGTTCTCATCCAAGAGTTGTGCCTGGTTCTGGGCAAAATATCCAATCTGCACATTATGTCCCAGTGTAAGTTTTCCGGTATAATCCGTAATCTCACCCATAATACACTTTACAAGCGTAGACTTACCTTCGCCATTCTTGCCGACAAAAGCAACCTTCTCTCCTCGGTTGATGGTCAAGTTCACATCATGGAAAATAACGTGCTCACCGTAGGATTTCTCCATATCCTCGCAGATAACAGGATAATTACCGCTACGACTACTGCAAACGAACTTCAGGCGCAAAGAGGAGTTGTCTTCTTCATCCACCTCGATACGTTCTATCTTTTCAAGCTGCTTGATGCGACTTTGCACCTGCACTGCTTTGGTAGCCTTGTACCGGAAGCGTTCGATAAAGTCTTCCGTATCTTGTATCTGCTTCTGCTGATTCTCGTAAGCACGCAGTTGCTGCTCCCGACGCTCCTTGCGAAGCACCACGAACTCATCATATTTCACTTTATAGTCGTAAATGCGTCCACAAGTTATTTCGATGGTACGCGTAGTGACGTTGTTCAAAAAGGCACGGTCGTGGCTGACAAGCACCACCGCATTGGCACGGGTGGAAAGAAAGTTCTCCAACCACTGGATACTTTCGATATCAAGGTGGTTGGTGGGCTCGTCGAGCAGCAACACATCCGGACGGCGAAGCAACAGTTTGGCAAGTTCTATACGCATGCGCCAACCACCGGAGAATTCGCTTGTAGAGCGGTCGAAGTCCTCGCGGCTGAAGCCCAGCCCCTGAAGCGTGCGCTCTATCTCGGCACGGTAGTTGGTACCACCCATCATCAGGAAACGTTCATTTTCGTTGGTGAAGCGGTCAATCAGTTTCTGGTAATCCTCGCTGTCGTAGTCGGTACGTTCGGCAAGTTGCAGGTTCATACGCTCAATATCAGCCTGCATCTCAAAAATATGCTCGAAGGCAAGTTCGGCCTCCTGCATCACAGTACGCTCGTCACTGAGTATCATCACTTGGGGCAAATACCCGATAGTACATTCGCGGGGAACGGCAACAACACCGGCAGTGGGCTGCTGAATGCCAGCCAATATCTTGAGCATGGTGGACTTACCGGCACCATTCTTGCCGACAAGAGCTATACGGTCTTTCTTATTGATAACATAAGAGACGTCTTCGAACAGAGGAGTGGCATTAAATTCTACCTTCAGTCCTTCTACAGATATCATAGTGTCAATGAATTTATCGTTAAGAGCTGCAAAGGTAGCGATTTTCAACGGTATATAAAGATAAAACGGAGAAAATGCCGGCAATTCCTACAATAGTATATCACACTTCCTCGCACACCACCAGCACCAGCATCAGCCCCACACCGCAACCTGAGTCACCTGCTTTCCGTATCCGCGGCTCCTCGTTCATATTTATTAAAAATGAAAAAGTCATGGTAATCAGAGAATACCTTGCCAAGGCATAGACATAGCACCGACACGGTTTTGCCAAAGTAATGGCAAGACTTTGCCAAGCTGATGACAAGGCCTTGCCAACAAGGAGGCAAAACTGTGCCAACAAGCTGGCAAAAGAATGGAAGCATGGAAGACAAAAACAAAAAAGACAGAAGAACAAAAGAACAAACACAGCTCCGGCAAAACGCCTTCCCCATATTTGTCCTTTTGCTCTTCTGTCCTATAAATTAACGCAAATCGCGAATCAGGTTATCCTTCTATCTTACTTTTAGAACAACTTTGCAGGATATTCGCCTGCATCCACCAGAGCCTGAATCTTGTCGACCACGCTCTGACGGTCTTCAGGATAAGTCACACCAAACCACTTGCTGGTCGTATCGAGCACTTCGCAGGTAGCAGTGCCGTCGTTAATCAGCTTATCCACCATCAGCGGGATGAAGAATTCGCTCTTCAGGTTCTCCATGTTCTTCGGGTCGCTCAAGAAACTCTTGAAAAATTCTGCACTGTAAGCAAAATAATCGGGAGTAAAGCCCCAGAAATTCATGCTGACCGGAGTAGTCTCGGGAGTAGCAGTCCATTCGCCGTTATCGTCGATGTACTTCACTTCGCCGTCCATACGTTGAATCTTGGTACGTTCCACTACGGAAGTCAACAGATTGTTTGCATCCGTTCCGCACAAACCGCGGGATACGGTACCGCTTTCACTCAACGTGTTGCCAATGCGGAATCCTACCATGGAATACACATTCTTGGAACCTTCGGGAAGGGAAGACAGGAATTTGCCCATTACCTGAAAAGAGTCGCGGCCATAGAAATCATCACAATTGATAACGGCAAACGGTTCCTTTATCACATCGGCACCCATCATCACAGCATGATTGGTTCCCCAAGGTTTGGTACGTCCTTCGGGACAAGTGAAGCCTTCGGGAAGGTTGTCGATAGACTGGAACACCAGTTCGCATGGAATATGACCTTCGTATTTAGAAATGATTTTATCACGGAAATCCTGCTCAAAATCCTTACGGATAACAAAAACGAGCTTGCCGAAACCGGCATTGATAGCATCGTAGATAGAATAATCCATAATAGTTTCGCCATTGGGACCCAGTCCGTCCAATTGTTTCAAGCCACCGTAACGGCTACCCATACCGGCTGCCAATAAGAATAAAGTTGGTTTCATATCAGTTATATTTAAAAAGGTTAGTGTATCACGTTTGATAACGATTGCAAATGTACAAAAATTTATGACTGGCAGAAGGAAGTTTCAGTTCATTCTTTAGCCTCAACTGTACAAAAACGCGCATTTTATGAAAAATCAACTTCTTCACAAACAATCAGAACGGATAACCGATGGCAAAGTGCACAGCCAGTCCGTCTTTGAACTTAGGAATATTGTAATATCCCGACTTTCCGGTATCATACGGATTATGCAGTCCGATACCCAAATCCAGACGGAAAACAAGGAAGTCCAAATCGTAACGCAAGCCGAATCCCGTGCCCAAAGCAATCTGTTTCGGGAAGTTCTTCAGGGTAAACTCACCGTTCGGGCGACTTTCGTCCTTGCGCATCAGCCATACATTGCCGGCATCCAGAAACACAGCCCCGTGCAAATCCGCAATCATACGGAAGCGATACTCTACATTGGCTTCCATGCGGATATCGCCTACATGGTTAATATAGGTATACTTCCTGTTCTTCTCGGGAGGATAGCCACCCGGGCCTATGCTGCGCGCAGAGAAAGCACGCACACTATTGGCACCACCGATATAGAACTGTTCTGTATAAGGGGCAGTCGTAGCGTTTCCGTACGACCATATCACTCCTCCCGCAATGCGCGAGGCTATCATCTGATTCTTGTCTATACGGTAATGATACCTGAATTCCGAATTCAGCTTCAGGAACTGTGCGAAAGGCACACCGAAAAGCTTCTTTCCCTCCTCGCCGAACGGCTTGCCGAACATGCGGTAAACAGCCGAAGTCAGATTACCGGCCGATACGACAGTGGTCTGCCACCAAATGGGATTGCGCTTGCGACGCACAGAAGCATTGTCATAAGTATAGGTATACTCCATAGCTGGTATAAACTGGTCGCGCAAACTGACATAGAGAGCCGGATTCTGGGCACGCAACGCATCAAAAGCAGCCGTAGGATTGCGCAGTACATTAAACGTCAGTCTGAAAGGAGTTATACTGTGCCTGGAAGTGGCTTTGGGTTGGAAGTCGTAAGTGACGTTACCGCCAAAAGCCAGCAATTTATAATATTTGGCACGATTCACCTGATTGGCATACAAACGGAATGTCGTAGTGGCAGGAAAATCATATTCACGGTCACCCATCCGAGGAAACACCACGCGCGGAAAGACAAGCGAGGAGGAAATGCCCAGTTCATAACTGTTCATCAAGGAAGAGCTCTCCTTGCCCGTCTGCCATTCATACGAAGCGTTCAGCTTCACATTCCAGCTTTCGCCGCCACCGAAGACATTGTTCCTGGTCACGGTAAAGGCAGCACCCGGTCCGGTCTGGTTATTGCTCTTCATGGTGACATTAAAATCCAATTCGGCATCGTATGGCTTATCAAGAGCGGCAATGACTTTCACATCTAATGTATCGGACACAAATGCCGTATCACGCGGTATATACTGCATTTCGGCATAACGGAAGATGCCGACACTTGCCAGTCGTTCCTGAATACGGGTTTGCCGATACAGACTATACAAGCTCTGCACGGAACGCTGGCGGGCAATACCCGCACTGTCCTGTATCTGACGTTTCCGCCGATAACCTTGATAGTTCAGCCAACGGTAAAGCATGTTGGGACGTACCGGAGGTTTGTTATAGTAGTGTATGGTCAAGCCTTTATAATCCATGCTGTCATTGGGCTCCTGCCCCTGTTTTCCAAGAAGATATACGGATTTACGCCCCACACGGAACTGCCTCTCGGCTACCGTTGGCATACCGGGAACGGGAATCAAGCGCATCTGGACATGCCCATTAGGAACCATCATGGTATCTGCCTGATAGGTCAAGTAGTCGGGACGGAAATAATAACAGCCCACATTACGCAGCAAGGTGCTGATACGGGTACGCTCCCCATCCAAATCAGCCACATTGAATTGTTCTCCCGGACTGATAAGGGAACGTCGACGCCCCAATTCCATGATGCGGGTGGTGCGCTGGTTAAAACCACGATAATATACCGTATCTATAAAATAAGGATTACGCATATCTACTGTATACTGCAGTTTGGCTTTCAAGGAATCCTTCGGGTCTGCAAATGTCTTGTAGCTGACGCTTCCATTGAAATAGCCATAATCGCGCAGCAAGTTGACAGCCGCCTTTTGGCGAATATCAGGATTCACTGTGGACATAAGTACCGGAGTGGCGGCAAACTTATTGAATATCCACTTGCCCAACCCTTTCTCGTATTTCTGGAAACCATTGTAAATCCACAGTCCGAAAGGAAAGGGATAACGGATTCTGGAACTTCCCAACAAAGAATTATTGGGCGCCGTGGCAAGAGCCGCCTCCACCTCTTCCATAGCAATCTCGCCAACGGGGGTTTCACTGCGATTCAATACCACCATCGGCTTCTGGCCGGTATAGAGTATTTCTCCTTCGGGCAAGTGCTTCGTAGTAGAGCAACCCGCCAGAAAAATCAATCCTGCAACATGCAATATCAATCGTTTCATATCATTTGCTTCATATTAAGTTTCAAGCTGATGAAGATGCAAGGAGGGAAAGAAGATGAATACTTTCTGCTTTGTCAACTCACTCCCTCTTCAACCCGTTTTCCCGCTCCTTTATCCCCTTCTTTTTAAAGATGAAGAGTTCACCCAACCGGTCCATCTTCCGGCGCAATACAAGGCCGACACCCGTCTCGGTTATCTCGCCATCAAGTATGCTTTCATAATTTTTATTATGGAATACCCGGACATAACGGGTGCCCGAAGCATCAAGGCGGTATTCCAACGATATATTGTCGATGAACGACTCCGCATTGTTCGTGGCATTGGCACCGGTAGATACCTTACCACCGATGACAATCTGCACGCGGTCGTTGAAGAAACGCTGGGAATAACGGAAGCTGAAATCTTTCTGCGTGTCGCCTGTTTCAGAAGAGGTGCGGTCTTCCACACCCACGCTGATATTAGCGCCCTTTATGCCTCCCGCCAAAGAATTTATCTGGCTCTGAAGCACAGAGTTCAAGGCAGCTCCCATCGTCAATCCTCCTCCTTTGGCACCACTATTCAGATAGATGCCTGTGGCAAGCATGGCAATGGCCTGCTTACTGCGTTCCTCTGCACCCATGGCTTGCAACTCATTCTCCACTGCGGCATCTTCGGGTGCCGAAATATCGAAAATGAGATCGGGCGATTCAAGCTTGTTCTTAATGGAAATGGAAACATCGAAATTCACCATTCGCGAACCTTCCCCATCTCCATCGGACACAGAAGAACGTACACGTTCCGTTGCTTTCAGATTCAGAGCAGGATTCATGATATTGCCCCGCCAATCCACATAGCTGCCGGGATTGAACTGGAACTCCTTCAGCGGAATAATGGGCAACGAATACTTCATGACACCGCCCGAAAGGGTGTAGCGTCCGGTAAGGCTCATATCTCCCTGCGGGGTATACTGCATGTTCAGGTCACCACCGCCTTCCAGTTCGATATACTTGCTGCGGTCGGTACTCAGGTCGGCACGAAGGCGGACCGCATCGTCTATATGGACAGACATGTACATCTCCAACCCTCCCAACGACATGGCCGGCACCTCTTCTGCCGCCACCGACATGGTATCGGCAAACGAGGTAAAGGTGACCAGTCCGTCAAGGCGGTCTTCTACAGTCAAAGGAGAGTCGGTCAACACATACGTCACGTTGGTATTGCCCAGCAGGTTCATGTTTCCGCGCATGGCAAGCCCGTCAAGCGGCCCCTTCACCGTGGCACGCAAATCGACAAACACTTTTCCGTAAACCAAGCTCTCGCGGGTGCGCGGTGCATCCAGCAAGGTATAATTTTCGGCCAGCAGATTGAGATTGGCTGTAGGACGTTCCATATTCCGGAAATCTACCTTACCGTCAATCGTAAACGGATTCTTGCTGGTGGTATAAATGGCAAACTTATCGAATATCAACTGGTTGTCTTTTACCTGTACCGGACGGTTGTCAAACCAGTAACGTGCTCCTGCCTGACGTGCGTAGACCGACACGCTGTCCAAAGCAATATCACCATGCATCTGAGGCTTGTCCGGCGAACCGCCAATATAAAGCCCCCCATCAATATCTCCGGTAAAAGTCACCATTTGGTCAGGGATGAATGCATTGACCATCTTCAATGGGAAATGTTCGAAACGAGTGGACACTTCCAGGGTATCCTTTCCGTTCTTCTGCTTCAGGATACCGTCGGCAGTCATCACCTCTTCATTATCATATGTGAAATAGGTATTCAGATAGTGTGTATCCTTGTCGCCCGGTAACCAGGTAGCCCCCAAGCCGATATCTCCAACCGGTTGGCGTTCGTAGGTCAGTTTCTCTACATTAGCTTCGGCAGACACCTGCAAGGAAGTGGCGGTCTGTATATAATTTGCTTCGGCAGAGAACAATCCCGTAAGCCGGGGCATATAAGGAAGCACATCGGTCAGTTCGTCCAAACGCAACCGGTTCAGTTCCACATTTATGTTCTGCAAAGAAAGGGTGTCATCCTTGTTTGACTGCATGCGGAAGCACAAACCGTCGTCGCTGTCCATGTCGATATTGGCATAGACGCGCATATTCTTATGCAAATAAATCCAGTTACAATTGTCCTCAAAATGGAATTTACGGAAAGCAATAATCGGCTCGGCAGGAACGAGGTTCAGCAGCACACCATTACCGCGACCATGTCCTTCGGTCAACGGACGGGCATTAATACCGAATAGCACACCGGTCTGCCCTTTTCCATCCACATAATCCACAGTCAGCTCCGCATCTTCATTACGGACTTCACCCGTCAGAGTACTGCGGAACACAAACTGCGGGTTCTTGGGACCGTTTATGACACCGCCTTGCAACTTCATGCGGGCAGTATCCTGTTTCACTGTAAAAAATATCGTATCAAGCTGCAAGGAGTCCATGCGCAATCCGTGAACAGCCGTACGCCCGTTGATGCCGACTTGCGGAGTAAACCCGAAACTCAGTTTGAAATCATTATAGGAAATACCCTTTGCAGCCAGAAAATAACTGACGGGATTCTGATTACCGGCTTCCAGATGCATGCCCGCTGAAGGAAGGACTTGGCGCAAAGCGGCATGGTCCAGACACCGTTCATCAATCTGCTTTGTCAGGATAGAGACAAATTTATCCGACTGTTCCATCAACTTCTTCAACGTGCTGTGGGCGCGGAAACGCAGATTCAAGTCACCGGCATCAAGCCTCAACTTGAGAGAATCATGGCGTGCCTCCACTCCCATTGTAAAGGCAAACGGGTGTTTCAACGGTCGGGGCACCAACCCCAGCTTATGCAGATTTACCTCTTTCACATTCAAATCCAAAGCGCCATCCAGATAGCTGCGGTCAAGACGCATATCCGCATTTCCCTGCATCTTGAGAAGAACATTATCGCTGGCAAGACGGACGGTAGCAACGGATGACTTGAGTCCGGCATGCACATCCACGCCGGAAATGTCCCAATGGCCATACTGTAGTTTTTCCAAGGAAGCATTCAAAGCAGCCACAGTCTTTCGTGATGCCATATCCACCCCTTGTCCCTTAGCGGACATCTTTGCCGTAAGAGCATAGATAGAGTCCTTAGGCAGGAAGTGATGCACCTGCAAGTTGTTGATGGCAAGGTCGGCATGGTAGGCCTCCGTAGCAAGGTTATAGGCAGCATCCAGATTCAAGTCGCCCTCCTTCTCTTGCAGCTTCAGGGTAGCAGTGCACTGCGCCCCCTCCACACCGACACATGCCGCAAGGTGCATGCTGTCCGGCACGATGACAGAGCCGTCGGGAGCAATGTCGGCAAGTCCGGTCAGGAAGTTCAGGTTCTGTGTGTGCATTTCAAAGTCCATGCTCCCGCTACGTTTTACACTGTCGGTCAGATTCCAAAACTCTCCTCCTCCACTCAGCGAAAAAGCTCCGGGCAGCTCGGCCGTAAAACGTGAAATCTGCATCTGCTTCAGGTTTCCTTCTGTACCGGCATGAATCGTCAACGGACGGAACGGGTAGGCTTCCTTGAAAGCTTCCGGCAGGCCACCGGCAAAAAGCAGTACATCCTGTTTGCCGATACGGGCATTGAAACGGGCTGTCAGACGGCCGATGGTAGGCATATTTATCAGTTTCCAGTAAGTCTGTGCCGTAAGGTTCATTTCACTATGAGGTGTCAGTAACTTCAAAGAAGGGATACGGATAACGGTAGAGTCGGCAAACAACCGACCGGTCAGAGAAGTTACACTCAAACCGGAACGCTCGTACATGGAAAATTCCCGGATAACGGCGTTCATATCCCTGCCGTAGTACATCACAGAGTCAATGCCCAGACGGATGTCACGAAGAGCGATGTGCGAGGGGTCGAATCCTATCGCACTTCCCGGGCCGCCGGTATCATAATTGACGGAAGTTCCGGTCAGCAGGAATTTCCTCCAGCCATAGAACTGATGCTTCAAATCGGCGGCGGCATCCGCAATCTCTGCATCCCCTATATGGGCTTTCAGTCCCATAGAATCCAACGGCATCTGTAAATCGACCGATACATTCTTCAATTTCAGGGTATGGAGAGTCACTTTCCAGTTCAACGCCGTCTCAGTGGTATCTTTGGGAGTCTCGGTCGTATCGGTAAGCATCACCTGAACGTGGGTATCGCTCAACTCAATGTTATTGAGGATAGCATCTTCCTTAGTGAGATCTATACCATGGCTTTCAAGAAAGAAATGCCCCAGTACCCCTTTGATGCGCATGCCTTCCACCAGATTGGAGGAGTTTACGGCAACTTTTTTCAAGGTAATGTCATCTACCTCCACTTTTCCTTTAAACAAAGGCCATGCCTGCACATGTACATTCAGGCTTTCCAGATTCAACAAGGTATCGGGATGCTGCACACCGGCAGTGCTGTCAGCCGGTTCTACTACAAGTACACCACGAACCAGCAGATTCAAAGGAAAGCGCAAATCAATCCGTTCTACGGATATATCCATACCCGTAGCATCTGACGCAATTGCCGTAGCTTGCTTCCGTATGAAACTTTGTACGGGAGGTACATAGAGCAATATCATCAGTATTATAAATAATGTTATAGGAGTAAGCAACGCCCAAAGTGCTATTTTAAATCCTTTTCTTTTCATCGGAACGTTAATCAGTCATCGTATTCAAAAGTTCTACAAAGGAAACAATTTCTTGTGACATTTAGTTCTTATACGTTGCGAAAAGAGTAACATTTGTCGCATTTTAAAAAAATATCATTAGATTTGCGGGATAAGCCATTAAAACCAAACTTAAAAGCGAATAGATTATGAAAAAAATTATTATTACCATGTTTGCAGCAGCGGCTATATCCTTCAGCTATTTAAGACATCGCAATATGGATTTAGCGCAACTTACAGACCTCCAATTAGCAAATATTGAAGCACTTGCCAACACAGAAGGAGACAAACCGGTCAAAATACCTTGTTCAGAAAAGGAAAACGCAGAATGTAAGTTTCTGACAGAAGGATCTGACGGTATCTGGCGACACATCATCATTAAAGACATGACCAAATCCCAATAACATGAAACGCACGTTCCCCTTCCTCCTCCTTGTCCTGATTCTGACGGGGGCATTGACAATGTCGTGTTCCCGTCGCACATCAGACGGGACCACCACGTTTTATCTTGAAGGAGTTGCAGTGCCGACCGACTCTCTACAAAACGGTTATGCAGTAATCGACGCCGATGCTAACGAGATTATCATAGAAGTTTCCAAAGAACAACACTTCTTTGAGACCTACAGGCTGACCGCCGACAGCGCCTGCCTCACCCAACGCTACGGTGCACGGGGAGCAGGCCCCACAGAACTGGCAGAAGCCCACTTGATATACTATCACAAACCTACCCGCAACATGTTGCTCTATAGCGGCAACGACATGGGTGCACAGCTTATCAACCTCAACACAAAAGCTGTGTATCCCGTCACTGCTTTCAGGCAAAACGCCTCCTTATGGCTCATGAAAGCGGACTTCGTCAACGACAGTATTGTACTTGTTGCCTGTGTCATACCTAATCCCAAGAATAAGAGACAAGATTGGTTCAAGCTATTGCATCTGCCTACTGGTCGGCTGACAGACGTAGCGGGTTTCTTCCCCGCCGACGGTTTCGACAGTCCGATGATGACCAAGCAGTGGATCTACAACTCCTCGGCACGCCTCAAAAAACATCCCACCCGCAATCGCTTCCTATATGGCTGCGGTGACGAGGGGCTTTATGCCGAAATCTTCGATCTGGAAGACAACCGGGTCATCAACCGCAAAGTCATGCTCGACCAATATCCTACCTATCAGCCTGGCGAAGACGGCATCTCACCGGAAGGAGCTCCGGATTGGCAATTGACCGGATTCAAAGTATCCGTGACATCCCGGTACATCTATCTGCTTCTATCCCGAGAGAGCCATGGCGAACGGCGTGCCATAACCCGAGGACAAACGCCCGACAAGTTCAAGGGTCCAGGCAAAAGAACCGCTTTCAGCGAAGAGATTCTTGTATTCGACTGGGAAGGCCGTCTGTGCCACAAGCTGCACCTAAATCCCTTCGTGGTCAACATTGCCGTTACGGAAGACGACAGCCTCATCTATGGCATCACGGAATCGGAAGCGTATGAACCCGTCCTGATGCGTTACCCCCACATCTTCTGAAAGCAATGCCTCCCTCAGCCTGCCGGAATGTGCCGATACACTTCCTCCAGCAGGCGCAGTGCCAAAGCTGCCTTTGTCCCCCATTCGTCCGTAAAAGGCGTTCCCGTAGCGGCTTCCAACTGCCTTAACAATGCCACAACTTCCGCGGCTCCCAACAATTTGAAGAGGGGAATCATTTTATGGGAAACAGCGGCCATCCCGTCCATATCGCAAGCTGCAACAGCCTCTTCCAAGCGATGGATATTGAGACGCATCTCCGATCGAAAACTCTCCAGAATAGATTGTGCAGCTTCAAAATCATCGCCTGCAAAGGAAGTCAACGCAGCGAAGTCATAGGTCGAACCTGCCACCACAGAAGCAGCCTTCACAATGGGCACCGCAGTCCCGGTAATGGCATTTGCCGTACCGGCAGACATCGGAACAGCCGCTGCTTCCGCATCTCCGGCATTCGTTTCGCAAAGAAGTTCCTGCACCGTAAAAGGCTTGTGCAGACACCCGGCAAAGCCGTGCGAAGTAAATTCTTCACGCTTCATGTCACTACGGGCAGTTACGGCAATAATCGGAATGGACTGTGCTTGCGGTATATTTGAGGCACGTAGCAGCTTCAGCAAGTCGAAACCATTAATGGCAGGCATCTGTACATCTGTGAGCAGCGCATCAAAAGTCTCCGTGCGCAAAGCATCCAACAATTCGTCCAATTGCAGGCAGGAAACAGAATTTATGCCGCTCTGCCGGAGCATGGCGGCAGTAAGAGTAAGCTGAATACGGTCGTCATCAATAAGGAGAACATTCTTCAGTGAAGGATGAGAAATAGGGCATGAAGAATTGCCATTCTGCATGCCGGCACAGTCCGGTTCTTTATCCTTAATGTCATGTCCTTCACTTCTTACGGGATAGATAGGAATATATATGGTAAAAGTGCTTCCCTTACCCGGTACACTATCCACTTCAATCGCACCTTCGAGCAACTGTACCAACATACGGACGATGGAAAGTCCGAGTCCGCATCCTTCTTTTCCCTGAGCGCCCGGCAAGCGGGTGAACTCCTGAAAGATACGTTCACGGTCGGCAGGCTCCATTCCCTTACCAGTATCAGCGATGGCAACTACCAGTTGACGGGCTTCGTAACGGGCCGTCATGGTAATACTGCCCCGGTCCGTAAACTTCACGGCATTGGACAGCAGATTATTAATAATCTGGCGCAGACGCAAGGAATCGCAGATATAAGTACCTCCTAGTTCGGGGGCTATGTCACAATGAAGCATCAGCTCTTTGGCAGCCGTAAGTGGCTCAAAACTGACGTGTATCTCTTCGAGCAGGCGGGAAGGATGAAAGGTGACCCGGTTGACTTCGGCCTTGTTCAAGTCAAGGCGATGGAAATCGAGCAAATCAATGACCAGCTTCAGCAGATGCTCCGATGAGGTTTTCATATTGTCCAGGTAAAACCGCTGCCGCTCATCCACCGTCAGCCGGGAAAGCAGATCGGCATAGCCCATGATAGATCCGAGCGGTGCTTTGAAGTCATGGGTAATGGCAAGCATCAGTTTTTCACGGACAGCAAGCAGGTCTTCGGCGTGACGGCGGGCCTCTTCAAGTTCACGGCGGTAACGGTTGCTGCGGGTTATGTCGCGACCAATGATAATAAGAAAAAAAGCGGAAAGCACCACCGCCCCTGCGGCAATGCCACCGATAATCTTTGCCGAACGGTAGCGAACCGCTTGTTGATATTCGTCCTCCTCCCGGGCACGCAGCAATGTTTCCGTCTCATAATCTTTCAGCAAGCTGTCTATGCGGGCTGTCAGTGTATGGTCCAAACGCTGCAGATAGCGTTTACGTCGCTGTATAACAGTGTTTACAGCTTTCTTCTGCCGGGCCACAGCCCGCAGTTTCTCATGCAAAGAGTCGGCCGGATTATAAGGTTCTATCACCGTATCCGTTGCAAATTCGAGGGAGGTTTTTACTTGGATAGCCGTATCTTCCTTGGAGGGGACAAACACTTCACCCAAACGACGGAAAAACCCCTTCTTCTTAGGACGCGTCACAACCGTATCCCGATGTGTAATGATACGATGCTGCACACGCTGCTGGGCCACTACCGAATCCTGCCGGGCAATTATCTGTTCAATGTCGCTGGTAGATACCACACTGTCACTCGCCTCACTCAGCGTACGCAGCATTCTTATCGTGTTGGCATCTTTCTCTCGTATCAAGGCAAGCACACTATCCGCCCATTGTACATTGTGGTCATCGGTAAGAATAAGGTTCTCCATTTCCCGCCGCACGAATAACAAGGAAAAAAACAATACAGCCAGCAACAAAGTGTAGCCTACGGCAATCTTTACTTTGGAGACACTATTCATACTTATCAGGCCCTGTTCCTTGTCTGTTTACGGAATCTCAACCACAGCATCAGCCCCGCACTGGTAAGTCCGAACGGAAAAGCCATCCAGACTCCCGTCAGTCCCCAGCCGAAGATGAAGCCACAAAGGTACCCTACAGGCAAAGATATCATAAAATAGGATATAAATGCAATAATAATCATTGGCTTCACGTCCGAGATACCGCGCAAAGCATTGGCAAAGTTAATCTGCAACCCATCACCGAACTGGTAAATCAAGAACGGGAAGAAAAGAGAAGCAACCATGGCAGAAACCTCCGCATTGTCCGTAAACCATCCGCCTACTTGTCCGCGAAGTGCAAAGACGATACTCAGCAACACCACCTCCATACAAAGGACAATGTGGAAACCTGCATATGCCGAGCGACGCACATTCTGTCCGTCTTCCCGCCCCTTGAAGTTGCTGACACGCACAGCAACCGCAGCACCCATGCCGTAATACATCATAAAGGTGAACTGAGAGATAGTAAGCATTATCTGATGCGATGCCAAAGCAAGTGTTCCCAACCAGCCTACCATGATGACACTCAGACTGAAGGAAGCCGTCTCCATCCCCATCTGCATGCCGACGGGCCAGCCCAGCGCATTGAGTTTCTTGAACATCGGGGTCGACCATCCCAACCGCATGAAACCGATTCTATAACGAATAAACCGATGGCTGCGGAACATAATCAGCGCAAAGACCACCACCATTACAATGCGGGAAAACAAGGTACTGATACCCGCACCCAGCAATCCCAGTTCCGGGAAACCCAGTTTGCCATTAATTAGAATATAGTTTCCTACGATGTTAAGCGCATTTCCTCCAAGCAGAATCCACATGGCCGTCTTGGTATCAGTGATGCCGTCGGTAAACTGTTTGAAACCGTTGAACAACATGACAAAAACCAATGAAGCAAGCAACACCAGATAATAAGGCTTAATCAGAGGCAGTAATTCTTCAGGTTGCCCCAACCGTTCTACATTGAAATACAGAACAGTCATGACGAAAGTCAGCAGTAAAGCCACCAGCACATTGGCCACCAGACTGCACCGCAACGCCTGTCCGGCCTCGGCAAAACGGTGGTTACCGTAAAATCCTCCTACAATCGGTGTCAGCCCGTAACTGAAACCCGTACTGAAAATAATGCATAGAGTAAACAGATTGTTTACAAAAGAAGCGGCCCCCAGCTCCTCCGTGCTGTGATGCCCAATCATCAGCGTATCGGCAAAACCAAGTACAATGACTCCCAACTGGCCCACCACAATGGGCAGTCCCAAGAGAAGCAGTGCTTTATAGTGTTGCTTATACGTATCAAATAAATTTCTCATACTAAAGGTTTTCTTTTTGATAATAGAGCACAACCCCGTTTTCGTCACGGAACGTCTGCTGTGCCACCCTATGAAGCTGTTCTGCCGTCACGGCACGGTAATTGTCTACTTCACGGTCTATGTCTTCCGCCTCTCCGGTCAGCTCAAACCAGGCAAGGTTCGTAGCAACATTCAAATAATTGATGTTGCCGAATATCTGTGTAGATTCAAACTTATTCTTTACTTTCTCCAATTCCTGCTCTCCAACAAGCCCAGATTTCAACTCTTCCAGTTCTTGCCGAACAGCAGCCTCGGCTTGCTCCAGAGATACGCCTGCAGAGGGTTTTCCACTGATATGCAGCAGTCCGGCATCCCGTGTACCGGAGATATAGGCATCGAGACTGGAAAAGAGCTTTTGCTCCTGCACCAGCCTGCGGGTCAATCGGCTGGAACTTCCATTGCTCAGAACATCCGATAAAATATCGAATGCATAATAATCGGCATCCTTACGGCTACACATGTGATAAGCCATGAACAATGCATCCAAAGGAACATTCCGTTCCACCGTTTGTCGGCGTTCCACCGTCTGTGCGACTTCTTGCGGCAATTGCCTTACGGGCACGTTTCTACGGGGAATGGGAGCGAACCACTTTTCAGTCAGCCTCACCGTTTCTTCCCACGAGATATTTCCGGTAACGGCCAAAACCGCATTATTAGGTGCATAAAAACGGAAAAAGAATTCTTTTACCTCATCCAGCGTGGCATTGGCAATATGAGAAAGGTCCTTTCCGATAGTAGGCCAGCGATAAGGATGCGTCTGATAGGCCAAAGGACGAAGCAGATGCCCCACATCGCCATACGGTTGGTTGAGGCAACGTTGTTTGAATTCCTCCATCACTACCGCACGCTGCACTTCAAGACTCTGCTCACTGAATGCCAGTTCCAGCATACGGTCGGACTCCAGCCAAAAACCGATTTCCACATTCGATTTCGGAACCGTCAGGTAGTAATTGGTAATATCATTATTGGTCCATGCATTATTCTCCCCACCTGCCAGTTGCAAAGGAGCATCATAATCAGGAATATGCACCGAACCTCCGAACATCAGATGCTCGAACAGATGGGCAAAGCCCGTATGCCCGGGATGTTCGTCACGAGCACCCACGTCATAAACAATATTCAAGGCAACCATCTGCGTGCTGGTGTCCTCTTTGTGCACCAACCGCAGACCGTTGTCAAATATCTTTTTGTTTATCTTCATAAAATGGAATGACAGATTACATCATCAATCTATCACAGTCACTTTTTTAATAACCACATCCTCTTCGGGACGGTCGTTACGGTCGGTCTTGACCTTCTGTATTTTATCAACGATATCCATACCTTCCAGCACTTCACCGAATACGGTATATGCACCGTCCAAATGCGGAGTACCGCCCACAGTAGTATAGGCCTTTACTTGCTCGGGAGTAAATTTGAACTCCGGTTCCTTGGCAACCTGAGCCTCGGCCTGCGCAATCAATAAATCCTGCAAGTTCATCAAGCCATCCTGATCGTTATTCTTGCGCATCTTGTAGATTTCTTTCATGTGCTTCTGTGCCAATGCATTGAAAGCATTGTTCAGACGCATCTGGTTCATCTGCTGTTCCATACCCAGCAAAGTAGAATCACCATACACCTTTCCGGTCACAATGTAGAACTGACAACCGGACGATGCCTTCTCAGGATTCACCTCATCACCCTGACGTGCAGCCGACAAAGCACCTTTTTTGTGAAAATACTTCGGATAGACGAATTCGGCAGGAACGGTATAACCCACATCACCCGTACCAAGCATCTTGCCTTTCGGGGCCTTCTTCGATTCCGGGTCACCTGCCTGTATCATAAAGTCCTTGATGACACGGTGGAACAGCGTACCTTCATACGTGCCGTCTTCCACCAGCTTGATAAAGTTATCACGATGTTTCGGGGTTTCGTTATACAGTTTCACGATGATATCACCCGCACTTGTCTCAATCTTCAACTTCGTTTCTTTTTCCATATCTACTTCTTTCTTTTGTCCCGGCTTGCAGGCAGTCAGACCGCAAACCAGTATAGTTAATAATACAATAAGATTTCTTTTCATTTTGTTTTTTATTTAATTTAAGTTTGCAAATATACTAAAATCAGACAAAAGCACTTACCTTTGCCTGCATAAAAGAGATAAAAGGCAAAAGCGATGACATCCATATTAATCGTAGAAGATGATATTACTTACGGCATGATGCTAAAAACATGGCTCGGCAAAAAAGGTTTCCAAGTAACCTCCGCCAGCAGCATTGCCCGTGCTCAAAAACATATTGAGTCGGGAACCGTAGACTTGATATTATCCGACCTGCGTCTGCCCGACAAGGATGGCATTGACTTACTGAAATGGCTGGGCGAACGCAATTTGCAAATACCGCTCATCATCATGACGGGATACGCTGATATACAATCGGCTGTCCAATCCATGAAACTGGGAGCCTGCGATTATATAGCCAAACCGATAAATCCGGATGAATTATTGAAGAAAATAGAGGAAGCGCAGAAAATGCGTGCCGGCCATAGTTCTTCAAAAGGCACTCCCGCTAAAGGGATAGGAAGCACTCCCCTCCCCCCTTCCGATTACCTAGAAGGAGAGAGCGATACCGCCAAGCAACTCTATAATTATGTGAAACTGGTTTCACCTACCAACATGTCCGTACTCATCAATGGCGCCAGCGGAACGGGCAAAGAATACGTGGCCCACCGCATCCATCAACTCAGCAAGCGTGCCGACCGGCCGTTTGTAGCCATCGATTGCGGTTCTATCCCCAAAGAATTGGCCGCCTCGGAGTTCTTCGGTCACATAAAGGGCGCCTTTACCGGCGCATTGACCGACAAGACGGGCGCTTTCGTTGAAGCCAACGGTGGTACCATCTTTCTGGATGAAATAGGAAACCTGAGCTATGAAGTGCAAATACAGTTGCTGCGTGCTTTGCAAGAGCGCAAGATACGTCCCGTAGGCTCGAACAAAGAGATAAGCGTGGACGTGCGTCTGGTATCCGCCACCAACGAAAATCTGGAGCAAGCCATCGGAAAAGGGATGTTCCGTGAAGATTTATACCACCGTATCAATGAATTCACGCTGCGTATGCCGCAACTCAAAGACCGCCGTGAAGATATCCTGCTCTTTGCCAATTTCTTTCTGGACCAGGCCAACCGCGAAATGGACAAGCAACTGACCGGCTTCGACGATAAAGCATCACGCGCCTTATTGGAATATCCCTGGCCGGGCAACCTGCGCCAGATGAAGAACATGGTGCGCCGTGCCACACTGCTGGCGCAAGGCAAATTCATTACAATCAATGAACTAAGCGAACTGAAAGGACCAGCACCGGCCATCATCGGTATTCCTCTCCGCAACGAGGAGGCAGAGAAGCATCAGATTATCGAGGCGCTGCGGCAGACGGGAAACAACAAGAGCCGTGCGGCACAACTGTTGGGAATCGACCGCAAAACACTGTACAACAAACTGAAACTTTATCACTTGTCGGACTGAGAAGTGTGGAATAATTCCACATCTCCCTCCACATATTCCACATTTTTCCACACTGTGTCATACTGTGCCTCGAATTCATATACAGTTATATTTCAACAACTTAACCGAACCGCACTTCTTTTGGCACATCATTTGACCTATATTAAGCGTAAGCACCAAGCGCTACACCAAGCAGGCACTTAGACTTAACAACAATATATTATCAACCTAAAGCAAATGAATTATGAAAAAATTAGTATTAGTAGCAGCCCTGTTTATGTTTGTTTGTGGCGGATCGTTCTTGGCTCAAGCCAAGGCTCCGGTAGAACAGCCGAGTAAGACAACAACCTTGTCTAACGACACTGTGATAACGGATACTTTGCAGAAAGCCGAGAACGTCCCAGACACAGCAAAAGTGGCCGAATAACAGTAAGCACACTACAACAAAAAAGCCGTTTCCTCCTTGTCTATTCTGGGAAACGGCTTTTTCATTTCATCACAGTAAGATACTTATTATCAGACAGAAATCACTTTATATTCACTTTACCCATCATAAAGCGGCACTTTATTACCAGTAAAGTATTGCTTTATCACTAATAAAGCGGCACTTTATCGGTGATAAAGTGCCGCTTTACGATAGGTAAAGTAGAGATAAAGTATTACCAGTTCCTTTCCGGATAAAGGTCATTCCACCATGCCGGACTATCCTGCAACCAGCGGGCAAACCAAGCCATGATTGAATTGTGCCACAATTCACGCTTTGCATAATCAGACACAAAATGATTCTCACCGTCCACGGTAATGAATTCCACCGGCTTGCCCAATATCTTCAGCGCATTATACAACTGGATACTTTCACCGATAGGCACATTCGTATCTACCGTGCCATGCAGCAACAACAGAGGAGTCTTAATCTTGTCCGCATTGAACAGCGCTCCATGTTTCGTAAACAAATCGGGATTATTCCAAGGATAGCTCTCGGCAGCCGCCACCGAGTTATAGGAGTATCCCCAGAAACCTTCGCCCCAATAGCTCGTCACATTACTGATACCTGCATGTGAGGCTGCGGCAGCAAACATATCCGTCTTAGTCTGCAGATACATCGTCATGAATCCTCCATAAGAGGCGCCCAAGCATCCGATACGTTTATCGTTGACAAACGGATGGGCTGCACAGAACTTCTTCGTGCCTTCAATAATTTCATCGGCCGTACGCTCACCCCAAGCATTGACGTGGCGTGCAGAGAACTCCTGGCCATACCCGATGGCACCACTGGGCTGGATAACATAAACCACATAGTCGCGTGATGCAAACAACTGTGCAGAGTACGGAGAAGTAATGCCGCGGGTCGTAGGAGTCGTTCCTCCATAATAGTACACGATAAGCGGATACTTCTTGTTCGGGTCGAAAGACGGCGGCAAGCAAATCATTCCCTTTATCTCCGTACCGTCCGAAGCTGTAAAGTTCCACTCTTCCATCTGTCCCAGCTCAATCTTATCGAGGATGGGCTTCATGGGATTGGCAAGCAGGGTGGAAACTTTTTTCTTCGTGTCGTACGTGTAAGCTACGCCCGTGCTAGCGTTTCCTCCGCCCACATAGGCAGCCACAACCGGATTGTCATCGGCCAGCGTGAAGGAAGTAATCACATCCTCTTCAAGCGGCAGCATCTCAAAGCCACCCGTCTTCGGAACATAACGATAGATATGACTGCAATCTCCATCGGTCGTATCGAAATAGATACATCCGTCCACACGGTTCCACTGCACGAGAGACACCGTAGGATTGAAATCGCGCGTGATGGCTTGCACTTTCTTTGTAGCCAGATCCATAATGAAGGCTTGGGTATCAAAGTCATTGGCAATAGGATGTTCACCACAGTTCTTGCCGATGCCTCCGAAAGCGGACGGACTGCCGGTCACCAGAAGCTGTTTGCCGTCCGGAGAATAGGAAGCTCCTCCCAGATAGGCATCCCAAGCCACCAGTGTATCTGCCTGCAAGGTGGCCAGATCAATCTCGAAAAGAGAAGAGAGAGAGAAAGGACATCGAGTGATGTCTGGCTTGGAAGTGCTGCACAACAGTTTCTTGCCATCCGGAGAAATATCATTCAGATAGACGTTGCGGTTACCATAGGTCAGACGCTCGGAAAGTCCCGTCGCCACATCGTATTTCATGAGATAATAACGGTTGCGAGAATTGGGGATACGGTCGTCCGGATGCAAGAGACGTTTCAACGGGCCACTCACCTTTTCGCCCTCGTCCGTGAGCATATAGATAAGGTATTCTTCCGTAGGAGACCAGCTAAAATATCCTTCCGGGACATTCTTCAGCAGCACTTCTTCACGCATCGTAGCAGGGTCGAACACAACCAGGTCGTTCTGCTTCTCACCCATAACCGTATAGTAAAGCTTGTTGCTGTTGGGCATCCACTTCATCCCTTCATTGGCATTGGGCAGTATCACCCGGCCGGTCTTCACCTCGGTCAGTTCACAACGGGTTCTGAAACGTTTCACGTCGTAACTGTCCGAATAGCGGGTCAGCAGGTACTTGCCGTTGGGCGAAAGAGAAACCCAGCTCACTCGGGAACCGAAATTGGTGTTGAACAAAGAAAAGCGTCTCTTCATGTCCGGTGCTATCTGACAGGCTACATCGGTAAAGTCTTCTTCCTTTTCAAATTCGCATTTCAGCATCGGCTGCATCTTGTCGTCCGCGCTTGAAAGCAACTTGATAACAATCTCATAATCTGCTTCGGGATTCATGCGCAGACTCACGGCCGTAGGACGAACCTGCGACAAGCTGTCCTCTGCCGTCTCCTTGACCTGTTTGGATTCACCGTTTACAAACACCTCAAAACGGGCAGGGGAATATACATTCAGCTTGCCCTTCATGAAACGCTCGGCACGCAGATTGGTGGCAAACAGATAGAACAGATTGTCCTTATCCGCCTTTGCCACAGCGACATATCCGGCCGTATCAGCCGCCATACGTTCGTACTGACATCCGTCGAAGCCGAGGTTGACCTTCGTCTTCAAAAGATTACCGACAGTAAACTTATCTCCTTTGAAGTTGATACTATCGCCTTGGAGGGGGGTGCGCACCGTAACGGCAGGACGCACATTATACTCAGCAATCCTTTCCTGAGCTTGGGCAGCCAATCCCGCAAGGAGCAGCAAGCCCGACAAAACTATGATTTTCTTCATTACAGTAAGATTAAATCGTTTCAAAACCATTCCATAAATTTCCGGGAGGAACAGGCGCCTCCACTTCTATCAGTTCTTTGGACACCGGATGCACAAAACGGATAGACCGCGCATGCAGACAGATGCTGCCGTCGGGGTTGGAGCGGGGCGAACCATACTTCAAGTCGCCCTTGATAGGAGAACCCATCTTTGCCAACTGACAGCGTATCTGATGATGACGTCCGGTTTTCAGGTCTACTTCCAACAGATAATAGTTCTGCGACCGCCCGATAATCCGATAGCGCAAAATCGCTTTCTTGCTGCCCGGCACCTCCTTGTCGTAGGCATAACTCTTGTTCTGTTTCTCGTTGCGTACCAAATAATTCACCAGCTCCCCTTCTTCTTCGCGAGGCAGGTTCTTCACCACTGCCCAATAAGTCTTCTTCACCTCGCTGTTCTTGAACATCTCATTCAGACGCGATAGTGCCTTACCGGTCTTGGCAAAAACAACAAGACCGCTCACGGGGCGGTCCAGTCGGTGGGTGACACCGATAAAGACATTTCCGGGCTTGCTGTACTTCTCTTTCAGGTACTGCTTTACAGTTTCCGAAAGCGGTGTATCACCCGTTTTGTCTCCCTGAACTATCTCGGAAGCGGTCTTGTTGACTATAATGATATGATTGTCTTCGTATACGACAGTCATCGTTATTTCAAAAATTAATAATGACAGAATTAAAGAATGAAAGTAGATTGTACCTTTCAATTCTTAATCCCTCAATTTGCTTGTCATTCTACATATTCATACCACCATCTACCTGAATTACCTGACCGGACACGTACGAAGACATGTCAGAAGCCAGGAAGGTAGCAATGTTTGCCACGTCTTCGGGTGTACCGCCACGACGCAAAGGAATCTTCTTGCACCATTCAGCCTTCACTTCTTCGGACAAGGCATCGGTCATGGCTGTCATGATGAAGCCCGGAGCAATGGCATTGGCACGGATACCGCGAGAACCCAGTTCCTGTGCGATAGACTTGGCCAAAGCAATCATACCGGCTTTGGAAGCAGAATAGTTGGCCTGGCCGGCATTGCCGTGAACACCTACCACAGATGCCATATTGATAATGCTACCTGCCTTCTGCCGCATCATGATAGGGGTGCAGGCATGGATAAAGTTGAATGCCGATTTGAGGTTGACATTGATAACCATATCCCATTGCTGTTCGCTCATGCGCATCATCAGGCCGTCGCGTGTGATACCGGCATTGTTTACCAGAATATCGATGCGACCAAAGTCCTTATGGATTTCTGCCACTACATTGGCTGTGTCTTCAAAGTTTGCCGCGTTGGAGGCATATGCCTTTGCCTTTACTCCCAAAGCTTCCAGTTCCTTTGCTGTAGCCTCAGCATTTTCATCAATCACCAAGTCAGTGAATGCAATATTTGCTCCTTCTTGAGCGAACTTCAAAGCGATAGCCTTGCCGATGCCACGTGCTGCACCCGTCACAATGGCTGTTTTTCCATCTAATAATCCCATATTATTTTTAAATTATTTATAAAATGTATTCTTACTTCTTCCCCAACGCGCCAAGCACCAGACGGGTAACGTAAGCATCCCGCACCTCATCCTCCAGATTGGCTCCTATATGGCCACGAATATAAGGTGTTTCAATGCCTTTGACACTGTAATGCACAATCTCAGCAGTCATATCCAAATCGTCTATCTGGAAAACACCTTTCTCCATGCCTTCACGCAAGACCTCCTTGAAAAGTTGGGTTTCCTTGGCGTCAAAACGTTTGCGCACTTTCTCCACTCTCCAAATATCCCGAAAGAAATTGGCACGAAGGGTACCGTTCCGAAAAACAACCTCCTTCACTGCATCCAGATGGGTATAAATCATTTCCATCAGTTTCTCGTCCGGCTGAACATCCTTCTCCACCACACGCTTCATCATATCCGAGAGAATATCCAGCTCCGACTCAACAACAGCCAAGTAAATATCTTCCTTGCTCTTGAAATAGGTATAGAGTGTTCTCCTACCTTTCTTTGAAGCGAGGGCAATATCATTCATCGTGGTATTTTCAACACCCATCTTTGCAAACAGCTGACGGGCAACGTCCACTAATTTAGCTTTTGTTTTAGATACGGTCATAAATTAATTGCACATTGCTTTATTATTTGAGCAAAAGTAAGACATTTCCGCATATCTTACAAGAAAACATTCATTTTATTAACAAATAGCTCTAAAAAGAAAGAAAAAAGCAGGCTTACTATCATTCTATTTATCAGCACATTATCCAGGAAAGCCTACTTAATCTCAAAATTATCATGCATTTTATTTGCATATTAAATAAAAAGCCGTACCTTTGCACTCACAAAACGATAACATCGCGGAGTGGAGCAGTTGGTAGCTCGTTGGGCTCATAACCCAAAGGTCATTCGTTCGAGTCGGATCTCCGCAACTATAATGAGGATAAATAGCTGATGTAAGCTTTTTATCCTCTTTTTTTAAAAGGTCGGACAAGACAGGGGCAGTTTGCAGATTTTTTATGGAAATACGTATAAAACAGATACCCTCATAGCCTAACGACCATGAGGGTATCTACCGATTAAAAGCAAACCAGATTCTCCGATATACTTTACTTCATCTTTATACTTCTGTCTCGTACTTTTCTCAATATCTTTTCCAGTTCGAACACTTTCTCAGGATATTGTGTTGCCACATTCTTTTTTTCGCCTACTTGCTTCATATCATATAATTGAGGAGTACCCAAATATCCAGTTTCAATTTTCGGCCCCCAAGGTATCATTTCCGGTCCGTCACCTCCTTCAATGAATTTCCAGTCTTTGGTACGTACAGACAAAGTGTGGTTAGCGGCTTGCTCAATAACCCATGGACGATCTGTCTTGTCTTGGCCCAACAAGTTACCCAGGCGGTTGTAACTGTCGGGAGCACTTCCTTTCGGAATACGAGCATTCACTAAAGAAGCCAATGATGCCAACCAGTCTATTTGTGAAATAAGAACATCGCTAACCCCAGGCTTGCCGACGGCCTGGGGCCAATGCACAATTACAGGAACGCGAGTACCTCCTTCGAATGCACTATATTTCCCCCCTCGCAAACCACCGGTAGGTTCGTGACCGTTCAGTAATTCTTCCGCTTTGTCATCGTATCCGTCATCTACCACCGGACCATTGTCACTGGAAAGGATAATCAATGTATTCCCGGTCAGCCCCATTTCGTCAAGGGTTTCCAACAACCGACCTACACTCCAGTCAAACTGTGCGATAGCATCACCACGCAACCCCATCTTGTTTTTACCACGAAAACGCTCATGTGGAAAACGGGGAACATGCACATCATTCGTAGCGAAATACATAAAGAAAGGCTCGTCCTTATGTTGCTTGATAAACTCAATGGCATGTGTAGTAATGGAATCAGCTATATTTTCATCTTTCCACAATGCTTTCCCCCCCCCTTTCATATAACCGATCCGGCTGATACCGTTTACAATGGACATATCATGTCCGTGGCTTGGTTTGAGATTGTACAACAGTTCGGGGTTGTCTTTACCGGTAGGCTCACCGGGGAAATTTTTTACATAGCTCACTTCTATCGGAGCGGAAGGATCGTAATTGGCAACTTGGCCATTTTCAATAAATACACAAGGAACCCGGTCGGCCGTGGCAGCCATAATATAAGAGTAATCGAATCCTAAATCGCCCAAAGAGGCGGAAAGAGGAGCATTCCAATCTTGTTGCCCAGTTTTGTCACCTAACCCCAAATGCCATTTACCAAATGCTCCTGTGGCATAACCGGAACTTTTAAACATATCTGCTATGGTGTACTGTTCGGGACGTATAATCATTCCCGCATTTCCTACCGCAACGTCTGTTCCCGGTTTACGCCATGCGTATTCTCCTGTCAGCATGGAATATCTGGACGGGGTACTGGTGGCAGCGGTGGCATGTGCGTTGGTAAACCGGATACCTTTGGATGCCAAGCGATTAACATTAGGGGTTTGCACATTTTTTGCCCCATAACATTCCAAGTCACCATATCCCAAATCATCAGCATAAATAAGAATCACATTCGGTTTGTCCGTATTCTGCTTTCCATTTTCCGCATAAGCTGTCAGGTATGAAGCTACAGCTAGAGAAAGCATTCCATAGTGTTTTTTTTTCATATAAAATACCATTATTTTGTAAGTAATGCGAATCAGTATTTGAAATCACTTACTGATTCAGTTTATAAATTGTTATTATTCAATCCCTCATATACTCATCTCTTAATCTCCTTGTTAATCAACAAATTATAAGAATAAAAAACACTCATTATTCTAATTATGATTCCCAAGTAGAAAGAGTTAAAACTTATGAATATATATATGTATATCTGCGATGTTTACGAGTCTTCACTGAAGTTCTACACCAATCAGGAGCTACTTACTGTACAGCGCTATTTTAGCATCAACGAGATACATACATTTACCAAAGCATATTTGCTTTCCTGGTTTCCTAACCTTCCCAACTATCGGTTAAACCTGATGAGTGAGGCGATTAACGAACTGGTGAAGCTGCTGCTTACTTTCTTTAAACCAATAGATTGCGATTCTATGACATCACTTATTGACTCCATGCCCATCACTACTTGTGCAGGAAAGACAAAACAGAGGAAATGGCTACTGAAAATGATTATCTTATCATCCGCACAGGAGAATAATCTGACAGTTCTTAAAAGAGAAGCAGATGATGGTCTGATAAACAGAGATATATTTGCCGATAAGTATACTCAGACTTCGCATTTTTAGGAAATAAACAGCAAAAAAAGTGTAAACATACTGACTCCCACTAAAGTTATAAAAGGAGAGAATCCGATTATTACGCAAAGACAGAAAGCAGACAGAGACCTATTTTCTATTGCCGTTTCAAAGGTCAGACAACCCATAGAATCGTTTTTCAACCGGCTAAATGAGAAAACAAATACTCAAAGAACGATGAAAATCTGATTTACATTCGGACTTTTGGTACATACGATGGAGAAAATTGCCATCGCATTTATTTATTAAAACAATGAATCAGAGTTCAACTACTGATTCGCATAAGTAACAGATATTACAAACTTACGCAAAATCCTTTAGATTTTATGCCAGTCGCATAAAAAAACAACACCACCTCCTTCTCCTTAGCCTTATTTGTACTCTTGGTACACATTTTTTCTTATCTTTAGGTCTCCAGTAATTAAGCTATAAATTGGCTTCTTATGAATGTGGTCTTGATGTTCACAAAGATAGTATTTATATATATATCTTGTATAAAAACGGCTCAAAAATTGATTCTGTTTTTGGTAGTTGGATAAACTACGTGATTTGCTTGTTTCCCATCATGTTTGTGAAGTGTCCCTTGAGAGTATGAGTATCTATTGGATTGTTGTTTGGAATAACTCATGGTTTTGTAACCGATACCAATCGTGATATCCTGCGCCAATATCATGAGGAACGCTTGCAGATGAAGCGGCATAAACTTAAACTTTATTGATGAAAAGGACCGTGTCTTTGTGGGAGACTTCAAAAACAGGAAGTCTCCCGGGATAATGTGGGCCTAATAAATCATATCTATCCCCAAGCAGAAAGAGAGAGGTGAGCTTCTTTGTTTTTTTAGAGGAAAGATAGGGATATACTCCAAAAGGCTCAGAGTAAATCTACAAAATTACGGAAGGATTCCCTTCAAAAGAATCGGTTTCCGTCAAAACATCCTGATAAAGAACAATCCCAGCCCGATGGCAACCCCAGTCGAAATAAGTCCGGGCAGCATGAACGAATGATTCAGTACATACTTGCCGATGCGGGTTGTTCCGGTACGGTCGAAATTGATAGCCGCTATCACAGTGGGGTAATTGGGAATAAAGAAATAACCGTTTACCGCGGGAAACAGGGCAATCAGTACCAGAGGCGAAATGCCCAAAGCGATGCCTAAAGGCATAAGCGCACGCACAGTAGCAGCCTGGCTATAAAGCAGAATCGACATGACAAACAAGGCTATACCGAACAGCCACGGCATCTGCCTCACCACTCCTTCGATGGACTGGGTCAGCTGGAGCACGTTTCCCTGAAGAAAAGTATCTCCCATCCAGGCAATGCCGAATATGGCAATCACCGCCTGCATGCCTGCAGGGAATACGGAACCTTGTGTTGCCTTCATACCGTCGGTACGGGTCAGCAGCAAGATGAGGGCGGCAGCAGAAAGCATCACGATTTCGATGATGGCAGACATGCCGAGCTTCACCGTTTCTCCGTCTATCACGAAGGCAGGTCGTAAACTGTCGAACGAACCGAAGAACACGATAAAAACAGTGGCAAGGAAGAAGATGAGGACGGACAGAACAGCATGCCGCTTGTTATGTATATCCCTTATCTCCACCTTCGCAGCGGTCAGACAACCTTCGGATAACCGCTTCCTATATTCCGGATCGTCCGCAAGGTCCTTGCCCACCTTCATAGAAAACAAGGCACCCACAAGCACCCCGATAATGGTAGCCGGAACTGTTATTTTCAGAATATCGAACAAGGTAACGTCAAATCCAGTCAGCAACCCGAGCAAGGCAACGGTGGCAGCCGAAATGGGACTTGCCGTTATGGCCTGCTGCGAAGCAATCACCGCAATGCCCAGCGGCCTTTCCGGGCGTATCTTTGTTTCGGTAGCCACCTCGGCTATCACAGGTAGTAGCGAATAGGCCACATGTCCCGTACCTGCAACCAAGGTGAAGAGATAGGTGACGATGGGACTTAGGATGGTGACCTGCGAGGGATTCTTCCGCAACAACCGCTCAGCCAGCCTCACCATATAGTCCAGTCCTCCGGCGGCCTGCATGCAGGATGCGGCAGAAATAACAGCGGCTATCATCAGCATGACGTCAATGGGAGGCGATGTGGGCTGCAAGCCAAAACCGAACGTCAGGACAGCCAAGCCTATCCCTCCCATTACCCCTAGTCCGATGCCGCCCAGACGGGCACCGATAATGATAGCCACCAATACAAATAACAATTGCAAGACCATACCCTACTTCTTTTGATTTCCTGCAAAGATAATGCAAACTGAATACAGAACTTTCATGCCTGCATGAAAAAGTTCTGTATTCGATGCAGCCTGTTTTCGTTTTCCGGTCAAAGATAATGTATTCGTACTACGGTTGTTCACCTATTTCCAATTTCGCAGCCTGTTTCAAATTCAAATGCAGAGAAGCTTCCTCCCCGACAGGTGTCCAAAGCACCTGCCGACATTCACCGACTTGCAGTGAATTCCAATGTTCGCGACTACCCGACAAATGTTCGGTGTCGATGTGGAATGAGTCGGCAACCACTTGCCAGGCATGCACTTCATCCAAATCTATATGCAAATCGCGCACCTCGCCACTGACGAACTTCAATTCAACCGCCCGAGCCGACAGCGAGTTCATCCGGCAGTTTCTCACCGAAGCAACGCCCCGCGTATGGAAAGCAAGCGAGTCGCGACGGAAATCACAGAAAGCGGCGGCAGCATCAACATCCACCAAGACCGTCTGCACAGTGGAAGGTATTTTCAGTTCCATTTGTTCCGATTTGATTTTCACAAAAGCGAAAGAATGCAAATCCGCCTTGCGGGAGAAATCAAAGGAAACAAGCAATGTGTCGCCCACCAAACTCATCGAGAGAAATTCATCCATATCACCGGCATAAGAAAAGCTACCTTGCCCGGAATCTGCCGGAGATACCGACAAGGGAACCTGACAGAGTGAATAAGAAATCCTGTCCGGCTCTCTCACTGTCCGCTTATGCTCTTCCCGTACAATGGAAGAGTGAAGTAGTTTCACTACCCTGCATTCGGGCAGTTCTACTGTTTTCCTTTCTCCACCGATTTCAACGGCATCGGCCGATTCCCTCCCGACCATGTGACATGACGCATAAAAAATGGCACCGCATATCACCGCCAATCCGGCAACCAGCATTCCTATTATCACATACGTTGTTCGTTTCATGACGTTTTCTCTTTTTCTTTATTTTTGTTTCTTAATAAACTTCCGGTACATATCAGCCAATTCTTCGGCTGATATGCCCAACATGGAAAGCTGCCTGAAAAAATAATCAGACTCTTCTTTCATAAAATACTCCTTGCGCAACGAGAATATCAACTCGCGGGCATCAGCCGACACAAAATAGCCAATGCCGCGCTTGTTATAAATCACCCCCTGCGTCTGTAAGTAATCGTAGGAACGCATCACGGTATTGGCATTTACCTCTACCACGGCTGCATATTCGCGCACCGAGGGGATACGTTCCTCCTTCCGGTATTGCCCCAGAAGCACTTCATCGCAAATGCGCTCCGCTATTTGCAAGTAAATGGCTTTACTCTCTTTAAAATTCATACGACTACCAGCGATTAATGATTTCGGATTCTTTGAAACGGAAATAGGCAACTGTCCAGTTGAACAAAGCCATGAAGGAAGAAACCAAGGTTGTCAGAAGCAGCAACTCATTTTCGGTCGGTTCGCCCATATTCCACATATATTGGTTTCCCAGCAGCAACTTGTGCATCATGACAGTCACCAAAATATAGACTATGACGATGCCCACTCCTGCCACAAATGTTTTGACAAAGGCATTCTTAGACCAGATAGCGCTGCCAAGCACAAAGCAGGATTGAAAAAAGAAATACATGCTGAGCGCAAGCATAAACTGCTCGTAGGTGGGAAAAGCCGTCCAATACCCCGCACAATCGCCCACCAGACGGGAAAGTAACGGTACCTGTGCCACAGTCTCGGCTTCGGGATAGGCAGCCATGTATACCAGCATGCGTGTCCAGTCGGCCAGCCTATAGGCTACCAGATAGGCCAGCAAGAAACCAAAGGTAAACACCAGCCATCGGGCAAAAAACTTCTCGAACATGGTGGCAGGCGTCATCAGCACGCCCAACCGACCGTTCTTCGTCTTCATGCCTTCCATCATGAACGATGCACTGAGGCATCCCATAACGCCCATGCCTATCATGAAAATGACGGTTCCGAAAGTCCAGATATCCTGCTCTATCCTATCCTGCATCTGGAGTACATCCTGCCACCTGCCATATTCATAATAGGCATTCCAGACCAGAACAACGGTAAGCCCACCATACATCAGCAGCATGCGGAGCAGCAGGGACTTCCAATTCTCGATTATCTCCTTGCGACATACGTTGGCGAAACGGTGCAAACTAAAAAAAGTATCGTGTATCTTCATCTCGGTTCATTCATTTGGGGGTGGAACATTTCTGCTATCTTTTCGGGAACCGAAAGCGTGGCTCCAAACAGCAGTTCAAGGTTGATTTCCGTTTCAGCCTCTTCCGTATTGGGCAGCATCAGGTAATTGCCTTGCACGGAAGGGAGTGCATAGAGCGCACGCTTGGCCAATTCCCGGTCGTCGCTCTCCATAAACAACAGTTTGTTGCAAATGCCGGAGATGGATTCGTCAAGCAGCACATGGCTGTTGTCCATTATCAACACATGGTCTAACACTTTGTCTATATCGCGTATCTGGTGCGTGGAGATGACAATCGTCTTCTCCTCGGAAATGCCCGATGCCAGAAACTTGCGGAACTGGCTCTTGCCCGGAATGTCAAGTCCGTTGGTAGGCTCGTCCATCAGCAGCAGAGATGTATTGGTGGCCAAGGCAAAACTCATGAAGACTTTCTTCTTCTGTCCCATGGATAATGCGCCCAAATGAGCATCCATATCCATCTCGAAAAGATGAAGATACCGCACCATGTCTTCTTTGCTGAAACGGGGATAGAACCGGCTGTTCAGTTCGATGTAACTGACCAAGGACACCGATGGAAGATCGAACTCCTCGGGCACCAAAAACATGTCCTGCAACGTGGCAGGCAACCGGCGGCGCACATCGGTACCACGATACATCACTCTCCCCCGTTTGGGAGTCAACAAACCGCTCATCAGATAGAGCAACGTGGATTTGCCCACTCCATTCTTCCCCAACAGCCCATACACTTTGCCCGTTTTCAGCGAAAGCGAGAAATCACTCAGGACTTCTTTTCTCCTTCTGTGATAACCAAACGAAACATTTTTTGCTTGTAGCATAACTTGAATGATTTAATGATTTTCAGCAATTATGTGTACTAGCACAGTAGTACACTACAAATGTAGCGCTTCTTTTCAATATAACAAGTGCTTTCACAGAAATATTCCTCCAAGAATACAAAAAGAAGGCAAAAAGAAAGAAATGGAAAAAGAGAACAAGCAGACTAAAATCGCCAGCAGTACATTAGTAAATGGACTGACTTCCAAAGAATACGTGCGGAAATCATATTCGAACATTATCCCGAACTGAAATCGGTCTACGACTTGGCTATAGAGTTGACCAATATATATAATAGGCACAATGACAAGGATGTGTGATGTGTGATGTGGAAAAAGCAAAAGCCCCCTCGTCATTTCTGACTCGGGGGCTTCCTCTAAAACGGCGA
>NZ_SRYZ01000119.1 GCF_004793475.1 Bacteroides muris (ex Afrizal et al. 2022) | reverse complement strand
AAAAACTTTAAATTTATAAATTTAAAAAAATAAAAAGTGAATAATTTCCCATTTCGAATTCCTTTTTCGCACGCTTCTTCTGTTGCCAAAAATTCCGTTACTTCGCAGGTAATGAAATCCTGTTAATTTCATTAATAATCAGTCAACAAGGAGAGAACAGGCGTTTTTTGTCCTGAATGGTGAAAATCAGTCCGTTGGGATATCGGAAAGGGGATTGGAAGTCGGGAAAAGTGACAGTGGGAAAGTGATGAAATGAGGCTTCCAAAAAATGAAAGCGCATGTCCTTTGGTTCAAGATACTGAATGACAGCCTGTTGACAGATTAGATGGGGGCTCCTTAAGGGCCACACCTCTCCGTTCCTCAAACCACTGTTTGAAGATTCCGGAAAATGTGCGACAGATCTATTCTGTCGTATTAAAATGAAGTAACGTCTTTTATACTATGCACGCTCCGCTTCTTACAAAAGAAATTACCCTTTGATTGGCCTCGTCAATCTTCCTGTTGCTGAAAGGCTTCAGATAGGTTTCCGTCACCGTGATGGAGGAGTGTCCCATGGCTTCGGATATGATTCCGGGGTGTATCTCGCAGTGGTAAGCCATTGTGGCCCAGGTATGTCTGGCCGCATATGTAGTGAGTGCCGACTGCATTCCCAGGCATTGCCTGAGTACTGCCAGACGCTGGTTGAATGCCCTTAGTGCCGACTGGTATTCCCGGTATGCCGCTTCCGTACCTTCCTCGCTCTGCAGGATGGGGAACAGATAGGGGGAGTCGGGGTCTCTGTCCGCCAGCATCCTTACCATCTGCATGGCTTC
>NZ_SRYZ01000118.1 GCF_004793475.1 Bacteroides muris (ex Afrizal et al. 2022) | reverse complement strand
ATGCTCAATACCCTGCTGAGTTTCTTCCGGCTGGACAATGGCAAGGAGCAGCCGAATTTCTCTCCTTGCCGGATTTCGGCAATCACGCACATTCTTGAAACGGAGTTTACGCCCATCGCCATGAACAAAGGACTATCGCTGACAGTGAAGAACGTATGTGATGCCGTTGTGCTAACTGACAAAGAGCGAATAATCCAAATCGGGAACAACCTGTTGTCAAACGCCATCAAATTCACTGATAGCGGTGGTGTATCTTTGACGGCTGATTATGATAACGGTATTCTGAAAATCATCGTCGAAGATACGGGCACAGGAATGACCAACGAGGAACAGCAACGCGTGTTCGGCGCGTTTGAACGTCTTTCAAACGCCGCTGCAAAAGACGGCTTCGGACTGGGACTGTCCATCGTTCAGCGTATCGTGTCAATGCTCGGCGGCACGATACAGTTGGAGAGCGAGAAAGGCAAAGGCAGCCGTTTCACGGTAAAAATACCCATGCAGACAGCCGGGGAACTGCCGGAAAGGATAAATCAGACAAGGATTCATCATGACCGTGCATTCCATGATGTGATTGCCATCGACAATGACGAGGTACTTCTCCTGATGCTTAAAGAAATGTATGCACAGGAAGGCGTACACTGCGAAACCTGCACCGATGCTGCGGAATTGATGGAAATGATACGCTGGAAAGAATACAGCCTGCTTCTGACGGATCTGAACATGCCGGAAATCAACGGCTTCGAGCTGCTGGAACTGCTGCGCACCTCCAACGTTGGCAATTCAAGGGATATCCCGGTAGTCGTGATAACCGCTTCGGGCAGTTGCGGCAAAGAGGAACTTATGGAACGTGGTTTCTCCGGTTGCCTGCTCAA
>NZ_SRYZ01000117.1 GCF_004793475.1 Bacteroides muris (ex Afrizal et al. 2022) | reverse complement strand
ATCCTCCGTATTACCGCGGCTGCTGGCACGGAGTTAGCCGATCCTTATTCATAAGGTACATGCAAAGCAGTATACATACTGCACTTTATTCCCATATAAAAGAAGTTTACAACCCATAGGGCAGTCATCCTTCACGCTACTTGGCTGGTTCAGGCTAGCGCCCATTGACCAATATTCCTCACTGCTGCCTCCCGTAGGAGTTTGGACCGTGTCTCAGTTCCAATGTGGGGGACCTTCCTCTCAGAACCCCTATCCATCGATGCCTTGGTGGGCCGTTACCCCGCCAACAAGCTAATGGAACGCATCCCCATCGATGACCGAAATTCTTTAATAGTTCTACCATGCGGAAGAACTATGCCATCGGGTATTAATCTTTCTTTCGAAAGGCTATCCCCGAGTCATCGGCAGGTTGGATACGTGTTACTCACCCGTGCGCCGGTCGCCATCAAACTTAGCAAGCTAAGTTCATGCTGCCCCTCGACTTGCATGTGTTAAGCCTGTAGCTAGCGTTCATCCTGAGCCAGGATCAAACTCTTCATTGTAAAAGTATCTTTGAGATTCATGACGCGGAAACTAAAACCAAACCCCATAAGGAATAAGATAAAAGGCCCGGACACGAATACGTCTTTGCTCTGTTCAGGACGCTCGAATTTAAAAGTTTATCGATACCTGTCATGGACAGATATTGACGGTTCTTTTGTTTTACCCAAGACCAACCCCCGTTGCCGGGAAGCGGCCTTGCTCTTGTACTACTTGTATTGTTTATGTAAATCTGTTCAAAGATCGCTGTCTTAACTGCGATGCTGTTCCTTTCAGAAAGCGGGTGCAAAGGTAAGAACTTCAAAGCATAACTTCCAAATTTTTCCGGAAGTTTTTTTTCTTTC
>NZ_SRYZ01000116.1 GCF_004793475.1 Bacteroides muris (ex Afrizal et al. 2022) | reverse complement strand
AAAAAGTTATTCATCAGTTATATTTTGGTGAATGATTCCACCATTGAAACACCTGTTTCCTTTGCCGTCGAACAATTAAAAACGAGCGACGTATGCAAAAAGAAACAGTAACATTTGATAAGCTGCCCGAAGCGGTAGGTTATCTGACCGAACAGGTCATTGAGTTGAAAAGAATGGTGTCGGAACTTCAACCACCGGCATCAGACAAACATGTGTTGGTTGAAATTGAGGATGCTTGCCGTATCATCAAAAAAGCTAAGCCTACCATTTATACATTGGTACGCAAAGGGCTGCTTCCTGCCTATAAGAAAGGTAAGAAACTCTATTTCTACGAGGACGAGCTTCTTGGCTTGGATTGAAAACGGACGAAAAAAGACTACCGAGCAAACATATGAGGAAATGCTTGCCAATATGCAAGGCAGTGTCCGTCATAAGCCCAAATCATCTGTGAAACTTTAATAGGTGTGGCTATGGATACATATTCTATTAATCCAGCATCCATCATTGATGAAGCGGTTGATTTAAGTATGCGATTGGCTGGCACTGATTTTCCTGTCAGCATATTCCCGAATAAAATCCAACGCATCATCAGCGAGGTTCACGAATGCCATAACTACCCTACCGACTACATTGCCGCAGCAATTCTTACAGCGATTGCAGTCGGCATTGGTAATACCCACCTTGCCCAAATCAAGCAAGGCTGGGTAGAAAGTCCTATCCTGTATATGGCATTAATAGGAAGACCGGGGGCAAACAAAAGTCATCCGCTTAGCTTTGCCATGAAACCGTTTCTTGATTATGACTATCAGCAGAATCAGGTCTTTGAAAAAGCACTTGCAAAGTATGATGAACTGATGAGTATGAGCCGCAAAGAACGCACAGATAGCGGTGAGGAACAGTTTCCACAGGAACCAATTCGTAAACGCTTCTTGATTTCAGATGTAACACCTGAAGGATTGAGCCTTATTCATGCGCAGAACAAACGTGGTTTATGCTTGTGGGCTGATGAATTGTCCGCTTGGTTCAAGAA
>NZ_SRYZ01000115.1 GCF_004793475.1 Bacteroides muris (ex Afrizal et al. 2022) | reverse complement strand
ATTTTGCCTACCACCTCCCCCCTCGGATACTCCTCCTTCGAGAAGGAGGAGAATGAAAGGCGTTCGGACAAGCGGGTTTATATCCTTCGTCCCTGCATGATTCATGGTCCCGGCAATAAAGGGAATCTGAATCTTCTTTATAATGTGGTGAGGAAAGGCATTCCCTGGCCTTTGGGGGCTTTTGATAACCGAAGGTCTTTTACTTCGATAGACAATCTCTGCTACGTGGTGGAAGGGCTGCTGACCAAGGAAGTGGCAAGTGGCATCTACCACATGGGAGACGACGAGGCCTTGTCCACGAATGAGCTGATAGCTTTGATGTGCCGGGCTTTGGGGCGTCGGCCGCATATCTGGAAGATGAATAGGGGAGTGATGGAGCTCTGTGCCCGTGTCGGGACTTTGCTTCATTTGCCTTTGAATGCGGAGCGCCTGCGCAAGCTGACTGAGAATTATGTGGTGAGTAATGCGAAGATAAAGGGCGCGCTGGGAATTGACCGTATGCCGGTGAGGGCAGAGGAGGGGATAGTGAGAACGATAAAATCGTTCTCACATATAAAAGTTAATAATTAGGCATTGTTAGAGCCTGTTTAAATTTTTTTCAAAAAGTTTTTTCAGCTTCTTCCCAAGCTTCTTTCCGGTCTGTTTTTCTGTTTCTATTCATCACATAGCCCGCTATGCTCTTCATTAAAACAGAAAAACATCCTCAAAGAGAACTCTTAAAAGAATGCTGAATAAAATTTGAACAGGCTCTTAGTGGTGCGATAAAAATCTAACACTATTATTAAACAGTTAGTATTTAGTTAAATACAAGGGTATATTGATTTTTTGATTTGAATCTGATTTACTTATCACCAAGCAGTCCCCGGCAATCAATTCAAACCAAGATGTCAAGGTTCTCCCTTTATTTGATGATTTTAAAACTAATGCGATTTTATCGCACCGGTAGTAATTAAGAATTAAATAGGAAAGTACTGTTATGTATTATCTGCTGATATTGGTTCTGCTGTTTCTGGCAGAACTTTTTTATTTTAAGGTGGCTGACAGGTGCAATATCATCGACAAGCC
>NZ_SRYZ01000114.1 GCF_004793475.1 Bacteroides muris (ex Afrizal et al. 2022) | reverse complement strand
TAAGTAGTTATTCATAATTATTTCACCTATGTCGAAATTACATTATCTTTGCTTCGAACAAAACTGCGTGATAAATGAAAATCAAGAAATTGACGCTGAGCGATTCCGAACGTCGGGAACTTACCACCGGTTTCCGGACAGGCGAAAGCCATTGTTTTCGTATGCGTTGCCGCGCCATACTGCTCAAAGCAGAGGGCTTGAGTGCGCCCCAAGTGGGAGCACAAACGGAAATGACCGCCCAAACCGTTGGCAGTTGGGTCAAACGTTTCGAAAGCCAAGGAATCCAAGGATTATACACACGTCCGGGACAAGGTCGCAAAGCCATCATGGACTGTTCGGACGAGGAATCCGTGCGCAAAGCCATCGAATCGGACCGGCAGAGTGTGCGTGCAGCCAAAGAAGCCTGGCAGAATGCTTCGGGCAAGGAAGCGAGCGAATCGACGTTCAAACGTTTTTTATCCGCATTGGCGCAAGATATAGACGTATAAGAAAACGTCCTAAGGGTAAGCCCTCGCCGCAGCTCTATGCGTATAAGACCGAGAAGCTGCAAGAACTTGAAACACTTTTTGAAAAAGGCTCCATCGACCTCTTCTATGGTGACGAATCTCATATCTGCACGGAAGGCTATGTCCCTTATGGGTGGCAGTTTGCCGGAGAAGGCGTTTACATTCCTGTCGAAAAAGCCAAACGGCTCAACATCTTTGGCATGATTGACAGGAATAACCGCTTTGAAGGATTCTGCACCTGCGATTCTGTCGATGCAGAGAAAGTTGTTGATTTCCTCGACAGATTCTCTTTCAAGCTCTACAGAAAGACATTTGTTGTGCTTGACAATGCAAGTGTACATCGTAATGAGAAAATAAAGCGAATGCGTCCAATATGGGAAAAACGGGGACTTTTTCTCTTCTACATTCCTCCATACTCTCCTCATTTGAACATTGTGGAGACCCTTTGGCGTATTATGAAAGGGAAATGGCTCCGACCACAGGATTATGTCACTACCGAATCGCTGTTTTATGCCACCAACAGGGCTTTGGCGGCGATAGGAACACGACTGAATATTAACTTTAGCCATTATGCTGCTTAATTTTGATTAGTTACTTATTAT
>NZ_SRYZ01000113.1 GCF_004793475.1 Bacteroides muris (ex Afrizal et al. 2022) | reverse complement strand
AGGTAAGAACTTCAAAGCATAACTTCCAAATTTTTCCGGAAGTTTTTTTTCTTTCTTCTTTTCGACTCCTTTAAATAAGGATAAGGAAAAGCAAAACAAGAAAAAGTTCTTCTTTGCGAATCGGACTACAAAGATAAGGAGAAATATTAATAAGTTTCAATTCATCTTTTTCTTTCTTTGCGTCACCTTCCACAATTCTGTTTCAGCATTTCAATTTCACCACTTTCCGTCTCTTGGAAAGCGGTTGCAAAGGTATAGGATTTAGCAATACAAGCCAAACATATCTGCCATTTTCTTTTAATAAAAACGAAACTTTTTTTGTAACTATCTGGTTCATAAAGATATTTTGAGCGAACATTTTTGAGGAAAGGAAAGAGAGAGAAAATAACAACACACACTATATATACGTGCGCGAGAAACGCAAAGAAAGAGAATAAAACATTCTATAAGTATGCCGGATTGGGTGGTGCAGGCTCTGTCAAAATAATCGTTGCATCAAAGCAAGGACATTGCTTCACCCACTCTTCCGGCTCTATCTCCCCGTTATGGTTCAGGTCGGGGCTTAGGTCGCGATGACCGCAAAGCCGGGCACTGGGATAATCTTTCAGCAACAGCAACACAAGTACGCGCAGAGAATGCCTTTGGAAAGGGGTACGCGCATCGGCAGGGCGACCATACTCGTCAAGACCACCTTCGTAACAGACACCGATGCTATTTGCATTCGCCTCCGGGCAGGGACAAGGGGCGAAGAGACTTGATGTCACCATTCTTCCGGATATAAAAATGATAGGAGGATGTGTCCAAACACCAAAAATATGAAAATCCCCCCCTGTCACAGATATCTGTAGCAAGGGTGATTTTGTTAAAAAGAGTTTTTTGACAACCTCTGGTCTGTCGTCAAGTCGTGCTCCGTATAGTAGCGGTCGCAGCGGGTGGCGGAACAATGGACGACGATAAGATTGATGAATCTCATGAGAGTTAAGAATTAACTTTTTAATTTAAGAAGCTGTTTAAAATTTATTGAAGATAAACGTTATTGCAATGAATAATATATTGTAAATCAGTAGGTTAATTGGAGGTTTATTTGTAGCTTTATGAGTGTCAATCAATTAGAGTTATGGAACAATACTCAAC
>NZ_SRYZ01000112.1 GCF_004793475.1 Bacteroides muris (ex Afrizal et al. 2022) | reverse complement strand
AAAATAACAGTGATTCTATTTGTGAATGTCAGATAAAATCGCTATCTTTGTATCTGTGAAACAGCAGGTTAACGACATAAATTCGACCTTGGCCGGACTATTGTCCGAGCTTAAGGAGTTACGGGGAACGATTGATTCCTTGTATGCCGAAAATCGGTCGCTTAACCGAAATATTGATAAACTACTTAAGGAAAACCGTGAGTTACGCAAGCGTCTGGAGAAGTATGAACAGCCGCCGAAGGACTCCGGCAACAGCAGTACTCCGCCATCGAAAGAACCGATAAAGGCTGAGGTGGACCGCCGGACAAAATCATTGCGGAAGAAGTCAGAAAGACCTGTCGGCGGTCAATCCGGACATGAGGGAACTACACGCAAAATGGTGGAAACACCTGACGAAATTCAGGAAGTGTCATCCCACTATTGCATGGAGTGTGGCAGGGATTTGTCTGAAGTTGAAGGGGTGCTCGAATATGTCACCCAGCAGGTGGATCTGCCTCAGATACGGCCAATCTATCGTGAACGCAGATTTTATAAAAAAGTCTGTAGCTGCGGATGTTGCAATCGTGATTATGCACCGCGTCGCAGGGGCGGTAATGCTATTGTCTTCGGCAAAAACATACGTGCCATTGCAACCTATCTGAGCGTGGTGCAGTGTATGCCTTATGAACGGTTGCAGTCGTTGTTTGAGACGATGTTCAATGTCAGAATCAGTCAGGGGACACTGGCCAATATCGTCCGTGAGATGCTTGAAAAATCCCGCCCTGCCATTGCCTTGATAGAACGAATGATAAAGGAATCCTCAGTAGTGGGCTTCGACGAATCGGGATGTTACACCAATGGGAAGCTCAACTGGTCATGGATTGCGCAGACAACGTATCTGACTCTCGTGTTCCGGGGCGCTGGCCGTGGCGCCAAAGTCCTTGAAGAACGCTTCGGTGACTCTCTGAAGAATATGGTCGCAGTGACAGACCGCCACAGCGCGTACTTCGCCATTGACTTCCTCAACAATCAGATATGTCTGGCTCATCTGCTGAGAAATCTCGAATATCTCAATGATATAGACAAGGAACAGACCTGGGCAAAAGATGTGCAGACGCTGTTGCGGGAAGCCATCCATCTGAGGAATCAAAAAACTTATGAGGTAATCCCTAAAGA
>NZ_SRYZ01000111.1 GCF_004793475.1 Bacteroides muris (ex Afrizal et al. 2022) | reverse complement strand
TAAGTATCTCTCTTACAGGTGTTTTATCCAGTAGAGAAAAGCTCAAAATTTGTAGAATTTCGTAGATTGGACGGTTGACTTTCAATTTGTAAGCGACAATGGCAACCAGACAGTATGTTATGATGGCACAGTACACTTGTGTCTTGACAGCATTCATCGTGGTGCCCCAAAAAGATTTTACTTTCAGGTGTTGTTTTATCCATTTGAAAAATAGTTCCACCTGCCAACGGTTCTTGTATAGCAAAGCTATTTCCTCTGCTGAGAGTTCCATGTTGTTGGTGATGAACACAAATTCTCTGTCCAGTTCTTCATCGTAGTATTTAACCCGCCGGAGTTTGTCCGGATATGCTTTGAGCGATTTATACGTTTCAAGCATTCCGATCTGGTCACATTTTATTCCGGTTGTTTTATCGACTTCACGGGAATACATCCTGCGGAATCTCATATTATCCTTTGCACGTGTAACGAAGTAAGCACCACTAGCGTGAAGCTTATGCAAACGGGTGAAGTCAACATATCCTTTATCCATGATATAGAAACTTCCCTTTTCATAACTCAACTCATCCAGCATGTTTACGTCATGTACTTTAGCATTGGTTACCAGTACGACTGTCGGTATGGAAGTCTTTACATCATACAAGGTATGAAGTTTGATGCCTCCTTTGTGTTTCCTAAATTCCGCCCACCAAAAAACATTCAGACAAAGGTCTATGGTGGAGGAATCAAAGGCATAAACATTACCGTCAACTTTCACCTCGAAGTCATTTTTGTTGTAGCTATTACGGGCTTCCGCAATCAGGGTATAAGCAAATTCTTCGTAGATACGATAATCTCTATTCCGGTTTGCTTTCCCCAGATTGGTACGGCTGACTGTTGCACCGAATCCCAAGTGATAGTACTTGTTCTTGTGTGCCTCGAGGCTGAGCATAAGGTCACGCATACTGTCTCGGGCGGTCAGTTGTCCAAGGATCATGCACAGCATCTGACTCCAACAGGTGAATGTTCTGATTTTCTTATTCCCGGAATACTTCTCTACCAAGCGGTCGAAGACACGACGGGGAAGAAAATCTGTAAGTTGAGCGAAGATATATTTGCCTTGATTCATTGTCTTGAGCTTTTGGGCAAAGCTAAAACAACTTTTCAATTCAAATCGTCACGCTCCAAAAGAATACATAACTATGCGATTATCAAAGATTTCAAAGAACGATGTT
>NZ_SRYZ01000110.1 GCF_004793475.1 Bacteroides muris (ex Afrizal et al. 2022) | reverse complement strand
TTTAGTAGATGACAAAAATTAAACTTATGCTGTTAAACATTTAATTTTTAAGCGGTTAAATTTGTAAAAATCCTTGAAATTTAGTAATTTAAAGGAAAAGTTTGGCGACTTTTCTCCATGAAAACTACTAATTCCAAGGACTTGGTCAAAGTTAACCAAATCCTCCCGATTATGCAAGAGCACTTTGGTCAAAGTATGAATCTGGCACGCATAAAACTTATGGCGTTGCTGCTCCATGCACTCTGTGTGGTGCAGACTGTCAGCCTCCACAAACTGGCCGATGCGATGCCTACGGCTGTCGACAAGGATTCCAACCTCAGACGGCTCCAAAGATTCTTTGCCAAGTATGTTCTTGACCTTGACATAATAGCCCGGATGATTTTCTCGCTGCTTCCAGTCAAGACAGGACTGGTGCTGAGCATGGATCGCACCAACTGGAAGTTCGGAGAGTTCAATATCAACATTCTTATGTTGGGCATCACCTATAAAGGGATTGCCTTTCCTTTGATATTCAGCCTTCTCCCTAAACGTGGCAACTCCGACTGGGAAGAACGCAAGAAGATTATGGAACGTTTCATCCGTCTTTTCGGAGCAGACTGCGTCGACTGCCTTGTGGCAGACCGCGAGTTTATCGGAAAGGAATGGACAGGGTGGCTTAACAGCCGTCGGATTCGGTATTACATCCGAATACGTCAGAACTTCCGGATTGTCAAGCCTTCCACCGGTGAGAGAATCCGTGCCTGGTGGCTGTTCAATGATTTGAAGGTCGGTCAGGAGAAATTCTTCCATAAGCTCTTTCTTCACAAAGGTGAGTATGTCTATCTTGCCGGCAGTCGAATCAAAAACTCCGATGGTGTTCCGGAATTGCAGATTCTCATATGCTTCAATCGGCCCGAGGAGGCGATTTTGACATACAAAAAACGATGGGAGATAGAAACGGCCTTTAGAGCCATGAAATCTTCCGGCTTCAACATCGAGGATACCCATATGCGTGATATGGACCGCATCGCAAGACTTGTCGCGATGGTCTGCATGGCTCTTGTATGGGCGTATCTCGTTGGTGAACATAAAGATATAAATATTAAACCGATAAGGATTCTGAAACATGGAAGAAAGGCAAAGTCGCTTGTCAAGTACGGTTTGGAGGAGATTTCGACCATACTTATGCGTCCGGCTTATAATCCAAAATTCGATGTTTTCAAATTTTTGTCATGTACTTAA
>NZ_SRYZ01000010.1 GCF_004793475.1 Bacteroides muris (ex Afrizal et al. 2022) | reverse complement strand
AGGTAAGAACTTCAAAGCATAACTTCCAAATTTTTCCGGAAGTTTTTTTTCTTTCCTTTTCTCTTTCCCCGTCGTCTCTCTTGTCGAAAGGGAGGCAAAAAGAAATAAAAGAAAGAAGAACTGCCGTGCACCGTCTCTAAAAAAAGAATGTCAACTCGCGCTGCTTTCGTTTTCAAAAGCGGGTGCAAAGGTAAGAACTTTAAAGCATAACTTCCAAATTTTTTCGGAAGTTTTTTTTCTTTTTTCTTTTCCAAGACCCAAGCTCCGAAAGAAACCTATGGCAAAGAGAAGAAAAATGATAGATTATAGCTCCGTTTTGCTGTCAGAATGTCAAACTATCGCCGCCCTCGTTCCCGAAAGCGGATGCAAAAGTAGAGCTTTTAAGGACATCTGCAAAATATATACAAGCTTTTTTTGAGGATTTTTGAAAACTTTTCCATAAAATACTGACTGCCAGATATGTTTTAAAGCATAATCCTTGAAGGAAAAAGAATACAGAAAAGTAAGGAACACATTATATATATACGAGCGAGATAATACCGAACAATCAACCATTGACATGAATACAAAAAACAAGGAAACACGTCGGAGAATAACCCAGGAACCGACAAATCAATGCAAATACCCAGACGAACAGATACCCCTGACGACGAGAAACGGACGGGAAGACTCTGAACGAACGCGGGTGAAGAGGACAGGACAGCATGAGACAGCCAATAACCACAAAACAAGGAAAACAACTACAAAAAAAAAATCACTGTCAAAACCGACAAGGGGAATTAATTAACACAATAAAGAAAGGATTAAGAGCCTGTTTAAATTTTCTTCAAAAGTTTTTTCAGCTTCTTCCCAAGCTTCTTTCCGGTCTGTTTTTCTGTTTCTATTCGTCACATAGCCCGCTATGCTCTTCATTAGAACAGAAAAACATCCTCAAAAAGAACTCTTAAAAGAATGCTGAAGAAAATTTAAACAGGCTCTAATACAAATCGGGATAATCAAAAATCGGGATAGAACAAAGAGTACATTACAGTTTTTATTTTAACTCTTAGGTATAATCGACGCGTCATACAGCCGACAATCATCAGTAAAAGCCTTTATCAAGTCCACTTCTGTGCCCTACCCAAAGAACGCACAGCAGCAGCAAACTCTTCCCGAGGAATGATAGCCTTATTACGTGTCTTCAAACGATTATTATAAACGGTCTGAGGTGAATAATGCAAGAATTCGGCAATCTTCACACTATCAGTGATACCTAAACGCACCAAAGCATAAATGCGCAATTCCGTATTCAGCAGCTCACCATCTTTTAGCACAATCTGCTCGTCAGGATGGAGCAAGGCATTGAAGTCACTTACGAAATCCGGATAAATGTGCAAGAAGATAGCATCAAAGTTATGATAGAACTCTTTCAACTCATTCTGTGCCATAGAATGAGTATCGGTCAATGCTTTCACATCCTCCAACTGGTTTGCCTTAAGCTTACGATTGATATTTTTCCGATACTCATCCAGCTTACTGATATAATTGGAACAAATGGAAAAGACATAACCTATGTATTCCTCCTTCACATAGTTGGATTCACGAAGCTGATTATTGGTATCCCTCAACTGTTCATTCAAAGAAGTAAGCTGTACATTCGTTTCTGCCACTTGTCCGTGCATTTTCGAAAGTTCTTCCACATGCTTATTCAGGCGGTTGTTTGCCTCATTCAGCTGTTGGCGCGACTGCTTCAATCGCTTCATCTGCTTATATATATACAGGAAGGCAAACAAGGATATCAAGGACAAGACACTGACCAGTACCAAATACATACGTAACCGCGCTTCTTGCCTCTGATTACGTTCCTGATAGATCTGATGAATGGTGTCCTGCACTGCAGAGATGCCCACTACCCTCACCCGGTTCCGATATGCCAAGGCATTCTGCAAACAGTAACTCATGTAGACATAGGCATGGTCAATATCACCCAAACTAAAAAGTACCCCCGCCAGCTCTTCCAACGAAGCAATATCTTTATTGGAGATACGTACATCGGCCATAGCAGAATATATCAGGTAAGTCAGATAATTTTCCTGCTCATCGGACTCGCGATAAAAGCAGGCCAGCACGTAAGCATTCATGGCATCGCGCCGAGTGTCGAATGCAGAATTAAGAATTCCCTTCTGCAAACGTTCTTTAAAAACATACATACTGTCCGTACCTTGTACTACCTGCCCTTTATACCACAAGAACAAGGGGTCTTCAGGGGTAAGAACCATATTCAAAGAGTCCTTGTAAACACGCTCCAACTGTGCATAATGTTCATGCAAAGTACCCATTTCACTACCGGCATACTGATTGAAATGCGAATACAGATACAGCATTTGCCCGTAATAGTCCACTAACAATTCTTTGGGGAGCGAACCGCCTGAAACTCCGCGCAATTCATCCTGAGCTTCTTTCAACAAACCGGTGGCAGCCAACAGAAAAGACTTTTTTATCTTCCACTCCATCTGCCGGTATTTATCATTCTGCTTATAAACTATATCCAAATTGTCTACCACATAATTCATTGCAGAATCGGCGTTATAGACGCAATACTCATCATAAAGATTTTTATTCAGCCAATATCTCTCTTCCAAAGTACGCACATCCTTTTGCAGCTTGTGCAACTGGGCAATCTTCGCCTCTTTAAGCATAGCAAACGTGGTTTTTTGCGCAATCAGAGAGTCAAGGCGCACCAGCAGTTCTTTTATCTTTTCACTGTAAGGTGCCGCATTCAGAAAGGTACACCCCATCAGTAAAAATAGTAAAGCTATGATTTTTCTTTTCATTTCTATTATTCATATAAGGCTGAGAGCACAAAGATAAATTAATCTATCTAAACATAAGCTACTTCTACCCTAAAAAGTACATGAAAGTTAAGAGGTATTTCGACCATTTACAGCGATAAAACAGCATATACAGACCTCCTTCCATAGTAGCTGACCTTTACTTTATACAGCAATCCATAAGGATATAACTCACTATATATGTGATATTTACATTTCACTCACACTTACTTCTCCATATTACCCGCCTATCGGACGAATAAGGTTGTCCACTATCTTTGCAACAGAGAAAGAAAAGTGTACTATGGAAAACATCCAATCTCTATTAGAACATACTTTTCTAAAATAAATTAAATCTTTTAATTAAAGTACTATGAGAATGATTACAAGAAATCTTCTTACGCGGAGTTACAAGCTCCTTCTGACATTACTCGTACTGCTAATGTCAACAAATGCATTTGCCCAACGATTGACAGCTACGGGTAAAGTAGTAGATGCCGCAGGCCTGGAGGTCATTGGCGCATCTGTATTGGAAAAGGGAACAACCAACGGTGTTGTTACCAATCTGGATGGGGAGTTTTCCCTGAGTGTAGGACAGAATGCCACACTGGTAATATCCTTCATCGGCTACAAAACGATAGAGGTAAAAGCAGCCACCAACATGAATATCACATTGCAGGAAGACAACGAACTGCTTGACGAAGTGGTAGTCATCGGTTATGGGAGTGTGAAGCGTAAAGATGTAACCACTGCCGTATCCACGGTTTCTACAAAAGATTTGGACCAACGGCCCATAGTGTCGGCAGCCCAAGCCCTGCAAGGTAAAGCAGCCGGTGTGTCGGTTATGCAACCCAGCGGTGAACCGGGCGGAGGCATGAGTATCCGCGTACGTGGTACCACCTCATTCAACGGTAGTAACGACCCACTCTACGTAGTGGATGGTGTGCCCGTGGACAACATCAACTTTCTCTCTCCCAACGACATTGAAAGTCTCTCTATCCTAAAGGATGCCTCATCGGCAGCCATCTATGGTTCACGTGCAGCCAACGGTGTGGTACTAATTACGACCAAAACCGGAACAGAAGGCAATGCCAAAGTGGCACTGAACGTACAATATGGTATGACAAAAGTAGCCAAAAGCATGGATGCCCTGAATACAGAACAGTACCGTGAGTTACAGGAAGAAATCGGGGCTGTCAACCCCACGGCTCTTGAAGGTTTAACAGACCAGACAGATTGGTTTGATGAAGTTTACAAAACCGGACAGACCCAAAACTACCAAGTAGCTGTATCTAATGGAAACGAAAAGATGAAATACTTTCTCTCTGCTGGTTATCTGAATGAAAGAGGTATTCTAGAAGGTACATACTTCAAACGATATAGCTTCCGTGCCAATATCGACAACCAAATACGCAGCTGGCTGAATGTAAGTGCCAATATCTCCTACTCCGACAATATCGGAAACACCGGCATCATTTCTGGTACGGGTGCCAACCGTGGCGGTGTAGTCCTCTCAGTTATCAACACACCGACCTATGCTCCTATTTGGGACCTTGAAAAGCCGAATCAATACAATAAGAACTTCTATGGGGTAAATATCATGAATCCGATGGAAAACCTGGCCCGCCAGAAAAACAACAAGAACAAGGAGAACCGCCTCATTGCATCCGGATCTGCTACCGTCAGCTTTCTGCCCAACCTAAAGTTGAAATCATCTGTAACCCTAGACCGTCGCAACGGGGTAAACACCACATTCCTCGATCCAATATCGACCACCGACGGGCGCAACAGCTTCGGTACAGCCTCTGACAACCGGAATATGAATACCGTATTGGTTTTCGATAATATACTGACTTACAACACCAATATCAAGAAGCACGGCATTGATATAATGGCTGGTTCTTCCTATACCCAATCGGACTATACCAACAGCTGGATAAACGGCTCACACTTTCGAAACGATAAAATACAGACTCTGAATGCCGCCAATAAAATTTCATGGGACGGTACCGGAACAGGAGCTTCACAGTGGGCTATCTCTTCCTATTTCGCCCGCGTGTCCTACAATTATGACAGCAAGTACATGCTTACCATGAACATGCGTGCCGACGGTTCATCCAAACTGCATCCCGACCATCGTTGGGGCATTTTCCCGTCCTTTTCAGCTGCTTGGCGCATTTCATCAGAAAAATTCATGAAAGACATTACTTGGATTGATGACTTGAAGCTCCGCGGCGGCTGGGGACAGACCGGTAACCAAAGCGGCATAGGTGATTACTCGTATCTGCAACGTTATAACATCAACCGCATACCATGGTTTGAAGAAGGCAACGACCATGCAGTTCCCGGTATCAGCCAAGCCAACCTAAGAACAAGTGACCTGAAATGGGAAACCACCAACCAAACCAACATCGGTCTTGACTTAACTGTACTGAACAATAGACTGACCTTCAGCATGGATTATTATTACAAAAAGACAACAGACATGTTAATGAATGTAAGTCTGCCTGCAGGTGCAGCAGCAACCACCAGCATCACCCGTAACGAAGGCGAGATGACCAACAAAGGATTTGAATTCTCCATAAACTCCCACAACCTTACCGGCGAGTTCTCCTGGGATACAGACTTCAACATTTCTTTCAATAAGAACAAGCTGACCAAGCTCTCGTTGCAGAAAATCTATACAGCAGCAAGCAGTGCCGAGGTGGTGAAAGAGAATATCGTACGCAATGAACCCGGACGTCCTTTGGGTGGTTTCTACGGTTACATCAGCGACGGCGTAGACCCTGAAACTGGTAACTTGATTTATCGCGACCTTAACGAAGACGGTAAGATTTCCACTTCCGACCGTACCTATATCGGTGACCCGAATCCTGACTTCATCTACGGATTGACAAATACCTTTACGTGGAAAGACCTCAGCCTGAGCATCTTTATCCAAGGAAGCTATGGAAACGACATCTTCAATGTGTCCCGTATGGAAACTGAGGGTATGTATGACGGTAAAAACCAGTCAACGGAAGTATTGAAACGCTGGAGAATACCCGGACAGATTACGAATGTCCCAAAAGCCAACTTCAACATCAAGAACTCCACTTATTTTGTAGAAGACGGCAGCTACCTGCGTGTCAAAGACATTTCACTCTCTTACAACATCCGTTGCCGCCAATTCAAGAAATGGGGTATCAGCCGCGTACAGCCTTACTTTACCGCCAGCAATTTGCTGACCTGGACTAGCTATTCAGGCATGGACCCCGAAGTGAACCAATATGGCAACAGCGGTTCTGTACAGGGCATCGACTATGGAACTTACCCGCAGAGCAAATCATTCGTTTTCGGTATCAATGTTGAATTTTAAAAAAGGGAGAAATAACTTATGAAATTAAAGCATATATATAAAAGTATAGCTTGCGGTATATTGTTGGCAATGACCGCAACCTCGTGTGACTTGGACTACAATCCGGTAGACACCTACTCGGATGTAACGGAAGGAGTGGACAAAGCAGATGAAAAACCTATTTTCAACAGTGTACAAGATGTGGAAACCTCAATGGTAACCCTTCACAAAAAATTCCGCGACCAGCAGGAACACTGGTATGTCGACAAACTGCTTATCGGTGATGCCCATTCCGACAATGCATATGCCGGAACAACGGGTGCAGAAGTAGTACCTTACGAAACCAATTCCATTGAAGGATCCAATTCCGTACTAAAACGTGACTGGGACCGTTTTCTGGGTGATATTGCCACAGCCAACCGCATCATCATAGGTTGTAATCAGCTCAAGGCCCTCAGTGAAAGCGAACGCGGTAAATATCAGTCACAAGCCAAAATATTCCGTGCCATGGTCATGTTCGATATGGTACGCTTATGGGGCAACTTCCCGGTTATCACTACTGTGGGCGGTGACATCACCGAAGACAACGTAGAAGAGATGTATCCGACCTACTTCCCTCCACAGAACACAGCAGAAGAAGCTTACACCCAAATAGAGAAAGACTTGACTGAAGCAGTGGAAAACCCCAACACCCCGACAAACGATGCATCCGACAAAAGCATACTTACCAAATCGGTGGCACGTGCCATGCTAGCCAAAGTCTATGCAGAAAAACCTCTACGCGATTATGCAAAGGTTATCAAGTACGCTAATGAACTGGCTGCCGACGGTTTTGACCTTGTGGAAGACTTCAGCGACCTTTGGGCTTATGATACAGAAAAAAAAGACTGCCGGGTACGCAATACCAAGGAGGCAATTCTCGAAGCTCATTTTCCTCCCGGTTCCGGTAACTGGTGTACTTGGATGTTCGGCCGCAACTTGAGCAACTGGGATGAAAGTTTCACCTGGGCCAAATGGATTACCCCTTCCCGTGACCTTATCCGCCTTTATGAGGAACAAGGAGACACGAAACGTTACAATGAATCAGTTGTATGGTACGACTGCGGATGGAGCAACTATTATCCGGCAGACCATTATGCCTTCATGTACAAATGCCGCTCTGCGTTCAACAACATCATTTATCTGAGATACGCCGACATCTTACTTCTTAAGGCTGAAGCCAAGATTATGGGAGAAACTCCCGACCTGAACGGTGCAGCCGACATTATCGACCTCATCCGCAATCGTGCCGGACTGGGCAAACTTCCACCAAGCACCCGCAATAGTAAAGAAGCATTGCTCCAAGCTTATATGGACGAACGCCGTATGGAACTAGCCTTTGAGGGACAACGCTGGTACGACCTTTGCCGTCTCAACAAAGTTGAAGAAGTGATGAACGCTGTTTATGCCAAAGACAATGGTCGCCATGCACAAGAAAATCTATTCAATGAAAATTCTTATCTGCTGGCTATCCCTCAGGGTGCCATCGACCAAAACGGGAACTTGATACAGAACCCGGGGTATTAATATTAATGAGTAATATAAAAATCAATCAAATATGAATTTAAGAAATATATTCACTACCGCATTAGGCAGCTTCACCATACTGGCAGCCTGTGGCAATGACAATGACAATAACATCACCCCTACACCCGAACCCAAGCCGGACCAACCCACGGAAGAGGCAAAGGATGTTACCCTTTACGTAACGAACACCAGCCGTACTTATGATTTGACAAAGTCCGGGTTGACCTTCGGCACCGGAAGCAACATGTCACCTTCTACCGTGACACTCAACCCTGCCACCCGCTATCAGGAAATGGACGGTTTCGGTGCAGCCATCACCGGCTCCACCGGCTACAACCTGATGCAGATGACACAAGAGAACCGCACGAAGTTCCTGACAGAAACCTTCTCGGACAAAGAAGGTTACGGATTCAGCTATGTACGTATTGCCATCGGTTGTTCCGACTTCTCATTCAGTGAATTCACTTGCTGTGACGAAAAGGGACTTGAGCACTTTGCCCTACCGATGGAAGACACCAAATATGTAATTCCTATATTGAAGGAAATTCTGGCAATCAATCCTGCCGTCAAAGTGATTGCCGCTCCTTGGACATGTCCAAAGTGGATGAAAGTGAAAAGCTTGGAAGAACGTATACCTTTTGACTCATGGACCAGCGGACAGTTGAACCCCGAATATTACAGAACATATGGCGACTACTTCGTAAAATGGATACAAGCTTTCGAAAAGGAAGGAATCAAAATTCACGCTGTGACTCCGCAGAACGAACCGCTGAATCACGGTAACTCGGCATCCCTGTTTATGGGATGGGAAGAAGCCCGTGACTTCATCAAGACCGGCCTGGGTCCTGCCTTCAAAGAAGCCGGAGTTGCCGCAAAGATTTATGTTTTCGACCATAACTACAACTACGACAATCTGACCGACCAAAAGAGTTACCCCACCAAAATTTATGACGATGCAGAAGCCTCACAATATATTGCGGGCGCTGCCTACCATAATTATGGCGGTAACCGTTCCGAGCTGCTGAATATCCATAAACTCTACCCCAACAAGGAGCTGCTTTTTACGGAAACCTCCATCGGTACTTGGAACTCTGGCCGCGATTTGGAAACACGCCTGCTTAATGATATGGAAGAAATTACATTGGGAACAGCCAACAACTGGTGCCGCGGTGCCATTGTGTGGAATCTGGTACTGGACAGCGACCTGGGACCGGTAAGTCCTTCAAACGGCTCTTGCAAGACCTGCTATGGTGCAGTGGATATTGACAATACAAACTATTCCAAAATTGTCCGCAACTCCCACTACTACCTTATCGGTCACATGTCTTCAGTTGTAAAACCGGGCGCTGTACGTATCGGAACAACTGGTTACACAGCCAACGGCATCACCTACTCCGCCTTCGAGAATACGGATGGTACCTATGCATTCGTATTAGCCAACAACAATGCAGAGGACAAACGAATCACCGTAAGCGACGGCACACACTACTTCTCCTACGAAGTTCCGGCCAAAGCAATCATTTCTTACCGTTGGAAAAAATAAAACTAATAATTTAAATAGAAGATTATAATGAAAAGCTTAAAATACTATCTAATGGCAATGGTAGGCATAACCATGCTGAATGCTTGCAGCGATGACAATCCGGTTCCCGGCAACCCGACAATGAACTTTCAAGCAGAACCTTCTTCAGCCTTGTTCGGAGACAGCCTGCCTTTTACAATCAAGGCATCGGACGCAGATGTACCTCTTTCCACGTTAAAAGCGCGGTTATACTTCAGCGACGAAATGGTGTCAGAGACTGTAATCCGTACAAAAGTGAACGGTCAAGACTATACCGGAAAAATCTTTGTTCCCTACCTGACAAATATTCCCAACGGAACGGCCACACTGAAGTTCATTCTGCAGAACACCAATTTCACAATTACAGAGAAAAGTTATGATGTGGCGCTGAGCCGTCCAGACTTCCCTTACCTGACTCTAGTTTCAGGAGACCAGGAATACCGCATGGAAAAAGTCGCAGCCAATCAGTATAGCGTGACCGGTGAATTTGCACAAAAAGTGAAAGGTTACATCAAAGCTCCTAAAGTAGGCGCCAACGGGAATGAAATCAACTTCGGATGGAGCAACGGCGCCATTGCACAAGGTACCTCCAGTGAAATTACCTTCTCCAACCTGTCAGCTGGAGAATATTCCATATCCTTCAATACGTTGACTTATGCAGCCGCTCCTTTTGTAAAGCTACTGCTGAACGGTTCTGAAATGGAGATGGTGGATGATGACCATTACAGCATCGATCTCAATCTGAAGCAAGGAGACAATATCACTACAAACATTCCCAACTTCGACCAATACTGGATAGACCCCGACTTTTTCGAAAAAGATGAAGACGGTTCGCTAAAGTTCCTGTCCATTGATGGAACTTATCGCGTCATTGCCAACCTGGCCCTAAATTATCTGGAAGTATTGAAAATGAACGGAACAAGCACCGACTCTCTGAACGGTGACGGAACTGGTGCCCTCTGGATTATTGGTGACGGTATCGGTAAACCCTCCGTAACAACCAATGCCGTAGGTTGGACTACAGAAAAAGGGCTCTGCATGTCACAGATTGAAGCGAAGAAGTATCAAGTAACAGTAGTAGCGGGAGAGCAGATCAAATCTGATAACATCAACTTCAAATTCTTCCACCAACAAGGTTGGGGAGGTGAATATAAGAATGACGCCTTGTCCACCACCAGTGACCTTGTATTTATAGGTGACGGTGCCAATGGACGTGATGCCGGCAACTTGGGCCTTGTAGAAGGCAAAAGCTTGGAAAACGGTGTCACTTACCGGTTCACAGTTGACGTAACGGCAGGTGTCTCTTCAGCAGTTTTGACAGTAGAAAAGGTAGAAAGATAGACGAATAACGCTGAAGAATAGCAGAAAAAGGGCTGGCTCTATAAAAGAGTTCAGCCCCTCTTGCTTATGCTGAATATATGGCTTTGGATTAATCCAACCCTTCCTTCGCTTCTTCCTGCGGAATGCGCACCGAGGTATAAAGTTCAAGAAGAGCAGCTATCGTCAGAGACACAATCCATTCATTGCCCCTTGTAAAGAGCATGAACGCCCCCGTAAGTACCAGCAAAAGCGCACCGAATATTTGCTGCCGGCGCAAACGTTTGACTATGGAACTTCTGCACTTGGACGGAGAATTGATTTGGGCCAAAGCAACCATCGTAGCACCGATAGTATATATATAAGGTGAAAGAGGCCATCCCGTGATATAAACGGTAGCTCCTGCCAAGAGCATCACGGCCCCTACTGCAAAAAGGGCGGATATCAGTTGTTTCATTTTTCTAAATCTTCTTCAAATACATAAATATCCTCATTGGGCTTTTTCATCAGATACTTCTCACGGGCAATCTGTTCGATGGCACCGGAGTCAACGGCAAGCTCATTGAGTCGTTCGGTATTCTCTTCATATTCCTTACGGTACTTTTCTATTTCATCGCGCAGGCGGCTTTCTTCCCGGGCATAACCCAGACGGCGTACCACGCTATTCTCGTCCAGAAACCCGATAATTACAGCAAACAACGCAAGCGTAATCAGATATTTATGCTTGCGGACAAAAGACCAAAGAGAAGCAAGTTTATCCATCTCGTCATCTACTATTTAGCAATTTATCATTCATGATGGAGCTTCCCATCATATAACTTCACGTCACAAAGATAAGAGGAATAACCGAAAGATTTCTTTTTTTTGTGTACATTTGCACAAAAAGCAAAGAATATCCCGAATATGGAAAACTATATTGTATCTGCACGGAAATATCGTCCCTCGACCTTTGAGTCTGTAGTAGGCCAACGTGCACTGACCACTACCTTGAAGAATGCCATTTCCACCGGAAAACTGGCGCATGCCTATCTTTTTTGCGGCCCGAGAGGCGTGGGAAAAACAACTTGCGCCCGTATCTTTGCTAAAACAATCAACTGCATGAGTCCCACAGCAGACGGTGAGGCATGCAACCAGTGTGAATCCTGTACTGCTTTCAATGAGCAGCGCTCCTACAATATCCATGAGCTGGATGCCGCCTCAAACAACTCTGTCGATGACATCCGCCAATTGGTGGAGCAGGTACGCATACCACCTCAGATAGGTAAATACAAAGTATATATTATTGATGAGGTACATATGTTGTCCGCCTCGGCTTTCAATGCTTTCCTTAAAACACTGGAAGAGCCTCCACGCCATGCCATATTCATCCTTGCCACTACCGAGAAACACAAGATACTGCCCACCATCCTTTCACGCTGCCAAATATATGATTTCAGCCGGATTGGCGTGGAAGATACTGTAGCACACCTCGCATACGTCGCCTCCAAAGAAGGCATCACTGCTGAGCCGGAAGCATTGAATGTAATAGCCCTCAAAGCAGACGGCGGTATGCGCGACGCACTATCCATCTTCGACCAAGTGGTAAGCTTCACCGGAGGACATATCACCTATAAAAGTGTGATTGAAAACCTCAATGTACTGGACTATGAATACTACTTCAAACTAACCGGATTCTTTCTCGAGAACAAAATCAGTAACGCGTTGCTATTACTGAACGATGTGCTCAACAAAGGCTTCGACGGCAGCCACTTCATCACCGGACTTTCATCCCACCTACGTGACTTGCTTGTCAGCAAAGACCCGGCGACACTGCCACTGCTTGAAGTGGGCGCAAGCATACGCGAACGTTATCAGGCACAGGCACAGCAATGTCCCCTCCCCTTTCTTTACCGTGCCATGAAGCTCTGCAACGATTGTGACCTGAACTACCGTGCCAGTAAAAACAAACGGCTACTAGTAGAGCTCACTCTGATACAAGTGACACAACTGACCGTCGAGGGGGAAGACGATGCCAATGGGCGCAGCCCTAAGCAAGTTATAAAACCTATATTCACGCAGCCTGCCGTCGCTCAGCAGCCACAGGCCACTACTGCCATGCCCCAACAAACCGCACAGCCGGCAGTACAAACAAGCAGCACTACCCAACCTGCTGCTACACAGCAGGGTAATGCAACAACTCCACATACTACACCTACTGCCGTATTAATGGCGCAAGGGAGAGAAGAGAAAAAAATCCCGGTCATGAAAATGTCCGGATTAGGGGTGTCCATCAAACGCCCCCATATAGAAGAAGAACAAAAAACCCCTTCATCTAACTCTACTGCCGCCCACCAAGCAGCACAACCGGAAGAAGACTACATCTTCAATGAAAGAGATTTGAATTATTACTGGCAGGAGTATGCCGGACGTATGCCCAAGGAGCAAGTAGCCATAGCCAAACGCATGCAAAACATGCGCATCACGTTAATAAATGACACAACTTTTGAAGCCGTGGTAGACAATGAAATCGTTGCCAAGGAATTTACCAGCATGATACCCACTCTGCAAAATTACCTACGTACCCGGCTAAAGAACCGCAAAATCACCATGATTGTCCGGATTAGTGCTCCTGCTGAAAAGGTACGTGCCTATGGGCGCGTTGAAAAATTCCAGATGATGGCACAAAAGAATAGCGCCCTGTTACAACTAAAAGAGGAGTTTGGGTTGGAACTGTACTAATCCCTTCCAATCGTCTCATAAAGTTGCTAACAAATTGATTATAAAGAATAAAACATCCATCTATTTTTTTACTCGTTTATATTTATTTTCGCAGGCAATAAACAAAAGAGGCAAACAAGCATTTTGAGAACGGTTATATGGAGCTATTGAGACAGAGGCTGACGGTCACGTCTACAGCAAATCCAGATTAACCTACTGATAAATGCTACCAAATTCACCCTGCAAGGCAACATTGTACTAAAGCTGGAAAAAGAAACGGACAACACCGTACTATTCACGGTAACAGATACCGGTTGCCACATTCCCAAAGACAAGCAAGCCAATATTTTCCAACGTTTTGAAAAGTTGAATAAGAGAACCTGCTACGTATATATCTTGCTTCTCCAGCCGGTATCCCAAAATTGGAAATCTATATCAGGAAGGAATCAGCTACTTGAATAAGGCTTTTGAACTGACTGGTCTGCCTCCCTTGCCACTCAGATTGATCTATCGACAAAAGCTTTCAAAGGTATCTGTCAAACCGAAAATGCCGAAGAAAGAGAAATCGCAGTGATTACTTTTACCTATCCTACTCTTTCTTAAAAGCTGAAAACCGGTTTAAGTTCCAGCTAAATCCAATAATATCAGAACAATCCATTTACAAAAAGTTCAAAAACAAACATTTTTCAGTCTCTGCGGTATACTATGCCGCTTTCTTGAATTCTTATTTAGACGATATACAAATTATACGTTTTTTAGTCAAGATTGATAGCAACTAATAAAGAAAACCACTATTTTTGCCGAACGAATTAGTACTAATAATAATTTAAATCTAAAAGAAAATGGCTTACGTAATTAGTGATGATTGTATTGCTTGCGGAACTTGTATCGACGAGTGTCCGGTTGGCGCTATCTCTGAAGGTGATATCTATCATATCGACCCCGAGACTTGCACAGAGTGTGGTACTTGTGCAGATGTTTGTCCTTCTGAAGCAATTCATCCGGGAGAATAATACAATCCCAGTATCAAAAACAAAAGCGTGGGCAGATAAATTGCCTGCGCTTTTTTTATATCCCCACGTAGGATTCAGTAGTCTCCCCCCTCATAGTTATTTTCTACATACGGATAATACGTTAGTTCACAGATATGAACACTTTGTTCCATCAGTAGAAAATAAAATGTTCGTGCAGTATGGAACAAGGTGTTTATACGACATGAAACAAAATGTTTACTTAAATGAAACTGAGTGTTCGCCATAACAAAACGAACAGTTCGCTTTGATGAAACGAACTGTTCGTGACAGCATGACAGATGTCTTGCTAAAATAAGTTTGTAGAAGAAGCTAGAATCACTTCAGATTAGCCAGTGCTTCTTTTATACGACGAATAGCTTCAACTATATTTTCATCGCTGGTTGCATAACTCATCCGAATGCATTCGGGAGCTCCGAAAGAGGCACCACCTACACAAGCCACATGAGCTACTTCCAACAGATACATGGCCAAATCATCCGAATCATTGATTTTACGTTCACCGGCAGATTTGCCAAAGAATGAATCACATTTAGGGAACAGATAGAAAGCGCCTTCCGGTACATTCACCTCAAAACCAGGAACTTCCTTAGCCAACTTTACAATCAAATCACGACGACGCTCGAAAGCCTTACGCATTTTTTCCACCGGAGCTTGTGTACCCGCATAAGCAGCCTCAGCAGCCTTCTGAGATACAGAACAAGGACCGGAAGTATACTGTCCCTGCAATTTATTGCAAGCCTTCACAAGCCATTCCGGACCTGCAATGAAACCGATACGCCAACCGGTCATTGCATATGCTTTGGAAACACCATTCACAATGACCGTACGCTCTTTCATTTCGGGGAATTGCGCTATACTCTGATGCTCGCCGATATAATTGATGTGTTCGTAAATCTCATCAGCAATCACAACAACCTGAGGATACTTTGCCAATACTGCGGCCAGGCCTGCCAACTCCTCCTTGCTGTACACCGAACCCGTAGGATTAGAAGGAGAACAAAGAATCAGCACCTTTGTCTTCGGGCTGATGGCAGCCTCCAGTTGTGCAGGTGTTATCTTAAAGTCCTGGTCGATACCTGCTGGTACGATAACCGGTGTACCCTCGGCCAATTTTACCATTTCCGGATAACTGACCCAATAGGGAGCAGGTACAATTACTTCGTCACCCGGATTCACCAATACCAGAATTGCATTGCAAACCGACTGCTTGGCACCATTGGCGCAAGAAATTTGTGCGGCGGTATATTCCAGACCGTTTTCCTTCTTCAACTTCTCTACAATTGCATTACGCAAGGCAGGATAACCCGGCACCGGAGAATAGCGAGAAAAGTTATCGTCTATCGCCTTTTTCGCAGCCTCTTTAATGTGGTCGGGAGTATTGAAGTCCGGTTCTCCCACACTCAGGTTAATTACGTCTACGCCTTGAGCCTTCAGCTCTGCGCTCTTTTGAGACATAGCCAGTGTCGCAGAAGGCGACAAACTGTTTAAACGATCTGATAATTGATTCATTTTGTTACTATTTAATGATTGTTACGCAAATCCGGTTGCAAAATAAGCGATTTTCTTTGATATAAGAAAACAAAAAGACAGTTACTTATTGAAATGGAGTGTATGTCCCATACGTTCCTTCTTGGTACGGAGGTAACGCTCGTTGTATGGATTCGGAGTAATCTCGATAGCAACGTTCTCCGTTATTTCCAAACCGTAAGCCTCCAAGCCCACGCGTTTCACGGGATTATTGGTCATCAGCCGCATTTTGTGTACTCCTATCTCACGAAGAATCTGGGCACCTACACCATAATCACGTTCATCCACCAGATGTCCCAAGCAAATATTAGCTTCTACAGTATCCATGCCTTCTTCCTGCAATTTATAGGCTTTCATTTTTTCCATCAAGCCAATGCCGCGACCTTCCTGATTCAGATACACGATTACTCCCTTACCTGCTTTCTCTATCATTTCCATTGCCTTATGCAACTGCTCGCCGCAATCGCAACGCTTGGAACCAAAAATATCTCCCGTTGCACACGAAGAGTGTACACGTACCAGAATCGGTTCATCCTGTTCCCACGTACCTTTAAACAAGGCAACATGTTCCAAGCCGTTCGATTTCTGGCAGAAAGGAATCAAACGGAAATGACCGTGGTCTGTAGGCATATCTACTTCCACACCTTTTTCCACAATAGATTCCTGCTTCAAACGGTAGGCAATCAGGTCACGGATAGAAATCAACTTCAATCCAAATTCATCCGCCATCCGTCGCAACTCGGGCAAGCGTGCCATTGTCCCGTCGTCATTCATTATCTCCATAAGAGCACCGGCCGGATAAAGCCCAGCCAGACGAGCCATATCAATAGTCGCTTCCGTATGTCCTGCACGACGCAACACACCTTTCTCTTGGGCATACAACGGATTAATGTGACCGGGACGTCCGAAAGTTGCCGGAGTAGAAGCCGGATCGGCCAACGCCTGGATAGTAGCAGCACGATCTGCCGCAGAAACACCTGTACTACAACCTTCCAGCTTGTCAATGGTCACCGTGAAAGGAGTACCCAGTACAGAAGTGTTATCCGATACCTGATGCGGTAAATCCAACTCACGGCAACGCGAAACGGTAACAGGTGCACAGAGTACGCCACGGGCATGTTTCAACATAAAGTTTACTTTCTCCGGTGTAATCTTTTCAGCTGCAATTATCAAATCACCCTCATTCTCACGGTCCTCATCATCCACAACAATCACAAATTCACCGGCTTTGAAGTCTTCAATGGCCTCTTCTATCGTATTCAACTTTACATTTTCCATAATCTATTTTGTTTTTATTTATTCTGATCTCTTTCTATGATTCCAATCACATCTTCATTCGTCTTGATAATCCGCTCCATATCCTTATTCAAACGGATACGGAATGCCCATATACGGAAATAAAAGAACAAGCCTATCGGGAGAACAACTCCGCAAAGCAGGTTCGGCCAATAATTGCGGAACGGGCGGACATGCGCACGGACCGGAATGACTGGATAAGTGTTCAGTGCAGTCAACAGAGTGACAGACTTTGTGTTAGACAATTCATCTATCAGGTTTTCCAGACGTTCGTTAATACCCTCCATTGCCTCATCCTGGTTATCAGTCATCCACAATCTAAAATAATTTGGAGCACGTTTCAGACCTTTCTTATCGGCATATTCACGGCAGTCGGCTGACAAAGCCTTCAATTCTTCCGGAATGCGTGCATAGTCAGGGTCGTGAATGATAACTTCCTTACGGAACAGATGCCGTACGCTACGAATGCCCACAACCTTCTTGAACCAATTTATATAGGCATCGGCATTCAATACCACTGAATCATTGTTGGATTTATATGTCAGGAATGCACCCAATGGGGCTAAGACAGCAGTACTGGTCCACATACCCATCCAGACCACCCACTGTCCGTCACGGGCCATTTTATACCCTGTATTGTTAATGATGTAATAGATAATAAAAATCAATACAGAAACCACCACCGGCATTCCCAAGCCCCCTTTACGGATAATTCCTCCGAGTGGTGCACCAATAAAGAAGAAGATGAGACATGCCAGAGAAAGAGTCAGTTTCTCATGCCAAGAAGTCATGTGTCGTCGAAGACTGCTTTCGGTCTGCGATATATTAAAGCTCTTAAAACTCCAGTCACTCCCCGCACTCTCTGCACGGCTAACGGCTGTGGATATAACCTTCTGTTTCTGCATCAAAGTAGCCACATTGTAGAGGCTGTCTACATTATACTCACCTAAATAAGCCTTTTCAATCTTCAATGTATCCTCTTTAGACAAGCTGGCTGTTACCTTATAAGTTCCTGCCATAGCTTCTTTATAATAACTACGCCCCACACTGTCATTCTGCAATTTCATGGAGTCAATGTCTGCCTGCAGCATTCTCATATCCTTACTGTTGGACTGATTACTCATGATGCCTGCATCCACCATATTGAAATCCGAATCAAACTCAATGATTGCATGTTTTTCGCGGAATGTCTCACGCCGGTAAGGCACATTCCTCTGGTTCATATTCTGCGATTTCAGATTCTCAAACTGCTCACCATTGTATAAATGCAAATATAAATGCTGTTTGTCAGCCGTCATCTCCAGACGTCCCGAATCAGACTTGATAACTTGAGCATTCTCAAAACCTTTCTCAAAATTATATATCAGTACGTCATACAGCATACCAGTTTTGCGGTTCTTATGCTTCACATACAGATTATAACCATCTATTTCATCGTAGAACACACCTTCAGGAATATCCACTTCGGGAGATTTCTGCTTCATGGAAATAAGCAAAGTCCATAATTTTGTTTGGGCTTTTGGCCCTACGACATTTTGGAAATAGAAAGAGACACAACAAATGAAGCAAATAAAGATAATCAGTGGCCGCACGATTTTCAACAAAGAAATACCGGCCGCCTTCATGGCAAGCAATTCAAAACGTTCTCCGAAATTTCCAAAGGTGATAAGGGCAGCCAGCAGAATAGCCAGCGGCAACGACGCAGGTACCAACGAAAGCGCAGAATAAAAGAAAAACTGTGCAAGGACAGTCATCTCCAATCCTTTTCCTACCATTTCATCCACATACCTCCATAAAAACTGCATCATAAAGATGAAGAGGCAGATGAAAAAAGTACCCATAAAGAGCATGCAAAAGCTCTTCAGAACAAATATATCTAACTTTTTTATGCGCAGCATTTTACTCGTTTCATGCAATGAGAGCACAAAAGTAGTACAAAAAAGGGAGTACGGGAAATTTTTAATCTAAAGTTAACTAAAAACCACAAGTTCTTCGCAAAGTATCCACTTGTGATTCCCATAATTCACGCAAATCCCCCACTTCATTCGCATCAGCAAAATCTGTTATTTCCAACACGAAATCATTGGTCAGTTCATTGTTTGTCATTTTCAGTTCAAAGTATTCACGCCCGTTCCCATCATCCAGCCAACGAAAGCGAATGAATGAATACGCCCGCACGGCAATAATCTCGGCATCACGTTTTTCTGTTTTTCCCCAAAAAAAGGTCACTATTCTATCGTCTGACTGAACCCTATCAGCAAACCAACCCTCTAAACCTGTAGGAGTACTTATCGCTGCCCAAAGAATACTTTTAGAAGTTGCATTCAAGAGATATTCCAAATGTATTTTCTTTCTTTCCATAGTCTATTCTTCTTTTTATTGCGCCCGCCAAGATAAATACTTTTTTCTAATTACAGAATACAAATCATCAAAATTATTTATATCTTCCTTTTCACACGCCTCTAATTCATTGACAATGTGACACAAATGCTTTCAACAAAAAGCACTACCAACCACTTCAGTACTATATCATCAAAAGAAAAAGCAGAAAATATCCATAAAAGTTTTGGCAATTTAAATAAAAGCTATATCTTTGCACCCGCAATCGAGAAATAATGGCGGGATAGCTCAGCTGGTTAGAGCGCATGATTCATAATCATGAGGTCCCCGGTTCAATCCCGGGTCCCGCTACAAAGAAGATTTAGACTGTTAGGAGGCTTCCACTCTTGGCGGTCTTTTTTTATTTTGAATTCATGGGAACACAGCAGGAACACAATATTATTTTCTATTTGTTAATTTAAAGTTTAACGAACTATTGTTATAACGAAAACATTATTTTTGCCCTTTCAAATATTCAACCTAAAAGTAAAATGCCCTTAATGTTATGAAAAAAGGTTTACTGTTATACCTGTTTCTAGTCGTATCCCTTATGCTTCAAGGAAATGTCTATTTCAAACATATAGGCAAGACAGACGGATTGCCCCAAATTTCAGTGATGTCCATTTGCCAGGATGAATTAGGGAGAATGTGGTTTGGTACCTTAGAAGGACTAGGCTGCTATGACGGCAACTCTATGACTGTCTATAAACCATCGCCAGAGCCCACTAGATTTTTTTTGGGGAATGAAATCCATAATCTTGTAAGTGACAAACAAGGAAATATCTTCTTTACTTCAGACAATGTACTCTTCCATTATGACCTTCACAAAGAGCAGTTCTCCCCTTTGCAACGGAAAGTCAACTGCCTCCATGTACAAGGCCATACCGTGTGGGCAGCAACACAAGATTCCGTCTTTAAGTGGAATCCGGTCAAAGAACAGTTCTCCTTTGTCTATCGTCTCAAACCAAACCAATATATAACCAGCCTTTATTCAGATACCAACGATTGTCTATGGCTCGGTACTTCAAGCGGACTGTATCGTATAGACAACCTAATTAACCCTACGCCGGTATGTGTCATTGCCGAAGTCAATGTCCATTCACTTTATAGGGATACAAAAGGCAGAATGTGGATAGCGGCATTCCGCCAAGGCATGTACAAGATAGAAAACGGAATCAGCCAGAAATTTGTCATAGAGAAGGATTTTGCATTGTCCAACAATGATGTACGGTGCTTTGTAGAGGACAATGAAGGTTCCATCTGGATAGGAACTTTCAATGGTTTGAACAAGATAGACACAGCAGGAAACGTGTCATATTATAAAAAGGATACGCAACCCGGCAACCTGAAACACTCCTCCATATTCTCACTCTATAAAGACTCGCAGGGTACCATTTGGGCAGGCACCTATTATGGGGGTGTACAGTACTTCAATCCCCAAATGAATTTCTTCAGACATTATTCCGAAAATGCTAACAGAGCAGATTGCCTCAGTTTCTTTTTTGTAGGCAATATGGTAGAAGATAAAAGGGGAGACATCTGGATTTGTACAGAAGGAGGAGGATTAAATTATTTAAACAGGAAGACAAGGCTATTTACTCACTATTTTACAGAACTTAAAACTAAAGAACTATCTTTCAACAATTTAAAATGTATAGAATATGACAAGCTTCGCGATTGTCTCTATGTAGGAACCCATAAACAAGGCTTTTTTTGTTTTGACATTCCCACAAGAAAAATAAAATATCATATGGAAGACGCCGGGACATCCCTTTCTAAAATAACCTTGCGGGGAGACAGCCTTTACATACTCTCCAGCAAAGGAATGCTTGTAAAAAACTTGCAGACCGGAACTACCGACTATCTATATCCATCCATTCAAGAAACGCACGGAGAAGGATCTTCTTTCCTGATTGATTCAAAAAAAAACATCTGGATTGCCCAACATAAGCAAATTGTTAGAATCAATATGCAAAACCCCAAGGAAAAATACATCTATAAGTATGGAGAAAAAGGTTTAGGAAAATTTCAGGTATTGGAAATGGCGGAATATCCCGACGGTACTCTATACTTGGGAACCTACGGCACAGGCCTGTATAAGTTCAATTCCAAGGAAAACTGTTTTGAACAGTGCACCGTTTCCAATATCCACTACTGCTATAACCTGTCAGTAACTCCACACGGCTATCTAGCCATTTCCAATGAAAAGGGCTTGCTCATCTATCATCCCGAGACCCGGGAAATGAGGATGATCGATGCCGAGAGCCAATTGCATTTATCAGCAATCAACGACGGATGCGGTTTATTGGTCTGCCGTAATGGAGAAACATTCGTCGGAGGCGCTTCGGGCATGACCTCCTTCATGAACACCTCCCTCCTTACGCCATTACCTCAATACAACCTGTATTTTTCATCCTTGGCGGTCAATGACAGATTAATTTCATGCGAAACGCCCAACCACATATTGGACACTGCGCTGCCTTTTGCCAACCGGATAAACCTAAAATACAATGAAAACAACATTTTAATCACTGTTGCTTCCAACAGCTATATAAACAACACCGACAGAAAAATCTACGAATATCGGCTGGAAGGTTTCAGCAAAGAGTGGAGTACCAGTTATAACCACACGATTGTATATACCAATTTAAATCCAGGCAAATACAAACTTGTCGTACGCGAAAAGCAGCAAGGTTCACTTGACGACGTACACTCCATCGAATTATCCATTGTGATCCACTCTCCTTGGTGGGCCACCTGGCTGGCATACCTTATCTATATAAGCATCATAGCAGCCATGGTCTATATCCTCTTGAGCAACTGGCAAACCAGAATGCAGCTGCGCGCCTCGCTGGCACAGGAAAAGCTTGAAAAAGAAAAAAATGAAGAGCTCATACAGGCCAAACTCCAATTCTTTGCCAACATCTCACATGAGTTCCGTACCCCTTTGACATTGATTATTTCACAAATAGAAGCCCTGCTACAGTCCGGCAACCATTCCCCGTTCTTACGGGCGCGCCTGCAGAAAATCTATAAAAATACCTTTCAGTTCAGGGAACTGATATCCGAATTGCTTGACTTCAGAAAAATGGAACAAGGCAAGTTGCAACTACACGTATGCCAGCTTGACATTGTAGCTTATCTAAAGCAAATCCATCTGGACTTTACCGACCAAGCACTGCTGCAGAACATACATTTTGATTTTCAGACAGATACAGAAAGTCTGATGTGCTGGTGCGACGGACGACAACTGAGAAAAGTATTCTCCAACCTACTGTCAAACGCCTTCAAGCATACTCCTGAAAAAGGTAAGATAGAGTTGCAGATTCACGAAAAGGAAACAACAGTCGAAATCAAAGTAATAGATACGGGTGAAGGCATTCCACAAGAAGCGCTACCATACATTTTCGACCGTTTCTATCAAGTAGATACCGCTGTCTCCTCTCCGGGCAGCGGCATAGGGCTGGCCCTGTCAAAGGGAGTGGTGGCACTCCACCATGGTAAAATCAGCGTACAAAGCGCCCTTCAATACGGAACCATCTTCACCGTTACTTTACCCAAAGACAATCTCTTCCAAGAAGACAACTATGTAACGTTTACCACCCAAGAAACATCCGGTTATGACTATGCCGTCCCTTACGAAGAAAACACCGGGAAGGAAAACTGTATGGAAAAGACAGAAGAAGAATCCGGAACGCAAGAGAATCCCACAGACAAAGATTGCATATTAGTAGTGGAAGACAACGAAGAGCTATTGCAGGTACTAACTTCTTTATTATCACCGCTATACCGGGTATCCATCGCCATGAACGGCAAAGAAGGACTGCAAAAAGCGATGGAAGAACGTCCGGAACTTATCCTGAGCGACATCATGATGCCTGAAATGTCCGGCATCGAAATGTGTTCCAAAATCAAAAACAATTTTGAACTATGCCATATCCCCGTTGTACTGCTGACGGCCTTGACTTCCGACAACAAAAAAATGGAAGGTCTGCAGTGCGGCGCTGATGACTACATCGAGAAACCTTTCAATAGCAAAATGCTACTGGGACATATAGCCAATATCATACGCAACCGGAAACTTCTGAAACAGAAATTCGGAAAGGATATCTCTGCCGGCATCCCGGCAGAAACAGAAATACAGGCATTAGCTTTAAATCCCATTGACGCCAAATTCCTGACTAAACTGGAAGATATAGTAAAGAAGCATCTGGCCGACCCGGCTTTTGATGTCAATATGCTAGCCAAAGAATTGGCTGTAAGCCGCAGTTCACTCTACAACAAACTAAGAGCTTTAAGCTGCATGACACCCAATGAATTTATTTTGAACAACCGTCTGAAGCTTGCCGCGGAACTGCTGAAAAGCAGTCCGGAGCTACAAATAACAGAAATAGCCTACCAGACAGGATTCAACTCGCTACGCTATTTCAGGCATTGTTTTAAAGCTCACTTCAACCAGACACCCCAAGAGTACAGAGGCTGCTAAAAAATAAAGAATGTATATGGCATATTCACATTATTCTCTCCATATTTACAAATTTATCCATTATGAAAAAGAAACTACTGCTACTCGGCACTTTCTGTTTATTGGCAACTGCAACCATCCATGCACAGGAATTCCGAATACAATCCACTCCCCCAAATATATTTCCCAAGATGACTCCATCAACATTTCCCTGTAATACCAACTGCTGTCCGGTAACTCCCTGAGTACCGAAAACACGTTGTCCCTGCTCCGTTCATTAATGCCGGGAGAATTCCCTAAGGCCGATTTCCGCATATACATCGGAACCAAAGACGATAAAACGGTTAGGAACTACCGGAAGCAGATTCCACAAAAGCCGGAAGGCTATTTTCTGAAGAATGCAACAAATCCTGGGCAAATATAAAGGGAAGTTCCTTATCACCCTTAGAGAGCAACTGAATAAGGATATCCAAATCATGTAGAATGGCACCTATCTGAAAGTAGTCAAACAGATAGACAACCATACTCTTGCCGGGCGCTATATTCCTGAGGATTCAAATGGGGTGAACCGGATGAAAATTGTGGAATGACAGACTTACTTCTTGCTTATGGTTTTCTCCATCAGTATCTTTCCATCCACCCCTATAACTTGAAACTGCACCTTGCCTCCGTGCAGTTCCAAACGCACGGCAGAGCTTTCACCCTGCTCCAGCACGGGGAAATTATTTCCGTCCACATTCTGTTCATGGAAAAAATACCGGTGAGTATGTCCCGACACCAAGAGATCCACGTTCCCCTTGTTCAAGACAGGCAAAAACTTGCGTATAGCGTCTTCCCAGCCTACCCATTCTTTCTCGTCCTTCCATTGTTGGCTCATCACCATGGGGAAGTGGGAAATGACAATGCGGTATTTGGCCTTTTTATACTCCTTGGTATTCATCAGTTCCTTCAGCCATTCGGCCTGTTCCGTGCGATAGGCATCATAGTCGTTCAGCCCGGCATATACCCAATGGTTCTCCGCCTTGTCCTCACCGCTGTCCAGCATCACCACCATCACGTCGCCCAGCAGGCAGGAACCGTAAATCTTCCCGTTCTTCTTCGGGAAATAAGAAGAATAGGTGCGTGCCAGGTTGCCGCGTGTCTCGTGGTTGCCCCTCACCACCTCAAACGGGACGGACGATGCGAACAGCTTGACGCTGGTGTCGATGAACGAAGTGAACGGAATTTCGAACTTATCTATGTAGCTGGTCATGTCACCAGCATAGAAGAAAGCATCGCATGTCCGGTAGTCTGCCGCATGAAGCAGTTTCTCCAGTTTAGCGGCATCGAAGTGCATGTCGCTGGTGATAAAAAAAGAACCTCCCCTCTTCTGTGGGTCTATGGTAGAGAAGGTATGCCACTTCGTGGCAATACTGTCACCATATACCACCTTGTAGGGCTGAAACGAGCGCATCTCCTTGGAGATAATGCGATAGTCGTAGCTTGTGCCCGGTTTCAGATGCTCCACGCGCACCAAACTGAAGGTGTTCCAGGCCTCTTTCAGCCCGTCTTTCGAGTTGAAATGCTTCACGGCCTCAGCTTCCGGTGCATCATGCTGTTTCAGCTCCACCCAGGAGAATGCCTTCCGGGAAGTGGTGAACACGATGGTAGCTCCGTCCTGCGTCACTTCTTGCAGATAAGGGCCATGGTTTACGGTGAATGCGGTTTGGGCAGCTGCCTCCAAGAGAGAGCACCCCATGAGAATAGATAACAAGAATTTCTTCATACTGATTTTGTTTTTTAAAGTGAATTTTATTTTTTAAATAGTATAGACCAAGAAATGGCATCCATCCTGTTTGGACTTGAATCGGAAACTGTCCAATTTGGTCACGCTTCTGCCTCGCTCCACCCGGATATCCTTTATCTTTTTGCGCTCTATCGTCTTTTCTTTCTCATATTGGTCGGCAAACTCAGCATGGCGCGGGTCATTGATACCACCTATCGTGTCCTTCTCGACACGCACATGGAAGAGTGAAATCAGTTTCTTCATCATTGTTTTTCTGTTTTTGGGGGAAGGTTTTAAAAAGTTGTTTGAAACCTGCCATTCCGTTAAAGCTTCCGGCTGCTCATGCGTACAATCACCTTACCGGAAGTTCCTTTGAACATACATTCCGCCTCCAGCATCGTAATGCCCTTGATGGGCTTCTCACCTTTGTATGTGTTCTTGGCGGGATAAGTCTTGAACACCGCTCCTGCCGGAGCCACTATCTGCATGTAGAAGCGTTTGCCGTTGCGCACGAAGACAGCCTTGTTGCCGTTTGCTTTTACCTCAGCTTTTGTACCGGCCACCCATGTCACTCTGGAAGAGGCATCAAGCAGTTCGACTTCATCCTCCACTTCCATGGTGCGGTCGTCAATCAACGTGAATTTGCGGTATGCGCTCTTTGCCTTTTCCCGATACACCTCACACAGGTTCAATGTGGCGAAAGGCTGCTTGACTTCCGGTTGCTCCTCGCAAACAAAAGCGTGTCCGTTGGCATATTGCAAGCTATGGTCTATGTTGATGACATTGTGCGAGAAGTTGTTGTTACGGAAATACTTCCAACGCTCTCCACCGGGCTTCCCATCCCAGAATCCGGGCAGGTCGTAATCGTCCGCTCCGAGGTCTTCCGTCCAGAGCACACCGTCGCTCTCCACGATGAACGTGCCGCAGTCCATCTGCTGATGTGCCTGGTTGGGCAATCCGCCTTTGGCAGCCAGATATACGGAACCTTTCTTTCTATGGTCTCCGTTGAACACCACTATGTCGTTTATCTTGTTGTGATAGACCTCCAGAGCAGGCACAGTGCTTACTTCCTCCACAGAAGCGGTGTCGAACCATGGCAAGGAGAGGAAAAATACCTGATCGAACATCCGGGTGCCATACAGTGCTTTGCTCACCTCGTTCCGGTTCCATGCAGCCACTTCGGGTTGGTGAAACATTTTGCTGTAAAGGAAATAGGCAGGACCGCCGAAAGATTCATGTCCGATACCCGCGTTTCCGAAATAGAACGGATGTCCCGAGGGCGTAAGGGTGCGTATCTGGTAAAGCGCCGTGCGGGGAATGCCCGGCAATTCCGCAATCTTCCCCTTGTCACCTCCGTTGTCCGTCACAGCTTTCAAGTACATGGCAAGGTAACGGTTGGTATATCCCCAGTAGGCCGGGCCTTCGTAGCACACCCCGTCCGGTGCGAACAATTTCAAGCAATTGGGCATATACTTGGCAGCGTTCTCCAGAATGGCGTGGGTCTCTTCCGGATAATCCTCGGCCACGGCCAGTGCTCCCAGCACCATGCCGGTGTTGCACACCACGTTCCAGTTGGTCTCGCGCTTGGCCCAACTGCCCGGCCCTCCTTTTTCATACTCCGCCAGCACACGGTGCAAAGCGTTCTTGTAGATGCAGGCTTTCACTAATTGCTTGGTGGCACGAGGCAGTTCGTCATAGAGCCAGTCGTATGCGATGGCCACGGCAGCAGTCATTTCCGCTGTGTCCAGATAGTGTCTGGGATTCCAGTCGGGATAGCCGCACACCCATAAAAGTGCCCGGTTAGCAGCGTCCAGGTATTTCCGCTCTCCATACATCCGGTAGGCCAGCGACAATGTACCCAGCCTGAATAGGTATCCCCTCGACGTATAGAGCATGTTTCCATATTTATCCATTTCGTAAGGAAGCTGTTTCAATCCGGCAACAGAGTCAGCCTCCGCTTTCAGGAAGGAAGCCAGCTCTCCGGCCAGCGGGTCATTTTTTATCAATTGCTTCACTTTCGGGGTCTCGGCTCCGGTAAACAACAAGCGGGGATGACTCTGCAACCATGGTTGTTGTCCCCATGCAATACAAGTCCACAATAGCATAAATAAAAGCATTGTGCTTCTGTTCATTTGGAGTTTCAAGAAAATAAATTTGTTCATGGCGATTAATTCTAATAAAGTTTCTTTGAACAAAAGAAGCCTAAAATTAGATTAATCAAGAGAAGTATCGTCCAATTTTAGGTACATTTTCGTACTACCTGTCGAAATTCACACTTAAACAGGCCTAAATGATTATCCATAATATCCCTCATACCACTTTCCACATTACGATATATCAGTGCTACAGGGAGGCTGGGATATGTGGAATAGAAATTTGCAAGGCACTTAGCAATCAATTGTTTATACACTTTTTAACCATTAATACATGTACGAATCTACCCCATCTCTATACAAAATACACCCGTTTGCAATAAGTGTTAAATGTATGAATATGTTTGTTTTCTCCCCTTAAAGAAACGAATGTAGTCCGTCTGTGATTCCTCACGATTTTATTTTTGCAACGATGAAAAACCTTAAAATTACAGTAAACTATGTGTCAAAACAAAAAAGACAGATGTATGTTTCATGCTAACTTATCCAAACTTTTAGTTGGAGGTGCCTTTTTATTGGCAACAAGTCCGGTGTATGCTACCGGAAGAAACCATTCCGACTCTTATGCAGTGAACTCTTCACTTATCGTGCAACAACAAGGACGTACCGTTACAGGTATAGTGATAGACGATAAAGGAGAAACCATCATTGGCGCTAATGTAATGGTAAAAGGAACAACCAACGGTTCCATTACCAATATCGACGGTCAGTTTACATTAAACAATGTGCCCGAAGGCGCAACGCTGGTCATCAGCTTTGTCGGTTACAAGGAACAAGCTGTCAAGGTAGGCGCGCAAAGCAATCTCAACATCACGCTGCAAGAAGACAGCGAATTGATTGATGAAGTTGTGGTAGTGGGTTATGCTTCGCAGAAGAAAGTAAACCTGACGGGATCCGTATCTTCCGTAAACATGGCGGATATTGCTGAGAAGCGCCCCGTCACCAACTTATCTTCCGGTTTGGCCGGTATGGCGGCAGGTGTTTCCGTGACATCCAGCAGCAACGTACCAGGCAACGACAACGCCAGTATCCTAGTGCGCGGACAAGGCTCGCTGAACAACTCGGCCCCGCTCATCATCATCGACGGTGTGGAGAGTAACATCAATACCGTGTCTCCGCAAGACGTGGAGAGCATGACCGTGCTGAAAGACGCCGCTTCGGCTTCCATTTACGGTAGCCGTGCTGCCAACGGTGTAATCCTGATTACTACCAAGAAGGGTAAGCAGGGTAAGATTTCCGTAGATTATACTGGTTACGTCTCTTTGGAATCCATCGGAAAGACAGTGGAGGCTGTAACCAACTATGCCGATTACATGGAACTGAGAAACGAGGCTCATCGTAATTCCGGTGGAGGAGAATATGCCCAGTTCAACCAAGAAACCATTGATGCCTGGAGAAATGACAAAGGCCGCAATCCTCTGCTTTATCCCAATACGGACTGGACGGACGAAGTGTTCCAGACAGCCGTGGCCACCAATCACAACCTTTCGTTGAGCGGTGGCACAGACAAGATTTCCTTCTTCACTTCATTCGGTTATCTCAAGAATCCGGGTATCATTGACAATGCCGGTTACGAGAAGTACAGCTTCCGTTCCAATGTAGAGGCCAAAGTGGCCAGCTGGTTGACGTTGGGTGCCAAGCTTAACGGTTATCTCTCCAACAACGACATCGCTTCCGACAACATAAAAGACATCTTTACTTATAGTGACGCCAGTTCACCGGGAGTAGTGCTCCGCCATCCCGACGGTCGCTTCGGAGGTGCACAGGCTCTGGGTGAGGACATTCAGGTCAACAATCCTTTTATGTATCTCTATCGCAACAAAGGCAACAAAGAGGTGCGCAACTTCCGTAGCGCATTCAATGCAACTTTGACTCCCGTTAAAGGTTTGACTCTCCAAGGCTCTTACTCATACGAATTTACCGACAAGTTCAATTCATGGAGAACCCAGCCCATCAACCTTTGGAACTTTGCCCAGGATAACATAGTCAGAGCAGATGCCACCAGACACTCCATCAACAACTATAACCGCAAGGAAGAACGTATGTTCATGGATGGGGTTGTCCGTTACGATAACAAGTTCTTCGACAAGCATCTGGATTTGAATGTGATGGTAGGTGCCAGCCAGGAGATGTCTCGTGACCGCAAGATAAATGCCAGCAGAAAAGACCCGATAAATGGAAACGTTGATGTAATCGACGGTGCCACATCTGATCCGAACACATCCGGAAATCAGAATGAATGGACCATGCGTTCCTACTTCGGCCGCATCAACTTGGGTTGGGACAACAAATATCTGTTGGAGATGAATATACGCGCCGACGGTTCTTCACGTTTCTTGAAAGGTAACCGCTGGGGTTACTTCCCCTCCTTCTCGGCTGCATGGCGCATCGACCAGGAAAAGTTTATGGAGAAAACCCGTAGCTGGCTGGATGCCTTGAAGTTCCGTATGTCTTACGGTGAACTGGGCAACAACTATTTGGGAGATGACCCTTATTCTGCCAACTATATGTCTATCTCCAACTACAACGACTTAAAGTATGCTTTGGGCAATGTAGCTCAAACGGGGCTCTATATCAGCTCCATTGCCAATGCTGCCCTGACTTGGGAAAGTACAGCCGTTACCAACTTTGCCGTTGACTTTGCCACACTGAACAACCGCTTGTCCGGTAGCGTGGAATATTTCATCAAGAACACCAAGGACATCTTGATTGACTTGCCCGCTCCGTTGGTACACGGTAATGCCAAAGTTCCCCGTCAGAACAGTGCCAAGGTGCGTAACAACGGCTTCGAATTGACGCTGAACTGGAACGACCAAATCAATGATTTCCACTACAACATTGGTACGAACTTTACTTTCGTTGAGAACAAAGTGACCAAGTACAAAGGTAACGAACCGAGTTATAACGGAAACACTATCCTAAAGGAAGGATTACCCATCTGGTCGGAATACGTACTGCTGATTGACCGCATCATCGAAACTCAGAATGACTTGGATTATGTAGAATGGCTTGCCACTAATTCAGTAGATAAAGATGGAAATAAAGTAAATCCTTTCACCCAATACAAACGTCCGGAATTGGGTGACGTACTCTATAAAGATACCAACCATGACGGTGTTTTCGACGATAATGATCGCGTAGTAAGAGGTCACGGAAACAAGCCCCGCCTGTACTTCGGTATCAATTTGGGCTTCGAATACAAAGGATTCGACTTCTCTATGCTGATGTCCGGTACAGGCAGCTATAAAGTGCAATACCAATCTATGCACTCCTCCAATCTTCCGGCCAGTGCTTACCAAATCGGTAAGGAAGTGGCGGACGGACGTTGGTATGAAGGACGTAACACGCCTGCCAAGTATCCCCGTTTTCTTATTAACGACAGTCGTAACACCCGTGCCAGCGATATGTGGGAAACAGACAAATCTTACTTGAAGATAAAGAATATCCAGATGGGATATACCTTGCCAAAGAAGTGGACAAACGCAGCTGCGATGAACCGTGTACGTCTGTTCTGTAGCTTAGAGAACTTCTTCACTTTCAGCAATTATGTAGGTATGGACCCCGAGACAAGCGGTTTGACTTATCCTGCCATCCGTCAGGCTTCCTTCGGACTTAACGTTTCATTCTAAACAAACAACAATAACATCATGAAAAAATATATATTACTTCTGGCAGCAGCCGGGCTGATGAGCAGCTGCTACGACTTGGATCAATTTCCGCATGACAAAACGAGTTCCGGAACCTTTTGGCAAACCGAAGAACACGCATACCAAGGTATGGTGGCTATGTACGAAACCTTACGGAACGAAAATACTTTCGGCGCTTACTACAACTTGGATGCACTGGGCGAAATTGCCATGGATTACAACAACTGGCAGATGCCTGCCATTATCAAAGGAACTCATAATGACCGTACCGCCTATATCACAAGCAAATGGCAAAGTTCTTATAATGGAATTTTCCGTGCCAATTTACTGTTGCAGAATATTGACAAGGTAAATACCAGCGATGAGAAGAAAGCGCTCTATAAGGCTGAGGCCAAGTTTATGCGCGCTCTCCACTACTTCCATTTGCTCGACTTCTACGGTGGTGTGCCCCTTTATGACGAGACAACTGTGGTAGATCAGGAGTTTATGAATATGAAGAAGCCCCGTACTACAGCCGAAGAGACCAAGAAATTCATCTTGGACGATTTGGATGAGGCAGTGAATGTATTGCCCGTGAAATGGGGAAGCTCTGACTATGGACGCGCCACGCGTGGTGCTGCCGTGGCTCTGCGCGGTAAGGTGAAACTTTATACGAAGGACTTTGCCGGTGCCAAGGCTGACTTTGAGGAAATCGTAAAAGATCCTCAAGGACGTGACTACGGCTATCGCCTGAACGATAGCTATCCCGACCTCTTTACGCTGGAAGCCGACCAGTCTGCCGAAATGATTTTCAGCATTCAATGTGTGAATGGTGCCGACAATGAATATGGTTTGGCTTACTGCCTCCGCTTGGGCAGTCGTGCCGCTTTCGGCGGTTGCTGGAACAACAATATGCCTACCGACATCTTAGCCGATATGTACGAATACAAAGACGGCCGCCCCTTCAGCTGGGATGAGATTTATCCGGGTTTCTATGGTGACAGAGCATTGCAAAAGAGCATCTTTGAGGCGAAGTTGAGCACAGACAAGAAGAGCGTTGAATCTTATCCGGCAGACAGGGACAAAATCCGCACCATCTACAAGAACCGCGACCCACGTATGGAACAGACATTGATTACTCCATATGCTCACTTCTTGGGTTGCAACGGATTTACTCCTAAGGAGATGGAATATGTGCTGGCTACAGGTGTGAACGAAGCCAACGGTTTCTTGCGCGACAATCAAAACCACAATAATTATTATTGGCGCAAGTTTGTGCCGGAAGGTGATATGGACGGCATTTTACTTGAGCGTAGCAGTTCACCGGTGGACTTCCCGCTTATCCGCTATGCTGATGTATTGCTGATGCTTGCCGAGTGCTACAACGCGGTCGACCAGCAAGATGAGGCTGTTGCCCTGATTAATCAGGTACGCCAACGCCCGTCCACCAACATGCCTGCCTTGAACAGCGGTGCCGCTTGGCTAGAAGCTCACAGCAAGGAAGAAGTGTTTGAGCGCATCATGCACGAGAGAGCTATAGAACTGGCTTGCGAAGGCCATCGTTTCAGCGACCTTAGACGTTGGGGACTTGCCAAGGAGAAACTGAATTACGAATATGACGATATTTTGGGTAAATTCATCTTTAAGCGTGAATTCGTTGACCGTGATTATCTGTTCCCCATTCCGGCTGTGGAGTTCGAACGCAATTCTGAGTTGGGCGAACAGAACCCCGGTTGGTAACCTCTTGAGATAGATTTAGCAAATGTTTATATCCTGACCATAAAACTTTATTTATCGATAATTCATTTATGAAAAGTAAACTTATTACAACCTCTCTCTCTCTGCTTCTTTGTTTTCCGGCTTTCAGCCAGAAAACAGAAGCCGAGAAGTCATTCATTCAAGAAAACATGGAATTTGCCGCCAAGCAGTATCACCTGATGATGAAGACTCCTGCACAAGGCAAAGAAAACAAGGGAATCATGCCCCACAGTATGCGCAAGGACGGTACAGTATCCAAAGGCAGCATCTATCTGTGGACTGCCGGATTCTTCCCCGGCACTTTATGGTACATCTCCGATTTTCTTGGCGACAAGGCTCTGCAAGACTCCGCACTGGTTTATACCAAGTATATGGAACCTTGCAAGACATTCACTGACAATCATGATATCGGCTTCATGATGTATTGCAGTTATGGCAACGCCAACCGCTTCGCACCGAAAGAGGGTTACGAGGATATTCTGACCGAATCGGCCAAGTCTCTCTGTACCCGCTTCCGTCCCAAAGCAGGTGTCATCCAGTCTTGGAACGGCTTCCGTTCCTGGCATGGCGACAAGGTATATGATTTTCCCGTCATTATCGACAACATGATGAATCTGGAACTGCTGTTCCATGCCAGCAAGGTGACCGGTGACGACGAATACAAGAACATAGCTATCTCGCACGCCGAAAAGGTGATGAAGAACCAGATACGCAAAGACTACAGTCACTTCCACATCATCTATTACGACAAAGAAACGGGTGCTCCCATCAAGGGCGAGACCTCGCAGGGCTATTCCGACAACTCTTGCTGGTCCAGAGGCCAGTCATGGGGTATCTACGGATTCACTTTGTGTTACCGTGAGACGGGCGACAAGCGTTTCCTAAAAACCGCCCAAGGCATGGCTGACTACTACCTGAACCATCCTAATCTGCCCAGCGACAAGGTAGCATGGTGGGACTTCAATGCTTGGGAAGAGGGCTATGTGCCCGGTGTACGTTCCAGAGCAAGCATTACACCCATTCTTTATCGCGACGCTTCTGCCGCAGCCTGCACAGCCTCTGCACTGCTGGAGTTGAGTACTTACGTGAAGGGTGCCAAGAGCAAGAAGTATTTGGAAGGTGCCAAGCAGATTCTACACTCCTTGGGCAGCACCGCCTATCGTGCCAAGTTGGGCGAGAATGCCAACTTCATCCTGATGCACAGTACAGGTGCCATTCCTCACGGTAGTGAACTTGACGTACCCCTGACGTATGCGGACTATTATTTCATAGAAGCTCTGCATCGCTACAACAAAATATTGAACAACGAACCACTATTCTAATCTAATCTCAGCAATCTAAATCATTTTTTTCCCCTACTCCCACCATTCTCTCTTCCATAAAAGATATGACATTAACAAGAGATTGGTGGGAGTATATAGATTTCATATAAAAGATTTCTTCTAATTTTGAATGTCCTAATGATACATTAACCATTATAATAAAGAAAACATGCAACGATTACATTATTTCATTTTACTATTAATAGCAGTAATGACATTGCCCACCTCTTCCTTGCAGGCCAAAAGCAAGAAAGACAAAGCAACCAAAGAGCATCAGGTAACCACCGGTGCCGAAGACCGTGCCACATGGGTAAAGTTGATGTGGAAAATATCCTACCCCGTCATCCATAACCTGGCAGAGGGGACTTTGCGCCAGAATATGCCGATAGAATCCCGGAGCGGAAATCCGAGAGGTTATGATGAAGTGACCCACTTGGAAGCTGTAGGCCGTACATTGGCCGGTGTAGCTCCATGGTTAGCACTACCCGATGATGACACAGAAGAAGGAAAGCTCCGTAAACAAATGCGTGAGGAAGTACTGAAAGGGCTGAAGAATGCAGTTGACCCAACTTCTCCCGACAAACTGAACTTCACCAAGCAGCCGCAGCCCATTGTGGATGCCGCCTACTTGGTGCATGCTTTTCTGCGTGCCCCAAAAGCCCTATGGGAACCGCTGGACAACACAACCAAACAACGCTATATAGAATCATTGAAAGCCCTACGCAACCGGACGGGTGCATACAACAACTGGCTGATTTTTACCGGCCTGAACGAATCATTCATCAACTGGGCAGGAGGTGAATGTGATCCTTTCCGCCTGAAAATAGCCAAAAACAAGATAAGGGAATGGTACGTGGGTGACGGATGGTACAGCGACGGACCCAAATTCAGCATGGACTATTACAATGCTTACGTATTGAATCCCATGTATGTAGCCATGCTGGAGACATTGGCTGCCAAGAAGAGAGCCACTCAGAAGGAGGTGGATGAAGCACTTCAACGCATGATCCGCCACTCCGAATTTTGTGAACGTATCATAGGACCGGACGGAACTTATCCGGCTTTCGGCCGTTCCGTAACTTACCGCACCGCCGCTTTCCAGTCCTTAGCTGATGTTGCATTGCGTGAAAAACTGCCGACACATGTCACTCCCGCACAAGTACGTTGTGCGCTGACCGCCGTACATCGCAATATGTACGAAGGAAACCAGAATTTTGACAAAAACGGTTGGCTGGTTCTCGGTTTCAACGGACATCAGCCGGAAGCCGCTGACGGATACACCTCTACCGGAAGCCTCTATATGGCTACCTTAAGTTTCTTACCATTAGGCTTGCCCGCTGACAATCCTTTCTGGACAGATGTACCTGCCGACTGGACTACCAAGAAGGCATGGAAAGGGGAAAATCTTCCTAAAGATTACAAGGTAGAGTATTGATTTCAGGATAATATCTTACTACCGATTGATGAAAGTGTATCATAATATGACATTTATGATTCACCCCTCTCTTATTCAATCACCTTATGTTCACTAGTGTTCCGTTAAAAATACTCATCTCATAGAAATTGTGCTTTCTTCAATATCAAAGAGTTCTGATTTTTATTTTCTCAAAAATGACATAAACGAAAGTTTAACGGGACACTGGTGACTTAGGTTTCTTAATATCTGCGACAGAGGTGATTTTCATATTTTTGGTGTTTTGACATCCCCTTAATGATAAGTTGTTCCAACTGGAATGCAGAACAAGACTAAAAGAAGTTATTCCGTATCTCCTTTGCTATGTAACGGCCCATCAACTCCTGCCCCGGCTTGTCGGGATGCAATCCGTCGCGCAGATAGCGTCCACTACCGGAAGACTGCTCAAACTTCTCGGTAATGCCGCAATTGGAGTAACAATCTATCAACTGCACGGAAAGCGCCCGGCACAACTCACGCAGAATGGCAATCTTCTGCAGATTCAGTGTATTGTGTTCGGGGTTGCCGGTCTGAATCGGCGTGCACACAAATACACGGCACTGAGGATAATGCTCCAAAATGGTCTGAATGGCCCAACGGGCACCGCCCGCCATAGTACTGACATCCACTTCGTCGAGTGTCTTCCCCTTAAGGGCCTCTTCAGCACTACCCAGGTTACGGTCGTTCGTTCCCATAGAGAACACAAAGACATCGGGCGCAGGGTAAGCGCCACTTTCCACCTCAGCTATGAACTTCTGGATATGTACCTTCGATACGTTGTTGTGCCGCATCTGCAACTCATGCCTATCCTCTGTTGCCTGCCAACCGCCGGAGATGCCGGCAAAGCCTTCGCAGCCATAATCCTGAGTGTCGGGGTGGCATGCCCATGTGGCAGAACCGACCGCCACGTTATGATGTGTGGCGAATCCGAGCTTATCCACTACAGTCTTAGACCATTGCTCACCTGCGGTGATGCTGTTTCCGTCGCACCCGAAGTTCAGCTTGCTGAAGTCCGGATAAAGGGATTGCGCATTCAACGCAATCCCCATCCAGACAAGAATCCCCCAAACCATTAATCTATTCATTTCCTTTCTAATAAAAAACTATGAAAAACGTTCAATAATCTCCATGCACATGCGTCCGTTGTGATACGGACATTTCCAGAACCCCGCCTTGTCATCATCAGTGTTCACCGTGCCGTCGGCACGCACACTCCAATGCCATTCTCCGTGCTCGTAGTCTACCAGATGCTGCTTGATGAAGTCCCAGCATCGGAGAGCCTTCTGCATGGCTACTTCGTCATCAAAGTGCTGGTAGAGGTTGACATGCCCCACAACGTTCTCAGCCTGCACCCACCAGTGGCGGTCGGTATCAGTCTCTCCCTTATCCGGAAAAGCCTCGTATATCATGCTTCCGTCGGGCGTCAAACCTTCATCGGCAGCAGCGGCAATGTACTCTACGAGCGGTTCCACTTTCTCGAGGAGGTCCTTATCTCCCAAGACCAGAGCCGCCTCGTGTATCAACCAGGAAGCTTCAATGTCGTGACCGTAGGAGACAATACGGTACTTGCTTACCCAATCATCATTGAAGAACAGCTCCAGATGACCGGTTTTGATATTCAGAATCCGTTCAGTGAAAAGAGCTGTCAAATTGCGGAGCTGCTTCTCCAGACGGGCATCCTTCCATATCCGGAAAAGATTGGTATAAGGTTCCAGAATATGCAGATGGGTATTCATCGTCTTGCGCTCGTTCTCATCTTTGGCGCTAAGGCGCATGTCGGCTATTTCTCCCCATTCGCGGGTCAAGGCTTCGCAATAACCGTTCTTCACGGGGTCGAAACTATGTTCTTCAATAGTCTCGAACAAGCGGATGGCATATGCCAGCGCTTCATCATCGCCCGTGGCGCGGGCATATTCACTCAGCCCGTAGATGGCGAACCCCAAAGCATAAATCTGCTTCTTGGTATCGAGCGGATTGCCTTTATAGTCGAGAGACCAGTAAACTCCGCCAAATTCATTGTCATAGAAACGGTCGACAAGAGTACGTTTGGCACGCGTAGCCGTTTCCAGATACTCCGGCCTCTTCAGCAAGCGGTATGCAGCCGAGAAAGTCCACAAGATGCGGGCGTTCAGGATGGCTCCCTTTTCGGCTTCGGGCTTCACCTCCTCCCGGCCCGTGATACGGCCGTAGAAACCGCCGTTCACTTCATCCGTCATTTTGTTTATCCAGAAGGGGAGGATATTGGAGACCAGCTCCTCCTCCATCTCCTGTTTCATCTTCTTGATATCCACAAGTTTTTGAGTTATGAGTTATAAGTTATGAGTTATTCTGCTGAAGGTTCTCACGGCGCTCTTTCAGGTCTGCATTGATGGCTGCCATACGCGTCTTATTCAATGGATAGATGAATACGACAACGATGGAAAGTGCGGCTATCGCAGCAGGAATAAAGCTCATCAGATACTTCAAACCATCCAGCGCTTCGGGCGTCTGCACAGCATTCTCAGCGGTGTTGTAACCGAAGCATGCCAGCAGCGCCATTACTGCCCAGCCTGCAAATGCACCGCCAAACTTCTGCGCCATAGAGCCGGAAGAAAATATCAGCCCTGTAGAGGACGTACCGTCTTTCTGCTCGGCATAGTCTGCCACATCGGCATACATACTCCAAATAAGCGGAGACACGATACCGGTACAAATGGAGATAAGCACCTGGAAAATCATCATCAGCCACCATCCCAGTCCGTTATTCGGCACAAAAAAGAAGAGCACACTGAACACTACCAGGCACACGAGCGAAATGATATAGGTGGACTTCTTTCCGAACTTCACGGACAGAGGCACAGCCAATGCCACACCGGCCATGTTGCACACTTCACCTACCATCAGGAACAGGCCGGCATACAACACGAGATTGAAGAGGCCAAAATCGAGGAATGCATTGGCACTGATATAGTCCTTGAAGAAATAGGCGGCAGTAGCTCCACGCACCGTATTGAAGAAATTCGACAACAATGCCGCACCGTTTAATATCCACCAGGGCGAGTTGCGCACCAGCGACTTCACATCCTTGCCGATGGATTCGGACGCCACACTCTTGACATGCTCGCGCGTCATGCCAAAACAAACCAGAAAGCCCAGAAAGCAGAGCGTGGCAATGCATACCATGGCATATTGCCAACTGGAAGCATTGCCATAGTCCATTGATTTAAACCAATTGCACAATGGCTCCCATGCTCCCAAAGCAATAAAACTACCCCCGTATGCAAAGAACATACGGTAGGAAGAGAAAACCGTTTTTGTGTTCGAATCATCAGTCATCACCCCCAACATAGCACCATACGGAACATTGATTGCCGTATATACCGTCATCATCAGGATATAAGTGACATAAGCCCATATCAGCTTACCCGTCGTCCCCATGTCGGGCGTTGTAAAAAGTAACATCCCGGCGATGGCAAAAGGAGCTGCAATCCACAGCAGATAAGGACGATACTTACCCCAACGCGTATGAGTACGGTCTGCAATGACTCCCATCATCGGGTCGGACACAGCATCCCAAATACGTGTCACCAGCATCAGCAATCCCGCATCAGCCAAGCTCAGACCAAAAATATTCGAATAGAAGAACGGCAGATAATAGGAGAATATTTTCCAGAACATAGAGGAAGACATATCCCCGAAACCATAACCGATTTTCTCTTTCAGTGTTGCCATAGTATGTTGTATTTTTATTTTTTCATTATCTTCAGGTTCTTGTCTATCAGCTTCTTCAGCGTTTCTACCGAAGCTGATGAAGACAAGCCGTCAGCAGGCGTATTCATGCAATAGTCCACCAGCTTGTCAATGGTAGAAGTGGCTACATGCATCCGCGTGTCGGAAGAAGCGTAATAGATGAACACCGTTCCGTCTTCGTCGGCAATCCAGCCGTTGGTGAAAAGCACATTGCTTACGTCACCTATACGCTCCTCACCTTCGGGCACCATAAAGGCACCACCGGGGCTGGCTATCAGCTTCGTCGGGTCTTCCAAGGAAGTCATGTACATATAGAGCACATAACGCAACCCGGCGGCACAACCGCGGACACCGTGAGCCAGATGCAACCAGCCTTTCGGAGTCTTGATGGGATGCGGACCTTCACCGTTCTTCACCTCCTTGATGGTGTGATAGTAACGCCGGTCTATGATTTTCTCTTCCTTCACTTCAGCACGGGTTATGTCGTCTACCAATGCCCAGCCGATACCGCCCCCGCTCCCGGCATCAATAAAGCCGTCCTGCGGGCGAGTATAAAGGGCATACTTACCGTCTACAAACTCAGGGTGCAGCACCACGTTGCGTTGCTGACTCTTGGTTTTCAGGTCGGGCAGACGTTCCCAGTTCTTCAAATCCTTGGTACGGGCAATGGCAGCCGTAGCCGTAGCCGAAGACAAATCGCCGGCAGGCGCATTGTCGTCGTGGCGTTCGGCACAGAAGATACCGTAAATCCATCCGTCCTCATGAGCCGTGAGGCGCATGTCGTATATATTCGTTGCCGGAATCATGTCTTCGGGCATGGTGACAGGATAATCCCAGAAACGGAAATTATCAATGCCGTTGGGGCTCTCGGCTATAGCAAAGAACGACTTGCGGTCAGCGCCCTCCACACGCACCACCAACAGGTACTTGCCGTTCCATTTGATGGCACCCGAGTTCATGGCCGCATTCATACTGATACGTTCCATTAGGTACGGATTGGACTTCTCATCCAAATCATACCGCCAGAATACGGGTGTATGAGCTGCCGTCACTACCGGATATTTATAGCGTGTGAATATGCCATTGCCGTCTTCTACAGCCACATTCTTTCTCGTTATCAACTCTTCGTGTTTCCGAAAGAGTCCCTCTACCTTTTCTTTAAAAGCTTCCATGTCTGTTATATTAGGTTGTTTGTTTATTGATACAGATTTACATCGGCAGCAAACAGGGCCTTGGGATTGTTATAAAACTCCACAAAATCTCCCGCAGATGCCTGTCCCGGATAGGGGGCATAGTAATGGGTCACCTTTTCACGGGCATTGCGCCACACCAGCACATAGGCAAGCGGATACTTCTCCAGCACAGGCAGCAAAGTACCAGTCCACCATTTTGCATCGGGAATTCCTTCGTAACCGGTTTCGGTCACGGCAATCACTTTATCATGTGCTTTTCCTATACTGTCTATAATGGAAAGCGCCCTGTCCATTCCGGCAAGATAGTGATTCCGGTCGAACTGATAGGTATCGAAACCGATAACGTCTATCAACCCGTCACCCGGATATTTCTTCAGGTATTCCGTGGTATCTTTAGGTTCCGTACCCGGAGAGTAAGCATAAAGCACATTATCCACTCCTTTGGCCTGCAGGCTGTCCACCGTCATGTGCCACAATGCCTTATACTCCTCAGGGGTACACAGCTTCTCACCCCACCAGAACCAGCTGCCGCTGTGTTCGTGCCAGGGACGGAAAAGTACGGGTATCTTCACGCCGTCCGCCGTCTTCAGCGAATGAAGGAAGTCGGCAACTCCCCCCAACCAACCGGCAAACTTCCGGTGGTTCTCACCTCCGGGCAGGATGGACTTCACCACCGTCGTATCCGATACGTCCCAGGCATCACCACCCGTCTTGGGATTACGCGCATGCCAGCTGAGCGAAACCATCCCGCCCCGCTGATACTGATTGATTATCTCTTTTCTGATTTTATCGAAAGGAACCTTATCCAGATTGGCTGCATTTCCAAGTTCCAGCTCCCCCAAATCAAAGCTGATGACAGCCGGATAGTCGCCACACACGCTCTTCACATCCGAACGCCCTTCCTCACCTTCCCAGCCGATACCATATACCGTATCATCATGATGGCCGAACATGATACCTCCGGAAGGAATTTTCTTCAGGTTAGCCAGCAAGTTCTCCGTTTCCTGCGTACGTGCAGCAGCAGTCACTTCATTCACACTCTGTTCTTTTCTGGAAGAACCGCAGGCGGTCAACAGACTTGCCGCCAGAATCATCATAACAAATTTCTGTTTTTTCATATCCATGTTTTTCAATCCAGTATTATCAGTATACATTGATTTGCGGTACAAAGATAGCCGATTGCACCAAGGGAAAATGATACAATTTTATCCCTTTACTGTATTAAAAAGCAGAATATGAAAAAACACATCATCTGACTTTAACCGGGACACGCTTCTTCGAGGCAATTCCCCGTTCCACTTTCCGACGTTCCAGTTTCACCGGTTCGTTTGTAAAATCGGGAACATTGTACGAGTAAACCAGGCGGTCGTAATACTCCCACGGATTTTCCTGAGGAAGCAGGAAAGGCTTGCCCACCACCCCATTCTCATCCAAACCGGCCAGATACAAACGGGTATAAAGCCCATCTCCCCTGCGGCTACTGAACACAAACCATCGGGAGTTACTGCTCCAGTTATGGAAACTTTCCGTATCATCGCTGTTCACCTCATTTATAGGGCGCATACCGCCATCATGCAAATCGAGCAACCACAAATCGGCTTCCTTGTGCCAGATTGAGAAGTTACCATAATCGGACAATGTAAACATGATATACCTGCCGTCGTACGAGGGTCTCGGGAAGGAGATGCTTTTCTTCATAGCTGCCGCATTGACCAGCGTATCTATCTTTTCGCCGAATGTTCCCTCTTCCGGATTGAAATCCATACTGCACAAACTGTAACGTATTTCCTTATACTCCGCCGGTATCGGCCTGGCTTCTGCAGCACAGAAGTACAGTTTGCGCCCGTCCGGTGAGAATACGGGAAAAGTCTCGAAGACCTCCTTCTTCTGAAGCAAGGGAGAGAGCAACAATTCATGTGTTTCGGGATGGTAAACCAACACATCCGATTCCAGGTCGAGCACCTCCACACGCTCATCCTTCACCGCATGGAAAGACTGGCGCGTATTGTTGACAGAATAGGCAATATATTTGCCGTTTGGATGCCAATAAGGGTACACCCCCGCAGAGAGAGTGGAATCCGTTTTCGTATCCAGCATTTCGCGTTTCCCGTCTATCTGCATCAAGGTCCCTCCGTTCTTTCCACGGATATGCAGGCTCAGATAGTCCGGGTCGGTTTTGTTGAAAGCATGACAATTCAGGCACATGCCCGGCACCATGGTATTCTCCAGCAAGGGACGCTCCTCGAATGAAGAAAGGTCACGCTCATAAATGCCCATCTTGCTATAAACTTCATATCCGGGGGCCAGCTTGCGGTATACCACCCCATAGTCTATCGGATACGGACTGACATACATGGGAAAAGAGCGGTACTGTTTCCACTCGCCGTCTTTCCGGACACACACCGTAAACAAAAGGCTGTCTCCCTTGTTTTCTTCCAAAAGTTTCCGCCATTCCTTTTGCGGGAATGATACTATTTTATCATTAACATGCATTTCTCCGGACTTTCCTCCGGTCACAGTCACATCCACGCGTTCATACGCTCCACCGATACAGTTGAAATTCATGGGAGCAATGGTTGCAGGAATGGTCACACCGATATAGTCGGGATAGATATCCGGCCATTCATCCACCTTCTCCGGAGAAGTCACCGGATTGCTACAAGCGGCAAACCACCATGCAGCCATAATGCAAACAGCTATATTCTTCATCTTTTTCATCTTACTTTCTTAGTAGCAAATAATTCCAGTATGTACTGCCGAAACGCGCCGGCAACACCTGTCGGGCATTCTGCTGCGAGGTATATATCCGCGCAAATTCCGTTACCTCCCGCACCACTTGGGGCGAAATACTCCACGGCATACCCTGGAAGTTCTTGTGCGTCTGTGTCCATACATATACCAACGCCTCCTGATAGCTGCGGGGAATATGGTCGTAACCGGCATGCTTGCCCAGCGGATAATACTTCATGAAACGTTCCAAATCACGCTGTTGCAAGACGTATGCCAGCATATACTCGAATGCCATCCGGTTCCGGTGGTCATGTTGATACAGTAACCCCAGCATGATGTCCATCTCCCGGTCGCTGAACAAAAAATCCTCCGTATAACGTATCTGCCTCAGCCAGCCCCATTCTTTATGGGCATTTATTTTTTCTTCATCATACAGATAAGTCATAGCCTCCTCCGCCCAATCCTTATAGAAAAGGGTCTTTCTCAGTGCCCGCAGGTATTTGGCGGCCACCTCATATTGCCCGTTAATCAAATTGGTTTCGGCCAGCCGTTTGAAGCAGCGACTGCTTTTATTGAAGTTGGGAATCGACTCCATCGCTTCGAAAGTGAAGCGTTGTGCCGTATTTATCATTCCCAGATGATAATATGCCTCGCTGGTGGGCAACGGCGAAGTAAAGTCACGCCGGAATTCCGGTAGCAGCCCTTCCGTCCCGTTCTGATAAAACTCGAACATGCGGTCGCCCATCTGTCCGGTCTTTCCCAAAGCAAGATTCAGGCAAGTCACGCTGAAGGGTGACGTGGGTGACTTCTTTTCCGCTTTTCCTATAATCTCCTGCCATTGCTTATTACGTACCAACCGGTCATACTCCATCACCTCCTCTTTATCCATATCGCAACCGGCCGCCACGTAGTAATAGCCGAACAATGTTACCGCCACCACTTGCAGAACTCCATAAAACACCGGCTTCTTCTTCAAAACGGGCAAAGCTGCCAGCAGGAAGGGAAGGACAACCAGCAATACGGCAAGCCCTATCTCTATCCAAGGAATCACTGCCGGGAAACGGTAATATCCTATACCGCCCATCAGACGGTAAATGGGGAATTGCACCCACATGCTTGCCAATAGCGGACAGCCGATACCCCACAATCCTACACCCCAGAACACTCCGACACCACCCCAGAAATTCTTACCTTTAAGATTCAACCGGAACTCACGTACAATCACCCAGCCCATAAAGATGAAGTGTGCCGCACCCGCCGTCCAGTAAAGCAGCGGAAAGACAATCAGAATGTACGCGACACGCTGCCACTTCCCCTTCAAATCCGCATACCAGCAGGATGCTGACAATACCAGCAGTAGAGCCACCGCCAATGACAGCATCGCATTTTCATCACCCATGAAATGCCACAAGACAATGATGGGCAGAAAACTCAGCGGATAATACACATCAGCCGCACCCTGCTCCTTCGCCAGTTTCCAAACCAACCGTTGCAACAACACGTACAAAAAAGCCAGGATACAGGCACCTGCCCACACGTGATAATAAAACTGTGTCAGATATTCGGCTACATAATCAGCCAGTCCGCCCGGAACAGCCATCCGTTCCCAAAAGTAATCAGCATCGAACAAGAAAAGCTGAAACTGTTCCTGATAGGAGAGATGGGCCGGATATACGTTTCCCCAAAAGAGAAGCACCACTATACCGAAAAGTATCGACACCCCTATCTTCCAAGTCTTTTTCAGAAATATATACATAGAATCATTTACTATTTTACAATTTACCATTTGTCACATTGAATATTTTGTCATTTGAATTCCTCTGCCTTCAGTTGCCGGTTTATCCGCTTGATGGAAGAAGCATCAAAAGGAACGGGAGTGGCCGACAAATCGGGGATATTGTAGGATTTCAATGTCAGATCGTCTTTTTCCGGGTCCGACTGGGGTAGCACAAAAGGCTTGTGCGCCTTCCCCTCGGCATCCAGATAGGCAAAATAAACCCGCCCGTACTGCCCGTCGCCCCGCTTGCTGGCAAAGGCAAACCAACGGCTGCCTGACGACCAACTGTGATAAGTGTCCGAACGGTTGGAGTTGACCATTGGCAGGGAGTCTACAGCACCCGTCCGCAAATCCATCAGCTGCAACTCCGTCTCCCGGTGCCAAATGGGGAATGTTCCATAATCGGCAACGGTATAGAGCAGGTAGCGTCCGTCCGGTGAGGCTTTCGGATGACACACGGATCCTTTCTCCAGCCGGGCATTCCAAAGGGTATCCACGCGGTCGCCCCAGGTGCCGTGATCGGCATCGAACGCAATGCGGCAAAGCGAATAGCGTAATTGCTGTACGCTGTCCGGCAATGGCACAGTCGGAGCTGAGCAGTAATATATCCATTTCCCATCGGCAGAGAATGTGGGAAAAGTTTCCAATACGGTGGAATCCGCCGTAAGCGGAGATAGAATCATCCGGTTTCCGTCAAAATCGGCGACAGCCAAATCGGAGACAGTATCGTAAACTTCCAGACGGCGGTTACTTTCCGTATAGAACATGGGAATAATCACATTAGACGAGAACACACCATACCGCCCGTCAGGATGGAAATCCCCGTAGACAGCAGCAGATACCATCTGTTCATTCTTCAAGGCAAGCTTACGGAGCTTGCCGTCACGGTTCAGGACAGTCCCCCCTCCCTCACCACGAAGATGGAACATCGAAAGGTTGCCACTATTTCCTCCGTGCACATGACAGTTCATGCACTTGCCCTCTGTCCGGCTGTTATCCGCCAAAATGCGCTCCTCGAAATTCTCGATGCAACGTTCACGTATCTGCAAAGCATTCCATACCTCATAGCCGGGCTCTATCAGGCGGTAACTGACATAAGCGTCAAGCTTGTCCGCCACCACCTGCCACGTAAAGGAAGGATAGCGCAGCCAGCGGCCGTCGGTACGGGCAGTAACAGTTACTTCCAAAGTATGTTCCTTCTCCGCTTCAAGCAATGCACGCCAAGCTTTCAAGGGGAATATCGCCTTGTTCCCGCGCGCGTTTATCTGCAAGCTGTCCGATGCTCCCTTTACACTCACGCACACCGCATCCACCCCTTCATTCCGCACAAGGAAATTCAGAGGAGCCACATTGTAGGGAATAGTTACATCCTGATATTCCGGATAGAGCACCAGTAGCCGGTCTGCAGGCTGTACAGACTCCGGACGGGGATTACAACCATATAGGCAGCAGCACAGTAACAGCCCCACAACAACTTGTATATATTTCATATCTATGTTCATCATAAATCACTTCCCCTTTTTCATCGTAGCATAGTGGAAATAAAACCAATATGTTTTTCCGTATTTGGCTTGCAAAGGGGCACCATTACCACCATTCGCCTCGTACAGTCGGGTATAATCGCCAAATTCATCCAATACTTGAGGCGGTATATTCCATTTTTCCACTTCATCCAACGAAGCCTTTTTCCCGGCAAGATAGATAAGTAAACCTTCGGCATACAATCTGGAAGGAAACTTCTTTGCAGCAAACTCCCGATAATCTCCGGCGAAAGCCCCAATATCCTTATTCAGCAAATCAAAGCAGAGAAGGTAATCGCATACCAACGTATTATCAGGATTGTTACGCAACAGATGACGAAGTGAAAGCGGAATGTCGGCAGAAGAACGCAAAGTATCCGTTGCAGGCAACAACAACCGCTTCCGTTCCAGCCATTGGCAGACTTCGGCCGTCTGTTTTCCGGGAATACGTCGTTCTGCCCAATCACGGTAACACATTGTCTTTTGCAGGAGACGAAGATATTTCATGGCCGCCGCCTCATCACCGTTCACCAGGTTGATTTCCGCCAAACGCTTGACAGCTCTTGCTCCGGTGTGATGCGGAGAAAAAATCATTCCCAGCATGGCGGCATGTTCAGCCATCGTCATATCTCCCAACGCAAACCAGACTTCATTGGCTGCATAAATAGTGAGGTAGGTAGAATGGGGAGCCACGGGCAGAAACAGCCCTTGCGAAGCCGGTTGATAACCATCCATCAGCCGGTCGGGAAGCCGGTTCTGCTGCGCATTCAGCAAATTATAATAATAGGCAGTGAACGGAGAGCGGTATTCACCCTCCGCCAACAGTTGCCGTACTTTTTCCGAACGGCCGAAATACATTTCCGAATCCAAGGCCAAAAGATATTCCCGCCCTAAATCGGGCATATTGTACCATCGTGACGACCAATCGCCACAGCCAAACAGCCAATAGCCGGACAATACCGCCAATATGCTTACCGGTAAGCCCGACTTCCACGAACGTCGCATGCAGCTACGACACAACAACAAAACACCTCCGATACCGGTTAAAGCGATTGTGCCGGAAAGCGGATAACTCAATCCGCATTGCCTTCCTGCCTCCCAAGCCACCGCCAACACCGTAGGAACCCACGCCCAACGTCCCATGTACGGAACCAACAAACGAAACACCACCACTCCCCAAAGCAACAGCACGACAGCCATTATGGCCGGACCACCCCCTTCGTAATAAAAGAATTGAGTGAGGAAATCTCCCGACAGACGTGCCAGAGCCGCCGGATGCCGCAGATACCCTGCCAATGGTTCGGTGGCAAGCAAAAAGAGCTGCGTCTGCTCCCGATGGAACAGATGATAGGGCAATATCCGGAAGAAAAAAAGGAACAACGCCAAAGCACCGATTCCTGCCGCTCCCCATTCAATGTATTTCCTTCTGCAAGCTTTCATCCAACAGTTTTTGTTGTTCTTCCGTCAAGGAGCCACGCAGCATCTTCCGCATGAATATTCCCAACGTATTGTTTCCCTGCTCTTTCAAAAACAGAAAGTTTGTTTCCTGCTCCTGCATCCTCAGACTGTCACGTATCCGTATCAGATGCAGTGAATCTTTTCCGGTGGCATTCCGCAGTCCCGTCCGGATGAAATGGTAAGCCTCTTGCTTCTTTTCCCTCCCCTCTTTCCATTTCTGAAGGGCATCATTTTGCGGAGTGCCCGTTACCGAGCCGACAGAGTCGGCCTTCACATGTATGGTTCCCGGCTCCGTCACCACCAGCAGTTCCTGGATGTAGATACGCAGCAGATGGCGCAGACGCAACACCCTCATCTCCTCCCCTTGTCCGGAAAAAGAAAAAGAGGCATTGGTTATCTTTACAGAATCCACCCGCCCCGGCGCATTCTCCATCGGCACGAGGTATATCCATTCCCCGTCGTATTTCAACGACGGCAACGTTCCTTCAATCACATAATTCTGTCCGGAATTTTCGCAACTTGCCCAAAGAAGGCAACTGATACAGAAAAACAAGATACGTGTTTTCATCCTTATACAGATTAGAGTTTCCTTACCGCCATACACTCCATTTCCACCAGCCACCCCGGACGACAGACAGGAGCCAGCGTAATCACTCTCGGCGTATCGGGAAAGCGTTCGTCAAACATTTCCTTTACTACGGTATAGTCCGCCATATCACGCAGATAGACAATGATATGCCCCACATCTCCAAAGCCGCAGTCAGCCTCTTTCAGCAGAGCTTCCACATTCTCCCACATCCGTTCTGTCTGACGACGTACATCTCCGGCATACAGCACTTCCCCCCGGTTATTGATACTCGCCGTACCGGAAATGAGTACTTGCCGGCGGTCGTCGTAATCCACCGCCGTTCCCCGTTCGAAACTGACTCCATACTCATAAGTGGGGTTCAGGTGTGTGCGGGCATAGAGATATTTGATTTGTCCGGGCTTTAATCCCGCTACGGCAAAAGCGTCAAGCATCACCAGTGCCTTGGGGTCGGCATGACGCCCGCCGATGCCGGTACTGGCAATGTAGTGCGTATGCTCCGTCAGGTTCTGGGTGACGAACATCTCATTACGTGCCTTGACTACACCGGCATAATTGCAATCCACATTCTGCACAAATATCCAGGTACGCAGGCAATTGTCGGCCAAGGTACACCCCTCTTCCATCAGTTGCATGGCATAGTCGTTGAGCAAAAGACGCATCTGGTATTCCGAATTGGCGGCACGGTTGAAACTGCCTCCCATCCAGAGCTGGCGGTAAGCACCGTGTTTCACTTCATACAGTCCGTTGGGCAGCACTCGTGTCTGCACATCGGTCTGCAGATAGGCCCACAAAGCAATCTTGGTACCATCCAGCGGAGGCTGTTCCACCACAGACAGCGCGCAATCGGAGCTTTCCGCCGTAGCGGCAAGCAACAGTTCCGCCTGGTTGGCGGCATCACTCAGGAAGTATCTTTTAAAAACCGCCACGGCTCCAGACAGTTCGTTTTTCAGTAAAGCGGCATACGCATCCAGCACGGCATTCATCTGCTCGCGATAGGTCTGTTTCGGGTCGGTGGCATGTATCATCACATGGTATTCCGTCACTCCGCCGGTTACAACAAATGCAGCCACTTCCGCCCTGCCCGAAGGATAAGAGTATGATGTGTATTTCATATCATTAACAAGAGATTGTTTCAATCGCAAAGATAAGTTTTTTATCTGACAAGGAGTAGTGAAAATCGCAACTTTCGCTTGTTTTGTTCTTATAAAGAAGTTACTTTTGTAGAAATCTATAAAATATACAGTCATTATGAGCGAAAATATTTATCCCATCGGCATCTACAACCTGAATTAATAGGAATCTATGTCAATCCGTAATGAGATTATAAACCGGCTTTCTCTTCCTTCACCCCTTCACCTTTCGCATTATTTCCCTATCGTTCAACCCTTTCCGGTGAAACTTCTTTTTTCTTTCTCACCACCTCGTACACATTGCCGTACTTCGTATGCCGGCGTTTCAGTCCCGCCCGCAGCAGCACCGAACCGAACTGCATGGGATTGCTGCCACGCATCAGGGCGGGATGCGTTTTTTGCAACTCGTCAAAGATGTCGGCGGCAGTCAGGTCGAGGCTCTTCTCTGCCGAAAGCGGGGCACGGAACAAGCTGCGAACCGCCTCCTCGGCAAGGCTGACACGATAGAAAGCCTCGTTGTGCCGTTGCAATTCCTCCTCCTCCGACTTGGTGAACCAGCTGCGCCGCCCGGCAATGAGTTCCGCTTTCAGTTGGGCAAAAATCTGGTCGTGCTCTATGCCCATGCAGTCAATGTTGTGCTTCACCTCTATGCAGAGGAAGCGCCGGCTCCCGGTAGGGTCGGTCAGCAGGTCGAACCGGTTGCTGGTTCCGATGAACGAGGCGATACGGGGCAGTTGCCTGAAGTTCTGCTGATAGGCCTTGCGGATGTTGAGCACCGACATCTGCATCAAATTTTTCAGTAAGGGCATTTTGTTGTCGGCATACTTGTCGAACTCGTCCATATTGAGCAGCCCCATTTCCGCCAGCATCCTTTCGGCTTGTCCCTGCGAGGTCAGTTTCAGGTTGTCGGTGTAGTAGCGTGCCAGCACATCGGGCATCAAGGCACGGCAGAAGCTGGATTTCCGTCGTCCCTGCTCGCGGCTGACGAGAACGGGAGCCACGCTGTTGGCATGCAGTCCAGACACGCCCATCCATTGCGAGGCAAGTCCCAGCATCCAGGTATGGAATCCCCGCACCCAGTGAGGCCGAGAAGAGACGCGGCAGGCAAGCGCAGTCAGCCGGTCCTTGCCGTCCCAATCGGGCAGTTCGTCCATGTAGAGCAGGAAGGGATGGTAGGCAGGGATGTAAGTGGAATAGACATATCGGTTCAAGTCCTTGTCCCAGCAAGGAATACCTTCGGCATGGGCTTCGATGCAGAAAGTGTTCAACTCGCGCTTGCCCACGGGGGTGAAGGCGGCAGAGCGTTGTCCGGCGGGGCGGAACTCGGTTTCATCCGTCAGCAGATTATAGCGAAAGTCGTAGCGCGAAGTGAAGAACTCCTCGATGTCACCGCTCAGTGCAGTCACGGTGCTTGCGGCTTTCGCGCTCCGGCGGCACTTTTCTTCCCGCTCCTCCCGGTTTCGGTCGGTCGTTTCTTTTTGTACGTGTTTCAGCCTTTCGGAAAAGGCTATCAGTTGTCCCGCTTCCTTCAAGAGTCGGTGTTGCTGTAAAGTCATCAGTTTTTTCTTCATAAGTATTTTTATTAAAATGATTGTTTGAAGGTTCCGGGGAAGGGCATCATCCTTTCTTTCCTCTCGCCTCTTCGCCAAAATTACTGCCTGCCGAGGGCGTTTTGCAAGTCATTCTCCGATTATTCTTCAAAAATCATTCCTGCTGACAAACATACCTATTTATGCTGCGGAACCCTTTATTTTCAGTATATTTGCACGGTTCCTTACAAGTGAACGACCCGGGTCGTTCAATCGGCTGACCTAGGTCGTTCAATCGAACGGCCCGGGTCGTTCGTTCTGCCGACCGGAGTCGTTCACTTGCAGGAAGACACTTCCGAGGGAAGAAACAAATACGTTGAACGCACTAAAACCTATTGATATGGCAATACTATATGACTGGTACGAGAATCCCGGCACCAACGAGGAAACCCCGGAAGAGAGAGGCCTCCATCCCCGCCCGTTGCTCAACGGGAAAGTAACCATGCGGCAGCTCTACAACCGCGTGCATGCCCGCAGCTCGCTCACGGTGGGCGACGTGATGAACGCGATAGACTGCCTGACGCAAATCTGCGGCGAAGAACTGCGCGACGGGCACGAGGTGCACATCGAAGGGCTGGGCTACTTCGCCCCCACCCTGGAAGCCACACAGAAAGTGACCCGCAGCACCCCGAACAAGCACCTGAAACTCCGGCTGAAAAGCATCAGCTTCCGTCCCGACGTCAGGCTGAAACAAGCGATGACGGGAGTCAGTGCCATCCGCAGTAAATACACTCGCCACTCCCTGAAGCTTTCGGAAGTGGAGATAGACATGAAGCTGAAAGAATACTTTGCCGACCACGACATGCTGATTCGCAGTGACTTCCAAGAGCTGTGCGGCATGGCACGCACCACCGCAAACGTCCACCTGAAACGGTTGCAGCAAGAGGGCAAGCTGAAGAATGTGGGGAAACCCACGCAACCCATCTACCGGGCCATGCCGGGATACTACGGTGTGTCGCGCGATGCAAAGACGGGGCGGTGAGGACGGAAAGCGGTTTCACCGGGAAAGCCGATAAACAGGAGGATGGGAGAAGGAGGTGAAGGAAGTGCAAGGATAAAAAGGGACATTTTGCACCCTAACATCAGAGGGAATGCAAAGAGGAATATGAATTGCATCCAGAAACACAATAGCGAATGACAGCAAAAAGGCGAATCCCACGACCCGCCTTTTCTTGAGTATCCCCAATTATCAAGAAGGGGCATTTGCTGAATATTCTGAAAAAGAAGTCTTTCTATTTTCCTCCTCCATCAATTGTGATGATACGTCCTTCGGAATCATATTCCAATTCACAGACTTTCAGACTGCGAAGCCAAGTCTTACCATTGCTGGGAGCACTATCGTGATGGAACAGATACCATTTCCCCTTATACTCCACAATAGAATGATGCGTAGTCCATCCCACTACCGGAGTAAGAATAACCCCTTGATAGATGAAAGGGCCATAAGGATTATCGCCTATGGCATAGCACAAGCGGTGAGTATCACCGGTAGAGTAAGAAAAGTAATAGCGTCCATTGTACTTATGTATCCAACTTGCCTCGAAGAAACGACGCATATTGTCACCGGCCGGCAACGGTTTACCATCCTCGCCCAATACAATCACCTCCCGAGGCACTTCGGCAAACTCCAGCATATCTTCACTCAGTTTCACCACACGCGAAGGAAGCGCCGGTTCATCATCAGCTGGGAAGACGGCACACTCCAATGCCTTGTTGTCGCGGTAGCGCTGCAACTGGCCACCCCACAGTCCGCCGAAATACATATAATAATTGCCATTTCCATCATCAAGCACAGCAGGGTCGATGCTATAGCTACCCTTGATAGGTGCCGGTTGAGGAACAAACGGTCCCTCGGGGCAATCGCCCACTGCTACTCCTATACGAAAAATATCATTCCTATCCTTCAAAGGAAAATACATGTAATACTTTCCGTCCTTTTCCACCACATCGCAATCCCACAGCTGTCGACCTGCCCAAGGAATATCCTCCACTTTAAGCACTACACCATGGTCTTTTATTTCCCCCTGCATCACGTCAGTAGTAGAAAACACATGATAATCCTTCATATTGAAATGGTCACCGTTATCATTCTCAACAATCCCACTTTCCCAATCATGAGAAGGATAAATATAAAGCCGATCATTAAAGACATGCACAGCCGGATCTGCCATATAATCGTCCGGTACCAAATATCTCATCGTCTTTCTTACACCCTCTTCAGGGATACACTGAGCGGTGTCTTGCTGCTGCTTCGTGCCGCAACTGCAAACTAAAGGGATAGCAACAATAAAAAACAAATTCCACTTTCTTCGTTTCATAACTGTTTTGATTGAAAACTTCACATATTTATATAAAAAGGCGAATCTCACGACCTGCCTTTCCTGATTTAACCATTAAACAATTGTACTATTCGGTTAATGCATTTACAATTATCCGATGTTACGGGCGACTAATGAAGTCGGGGAGGTAACGACAACTGCTTTGAGTTGAAATATCCTAGAATTTTAAATAATTTCAAATAGGCTTTGTACTAAAAACAATTGAAATGTTACTTCCTACATGTAGAATAGTAAAAGATGCACCTTCTGAAAGATATTTCTTCATCCCATTAATGTCTATATAAATATAATTACCACTAGTACCTATAGCTTTAACAGTATATGTACCTGGCTTAATATAAAAATAATGAGAACCACCTATATAGCCAGTATAATTGTATATGGAATAGTTTTCCCCATCAGAATCTATCAATGTACCACTGCCATTAGCCCCAATCCCATAAACTTCCATTATTGCGTAACCATCTTTTGCAGGAGGTGCATTATCATAACTACCTGGTGCTTGAATAATACTTGGAGTTGGGCCGGTATAAGTAAGGCCAATATACCCAGTGCTGCTAGCAACAGTAAATGTAGAACCGACCTTCAATTGTCCCCAATTAGAATTCATGATACCAGATTCCATTCCAACAACGCTATATGTTCCATAAGCAACAAAGTAACAATTAGGAGCACTTCCTGGCTCATGAGCTTTTAGTACATATTGAATCCCTTTTTCATCACGAATTGTAACACTTCCAGTTACTGGTAATGTTGACTGCATAACACACACAATACGCCCATATCCTACACGAATATCAGGAGTATTACCTTCCGCTATATAAGGACCCAATACATCTGCCCTTATTGGTAATGTATTTAGCAACAACAATACCAACAAAGAGATTGAAAATAAATAAATTCGTTTCATAATCTAAGATTTTAAAGTTGTATGTGAGGTGTAAAGTCGTACACTTTACACCCCATGCTCCATTTTATTGGGCTTCAAAGACCCACCACCAGCCAGTTCCAGACCACTCCGCATTGGTCTCATTTTCGCACCAACCTAACACTAATCTATCTTCGGTTAATGAAACGAGTTGATATTTTGTAATCATAGTCCCTGCAGATATATAGCAATCATTAAATGCCTTACCACACAAAACTCCACAAGTAGAAGTAAATGTACCATACCAACCATTAAAGCAAGCATCTCCTGTAGTAAAATTAATAACACCAGATTTACCATTACTAAACTCTATCTTTTTCCCGATTAAAGAGAACTTCATAGTTGCGTTACCTCCTTCCGTAGCCATTTGTCCTTCAACATCTGTTGGAGATAATTTCCACCATTCCGGACCTTGCTGATCTGCACGCCATCCACCATTTCCTAAACAATCGGTTTCAGCCCATTTCCAAACCTTTTCACCGGAACCAAACAATAAACCATAAGCCGGATCAATGGCATAATGTATTTTATCCACATTTATAGGAAAGTTTTTTTCCACAATAGAACCGTCGGCACACAACCCCTTCAAAGTGATAGTATTTTCACCTGATAAAAGCAGAAACATTTCACCGCTTGCCCCCGCTTTCGTATCAACTCCATTGGTCCATTGACAACTGATAGGACTTTTACACTCAAAAAAGACCTTATTTACATTCTGACCGTCAATCTGTTCTACGGTTACAGTAGCCTGAATTTGGTCTACTGTAATGCTGCCAGTCATTTCTTCTCTGTCCTCGATAGGGTCGCAGGCTGCAAACGACAAAGAAGCTACCAACAGCGAAAATATCATTATCTTTTTCATTGTATTTCAATTTTAATTATTAGAAATTCCATCCACTAAAGTTTGCACTGGCTTCATCCCAACCGGGATTCTGTTCCAACAAACCTGCTGATAAGTCAACTTGAGCTTTCGGAATGGGGAAGAAGCCGTTAGTAGCTTTATAGCGTTCCTTATACTTACCGTCCCTCATTACGGTTTGTACTCCCTTGTTCCAGATAGTCACGCCGTTCTTTTTATCCAGCATTTCTTCTGCAATACCCCAACGACGGATGTCAGCCCAACGACGACCTTCAAAACAAAGTTCGTGGCGGCGTTCGCGCTGCAACAGTTCAAGGCTATAACCCGGAATAGGAGCCAGCCCTGCACGTGCACGCACTTGATTGATGCCGGCAGCATCTTCCTTCAACTCGGATTGCATCAACAGTACATCGGCATAACGTATGGTAATCAAATCCTGGAAATGTGCTCCCTGCATTTCATCACCGTTATTAGCTTTATCAAAAGCATCATAAGCTACCCAGAACAAGGATTTATTCCATGCAGAAACCTTACCGGACTCGATAGGCTTCTTAGCCAAAATCGGTGCCATCTTTTTGCTCCACAAACCACATTCTTCCATTTGCTTGTCGGCGCCGAATACATAATTCGGTAACTCCTCATTCACATTCAAGATGGAAGCACGCATACGCACATCATCCGGTTCGGATGCCTGCCATTCGTCCCAAATAGTAGCTGCAACAGGACCTTGTCCCCAGCCTTGTCCGAAGGGGAATGTGCTTTCACCACCATTATCAGCACGAAGACCAAAATAAAGAATAAACTGGTTGGTGAACCCCATCTGCCCATCAGAATCCCAGCCTGCATAGTTACAGAACTTCACGGCAAATACAGTTTCCTCATTGCCATTTTCGGCCCACCGCAAAGCATTTCCAGCGGCATCGGTGGCATTCTTGGTGTATTCATAGTCACCTACAGTAAACTCATTGGTATAGGGCCACAAATTGCGGTAATCATTGACAAGAGAATGTCCGGAATTGGCCACGCAATCATCAATCCAAGCAACAACTTCAGATTTAGAAATACTTCCCACACCATCTGCCGTAACCAATGGAAGAGAATCTTTACCATAAAAACCTGTATAGAATAAATACACACGCGCCATCAAAGCCTCGGCAGCCCACTTGGTTGCATGTCCGATTTCCACATACTGGTTATACTTCTTGCCGGACATCAACTCAATGGCATTTTTCAAATCGGCAGCAATTTGTGCATAGACTTCATCTACGGGAGTTCTCGGGATGTTGGTTTCTTGAGCCGTAGAAGTAATCAAAGGTACGGCGCCAAACATTTCAACCAGTTCGTTATAAAAATAAGCGCGTAAATAATAGGCTTCACCCAAGTATTGCCCATGAGCTTCCTTATCTGTGAATGCCGACTCCTGCGCAATCAAGCCTTCAATGGCACAATTTGCACGAAAAATTCCATTGTAACGGAACTTCCAGAAAGAGTCAAACTGAACATCGGTAGCCTTCATCAAATGCCCGTCGGCCATTGACTCAAAGTCGTTTTCTCCGCCACCGCCAAAGCGGTCGTCGCATGCAACCTCCGACACATAGAAATAATTGGCAGTAGGAGTAGCCATAGCCTGATTCAGAGTAGCATATACTGCAGTTAGTTGCTTCTCCGCATCTGCCGGTGAAGCCGGGAAGTTACCGGTATTTGATTCAATAAAATTCTCGCTATCAAGAAGATCTTCACAACCGGTCAGGGTGACGGCTGCAAGTGCGATAGCTGCTATGTATATATATTTTTTCATATTGCTATAATGTATTAGAATTTAATATTAGCGCCAACCAATACTGTTCTCGGCTGAGGATAAGAACCCAGGTCAATACCGGTTACCCAAGATTTATCAAAACCATATCCCACTTCCGGATCCAAACCGCTGTAACCGGTAAAGGTATATAAGTTCTGAACCTGCACATAGAGACGAGCCTGCTGCAAAGGCATCTTCGGGAACAGCTTCTTGAAATCATAACCAAATGTTACATTCTGGATTCTCAAGTAGTCGGCATCTTCGATATAGATATCGGAGATTTCTTTGAAATTCACGTTTGAACCGTCAGTCAGACGAGGATAACTATTAGAGGTTCCCTCCCCATGCCAACGTTTAAAAACATCTGTAGTATAGTTGTTGTATCTCGAATCGGCAAAACGACGATAGGATTTCGCGATTTGCTGACCAAATGCGCCATTAGCAGTAACAGAGAGGTCGAACCCTTTGTATGCCAAGTTAATACTAAGTCCAAGACGGTAATCAGGATTAGGGTCACCAATCATAGTTTTATCCGCTTCGTTAATGACACCATCATGATTGCGGTCGGTAAAAATCAAATCTCCCGGCTGGGGAGTACCTTGCAAAAATCCATTACCGGCAGCCTTCCACGCATCTATTTCAGCTTGATTCTGGAACACACCAGAAGATTGATAACCATAGAAATAACCAATAGGATAACCTACTTGCGCACGATACATTTCGTTGGTTCCTTGAGACAAAACATTTGCTTCACCGTGAATAATACCTTCCGAGTTAGCAATACGAGTTACTTCATTCTTGTTATGTGAGAAGTTAATGTTTACACCATAGCGGAAGTCCTTACCAATATTATCATTCCAATTCAAAGCGATTTCAAAACCTTTGTTTTCAACATCACCACCATTGATTACAGGAGCACCTGTACCGGCAGTAGCCACGATAGGAGCTGTAATCAGCCAATCCTTTGTAGTTTTCTTATACCAATCAAATGCAAAGCCTAAACGATTATTCAGAAAACGTGCATCCAAACCAATATTCAACTGTTCTGAAGTTTCCCAACTTACATCCGGATTAGGCAGATTCTTGGCATAACCACCAGTAGCCTTGGAGTCAGTGGTACCTAATGAAGTGGAGCCAAAATTATATACATTATATTTATCGAAGGCTACGGAAGAAACATATTGGAAATTACTAATGGACTGATTACCATTCTGTCCCCAACTGGCACGAATCTTCAGAAAGTCCATCCAGCCTTTAGTAGATTCCATCCAGTTTTCATTACTGATAACCCAACCGGCAGAAACAGAAGGAAAATATCCCCAACGGTTACCACGGGCAAAATTGGAAGAACCGTCGGCGCGGATAATCGCTGTTGCCATATATTTCTCATTATAGTTCCAGTTGACACGACCGAAGAATGAAGCCATTGCCCAGTCACCCCATGGTTCACCCTTAAAAGAAGAAGAGTTCACATTGGCCGTATTAGTAATCCAGGCATGGTCAAACTGCCCATTCAAGGTAGGAAGTTGTGAACCTTCATTAACCGAGTTCTTCACTTCTATTGTTTCACCTACAGCTGTCTTTTCAAAAGACTGTCCGATCAGGGCATCAATAGAGTGTCCACCCAATTTTGGCAACACATAAGAAATAACATTTTCCAGTGAGATGTTATGTCCCAAACTTGCATTTTGCGTAACAGAATAAGAACTGTTGGCAGCTGTGGTACTGGCATTGTATGGAGTCGTAAAAGAACGATAACTACTAGAACTCATGCGATAACTGAATTGACCACGGTATTTTAATCCTTTGATAGGTTGGATTTCCAAATATGCAGTAGCGTTCAGATTATAATTACGGTTCAGATTCTGACCACGATTAGCGACCAAATCAATAACCGGATTACCAATAGACCCTTGCAGATTCCAACCGTCAGCCGTTTTATCTGCCTGATCGTACAAATTGCCTTCCGCATCATACATCGGCAGCAAAGGACATGCACTTAGTGCCAAATAAACATCATTCCAATATTGGTTGCCTTGTCCTACACCATTTTTGGTACTATAGGAAAAATTCAGATTTTCACCTATTTTGATGATATCAAAATCCTTGCCTTTCAATAACACGTGATCTGAATTAATACGCGCTGTATAACGGTCGTAACTTGAAGCAAAAGGTTTGCCAAGAATACCATCTTGATTAGTATATGAGAAGCCCATTGAAAACTTAGACATCTCATTACCACCCGTCAAGTTGATTGCATGGTTCTGCGTAAGGGCATCCTTTTCACGGATAGCATCAAACCAATCAGTCCCTTTCCAACCGTCCTGTACCATACCATATACTCTGGAACCAAGAAGGGACTCCCAATTATTCATTGACTGACCTTCATTAAACAAGATTTCATCCTGCATTGCCATATACTCTCGTGCATTCAACAAATCAGGCATTTTATAAACATTCTGCCAACCTACATAACCATCATAGGAGATTTCAAGTTTCCCCATCCTACCTTGTTTGGTAGTAACCAGAATTACACCATTGGCGGCACGAGAACCATAGATAGCAGCAGAGGCAGCATCTTTCAAGACATCTACACTCTCAATATCAGCTGGGTTCAAAGTATTGATATCACCACCTGCCACACCATCAATTACATAAAGGGGAGCAGAATCACCGATAGTACCCAAACCACGGATATTTACCTTAAAACCTTCACCCGGCTGACCATTGTTGGAAGTAATATTCACACCCGGTGTCTGGCTTTGCAAGGCGCCCAAAGCACTTGTTGTATTCAATTTAGCAATATCTTCGCCTTTCACTTGTACAGTAGCCCCCGTCACCAGTTTCTTCTTCTGTACACCGTAACCCACTACGACTACTTCATCCAACAATTCCGTATCTTCCTTTAGCTGAATCTTGAAACTAGTCTGGTTACCTACCACTATTTCTTGCGGCTGATAACCGATAAAAGACACAACAATCGTTGCTCCCGGCTGAACATTCAATGTGAAATTACCGTCAATGTCGGTAATGACACCATTTGTGGTTCCTTTCTCCAATACATTGGCACCGATGACCGGTCCCATTGCATCTGTTACAGTACCTGTGATTTTTTTTGCTTGCTGCACAGCATCTATTGCATCGACCGATGCGGCGAAAAGTTGCGGAGTATAAGTCAGGCTGACAGCCGAACAGATACCCACGAGCAGCGCGGTTCTTCTGAAATTTAAATTCATACTTGTATTTTTCTTAGATTAATGAATTGGTATTGCCTGGCGGCATCTACCGTTTAATATAAGGTTAAACTTCTCTTTTTGAGGAAAAATTAAATATACCTTATTCTATAAAGTGGTTGGTATACATATCACTCCTTTCTCATAGGCATTTTTCATTTCATTAGCGGTTAAACATTATATGATTATTATCAAATTCTAATCAAGCTTGACAAAAGTAGACTTTTAGCAGCAAACCTTATAATACTATTTTATCAAATAACGACACTCATTTAACATCCATTACTATTTTTCCTAAAAAGTATAAAGCATGAATTCTATAACCAACAACTAAAAGCTATAAAAGACAGAAAGGGTTGCCCCGATACTAACCAGAGACAACCCTTTCTATTTTATTATTAAAAATTGCTATTCCATAGAAGGAAGCTCTTCACGGGAAACAACAAATTCCTGGCTCATAGCATCCTTCCACCATGCTTCATCAGCATGGACTACCGGGCTACCATCCTCATTTGTCCCGTCATACCACGGCATGAACCAACTCCAACGTGCACCAGATGCCCATTGTTCGGAAATAAGTCCGACCGTACCACATTCACTCAGCGAAACAATCTTGTTTCCATAATTTTCGGCAATGGAAGTATATTCTGAAACACAATCTGCAGTTTCCTTATTATAAACATCACGTCCCACGATGTCTACATATTGATCTCCCGGATACCAATCGGCATCATTGCCCTCGGTAGTCCAAACCCAGATAAGATTATCCAATCCTTCAGTCTTGAAGTAATTGAACATAGCAATCCACAGAGATTTAAAGCTGGCAGCATCCTTACCCCACCAGAACCAGCCACCGGCTGCCTCGTGGAATGGACGCCACAATACCGGAATATCCGCATCTCTCAATAGCTTCAAGTAAGCGGCAGCATTTTTCAAATCTTCGGTAAACACCTTGTTTTCCCAAGTGCCTTCCACTGTGGCATTGGTAGCATCAAACTCCGTATCTGCCTTATAAAAGGCATAATCCTTATTCGGGTCGAGAGCTGTACCGTTATTTTCAAGATAAACAGCAACTGCTGTATAATCATGTCCACCAATGATGAGACCACCTTCTTGCAGGGATTTCAAAACATCTTCGGTAATCACCAATGTATAGTCCCCGGATATGTCAAAATAATCAGTTCCTGAAGCAATCTCGCTCCAACCACTGTTTTTGAACGAACCTTGTGCACCCGCTGCCACATCCTTCACAGCCACGCGTATCACCTGACCCACTTGTGCATCAGCAAAGACAGCTTTTGCAGCATCATCCGTCATCTGTACATTTCCACTCCAATCACCCGGCATTACTGTCTCTCCTTCCCATATTTGGGTAGAAGAAGCTTCGCCTACAGCTTTCTTGGGTACATTCCAATGCCACATGGCAGCTACGATGCCACCTTTGTCAGACCAATCCTTAACAGGAGTAATGTCACCGTAATTAATCCAGTCTGCTCCAGCTACAGATGCCGGCAGATGAACATAGTCGAAACAGTTGATAGCCGGATATTTTCCAGTCCATCCATACACCTTTTCGGACATTTCCGTATTCCAGGCAACATTGGCCATCATAGCTGAAAGTGTCTTCGTCTCAAAATTATCCAGTAGATAATTGTACAGTTTCACAGCTTTGGCCGAAGTGGCAGCAACCAGCGTCTTGTCCAAAGCAACAGTAGAGAACTGAACCGATACAGCCGGAGCAGGCATCTGGTTCGGTCCGGTTACTATTCCCTCGGGGATAGAGAGAGAACAAGCCGTCTCTCTCCCGGGAACATTCACTTTTACAGTCAGTATATTGCTTGCGCCAAGTACATCGGCACTTATCAGTTCACCACCGGTAAACTTGATTTCGCTCAGATTGTCTGTTGCAAAGAATATATTCTTGTCATATTTCACCTCAATAGTGATTTCTCCCGTTTTCACTTTGGCTGCTCCACTTTCAGGAGTAGTAGACACCAATACCGGTGCATCCACTGCTGGGATATCATGATCGACATCAGTATCGCAGGAGGCAAAAGTAAAAGCTGCTATCAACGAAAGCATCCATTTTATATTCAGTTTCTTCATCTTAATTATGATTTTATTTCATTCTTAATCAGGGCATCCATAGTCACATTCTTCAAGCCACAATTCATCAATTTACAATCGTTATTTTTGTAAACGTCAAATCACTGCCCTGAATAATGATACCTACATTTGTCTGGTCTTCACAATCTCCTTGTTTAGCTTGAATATTATCAAGTATCTCCTGAGTCAACGTCAACTCCATCACACGGCTCTCGAAACTCCAGCCGTAAATGTCTGTCGGTACCATAGTCGTATCAAACAAAGAGAAAGCTATGCCACTCCAATCGCCATAGTTAAACTGAGCCTGTGCCCAAGTCTGGTCTTTCTGATCAAAATAGACTTTCATGACAGTGCCTGCCGTTACCTTGGCAAAAGATACAGCCGGTACCAACACACGTCCTCCATCACCCCAACTAATATCGAGCGGACCAGCCCAAACTGTTTCTTCATTGGCAACTACAAGAACATCATAAGCAATTTCACCATTTGAAGAAATCAGTTTTAGGCTATAAGTTCCATCCAGCTCAGCCGGTACATTCAACATCAATACCCCTTTAGCTGCATCATTGATATACTGAACAGCAGCCTCATTCAGCAATACATTTGTCAGCTTATCAGCATTAACAATCTCAAGTTCCACAATTCGTCCCCGAACCAATTTGTCAGGCAATGCCGGCAAATAGGCACATACCGGTTTCTCTATTGTCAAAGACGGTGCTTCCACAGATTCACCATTGGCCATCTTCAAGAGTAAGGCCCCGGTTTCAGCAGTTGTGGGTACAGTCAAGGAAATGGCAGTAGCGGTGGCATCGGATACGGTAACCTCCACATTACCACTGAATACAACAGCCGAAACTACATCCATATTTACTCCTTTGACAGTCAAAGCCTCTCCTGCCGGGACCGTCGCCGCACTATAAGAAATGTTTTCCGGCTTTGCCGTTGCAATAGATACGGCAGTTGCTTTTCCACTATTTGTATTCAATTGCAAATCACCACTAATAGCCGCAGCCGGCATCAAGACCTTTATTTCAGTCGAGTTTTGTGATTCCAATCCTACTGCTTCTTCTACACCAGGGAACGTTACATCAGTCACCAAATCCATATTGGTACCTTTCAAGGTAATCATATCTCCACCACGCAAGTTTACAGCAGGAACAGCCACTACGTTCGAAGGCGTAGCTACTACAACAGTAGCAACCACAACTTTTACATCCGAAGCAGGAAGTACCGTAACTTCTCCGTCCGAGACATTATCCGGCAATGTAAAAGTAAGTTCATCTCCTTCGGAAGAGGCAGTCATCGTAAATTCAACTTCATCCCCATTCGGCATCTGCACTTTCTTCACCAAATCAAAGTTTTCACCAGAAACTCGAATGACATCCCCCGGCTTCTTATCTACCAGGTCGAGTGGAGCCTCTACCGATGGCAAAGTAACCTCCAGTTCCCCTTCAGAATAAATCCAATTGGGGATTTCAGCTCCATCAGACAAGATGAACTTACCGGTCTGAGCAGAATCAGGAACAATAACTTTAATCTCCTGACGGCTTTGACTGACAAACTCATCAGCAGGCACTGTTACCTCGTCAGCAAATATCACTTCTTTAATCAAATTCAAATATTCACCAGTAATGGTCAATTCACTACCAGGCTTTACTTCTGCCGGTGCAAAAGCCTCCAAAGCAATCGGCTCCGTAAATGTCAACTCGGTTTTTGTTGTAATATCCCCTTTCGGAGTCTTCAAGACAACCAACCCCGGCTGGGCTGTCTGAGGTACAGTGACACGGATTTCCGTATCACTGACTACTTCGATGTCTGTTATATCGTCGCAACCGGGAATAGCGACCGCAGTCACTTTATCCATGCCACTGCCTAGGAAACGGAGTACACCGCCGCGGGATACGGGACTCGGTCCGAATACATTCAGACTGATTCCCCCTTTATATTGGTTGGTATCTTCATCATCCCCATTGTCGCAGGCCGTAAACGTCAAGCAACTGAAGAGCATCAGGCACATCATCCACAGTGCCGGAAATTTATATGTTTTATTCATATCAGTATTCTATTTAAAAGGTTATTCAATAGGTACCACACGGATGTTGTCAATCATAATCACCGGATTGCAATCCTTACCTTCCACACCACCTGCCCAGACAAAGAATGTCAATCCGGTCAGCATAGTCTTGTCAAAAGTTCTATCACACTTATTACCTTCATGCGTCTTGTTGAACTCGGACAGATTCATGGAAACGGTTGTCCATTTACCACCCGTATCATACGAACCCGTATTCTTCCAAGGCAACCACAAACCACGCGGCACATTCGTATCACTAAAATAAGCATTAGTTCCCGTCGCATAAGTCACCACATCATTACCCGTAAACATCACTTGTAGAGCGCAAGACTGCCACGGATTGGAAGAAGGAATATTCACCTCGAATTTCAGTTGCAAGCCATTGACGCCATACTCCTCGAGCAGTTCTGCAAACTCAGGACGTGCAGAAAGTTCGGGATAACCGGCAGACGGTTCCGGCCAATAGTTGAACGAGAACTCATCTTCTGCCCAAGTAGCTCCGATAGCACCGTCAAGTGCTCCGGTGAGACAGATATAAGCACCGTCAATACTGTTTTCATCGGCTTCTCTCAACACCTTGCTACCATCGCGCCAACCGTGGGCAATAGCCATACCGCCATGAGAACCGTCCCAGTCAAAGAGAATGTTACGTGTATCATAATAGCGGAACTTGGAACGTCCGGTACCATAAATGGACTTCACGTTGATATAGCCTGCAGGAGCATTGTCCGGAAGAATAAAGCTGACCGCAGTCTTGGTTATGTTCGTAATATTAGTCACTTCCACATTACCGGCCATCGTAATGGTCAGCGGCACATTCGGGTCATCAATGAAATAGTCACCAATCAGTGTCACCTCACTACCCGGCTTTGCAAACTCACAAGAAATGGAGTTCACGGTAGGAGCCGGAACCAACACCTTGAAATCATAATCTATGGTATCCTTTGCTTTGGTCACCATATAAATCTTATCAGTCACTACCGAAGGAATCTCTTTCGGAACATCTACCATAAGTGTATGGTCAGTGATGTAACTGGTATTAAGTATCGCCTTCTGGTCATTGAAATAGAGCTCGTAAACACTCCGCAGATTTTCACCGACCAGACAAATCGTATTCGCCATATAAGCCCCCGTCAGCAAAGAGTCTGCCGCTGCCGGATCAGGGACACGAACATATTTCAAGGTAGGCTTTCCCCCTGCCACTTCATATTTATCCGGTTCATCCTCACAAGCCGCCATGGAAAAGCCTGCTACAACAACAGCTGCCGCGAAGAACCAATTCGTATATCTATTATTTTTCATCTTTTCAAGCATTAAATTAATAACTGAATTCAGAACGTACATCTACGTGTACCGGGTCTTTCATCAAATTAGGATTGAACACCACGTCTTCTGTCGGGAACGGCAATGTAAAGCTGGAGACTGTCACATTCGGCGCCTTTGCATCCGGATTGTAACGGGTCTCGTCCGGATTCACCGTCCAACTGCCGTTTTCATAATAAGCCTTATAAGTAGTACCCAGACTATAATAAACATCACGGCGCTGTGCCTTCAGCTCATTGATAGCACGCTGGGAATCATAATATGCCAAACGTACATAATCATACCAACGGTCGCCTTCGCAAGCCAGTTCCAGCCGGCGTTCCTTCCAGACGTCCTCCCAAGTAATGGAGGTTTTCGGAGTAACTCCCGGAATGGCACGGCCACGTACTGCATTGAAAGCATCCAGTGCACTCTGGTCTGTAGTAGAGGTAGCCAGTCCCATTTTCGCCTCGGCATATACCAGATAGATATCGGACAGGCGCAGGATATGGGTTGCCAGGCCGCTGTACATATTACCAGCCGATACGCCCAAGCCCAATACATGGTCATTATTGTTACCATAGAGATGCTTCACGTGATTGGCACCGGTAGGAGACTGGTAATCGCCATTAGGTCCTCCCTTCCCATATTCGGCATCATAAATAAACCGCAGATAATCAAATCCGCCCTTGTCCTGCCAGAAATAATCGTATACATCACCTGCCATCATCATAGTAGCCTTACGACGGGTATCCGTATCCGAACGCGTCTCAGGACTTTCCAAAGCGGAAATTCCAAATGCATCCTGCAAATCAACCGACGGACCTGCATAGCCGCCCCAGCAATCACCAAATTCATCGAATCCCACCATTGCCAAGTCCGACTGCAACGTATTCTGCTGTGTCCAGGGGTCACGTCCTGCCGACCAGTGCCAGGAGAAGAGACACTCTTCATTCTTGTTGTTTGCCAAACGGAAAACATCGGAATAGTTAGCCAGCAAGTTACGGCCGGAATTATTAATTACATCCTTGGAATATTCTGCCGCTTTCGCCAAATCATCCGCATTGCGGGTACCGGAAAGGCCACTCTTAGTTAGATACACCTTAGCCAAAAGACCTTCGGCACAATAGCGGTCAATACGTCCCGTTTCACCTCTGGCCGGAAGCAACTCCATAGCTTTCTCCAGAGTCATAATGATATATTCGTACACATCTGCTGCCTCCACTTTGAATTTGGAGTTATAATTACCGGAATTCAATTCGTCCGTATTATCATGGATAATGGGTACTGCGCCAAAACTACGTACCAAATAGAAGTAAGCCATGGCTTTCCATGCCAGACACTCGCCCATACACTGATTTTTCACTGCTTCTGACGCATTTGCCGTCTTCAAACGAGTATATACAGTATTGGCATGGCCAATCACTGCCCATAGAGAATAGGACATGTTCACAAGGTTTTCATCCGTACCATTCACCGTAAAATTCAAGTAAGGGCTGTTTCCCTCGTATACGTTTCCGGACAAGATTTCACCGACTTTAATAAAACCGCGCTGAAAGTCATACCAAGGTGAGTTATAAAGATAATTAACCCCCTGCACACATTGTTCGTCATTCTGATAGAAGTTCGATTCGTTATAATTGTCTTCGGTAGGACGGTTCAGGAAATCCTCGCATGAAACTGTTCCCATACCGAGTACAGCTGCAAACGCCCAATATTTAATATATCTGATTTTCATGTTTTCTTCAATTTAAAGTGTTAGAATGAAACGTTCAAGCCGAATGAATAAACTGTAGGAGACGGATAACGTCCGTTGTCCAAACCATAGACATTGACGCTTGAAGTGCTGGCACCAATTTCAGGGTCATAGCCGTCATAACCGGTAATGGTCAGCAGGTTCTGGATATTGGCATAGATACGCAAGTTGCTCAGTCCCAGTTTATCAATCGTCTTTTTCGGGAAAGTATATCCCAAAGAGATGTTCTTCAGACGGATATAAGAACCATCTTCAATATAACGGTCACTGATACGGTCGTTGTCATTCGGGTCATTGATAGTGGCGCGTGGAATGGAAGCTCCCGGGTTTGCCACCATGACGTTAGACACATCATTATACCACATCGTTCCATCTTCGTAGACCTTGTTCGGATTGATAGGAACAAGCTGTGCACGTCCGTTTACAGCATTCAGCTGGTTAGTCCAGGGAGAGTTCATATGTGTCAGCTTCATGGAAAGGTAGTTGTACACCTTGTTGCCATAGGAACCGTTGATGAAAACGGACAAGTCGAAGTTCTTGTAACGGAAAGTATTGGTCCAGCCAAAAGTAAACTTAGGCATCGGAGAACCGATATTGGTCTTGTCATAGTCGTCAATAACGCCATCGGGCACACCGTCAGGACCACTGATATCCTTATATTTCACATCACCCACCCATACGGTATTGGTACGGTCGAATACACCGTTTGCCGGGTACTTGGCAGGTTTCGGAGAAGTCTGAAGGTCCTCCAGGTCCTTGTAAACACCATCACAAACAAATCCATAGAAGTTATAAAGTGATTCGCCTACACTGGATACACTGACTACATCGGTCCACTGTCCGTAACCCACAATCTGCGCATTGGCTGTACCAGCCAATCCTTTCAGTTTGTTCTTGTTGAAAGAAATCTGGAAGTCAGAATCCCATTCAAACTTACCCGTAATAGGATGTGTGTTCAGAGAGATTTCAAAACCGGTATTCTCTATGTCACCATAGTTACCTTTCGGAGCAGCCAATGCAGAAGAGGCATTACCGGAAGTACCCATATAAGAAGGCAACTGCAACGGCATCAACATATCACTGGAAGTTTTCTTGTACCACTCTACCGTCAGGTTGATACGGTCGTGCAGGAATCCCAAATCCACACCGACGTTCCATTGCTCCTGGGACTCCCATTTGATGGAAGTATTCGGTATATTGGAGGGGCGATACCCCATACCCAGACCGGAAGGCATACGACTCATGGATGTACCCCAAGCATAACCACCGATGTTGGCATTACCAGTTTGTCCCCATCCCAGACGCAACTTACCGTTACTGATGACCTTCTTCAACGGTTCAAAGAACGTTTCGTTGGAAAAGCGCCAGGAAGTAGCCAATGAATGGAAGCCTGCCCAACGGTTCTCGGGACCGAAGTTTGAAGAGCCGTCATAACGATAGGTATAAGTACCCAAATAACGGTCGGCATAGTTATAAGTCAGACGTGTAAAGAAAGATGCCATAGACGAGCTTCCAAAACCTGCATTGATAGTCGGGGTTCCCGTACCCAAGGCAGGATTGTGCACTTCATCCGAAGGCAGACCGCTATTGAACACACTCGTGAAGTCATAGCTGGACTCCCAGCACTCCTGGCCCACCATGGCTGTATAATGATGCTTGTCGCCTATGTTTCCGGAATAGGTCACATAGTTCTTCAATTGCCAGAATGTACTGCTGTTTTTCTGGATATTGCTTTCATTACTGGAACGTACCCATCCACCCAAATCAACCATCGGCTTGTAGCGCTCACCTTTGCTGGAACTGATGTCATAACCCAATTCGGCATGCCATACCAGATTTTTAATCGGAGTAACCTCAAAGAAAATATTACCCGTCAGTTTCTGACGGTCCAGCAGAATGTCATCCATCATGGCAAGGGCAATCGGGTTAGGATTCGTGTAGCCTTCGCGAACAACGGTGGCATAGCTGCCATCCAGATTATAGATAGGTATATCAGGAAGAGTGGTCAACGAGTAGTTAATCAAACCTTCATCACTGTCTGCCAGTTTCAGGTCATCACCCGTTGCTGTATAGGTGGCGGTCAAACCGAGTTTCAACCACTTCTTCAGTTGGGCATCCAAGTTGGCACGGAAGCTGTAACGGTTAAAGTTTGAACCGATGATGGTACCGTCCTGATCCATATAGGAAGCTGATACGTAGTATTGTATCTTCTCTGTACCACCTTGTGCCGAAATCTGGTGCTGATGCTGCAAAGCAGTCTGGAAGATGGCGTCCTGCCAGTTTGTACCTACTCCCAGCAGAGAAGGATCGGCATAATAATTACTAGGGTCAGAGATTTCACCCATGTTTGCCAAATCATTATAATAAGTGGCATACTCACGCAGATTCATCATATCCAGACGCTTTGTCTGGCGTTGAACGGCAAACATACCGTCATAAGTAAACTTAGCCTCACCCGCCTTACCACGTTTGGTCGTAATCAAAACCACACCATTGGAACCTTGCGCACCGTAAATGGCGGTTGCCGAAGCATCTTTCAGAATTTCCATACTGACGATATCAGCAGGGTTGATGGTGGAAAGCGGAGAAATGGTGGAAACCGAGCCATTACCCAGTGCATCGCCCAAACCATAAGATGAACCGCTTTGTCCCTGACTCTGTACAATCACACCGTCAATTACATACAACGGCTCGGCATTGGCATTGATAGTGGCCTGACCACGTACGCGGATAGAGGAGGAAGAACCCGGAGCACCGGAAGTGCTGACTGCCGTCACACCGGCAGCACGCCCTTGAAGGGACTGGTCGAGATTGGTGATAATAGAACCCTTAATCTTGTCTTCACTCATGGAAACGGAAGCACCGGAAAGGTCGCTTTTCTTCATCGTACCGTACCCCACAACCACCACTTCGTCCAACATCTCAGAGTCTTCCTTCAGCGTGATGTTCACTGTTGTCTGGTTCGTTATCTTTATTTCCTGGCTGACATAGCCTATAAAGGAGACTACAATGGTAGCTCCCGGTTTCACATTCAAGGCAAAGTTACCGTCAATGTCGGTAATTACACCATTCGTTGTACCTTTTTCCAATACATTGGCACCGATAATAGGGCCCATAGCATCACTGACGACACCCGTAATTTTCTTTGTTTGCTGCACTGCCTCAACGGTATCCGTCGATGATACTGCGAAAAGCTGAGGAGCATAACCCAGACTGAACACCGAGCATATCCCCGCAAGCAGCGCTGTCTTTCTAAAATTCAAATTCATACTGTATTTCTTAGATTTAAAACAAACACAAAACCTCCCAAAAGAAGATTTTTTTAGTTAACAAAAATGAGACTGAGTCAAAAAGCCCTGATATACTATCACAGCCTTGACATTTAGGTTTACTTCCAAACAGTCCATGTCTTCATAGTTCCGTTTTTCCTTTTTTTCCATAGGCACAATTCTTTTTTTCTTAAATTATTAATGGTTAAATCATATTGCTTTTTCCCGAAAGGGTCATTTCTTCAGTTCGTCCCGTACCATTCTTCCCCATTCCTTCATATCTGCATCTTTCCAGTTTCCCTCGGAAGAAGCCGACGGATAGAACATGGAGCAAGTCTCATCCTTGTCAGACAAAGACCAGGCCACCCAGCTGATGGAATGCCGCTGCATCCAGTCCAACCAATTCCTCCACTCTTCTTTACTGATGGGGCCGTCCCCGCTTGCCTCCATACCGGCACATTCGGAAACGAAAATCGGCAAACCCTTTCCCAGAGCATAGTCGGCGCGGTCGCGCAGCCACTGTCCGTGGGTATTGGCATAAAAGTGAAGTGTATACATTATATTGCTATATCCGGTAATAGGATCATCTGCTGCCAAATGGATGTCCTGGTCCCAATGCGGACAACCGACGAGGATAACGGCATCCGGCTCTATGGCACGAATCGTCTTGACGACCTCCACAGAGTATGCCTTCACCTGCTCCCAACTGTCTTCCACCGGTTCGTTGAAAACCTCATAGATGACATTCGGAACCCCCTTGTAACGGGTAGCCATTTGCGTGAAGAATTCCTTTGCTTCTTCCTGCCGCAGATTGTGGCTATGCCAGTCGATAATGACGTAAACGCCGTTCTCGATAGCGGCGTCCACCACTTTCGTAACACACTCAATGCCGAACTCGGGCTTGTTCACATAGCAGGCGCTATCCAAATCCACTCCCATAGAGGCCCGAAGCACCTGCGCGCCCCAGTCATTGACCAGACAAGCAACCGAAGAGGCATTGTAGAAACGGGGCCAGAACTGATGCCAGCCATAGCTGACACCGTGCAATACCACCGTGTCGCCTTCGGTATTCATCAGCTGCGTACCATTGACTATCAATGCCGGAAGCGTTTCCTCCGCACTTTCATTCTTCGACGGGTTTGTGCCACAACCAATGGTCATACCTAGGCAACAAACCGCCAACATAACTTTCCATATGCTTCTCATATCATACTTAGTAATTAGAGTTATACATCTTTCCTGATAACGGTAGGAACGCTTTGCACATGCTTATATTCTGATTTTCGGGCAGGGATTACACGAAAAAGCACGGACAGGTCTAATTTTGCAGCTTCCGGTTTTCCGCTTTGATTATTTCAATAGTGCTGTCTGTGGCAAAGACAGAGTTCAGTCCTTGTTGTTCCTGAGCCGGGTCACCGGTATAGTCATCTCCCTTTTCCCAGAATACATGGTCGGGATTTTGTCCGGCTAAACCGCCCCATGCCCAGAAGTTGCATCCGGCAAAGAGCCCGCCTCGCTCACGGTCCTGGCGGATAAGGTCGAATACATAACGGTAATATTCATCGCGGGCAGTGGTCGGTGCCTCTTTGGAGAAGCTGAAGCCGTCGCGAGGAAAACCGAACTCCTCCAAAACAATCGGCTTGCTGTACTTCCGGGCAATGACCATGTGGTCATCTATATACTTCCTGGTATTCTCCTTGGCACGCGGAAGAAGTTCCGTCAGGCTGTCAGCCTTCACCCAACTCCAGTTGTAGGGCCAGATGTGGATATTCAGATAATTGATGTTGGGGTCGGCATGAATCTTCTCGAAAAGATTCATATCCATTTCGCATCCCCACGAGCCCTCACTGCCGGAAGACACCATGTGGTTCGGGTCGAGTGACTTGATTTGTGCAGCCACGTCTGCCATCCAGCGGGCAAACGGCTCCTTGTTCTCGTCAGAGAAAGCGCGAGGCTCGTTACCAATCTGCCAGGACATAATAGTAGGGTCATCCACATATTTTATCTGATTATACCTATTGGTGCGTGAAACAATATAATTGACATGATTGGCAAACAAGGCCTTCGCGCTGTCCGATTGGGGGAACTGCTTGACATACTCCATGTAGGCGGGCCATCCGTCTACGGCAGGTACCACGGCATCACCGTGTCCGGACCATTGCAGGTAAACGGAATAGCCACCGCTCCATTCCCAGGAATTGTTCAAATAGAGGACAGCTGTCATATCGCGTTCACGCAGTTCATTCATAAAATAATCCAATCCGGCTAAAATAGTATCATTATAGACGCCCGGTGCCACTTGCAAAGAGGGCTCTACCCGCGTCTTTATGCCATTTTCACCGTCAGCACCCACCAATACGCGAAGGTTGTTGATGCCAATACTTTTCAGAAAGTCCAGCTCCTTATGCAACCGTTCACGATTGCCGCCTTCACCTTCGGAACCAAGAATGGCACCGTACCAGAAATTGGCACCTACAAAATAATAGGGCTTTCCGTCGCGAACGAACTGTCCGTCAGCATTGACCCTGATAAACGAATGTTCCGCAGGCTCGGGGGCACATGCTCCCAAAAGGAATAAAAGTACTGTCAGTAAAAGGAATTGTTTCTTCATATTATCAGTTTTTAAGCGATACACAAAGATACGTGGCTCATATCATAAAAAATGATACTATATTATCAGATTAATCACATTGACACATTAAGTTGTCTCCGTATCCAGTCCAGCCATTCATCCCACTGTTCCTGATACCAGTAATGCCCGGTTTCCAGATAAAGATGCAACTCTTTCGGGGAAGAAATCACATTGTAGGCTGCATACATGGAAGTGGGAGGACAGACCTCGTCGTTATATCCCCAACTGAACCAACCGGGCACATTCAGCAGGCGGGCAAAGTTTGCCGTATCATAATAACGCACCGTTTCAAGCTGCTTTTCATCGGGAGTACCGTAATAATAGAAATAATGGGGCCAGCCGCAAGCACGCTTCTTGAAGAACGCTTCGTGGTCGCACAAGGCAGGATGAACAGCCGCCAGGAAAGTAACGCGTGAATCAAGAGCCGCCGTAATCACAGACAAGGCACCGCCTTGGCTGGAACCCGTAACGCCCAGCGCCTTCCCGTTGTACTGCGGCAGCGAACAGATAAAGTCCACAGCACGCAAAGCGCCTACCACCACACGGTTATAGTAAGAAGCATCCCGGCTGTCGCGGCCGAACGTCCAGTAATTGCTCAGCGCCCCGCCTGCCAGCGCATCATATACAGACTGCTGCATCGTGACGGGAATGCCGTGGATGCCTACCTCCAATGTAATCACCTTTCCGGGAGCGGTATACGTATCTCCCGCATAAGGGCGAACACCCGCACCGGGCACACGCAGCAGAGCCGGATACTTCCCTTCTTTCTTGGGAATACTGAGAATACCGTAGAAACGTCCTCCCCAAGCTTTTGTCTGGAAGCTGACCTGATATACATTATCCGTTTCCGTACAGCGTTCGGGAAGCAGTGTCATAAGGGGATTCAACGGGGTCTTGCGCGCCTCTTCCAAGGTCTTGGCCCAATAATCCCGAAAATCGGCAGGAAGTTTCGTCACGGGTTGCAGCTGCCCGGGAGCATAGGCCGACGTAGCCAGCCCTTCATAAGTCCGGCCGTCCACATGCGCCTTGACCTTGCAACGCAAGAAGCCTGCAGTCTTCATCGTGCCTTGCAACTTCAAGGTACCGTCTTTCAGCACCACGTCTTTCTTCACTTCAGCGGGATACATCTCGGGACCCAGCTCATAGTCAATCCTGACGTCGGGCAAGAGATTCTGCGCCTTCAGCACCCGGACAGTAAACGTGCACTTCTCATTCGGACGATACACCCAATCGCCATGGTCGGGTGAAACGACTACACGGACTTCATTGCCGCGTATCTGCGCCATCACACCACATACACACAGCAAACATAAGAATAAGGAAAAAACTCTTTTCATAATATCAGATATTAGTATTAATCATCGGTGCAAAAATAGGCACTTTCAATAAAGGATACTGATACTTTCTTATCATATCACCAGCTTCTTTTTCCGGTAATTCTCACGGAATTCCTTCGGCGAGCATCCCTTCTTCCGCTTGAACATGCGATTGAAATTGGACAGATTGTTGAAACCGCAGTCATAGCACACCTCGGCAATGGTACGCGTGGAATCCACCAGCATACGCGTGGCAAAGCCCAGACGGATATCGATAATGTAGTCGGAAAGCGTCTTGCCGGTGCGCAGGCGGAAGAAACGGCTGAAGGAGACCGGGGTCATGCCCACCATATCGGCCAATGAAGCCAGACGGATATCCTCCTGATAATGGGTGGAAATGTATTTCTGCACCTTCTGTACCCGGCGGCTGTCCGAGAAAGTCTCTATCTTGGCAAACGAAGAACTGGACAACACCCGGGCATTGTCATAGAGGGAAAGTTCGTAAAGGATACGGAGAAAGTTCATCACGGCATAAAAGCCCTGCTCCTCGGAAGCCAGCTTGTCCAGCCAGTTGTACACCTTCATGATGGCCTGCATGGGGAAGCAAAGTCCGCACTGTGCACGCTCCAGCATCCGACGAATACTGTCGAACTGGTTCTTGTTGATGACGTTCCCGAAGAACAAGTCGGGAGAGAACTGGATGGTAATCTCCCGAATATCTCCGGAGGTACATTCATGTTGCTCCCATACGTGCTCCAACTCCTTACCGGTTATCAGCACCAGGTCATAATCACCGATAATCTCGGCAGAATCGCCTACCACGCGGCGGACACCGGAAGCATGTTCCGTAAAGTTCAGTTCATATTCTGCATGGCAATGGATGGGGTAGGTGAATTCTGTTTTGTGACGGTCGGCAATATAGAAACAGTCACGTTCCGACAGAGGGGTTATCTCCCTCATGATATAGTTCTGGTTTTCCATAGGCATTGGCTAAAAAGTATCATGCCACAAATATACTCATTCTTTTTAATCCACAATAGTAGCATTTGTTACATTTAGGGGTAAGAATTGTTATGTATGAGCAGATGCCCGGGAAAGCACAACTTCCGTCCTTCTCCCCCTCAGGCTCCAATGCAAGGAAGCGTGAGATGTACATCTCACGCTACATGAAATGTGTATCTCATACAGCACGAGATGCGCATCTCGTACATTTGCACACTATAGTTTGAGGAAGAAAGAAGCGGAGTTCCTTCTCTTGCCCCATAGACATAAGAAAGGTCTCCGCTTCGCCGGATGATATGAATGATAAGCTGCTTACTTCTGCAGCTTCAAAACGCAGGAAGTTTCCGGCAGGTTTTCCGAAACGACCGTCAGTGTGGCTTCTCCCACTTCGCCGGTGCTTTGCAGCAATACCTGCGCAAGTCCGTTGAATGTCTTTACCTGACAGGTGCGGGCATCGGCGTCGGCCGGACGTTCCGTAGCCTGATAAGCGGGATTTCCATTCCCCACCCCAAGGATGCGTACCGGACCGGAGACGGTTATCGTCAAGTCGCTGCAGGCAGTGGGAACAAAACGTTTCTTCTTGTCCTGCAACTCAATGTTGCACACCGCCACGTCCCGATTGTCCGCCCGAATGACGGGACGGTCCGCTGTCAGGGAGATACGGGCAGGAGCACCGGCAGTCTCCACAGTACGGGTCAATAGTTTTTTGCCGTTCTTATAGCCTACAGCCTTCACTGCACCGGGCCGGTAAACGGCTTTCCAGGAAAGATGGCCGTTTCGGGGCATCGGTTTGCGATCCAGTTTCTTGCCGTTCACAGTTAATTCCACTTCATCGCAGTTGCTGTATACCCAAATGTCGATACTGTCACCTTCGTGCCCTTGCAGATTCCAGTGGGGAAGGATATGCAGCACCGGTTCATCCGTCCACCAGGACTTCAGATACCAGGCTTCGTCCTTGGGGAAGCCGCAGTAGTCCAGAATGCCGAATTGCGAGCCCGTAGCCGGGAACTTCATGGGGTTGGGTTCGCCGCGGTAGTCGAAACCCGTCCAATAGAAAAGACCTGCCAGATAGGGACGTTCGTCATAGAATTTCCAGCCACGCTCGATGCAGTTCAGCAGACTGTCTGGTCCGTTCGGTCTACGGTTGTGTGCCACCATGTGGCCTTTGTCGTGGGCATCGAAGTAGATGCCGCGTGTACCGCAGCCCGTAGTCTCTTCCGAGCCGAGCGCACGGCGACCGGGATAATCCTTGCGGTGCCGCTCCACCGGATTCTGAAGGATGTAGTTATAACCGGCCACGTCTGCGGGAATCAAGATGGCAGGGCCACTGCTCGAAGCAACGGTCATGAGGCGCGTAGGGTCGAAACGGTGGCAATATTCGCGCATCGTGGCAGCAATGCGTGTACCGCTTTCTTTCCACTCGATGCCCCACTCCTCGTTGCCTACACTCCAAAGGATGATGCACGGATGGTTACGGTCGCGGTCTATCATGCGTTTCAGCAGGCGAGTATGTTCCTCGTTGACACCCGTCAGACGGTTTTCTTCTATCACAAGGATGCCGAGGCTGTCGCAGGCATCGAGCATTTCGGGAGTCATCGGGTTATGGGAAGAACGGTAGGCATTGCAGCCGAACTTCTTCAGTTCCTTCAGCCGGTACGCTTGCAGGGCATCGGGGATGCCGGCACCTACTCCGGGATGGTCCTGGTGCATGTTCACGCCTTTCAGTTTCAGAGGCTGTCCGTTCAGGAAGAAGCCCTTGTCGGCATCGAAACGGATATGGCGAATACCGATTGGAGTGACTACGGCATCCACTTGCCGGCCGTTCTGCCGGACACTTGTCTCCATATTATAAAGGTAAGGAGTATCCGTGCTCCAGAGATGCGGATTCAAAACCTTGGTGTACACTTTCACGGTACGCGATTCGCGGGGGAGTAAATTAACCGGTTCTCTTGCTTCGTCTTCCATCTGCACCTGCCCGTCGGCATCAAGCAATCGGCAGAACACGTTGGCGAGGACAGGCTCGCTTCCCGAGTTCTTCAACCGGACTTCCGTCACCAGCAATGCCTTGTCAAAAGGTTCTTCCAAACGTGAAGAAACAAACACGCCGAATGGCTCCACATGCAGCGGCGCCGTCTTGTTCAGCCATACATGGCGGTAGATGCCCGCACCCTCGTAAAACCAGCCCTCCTCGAGCGTGGCATCCGCACGGACGCAGATAAGATTCTCTTCTCCATAATTCAAGTATTCCGTAATGTCGTACACCTGCGTGGCATAGCCGCTGGGCTCGTGTCCCAGATAGAAGCCGTTTATCCAAAGGCGGGCATCGCGGAAAATACCGTCGAACTGAAGATAAAGGTGCTTGCCCAAATCCTCCTGCGGCACGGTGAATGTCTTGCGATACCATCCTACCGACGTTTCGGGATATTTATAGCCGACAGTCTTATAGCCATGGCTGTGGCTCGCCTCTTTGGCATAAGGCAAATCAACAACCCAGTCATGGGGAAGATTGACCGTTTTCCACTCCACACCCCACTTCTCCGGATTGAACTTGGGGGAGTAAGGGCCCTCATTATGGATAGAGGCCGCTTTGGTAAGATAGTTGAAGTACTCCGTTCCGCAGCCAAAGTCTTTCTCCGGCGAGGAAGCATTGCCGAAAGCAAACAGCCAGCCGTCATCCAACAAAATACGTTCGCGGACGGATTGGGCGGAAAGAGAAAAAGTGATTCCAAGAAAGAATAGAAATGCGAATAAGTATCTCATATCGGTTAATCATAAAACGTGTTTACAAAGATAGAGCGAAAAAGATTCGCACAGTGATACTTTTGTATCATTTTCCGGTACTTCATGTTTCCAAAGGGAAAAAACACACCGGGCAAACAAGAGGGATAGGAGAAAAGTTTTTAAATTTGAAGCGTGCTTCCGGAAAAATGACCGGACGACGCGACTACCGGAAATGAATCAAACCAAAAACAAAAATAATATGCAAGACAAAAGATTCGGATATTTCGATGACGAAAACCGCGAATACGTCATTACCGACCCCAAGACACCCTGGCCTTGGATTAACTACCTGGGCAATGAAGATTTCTTCTCGCTCATCTCCAATACCGCCGGAGGCTACTCCTTCTACAAGGATGCCAAGTTCCGCCGTATCACCCGCTACCGCTACAACAGCGTGCCGATGGACAACGGGGGACGCTACTTCTACATCAACGAAGGCGGCAGCGTATGGTCGCCGACATGGAAGCCCTGCAAGACAGCCCTCGATAGCTACGAGTGCCGTCATGGAATGAGCTATACCCGCATCACCGGAGCCAAAGACGGCATTGAGGCCAGCCTGCTCTTCTTCGTCCCACTGAAAATCTGGGGAGAGGTGCAGAAGCTGACCCTGCGGAACACTTCTGCCAAAGTGAGAAGACTCAAACTGTTCTCCTTCGCCGAATGGTGCTTGTGGAATGCCGCTACGGACATGGAGAACTTCCAGCGCAACTTCTCCACGGGAGAGGTGGAAGTGGACGGGTCCGTCATCTACCACAAGACGGAATACAAGGAACGTCGCAACCACTACGCCTTCTACAGCGTCAATACACCTGTAGACGGATTCGATACAGACCGCGAAACGTTCGTGGGGCTCTACAACGAGTTTACCGCCCCGGAACGGGTAGTAGAAGGCAGACCGGGCAACAGCATTGCCCACGGTTGGAGTCCCATCGCCTCGCACTATCTGGAAGTAGAACTGCAACCCGGCGAAAGTCGCGACTTCATCTTCCTGCTGGGCTATGTGGAAAACAAGCAGGAGGCAAAGTTCGAGGAACGTGAAGAATCTCTGCATGAAGCGTTCAAGCAGAGTGTACCCTCTTCACCTATTATAAATAAGGTAAAGGCTAAGGCGATGATTTCGGCCTTCGACACCACCGCCAAAGTAGATGCCGCCTTTGCCGAACTGAAAGCCTACTGGGACCGCCTGCTGGACATCTACGTCGTAAAGACCGACGAAGAAAAGCTAGACCGCATGGTGAACATCTGGAACCAGTATCAGTGCATGATTACCTTCAACATGTCCCGTTCCGCCTCTTTCTTCGAGAGCGGCATCGGTCGTGGAATGGGTTTCCGCGACTCCAACCAGGACCTCGTGGGCTTCGTGCATCAGATACCGGAACGAGCCCGCGAACGAATCATCGACATAGCTTCTACCCAATTCCCCGACGGAGGATGCTACCACCAATACCAACCGCTGACCAAACGCGGCAACAACGACATCGGCGGCGGCTTCAACGACGACCCCATGTGGCTTATCTTCGGTACGGTGGCATACATCAAGGAATCGGGAGACTTCAGTATCCTGGATGAGCCCATCCCCTTCGACAACAAGGAAGGTTCGGAAGTGTCTCTGTTCGAGCACCTGCGCGTCTCCTTCAACCACGTCATCGAGAACCTCGGCCCCCACATGCTGCCCCTCATCGGCCGTGCCGACTGGAACGACTGCCTGAACCTGAACTGCTTCTCCTGGGACCCGAATGAATCCTTCCAGACCACGGAAAACCAGACGGAAGGCAGCCAGGCTGAATCACTGATGATTGCCGGCTTGTTCGTGGTATGCGGACGCGACTATGTGGAACTATGCCGCCGTCTGGGTAAAGACGACGAAGCAAACAGAGCGCAAACCTACATAGACAATATGGTGGAAGCCGTAAAAAAACACGGCTGGGACGGAGACTGGTATCTGCGCGCCTACGATTACTTCGGCCACAAGGTAGGCTCCAAAGAGAACGAAGAAGGACAAATCTTCATCGAATCGCAAGGCTGGTGCACCATGGCAGGCATCGGACTGGAAGAAGGCATGGTAAAAAAAGCGCTGGACTCCGTAAAGGAACGCCTGGACTGCGAGCACGGTATTGTACTCAACAATCCACCCTTCACCCGCTATGTTGTGGAGTATGGAGAAATCTCCACCTATCCCGCCGGCTACAAGGAGAATGCGGGTATCTTCTGCCACAACAACCCGTGGGTCATCATCGGAGAAACCGTACTGGGACGGGGTGACCGTTCCTGGGAGTATTTCCGCAAGATATGCCCGTCGTACACCGAAGAACACAGTGCCCTGCATAAAGTAGAACCTTACGTATGCTGCCAGATGGTGGCCGGCAAGGATGCCGCCCGCCCCGGTGAAGGCAAAAACAGCTGGCTGACGGGAACGGCTGCCTGGATGTGGTATGCCATTACGCAATTCATACTCGGCATCAAGCCTTCGTATGAAGGTCTGGAAATCAATCCTTGTATCCCGTCAGACTGGAAAGGCTTCAACGTGAAGCGCAAGTTCCGCGGAGCGGAATATCATATTACCGTGAAGAATCCCGATGGTGTGTGCAAAGGCATCCAGTCAATCACAGTAGACGGCCGGCCGATAAAAGGCAATGTAGTAAACCATCTGCCGGGCACGCATACAGTAGAAGTAATAATGGGGTAACCCACAAAATACAATATCATGATAAACCCAATTTATTCTCCGGCGTCCGAACGCTATGATAACGGCATGAAATTCCGCCGTTGCGGGCAAAGCGGCATCCTGCTGCCGGAAATATCACTCGGATTGTGGCACAACTTCGGCGACGTGAACACATTTGCCAATTCCCAGGCCATGGCGCACTATGCCTTCGACCGTGGAATCACGCATTTCGACCTCGCCAACAATTACGGTCCTTCCTACGGTTCCGCCGAAGAGACTTTCGGAATGATTATGAAGAAATCCTTCATGCCCTATCGGGACGAACTGTTCATCTCCACCAAGGCCGGACACGACATGTGGCCCGGTCCCTATGGGGAGTGGGGCTCACGCAAGTACCTGATGAGCAGCCTCAACCAAAGTCTGAAACGGATGAACCTGGATTATGTGGACATCTTCTACTCCCACCGCTACGACCCGGTTACTCCACTTGAAGAGACCCTGCAAGCACTGGTTGATATCGTACGGCAAGGCAAAGCACTCTATGTAGGAATCTCCAAATATCCCAAAGAGGCGGCCGAGTTTGCCTACAAATACCTGGAAGAACGGGATGTACACTGCCTGCTCTATCAAGGCAGATACAATCTCTTCAACCGCGAACCGGAAGAAGAAGGTATCCTGCAGCAAGCCAAAGGGAATGGGACTGGCTTCATCGCCTTCTCCCCGCTGGCACAAGGCCTGCTGACCAACCGCTACCTGAACGGTATTCCCGAAGATTCGCGCATGGCAAAGGGAGCTTTCCTGAAGAAAGAAACACTGACCGACGAGACGCTGCAAAAAATCAAGGCTCTTAATGAAGTGGCCGGCACGCGCGGACAAACCCTTGCCGAGATGTCACTTGCCTGGCTGTTGAAGGACGACCTGGTGACAAGCGTCATCATCGGAGCGAGCTCCGTTGCCCAACTGGCAGATAACCTGAAAGCGACTGAAAATACAGACTTCTCTGCCGAGGAACTGGAGAAGATAAAGAAAATCATTCAAAAATAAATCAACATGAAAAGCCTCCTTATTCAAACCTTTTGTTTATTATTCCTTTGCTTGGGCACGGTCCGTGCACAGCAATACCAACTGGCATCACCCAACGGAAAACTATCCGTTACGGTAGATGCCGGAGAAGCCCTCACCTGGCAGATTGCACACGACAGCACCACAGTGCTGCAACCCTCTGCCATCGCCCTGCAAGGCAGAGATGAAAAATCAGCCAAGAAAGCAATAACTTTCGGTAAAAATGTAAAAGTAATCCGTGCAGAACGCAAGTCTGTGGAGTCCTCCTTCCCCACTCCCCTCTATAAAAAAGCAAGTGTGAAGGATGTCTACAACCAGTTGACTCTGAAATGCCGCGGAGGCTACAGCGTACAGTTCCGCGCATACGATGACGGCGCTGCCTATCGCTTCATTTCCGAACAGAACAAGCCGTTTATCGTCCTCAACGAAACAGCGGACTTCAATTTCGACAAGGATTACCAGGCATTTGTACCTTACATAAACGACAACCGCAACGGTGAGCGCTATTGCTTCTCCTTCGAGTCTTACTACGACGAAGCCCCGTTGTCCAAAATGCACACCGACTCACTCTCCATCACCCCACTGATGGTTTGCCTGGAGGGAGGAAAGAAAGCCGTTATCATGGAAGCCGGATTGGAAAACTATCCCGGCATGTTCCTCACTGTAAATCCCCAGACACGTCAAGGAGTGCAGGCAGCATTTGCCCCCTATCCGCTGGAAGAAATAATCGGCGGACACAACCGGCTGAACCTGATACCGACCAAGCGTGCAGACTACATCGCCCGTTGTGCCAAGCAGGAGCTCCCCTGGCGTGTGGTGCTCGTCACCGAAAAGGACACGCAGCTTGCCGACAACGACATGGCACAGCGTCTTGCTCCCGCCTGCCGCATCAAAGACATTTCCTGGATTAAACCCGGCAAAGTGGCTTGGGACTGGTGGAACACCTGCAACCTGACTGGCGTAGACTTCAAAGCCGGCATGAACACCCCGACTTATAAGGCATTCATCGACTTTGCCGCCGACAATAAACTGGAATATATCATCATCGATGACGGCTGGAGTGGAAACGAATCCTTATTGAAAGACCTGAATCCGGATATCGATTTAAAAGAACTCATAGCCTACGGAAACCAGAAGGGCGTGGGCATCATTCTCTGGGCAAGCTGGCGAAACTCTGCCAAAGATACGGAAGCCGTATTCAGCCACTATGCACAGATGGGCATCAAAGGCTTCAAGATAGACTTCTTCGACCGTGACGACCAGCCACTGGTACAGTCCGTAGAACGCATTGCAGCCTGCGCCGCCGAGCACCGCCTGGTATTAGACCTGCACGGTCTCAAACCATACGGTATACAGCGCACCTATCCCAACGTCCTGAACTTTGAAGGTGTAAAGGGATTGGAGAACGCCAAATGGGAACCGATAGTGAACGGGGCCCCCCTTCACAACTTCCCGCGCTATGACGTGACTGCTCCCTACCTGCGTATGCTTATAGGTCCGATGGACTACACACCGGGAGCCACGATGAACGCAACCCGCGAAACCTTCCGTGCCGTCAATGACCATCCGATGAGCCAGGGTACACGTGTACACCAAATGGCGATGTACACCCTCTTCGAGGCCCCGCTGCAGATGCTTGCCGACAGCCCCAGCAAATATATGAAGGAGCAAGAATGCACGGACTTCATTGCCAAAGTGCCTACCGTTTTCGACGAAACCGTAGCACTGGACGGTGAAGTAGGCGAATACCTCACATTGGCACGCCGCAAGGGAGACGTCTGGTACATCGCCTCCATGACCGACTGGACACCCCGCAACTGCGTCATCGATCTTTCCTTCCTCGAAGAAGGAAGTTACGAAGCCGAAATCTTTTCCGACGGCATCAATGCCGAGCGGGAAGCAACCGACTACAAGAAAGAAGTACGCACCGTGACTTCGGGAGACAAGCTGAACATACGCATGGCACCCGGAGGAGGATGGACAGCACGGATATGGAAAAAATGATAGGGTGATAAAGTAATGGCATAATGCAATAGGGTGACGGTTACATTAAAAGTACTGTCACCCTATTCATTTATCACTCTATCGTCCTATCAGTGTACGTCCTTTCTCACTTTTAACACACTTCTGCGTGAACTTTTTATATCCTATCTTGTTTTTCTCACAAAAGCCTAAGGTACCATAGGGCAGGAATTTATATTAAACCTAGACAATTATAAAAGTATGAAAAAATTTATTCCCCTATTATTAGCGGTCTTTGCAGTGACGCTTGCATCTTGCGAAAAAGACCCTGACATGGATAAGCTGGACAATAATTATCTGGTTTATACCAACTATGACAAAAAGGCGGATTTCAGAACCTTCGAAACTTATTACTTGCCGGACAGCATTCTGGTTATCGGTGATAAGGAAAATGCCGAATACTGGAAAGATGAGAATGCCCAGGAAATTCTCAGCGCTTACGTTACTAACATGAACAGCCGCGGCTACATCCGTGTGAATGACCGGGAAGAAGCCGACCTTGGCTTGCAGATAAGCTATGTCAGAAGTACTTATTACTTCACCGACTACGGACGTCCTGAATGGTGGTGGAACTATCCAGGCTACTGGGATGCTCCTTACTGGGGCAACTGGGGCGGATGGTATTATCCCTATGCCGTGAACTATTCCTACAGCACCGGTTCCTTTATCAGCGAATTGTTGAATCTGAATGCACCGCAAGGCCAGAGCGAAAAACTTCCTATTCTGTGGACCAGCTATATGAGCGGCTTACTTAGTGGTTCTACTTCTGTCAATATCAAACTTGCCGTACAAGGTGTGAACCAAGCTTTCACTCAATCAACCTACCTGACCAACAAGTAGCGACAAGCTACGAACCATAGGTGACAAATGACCGGTTACCCGATATAAGGTGACAAGAATAATACGGCAGCATCCTTATCCAGACAGGGAGGTGGCCATTGAACCCCAAAAACAAGAATAAAGTATGAAAACAATAAAATATCTTTCCTTACGAGTATTTGCAGTTATCGCTCTTGCTCTCGTATTCGCCCTACCGACAAAGGCGCAGATGACCGATAACGGTTATGCCAATATCGACTGGCAATATAATTTTCCCCTCAGTAACAACTTCGTTGACAAATCAAGCGGCTGGGGCATGAATTTTGAAGGCGGCTACTTTCTAACAGACAATTTTGCATTGGGAGCTTTCTTAAACTACCATAGCAACCATGAGTATTTCGGTCGCCAGACACTTCCCGTAGGCGAAGGTGGCAGTCTGAATACCGACCAGCAACACACTGCATTCCAGCTGCCTTTCGGTCTGACCTCCCGTTATGTATGGAACCGTGGAGGTGCATTCCAGCCGTATGCCGGTGTAAAACTGGGTGCTGAATACGCACAATTGAAATCAACCTTCAACGTATTCGAAGCCAACAAGAATACATGGGGTTTCCATGTATCACCTGAAATTGGTTTCAATGTGTATCCTTGGGCTTATGGACCAGGCTTGCATGTTGCAGCCTATTACAGCTACAGTACGAACAAAGGTGACCTCTTTACATACAACGTAGACGGTTTGAGCAATTTCGGTCTGCGCGTAGGTATTGCGTTCTGATAACACACCCACTTAAAGCTTAACAGATAGAATTTAATTGTTTCAAAATTCAAGAAAAAAAGAGCCTTTCCTGCGTGAACAAGGAAGGCTCTTTTTAATTGTGTGCAAATTCATAAGAAAGAAACTTCACACCACATCATTTTTCATGCAAACAGCAAGCTTTACTTCACCAAACTTTTATATACCGCCTCTTGAATCCTCGTCCTTATATCCAGCCTCATCAACTTGTTATTCCACACATCCGGATAGGTGCGGTTGCTCAAAAAGACATAAACCAAGCCATTCTCCGGGTCTGTCCAGGCGCAAGTGCCCGTGAAACCGGTATGGCCGTAGACAGAAGCAGGGGCAGACTCTGCGCAGGGACTCTTCTGGGGATTACGCCGGTCGGGCTTATCAAATCCCAGCCCCCGGCGACTTATCCTTGAGACGGTGGTAGTAAATACCCTGCAAGTCTCTTTGCTCAAATAGCGCTTACCGTCCAGTTCACCCCCATTCAGCAACATCTGATAGACTTTTGCCACTTCTCCGGCAGTGGAGAACAGCCCGGCATTACCGGAAACGCCGCCCTGAAAAGCAGCGGATTCATCATGTACAAACCCTTGCAGGGTAGTTTTACGTAAGAAAAGATCTGTTGATGAAGGTACAATATCTTCCTTCTTCAAAAAGCGCAGAGGGAGATACCCTGTACGCTCCAATCCCATCGGAGTATAGAATTCCTTGGCCAGATATTCGTCCATAGACATGCCGGTACGCGCCTCGACCAACTGCTGCAATAAGATAAAGCCCACACAACTATAGCGATAACGTTTATCCCTAAGCGGAGCATCCACTATCTTCTGCAAATACTTCTGCTTGAAGGAACGGTTCAGCCAAAGGCTATCGGACACTTGCATCGTATATTCCGGTGTCTGCACCTTCGACGTCAGTCCCTGACAGAAACGGAACTTAGGATTCGCCCAAGTCTGCCGTCCGATGCGTGCGGAATGCTGGGCATCAGGGCGCACCTTGAACAAAGTACCGGTGTAGCTTTCCTCATCAATCGCTTCCTGATAGAACAGCAAAGTGGAAGGTAGACCGGATTCGTGCATCAATAGCTCGCGTACCGTAATATTCTTCTTGTCCGTATCTTGCAGGAAAGGCAGATAATCCGACACCCGGTCTGTAAGACTGAGACGCCCACCATCGTACAACTTCATTACGGCAAGTAACGTGGCCGTGGTCTTTGTGAGCGAGGCGATGTCGTACACATCTGTTTTCTTCACGGGAGGCGCCTTGCTTCCGGCCTTGTTCCAAACGTGGGTACCGAAAGCTTTATTATACATCTCCCTGCCATCCTTCAGCACCACCACCTGGCAGCCGGGGTAAGCCCCTTCACGAATGCCTTCTTCAGCTATCTTGTCTATTTCAGCCAGCAGACGGGAATTCATGCCATGCTCTTCGGGCACAAAGCGGGGAACACTTTGAAGAGTCAGCGTCACCCCCGCACCGGCAGCAAACCGACTACCGATACTGGCAGACAAGCGTCCCTCCGAACAAGCACCTCCATAAACAATCCGAGCGACCTGCCGCTGTACCTCCTCGTTGGAAGAGTGTGCCAAAACCACCGCTTCGGCAGCAGTGCCCCCTTGCTTTATCTGCAATACCTGCTTGCCAGGAATAAAGAACAGATAAACCACCGGTACGTCAGGAGCGAACTTTGCAAAGAAATTCTGATAGGGCGTCAAACGGTGTTCGGTGACACAGACCAGAATACGTTTGTACTTGGCCAGAGCATTCCTCAAACGGTTCCCGTCAGCCTCCGGCAGATTCTTGCCCAAATGGAACTCCACAGGACGGGTATACCGCGACAGTTCTTTGAGGAATGGCCGGATTTCCTGCACTTCTCCCACATTGAGCACGGCAACTTCACCGATAGAAGGGTCTAGCGGAAGTACCTCGCCCCGATTATCCAGTACAGTAATGGCCGCCAAGTTCAGCCGGCGCATCAAATCGCGCGTTTTCGGAGTATTGATACGAGTCTCCAAACCGGAAAGCCGCACATGGGGTTTCTTTTCCAGCCCAAGGGCATATTTATATTTCAGCACTTTACGGCATTTCGCCTCTATCTCTTTCTCTGTCAGCTCCCCTTTTTTCACAGCTGCAAGCACAGCCTCCACTTCTTCCTTAATACGTCGGGGGACAAGCAGCAAATCATTGCCAGCTTTCAGCGCCTGCAAACAGACACTTTCATTGCCCGATACCCCTTTCATGGCAAGGGCATCCGTAAAGACAAGCCCCTGAAAGCCGAGGTCATTCACCAACAGACCGGAAACTACCTTACGCGAAAGCGAAGACGGAAGCCCCTTTTGCGGCTCTATGGCAGGCACCTCCAAGTGCCCCACCATCATACCTCCCAGTCCGGCACGAATGGCTTTTCTGAAAGGATAAAGCTCTATACTGTCCAGACGGGCACGGGTAAAAGGCAGCACAGGCAACGCCTTATGAGAATCTACATCCGTATCCCCATGCCCAGGAAAATGCTTGCTGACAGAAAGTATACCACCATCCTCCAACCCTTTGGAGTAGGCAACAACCTTGTTCGCCACATTGAACGGACTTTCACCGAAGGAACGGGTATTGATAACCGGATTCTTGGGATTGATATTCACGTCCGCTACGGGGGCAAAATTCACTTGTACCCCTAGTTCACGGCACTGACGGGCCACCTCTCGCCCATATTCATAAATCAGTGTATCGTTCTGTATGCAGCCAAGCACCATGTTTCGCGGAAAGTTCGGGGTACCGCGAAGACGCATGGCCAGTCCCCACTCACCGTCAAAGGTAATCATCAGCGGAACTTCCGCCATCCGCTGCGCCTCATTGGTCAACATCACCTGGTTCTGCATCAATCCGCCGGAGAACAACAGACCACCTACTTTGTAATCTTCCACTACTTTACGAAGCAGTTCCTTATTGGCCTTGTCTTGCTGGGGGGCAATCGTATAAATAAACAGTTGTCCGATGCGTTCTTTCAAAGTCAGACACTGCAAGACGGAATCCACCCACTGCCTGCACCGCACGTCACTGTTCAAGAGACGTACAAGCGAAGGATCGTTCAGCGGCACCGGAGTAAACGGCATGGGACCAAGCTGCGCTTTCAGAAGCGGACAAAAACAACACAATATAACAATATAGGCAAGCAGGTATATTCTCTTCATTTTTCTATAGATAGATTATTTTTAGGGGATTTGCGAAATAATACTTTTATAAATCAATTCCTGGATATCTCTTCTTATATTCATGTCACCCAGCTTCGTGTTCCATACATTGGGGCACAAGCGATTGCTGAGGAATACATACACCGTCTTGTTTTCTGGGTCTACCCAAGCACAAGTACCCGTAAATCCGGAATGTCCATATACCGTTTCCGGAGCGGAAGGAGCGCAAGGACTGCGCTTCACAATGGATACATCCGGCTTGTCGAATCCCAGACCGCGACGGCTGATGGTGGATTTCTCCGTCGTAAACAAACGGCAGGTAGCCTCACTCAGGAAACGCTTGCCATTGAATTTACCGCCGTTCAGCAACATTTGATAAACCTTTGCCACCTCTTCGGCTGTAGAGAAAAGTCCTGCATTGCCAGACACTCCACCCATGCAGGCAGCAGTCTCGTCATGCACATATCCGCATATATCCTGGCGACGCAGAAAGTCATTGGATGCCGTGGGCATGATTTCCGCTTTGGCAAACTTCATCAAAGGCAGAAACATAGTACGTTGCAATCCCATCGGGGCATAGAACTCACGGGCAAGATACAAATCCATCGGCAGTTCCGTCACCTTCTCCACCACCTGTTGCAACAGTACGAAACCGAGGTCGCTATAAACATAACGTTTGCCGCCTAACTCACACTTGGCTATCCGCTGAAGGATAGAATTCTTGAAACTCTTGTTCAGCCACATGCCGTCTGCCATGTGCAGGGTATAAACCGGTGTATTCTTGTCGGACACCACCCCTTTCCGGAACTTAAAATCGGAACAATAATAGCTATGTTCGCTCACCTGCGTGCGGTGCCATTCGTCTACCCAACTCTGGGAGTACGGACCGTGTACCGAATTCGGGTCTATAATGTCCAGGTAGAAACGGATATAGGGAGGAAGCCCCGATTCATGAAACAAAAGTTCGCGAATAGTAATGTTCTGCTTGTTACCATTGCGCAAGAAGGGCAGATAAGCGGAAACCTTATCATCCAATTTTATTTTGCCCTCATCATACAGTTTCATGATGGCAAGCAACGTAGCCGTAGTTTTGGTCAGCGAAGCCAAATCAAAAAGGTCTGAAGAACGGACAGCAGTGGTATCCTTATCAGAGTGGGTACCGAAACCTTTGTCATATACCGGCAGTCCGTCTTTCCACACCAGCACGCGACAACCGGGATAAGCTCCCGCTTCCAGTCCCTTCCGGGCAACAGCATCGATACTTTGCAGCACATACGACTTCATGCCGTAATCTTCCGGAACAGTCTTCCCCGGTTTCATGCCCGGCTCAATTATACAACCCGTTCCCGCCGGAAACAGTTTACCGATACTCATCGACATTCTGCCATTGGCCGGCTTTTTGGCAAAAAGAACATCAGCCACGTATTGCTGCAAATCCGTCTCTGCCGAATGTGCCAGCACCACAGCGCTGGATTTGGCAAGTGCGGGCATCAGAGGTTGCAATGTACGGTAAGAAGTAAAAAAAGTATAGACCAGCGGAGCACGCAGGTTCAAGCCTTCCAGAAAGGCCACATCACGGTCGCTGACATAAGCCGAACCGGTGATGCTGATAACCACGCGACGGAAAGCAGCCAACTGTCCCTGCACTTCCTGCCAGAAAGCCTCATCGGCATTCCAAGGCAAGTGGAAATGGCTGATGCCTGCATTCTTTTTCATAGCTTCCACAAAGGGAGCATCCGCCTCCTTCTCTCCGATGCTGAGCACGGCAATATCACCTTCCACCGGTGCCAGCGGCAGGACATCAAAATAATTGCTCAATACAGTCACTGCCGAACGGCGCAACTTGGTAGCCAACGCCTGTGCTTCCTCCGTATTGATGCGATAGCTCATTCCGCTGACCCGAAGTTGCGGTTGGCGGTCTCTTAAGCCAAGCATATACTTGTACATCAACACCTTGCGACACTTAGCATCGAGTTCGTCCTTACTCAGTTGTTCCGATTCCACTGCATCTACCAATTCCTGCACGGCATTCTTCGTATTGAACTGTACCAGCACCATATCATTTCCTGCCAACAGCGCTTTGGTAGTTACCTGCGGAATGGCAGACACACCCTTCATGTCCAGGGCATCAGTAAATACCAGCCCCTTAAAGCCGAGTTCATCCTTCAATAACCCGGTCACCACATTCCGCGACAAGGAGGAAGGAGTCACCCCGTCCGGGTCCAGCGCCTGCACCTGCAGATGGCCTACCATCACACCCCCCAATCCGGCACGTACCATTTCCTTGAAGGGATAAAGTTCCACACTGTCCAGGCGTGCACGGTCGTAATGCAAAACGGGAAGCGCCTTATGAGAATCCACATCCGTGTCGCCATGTCCGGGGAAATGCTTGCAAACGGAAAGTATGCCCCCGCTTTCGAGCCCACGGCTGTATGCCACTACCTTTTCCGCCACCCGCTGCGGGTTCTCGCCAAAGGAGCGTACGTGTATCACCGGGTTCAGCGGATTCGTATTGACATCCGCATCGGGTGCAAAATTGACGTGTACCCCCAATTCGCGGAACTGGCGGGCCACCTCGCGCCCGTATTCTTCAATCAGCCCATTGTCTTCGATACATCCCAAGGCGGCATTGCGAGGATAGTCCGGAGCACCTTGCAGCCTCATTGACAGTCCCCACTCTCCATCGAAAGTAACCATAACGGGAATCTTGGCATCCTTCCGGGCCATATTTGTCAAGATAGCCTGCTCTTCCGGAGTACCTTCGGAAAACAGCAAGCCACCGACCTTGTATTTCCTTACCAGCTCGCGCATCTGTTTCTTCGTGACCTTGTCTGCTCTGGCCGGAATGGTGGCAACGATGAGTTGCCCCACTTTTTCATACACATTCAGACCTGACAACACGGAGTCTGCCCATTGCCGACACCGGTCGTCTGCAGCCGAAGGAAGAAACGGACCTCCCGTTCGGGCGTGAAGTGAAGATAATCCCAATATAAACAATCCTGCAACCCATAAAAGGAGGGTGAGTTTTTTCATCATGCTATTTTTCTGTTAAAGTAAGTACCATTTCTCCTATGTAGATGCCACTCTTGCCGGTGTGCAGCACGGGAACGTTCTTGCCGTCCGCATTCAGATAAACGGCAGGCTTTTCCATAAAGGTATGCGAATGTCCGCCCAAGATGACATCAATGCCACGCGTCTTGCCTACCAGGTTCTCGTCGGAAGCGCCTTCGGGATTTGCACTGCGGATACCCAAATGGGACATGCAAATCACGACCTCGCAATTTTCCTTCTCCCTGAGAAGGTCTGTCATTTCCTGGGCTACCTTTATCGGGTCGTTGTAGACAATGCCTACGCACTTATCCGCCTGCACCAGCCCTTCCATCTTGGGGGCCAGGCCGAAGATTCCGATTTTCACCCCTTCGCGCATCAAGGTGATATAAGGCTTCACCAGCCCTTCAAGTACCGTACCCGTCACGTCATAATTGGAACAGACCACGGGAAAATCCGCCATACGGAACAATTCCGCCATATTCTCAAGTCCGAAATCAAATTCATGATTACCTATCGTCATGGCATCATAGCCCATGAGGTTCATCATCTTGACCTCCAGCTCGCCTTTGAAAAAGTTATAATAAGGGGTGCCTTGCGAGATGTCTCCGCAATCCAGCAGCAGCATATCCGGATGCTTGCCGCGAAACTGCTTTACAAAACCGGCACGACGCACCACACCGCCCATCCCGGCATACTCGTCGGCAGCCTCGGCGCTGATGGGTTCTATACGGCTGTGCGTATCGCTGGTGTGCAGGATAAACAGTTGTTTTCCGGATTGGCCGGACGATACCGAATCGGCGGACACCAGGCAAAGGGGTTCTTCAGTAATGACACGCTCCTCTTGTTGTGCCGATGCGGGGAGCATGAAAAGCAGCAGGGCTGCCAAGGAATATATATGTTTCATAGAACTTCTTTTTTTAATGCTTACTCTTTAACAACCACTCTTCCCTCCATGCGCGAAGTCACCTTCTTGCCGGCTGCCGTTTGCTTCTCCACATACTTCATGAACAGACCACGCAGTGTAGCCCCATCCGGGCACTCCCTTTTATCCGCCTGCAGGAAAGCCGTCAGTCCGTCGTTTCCATCAGCCAGATAATCAATCGTGGCAACCGTATAGTCACGGTCATCCTCCACCGGCTTGCCGGCAATGGAAGCCTGGAGCAGCTTGCCATCCTTGCTGATTTCCAACTGCATACCACTCACCCCTTCACCAAGTCTCACCGCAATATTTTCAAACAAGTGCTTCATGGCAGAGCCTTTCATCGTCAGCACACAGAGCGAATTCTCAAAAGGCAATATCTCATAGATGTTTTCGATGGTGATGTCTCCTTCCGTCAGGGAATTCCGGATTCCACCGATATTGATTAGCCCCATATCGGCCGGTTTGCCCAGCACTTCCACCGCAGCCTCACGCAGTACATCTGCAATCAGATTGGATAAAAGGCTTTCGGGCCGGAATCTGTCCATCGACATCTCTGCGGTTCCCACCACATGATACATAACGCTGTCCATCCGGGCTTTGTAAGGCGCCAGCAGAGCCACGGCTTCGGCATCCGGCTCGGCATCCCAAACAGAGTTCATGGGAATTCTGCCTCCCTCCACCTTGGTCACTTCGTAGGAAGAATGGCAGGAAACCAATAGAAGCGCAACCGCCAACACTGCCCCCGAAAAGAGACTGAAAGTTTGTTTCTTCATATTCATTTAGTTTTAAATTGCTACAAATATACTTTTCTTTTGCGACTGAGCCACACAAATAAATGATAATTTAATGCATGGAGTTTTCATTTAAAAGAGTTATCGGGAGTTAAAGACCGATACTCTTATTGATGTATAACTATACTATCGGCTTCTAACTCCCTTTAACTTCCTCTAACTCCCTTAAATGAAAGAGCCGCGTTTGACTTTGACCCTGTGTGTTTCTTCTATTTGATTATCAATAAGACAGTAAAGCTGAAAGGGTGTTTTGGGTGACGTAAGCTTTGTTTTTGCTATCTTTGCGCATGTTTGTGCGCAAGAAAAAGAATCTCATCGGTACGGTGACTATTGTAGTGGAAGATAAAAGTTCATCTATTACCTCCTGCTGTTTTTTTGTGTATTCTTCGGTGTACGTTGTATTTTCTTCAGTACTTCCGGATTGTCCGTAGCGAAGAGTTGGCAGATGATTTCGGCGCATTATACATCGAGGTTCATGCTTGGGGATGCCACAATTAGGTTCTCCTACACATAAAAATTACCCCTTGCCGGGGTAGGCAAAGGGCAAAAGTAACAGGAATTTCCGTATCTTTCAGAAAAACAACGCTATATTACAACGGTTTCTGTCTTTCCTATTTGGATTTGTACAGATTCGGTGATATAGGGTGTATAATCATTATTATCAGCTCTAATTAGAATTTTGTAATTTCCGGGATTTAATTCTACATGATTAGGGGCATCACTTGTTAATTTAACAATCTTTATTATTTCATCTTGTTGCTCAAGAGGAGATATTATAACAAACAAGTGGCTAATCCATTCCGGCTGCCAATTGGTAATTTCAATGTTTAGTATGCCTGTATAAATTGTATCATCTTCTGAACAAGATGATGCAAATATCAGCGTTATAAAGAGTAGTCCTATAACCCTAAATGCTTTTTTTGCAGATGTAAGAATAAAATTTTGATGCATAATTTGTATTTCGTTTAATGTGACAATTTAATTTAGTTCAGGATTATAAGCAAGTTCGTATTAAGCCATATACCAACGTTGTGACGCTAATGGCTGGAATCCGTCAAAAGGCTTCGGCTGAATGTGCCGTAATGAGGTTCTGGTATCACTCCCTTTGACAATTTCCTTATCAGCAAAATTAAACATTTTTACAGGATAGGGAGAAATAATGGATAAATTATCTACTACATTAGAAGATGTTTGGACAAAACTATCTGTGGCATAATAAAAAATGCGCATTATTCCTCTATACTCATTATAAAGTATAAAGAATGGATTTTGTTGGTAGTTTTTAGGGTCTGTTGAAAAGGAATTATATAACAAACACCATCCCTCTGTTTTTTTTCGGTCATTAATGACGTCTAATTCATAAGTACCAATGAGACTACCTTGACCTATCCATGGGGTTGAAATGGGTGTGCTCCCTGCAGGTGTTGGCATAAAGTCAGCATTTTCCCAATCAAATTCGTCTTGTATGATGGAAGAAACCATTCTGGTTGATGCGCACTGGTAGTCTTCCATATCCTCGTTCTTACAAGAACTTAACATTGAAAAGGCAATTAACAAGTAAATTCCATAGTTCTTTTTCATACACCTTATTTGAAATGATTAAACAAGAAATATCACCCTATTAGTCAGTTAGTTAATTAAGAAAACTCGTAGTTTTAAGATTCCTAATCAAAAAAGTTATGAGCGATTATTCAACTAACCTAACTGAAAAACAATGGCAAGTTATCAATAATATCGTAAAATCACAAGAAAAAAGCAGAAAAACTTCTCTCAGAGAAATCATAAACGCTATTTTTCATCTCATCAAGAGCGGATGTCAATGGCGTATGCTTCCGACTGATTTTGCCCCCGGCAAACAGTTTATTATTATTTTCGCAAGTAGAAACCGGAAGGAGTGTGGGAGGAATTGTCGGATGTTCTTCATAAGTTGGCAAGGAAATCAATCGGTAAACAGGAAAGTCCCAGCATGGGTATCATAGATTCCAGAAGTATGTAGACAGGGGGCGGCGAGTGGCAGCGGCTGTTGAAGCAGTGGGCATATTCATAGGACACCGCTTGGTAGTCGAGGCATCCGGTTCTGTCCGCCATATAGAGCGCACCCAGGAAAGCAAAGATTAGGGCTTCCCTATACTCTATGATTTGTAAGTCGGGAATCACTATTTCACACGGGCACAAGGCATTGATGCGTTCTATGAGGAACTTGTTGAATGCACCTCCGCCGGTAATCAGCAGCTTGGCGTTGCCATCGGGCAAGGGATGGGCGGTGATGATGCGCAATATTTCCTTGTTGGGCTATCTCACCGTCGCGATCAAACTCCAAGGCACTCATTGTTTGCGCACCGGTGCCCAATATCTGTTTCATGTCATCGGGATAGCTGTAACTTTTCGCATACCGGACATCAGACCGATGGCTTGAATTTGGAAGTTCATTTAAAAAGGAGTTATCGGGAGTTAGAAGGAGTTATCACCCTTCGCCTCTTTTACCTTTTCTGCATATCGCCCTATCCATCGGCTTTTCCGGTGAAACTTTATACACTTTTTTCCATCTATATTTCCGGTGTGCTACATTTATAGATGCAGCATCTTGCAAATAGATATGCGATACGCTGCATGTTTATGCAGATTCAGGCTCAACGTGTTTTCTTGCAGGGAGTCGTGTAGATAAAAGTTCAAATAAAAATGAAAAAGCCATGCCCAACTGGTAAAAAAAAGTTTGAAGCACTTGTGTATCTGGCAAATAATTCGTTCCTTTGCACCGCTTTCGCGCAATCGCTGTCAGGACACCAAGAGAGAAGCCTGGTATGTTGCGTTGTAACGATGAAACAATTTAATAATAAAAACAATGGATTTAATTAAAATTGCAGAAGAAGCATTTGCTACCGGAAAACAGCACCCGAGCTTCAAGGCAGGTGACACTGTAACAGTAGCATATCGTATTGTCGAGGGTAACAAGGAACGTGTACAGCTGTACCGTGGTGTTGTTATCAAAATTGCCGGACACGGAGACAAGAAGCGTTTTACAGTACGTAAAATGTCAGGAACCGTAGGCGTAGAACGTATTTTCCCGATTGAATCACCGGCTATCGACAGCATCGAAGTGAACAAAGTGGGTAAAGTTCGTCGCGCTAAACTGTACTACCTGCGCGCTCTTACCGGTAAGAAAGCAAGAATCAAAGAAAAAAGAGTTAACGGTTAATACCGAACTCCTATTTCGAAATAAAAAAGGGAAGCTGACAGCGTCGGTTTCCCTTTTTTAGCAATATACACAGTATGCATACACACCATGCAATACTCTACTGCTACTACCTCATTCAAAACATTGTAAACCTGCGCTCCTTTCCTTTCACATAAGCCTTTCTTCTTGCTGATATGTTAGTTTATCAGCACCTCACGGCCGTTAAACAACTGTCATATGCATAGCTTTTCCATACTGAATACCTATCTTATCCATACCAAAAGCCTGGCTTCCACCTATTATCGCACGGGCTTTTACGAAGTTAATACCGTGTTTGCAGGAAACTAATAGCTTGTTTACACGATATTGATAAATTGTTCCACATCCTATTAATTTATTGTACTACAATATATTAACATATTATTCAGCGTAAATTTAAGGTAGAAGAAAAAGTTGCGTCCACAGCATCCGCAACCCCGATGAATAAAGGGATACAGAGAATGGGGGAAGTGTGAAAGCAACTTGTACAGAACTTTATTGCTGAGGAATATGTACCATCCCCCCAAAAAAGGTGTGTCGAAACTCTCATAAACTAAAAATCACCCTCGCTACAGATAGGTGTAGCGAGGGTGATTTCGATAAAAGGGGAGTTTTAACACATCCCCTCCTTTATCAGTTTCCCTGATATTAATTACTTGATATCTCTCAACTCCCAGCCCAATGCACTGGCACCCAGCACAGCAGCATCAGAGTCCTTCAACTCGGAAGCCAGCAATTTGGTCTTGCCTTTGTAGATATTCAGCACATTATCATCAATAGCTTTCTGGATAGGCTTGAAGATATAGTCTCCCGCTTTTGCCAGACCGCCGAACAATACGATAGCTTCCGGACTGGAGAAAGCGATGAAGTCAGCCAAAGCCTCACCCAAAATGGTTCCGGTAAACTCAAAGATGTCTTGAGCAATCTTGTCACCCTTCACCGCAGCATCATACACATCCTTGGAAGTAATGCTTTCTGCCGGAATGTCGCGTAACAAACTCGGTTCGGTACTCTTGGTCAGGAACTCGCGGGCAGAACGTGCCACACCCGTAGCCGAGCAGTAAGTTTCCAGACAACCGTGACGTCCGCATCCGCAGAGACGACCGTTTTCACGACGGATGATGGTATGTCCCAACTCTCCGGCAAAACCGTCATGACCATATACCATCTGACCGTTAATAACAATACCACTACCTACACCGGTACCAAGAGTTATCATGATAAAATCTTTCATACCACGAGCCGCACCGTAAGTCATTTCACCGACACCGGCAGCGTTGGCATCGTTTGTCAAAGCTGTGGGAATACCCAAGCGTTCCTCAAACATGGCAGCCAAAGGAATTACACCCTTCCAGGGAAGGTTCGGGGCAAATTCAATGGTACCGCTGTAATAGTTTCCGTTAGGAGCACCTATACCTATACCTTTTATCTTGTCTACACCACCGTTGGCAATAATGAGCGGCAACAAGTTCTTGCAAACCTCGTCTACGTAATCATTAGCGTCTTCATAAGCTCCGGTTTTGATGGAACTGCTTGCAATAATAGTTCCGCGTGCGTCTACAATACCAAAGACGGTGTTTGTTCCGCCTATGTCAATGCCCACTACATAGGGCTTTTCCATGTTTGAATTCATGATATTACGTTTGTTTAAAGGGTTAGTTAATCACATTCATGGTTACAAAAATCACAAAGAAAAACGACACTGCAAAATCTTTTTTTAAAAAAGTTTGCAACTTTTGCAACTTTTCGTAGCATTGCTTCGTCTAATAGTGAAAATTAATAAGAGTAAAGCCAAAAACAGGGAAAACAGTGATACAACTAAAAGACATTAACAAGACCTACAACAACGGAGCACCGCTGCATGTGCTCAAAGGCATCAACCTCGACATTCAGAAAGGCGAATTTGTTTCCATCATGGGCTCATCGGGTTCAGGAAAGTCCACTTTACTCAATATACTGGGTATTCTGGATAGTTACGACACGGGGGAATATTATCTGAACGGTACCCTCATCAAGAACCTCAGCGAAACGAAGGCAGCCGAGTACCGCAACCGTATGATTGGTTTCATCTTCCAGTCCTTCAATCTCATTTCCTTCAAGAATGCAGTGGAGAATGTGGCGCTTCCTCTCTTTTATCAAGGAGTGAGCCGCCGCAAACGTAATGCGCTGGCACTGGAATATCTGGACCGCCTGGGGCTGAAAGAATGGGCACACCACATGCCGAATGAGATGTCCGGTGGACAGAAACAACGTGTAGCCATCGCCCGTGCCCTCATCACCCAGCCGCAGATTATCCTTGCCGACGAACCGACCGGCGCGCTCGACAGCAAGACTTCCGTAGAGGTGATGCAGATTCTAAAGGAACTGCACGATACGGGCATGACCATCGTAGTCGTGACCCATGAAAGCGGTGTTGCCAACCAGACGGACAAGATTATCCATATCAAAGACGGTATCATAGGTAGCATCGAGACGAATCTGAACCACGATGCAAGCCCGTTCGGAAAAGACGGATTCATGAAATAATAAAGGAAGAGCCCCCTCCCCCTTTAATTTTTAATTCTTAATTTTTAATTATCAATGATAGACCTTTGGCAAGAAATATACGGAACCATCAAACGCAACAAACTGCGTACATTCCTGACGGGCTTTGCCGTGGCATGGGGAATCTTCATGCTCATCGTGCTGCTCGGAGCCGGAAACGGTATCATACATGCCTTCGAGCAAAATGCGTCGGAGCGTGCCTTGAACTCTATCCGCATCTTCCCCGGCTGGACCACCAAGTCATACGACGGTCTGAAAGAAGGACGCCGCGTCCAACTGGATAACCGGGACATGGATGACACGGAGAAGCAATTCACTGAAAATGTCATTAGTGCCGGTGCTACAGTGCGCCAAAGCAATGTAAACGTCAGCTTCGGACAAGAATATATCAATATCTCTCTGCTGGGCGTATATCCCAACTATACCGAAGTGGAAACCGTGAAAACAGCGGACGGACGTTTCATCAACTACAACGACCTGAAAGACCGACGTAAAGTCATCATCCTCCATAAGAAATCTGCAGATATCCTTTTCGGAAAAACGCATACTGAACCCATCGGACAATTTGTCAATGCCAGTGGAGTGGCCTATCAAGTAGTAGGCCTCTACAATGACCAGGGAGACCGCGAGGCAAACGAAGCGTATATCCCCTTCTCCACCTTGCAAACCATCTATAATAAAGGAGACAAGCTGAATAACATCATCTTTACGACCAAGAACCTGAGTAGCATGGAAAGCAATGAGGCCTTCGAAAAAGAATACCGTAAAGCCATTGCCACCAACCATCGCTTCGACCCCACCGACGACAGCGCCATCTGGATATGGAACCGTTTCACCAACTATCTGCAAACCCAAAACGCAATGGGCATTCTACGCACCGCCATCTGGGTAATCGGCATTTTTACATTGTTGAGCGGCATTGTCGGTGTATCGAATATCATGCTGATTACCGTTAAAGAACGTACCCGTGAATTCGGTATCCGCAAGGCATTGGGAGCAAAGCCCTTCTCCATCCTTTGGCTGATTATTGTGGAAAGTGTGACCATCACTACACTCTTCGGCTATATCGGAATGGTAGCAGGAATCGGAGTAACGGAATGGATGAACTCTGCTTTCGGTAGCCAGACGATGGATGCCGGCATGTTCCAGCAGACCATGTTTTCCGACCCCACCGTAGACCTCGGCATTGCCGTCCAAGCCACTCTGACCCTCATCATAGCGGGTACGCTTGCCGGATTCTTCCCGGCAAAGAAAGCCGTGAGCATCAGTCCTATCGAAGCACTTAGAGCAGATTAAAGATTATGAGAATAGACATAGATACGTGTGAGGAAATCCTCATCACAATAACAAGAAACAAGACAAGAAGCCTGCTGACGGCATTCGGTGTATTCTGGGGCATCTTTATGCTGGTGGCGCTAATCGGTGGCGGACAAGGCATGCAGGAAGAACTGAAATCCCAGTTCGAAGGATTTGCTACAAATTCGGGCTTTATCGCCACACAAAAGACAAGCGAAGCCTACAAGGGATTCCGCAAGGGACGCTGGTGGGATCTGGAGATGGAAGATGTAGACCGCGTACGCAGTGTGGACGGCATCGCACTCGCCACACCTTCATTTGCCCTTTGGGGACAGACCGCTGTCTATGGAGAAAATAAATATGAATGTAGCGTAAAGGGGCTGTACCCGGAGTATGAGCAGATAGAACATCAGGAAATGGCTTACGGCCGTTTTATCAACGACGTCGACATCAAAGAGTCACGTAAAGTATGTGTTATCGGCAAACGTGTATACGAAAGTCTCTTTAAACCGGGAGAAGACCCCTGCGGCAAATATGTTCGGGTGAACGGCATCTATTACCAGATTATCGGAATGTGTTCATCCGAAGGTAATGTCAACATACAAGGACAAGCCTCCGAGGCCATTGTATTGCCTTTCTCCACCATGCAGCAGACCTACAACCTCGGAAAGAAACTGGATTTGATATGTTTCATCATGAAACCGGGAATAAGAGTAAAAGACGTGCAACCCGAAGTAGAACGCCTCGTAAAAGCAGCACATTACATTGCTCCCGATGACAAACAAGCCGTCATGTTCCTGAATGCGGAAGCCATGTTCTCCATGATGGACAACCTAATGACCGGAGTACGCTTTCTTATTTGGATGGTAGGTCTGGGCACATTGTTCGCCGGAGCCATCGGCGTATCGAATATCATGATGGTAACCGTCAAGGAACGTACTACGGAAATAGGCATACGGCGTGCCATCGGTGCCCGTCCTAAAGACATCCTGCAACAAATTCTTTCGGAAAGCATGGTACTGACAACCATAGCAGGCATGGCAGGTATTTCTTTTGCAGTATTTGTGCTGCAAATATTGGAAAAAGCAGCCAATGCCCCTGGAGTCATCAAAACCCACTATCAGGTTTCATTCGGACTGGCTATCGGAACCTGCATCCTCCTCATCGCATTGGGAGTGCTTGCGGGACTGGCACCTGCTTACCGTGCCATGGCAATCAAGCCAATTGAAGCAATCAGGGATGAATAAACTATAGAGAGACCACTAACCGTAAGCCATGAAATAATGGCTATATCAATCGTAAATAATTAAATCGTAAATATAAGATGAAAACAAAGAAGTTTCTGAAAATCGCATTATTGGTAGTAATTGCTGCCTTATTCATTTGGACATTCATATTTCTGTACCAGAAGTCCCAACCTAAAGTAACAGTATACGAAACAATAGTTCCGGAAGTGACAGACCTTGAAAAGACTACCGTAGCCACCGGCAAAGTGGAACCGAGAGATGAAGTCCTTATCAAGCCACAGATTTCCGGTATCATTGCCGAAGTATACAAGGAAGCAGGACAAAGCGTAAAGCAAGGGGAAGTACTTGCCAAAGTAAAGGTAATACCCGAATTAGGACAATTGAACTCTGCCGAAAGCCGTGTACGATTGGCAGAAATCAACGCAACCCAAGCAGAGACAGATTTTGCACGTACCCAGAAACTGTACAATGACAAGCTTATCAGCGCCGAAGAATACGAAAAAGGCGAAGTGAGCGTAAAGCAGGCGCGCGAAGAGTTACAAACAGCCAAAGACAATCTGGAAATCGTGAAAGAAGGTATCACCAAGAACAGCGCCTCTTTCAGCAGCACATTGATTCGTTCTACCATCACCGGTCTGATTCTGGATGTGCCCATCAAAGTAGGTAACTCGGTTATCATGAGTAACACTTTCAATGACGGAACCACCATCGCTACCGTTGCCAACATGAACGATTTGATTTTCCGCGGCAACATTGACGAAACGGAAGTGGGCCGTGTGCACGAAGGCATGCCGGTGAAACTGACAATCGGCGCCCTGCAGAATCTTTCGTTCGATGCCACGCTGGAATACATATCTCCGAAGGGTGTGGAAGAAAACGGTGCCAACCAGTTTGAAATCAAAGCTGCCATTGCCGCACCGGACAGCGTACAGATACGTTCCGGCTATTCTGCCAACGCAGAAATCGTATTAGACCGTGCCCGGAAAATACTTGCCGTACCGGAAAGTACCGTTGAATTCAATGGTGACAGCACCTTTGTATACGTAATGACGGACAGCGTACCGGTACAGAAGTTCGAACGCCGCCCCATCCAGGTCGGCATGAGTGACGGCATAAAAATTGCCATCAAAAGCGGCATCACTGCCCAAGACAAAATTCGCAGTGCAGAGAAAAAGGATTAACAAACGGAATAGCTTAAAAAGATATACGATATGAATAAAAAGATATTCTTATACCTCGCAATATTCGGCAGTATCTCAGTGCAGGCGCAGGAACGATGGTCTTTACGCCAATGCATAGACTATGCCATCGAGCATAACATCAGTATCCGCCAGACAGCCAACGCTGCCGAACAGAGTGCTGTCGAAGTAAATACAGCCAAATGGGCACGACTGCCGAACCTGAATGCCAGTGCCGGTCAGAGCTGGAACTGGGGACGTACGCAAACAGCCATCAAAAATGAGGATACGGGAGACTATTCCACTGTATACGTCAACACCAGCAGCCACGGCACTAATATGTCTGTCAATACCAGCATACCTATCTTTACCGGTCTGGAAATTCCCCACCAGTATGCATTGGCCAAACTAAACCTCAAAGCTGCCATTGCCGACCTGGACAAAGCCAAGGAAGACATTGCCATCAATATAGCTTCGGCCTACCTTCAGGTGCTGTTCAATGAAGAGCTCCACCAGGTGGCGTTGGGACAAGTGCAATTGAGCAAAGAGCAATATGTCCGCATCAGCCGGCTTGCCGACTTGGGAAAAGCCTCTCCGGCAGAACTGGCAGAAGCCAAAGCACGTGTGGCACAAGACGAGATGAATGTAGTGCAGACAAACAACAACTATAAGTTGGCCCTGCTCGACCTTAGCCAGCTTATCGAACTGGAAACACCGGAAGGGTTCAATCTGGAATCTCCGGCAGTCAATCTGAATCTGGTTCCTCTCACTCCTCCGGATGAAATATTCCAAACAGCTATGGTAAGTAAAGCCTCCATCCAGGCTGCACAGTTCCGTCTGGAGGGTAGCAAGCACAGCATCCGCATCGCCCAGAGCAACTACTACCCACAACTGAGTCTGAACGGTAGTCTCGGTACGAATTACTATTCTACCATTGACCGTACCTTCAGCCAGCAGATGAACGATAACTTCAACAAATATGTAGGCTTCAACCTCAGCGTACCTATTTTCAACCGCCTCTCTACCCGTAACCGGGTACGCACGGCACGCCTGCAACGCGAGAACTATGCCTTGCAACTGGATAATGCCAAAAAGACGCTTTACAAGGAAATCCAGCAGGCATGGTACAACGCCGCTGCTGCCGAAAGCAAATATACCAGCAGCCATACAGCCACCGTTGCCAGCGAAGAGTCTTTCAAGCTGATGAGCGAAAAGTATGAGAACGGAAAAGCAAATGCCGTAGAATACAATGAAGCAAAACAGAACCTTATGAAATCCCAATCAGACGAGTTGCAAGCCAAGTATGACTATCTGTTCCGTACCAAGATTCTGGATTTCTATAAGGGAGAACCGATTGAATAAAAAAAGATGTATAATTTTAGTTGTTGTGTTTGATTCTCCCCTCTCCCTGCCTCCAGGCTGACAAGAGGGGAGTTTTTTGTTCTTCTATCTCCTTTCCGAAGAGCGGGAAGAGCTACTGCCGGTAGAACTGCGGGTAGTGCTTGAAGAGCTGCTGCGACGGCTTTCGGAACTCCGTACGCCGGAAGCATTTCTTCTTTCCTTGCTTGCCGTCTTTACCCTGCTACGGCTGGGGCTCTTATCATTATTTTTAGTTCTTGTGGTTTCTATTTTCTCTTTACTCGACTTTCTGCCACTATCCACACTACTACGTCGCGTACTGCTGTTACGTGTACCTGTGCTAATGCGATTATTACTACCGTTGCTACGTCGCGTGGTATATACATCATCCCTGCCTGCCGGACGCTTATGCGAATTAGGGCGGATGTTCACCGAACCGAAATCTGAACGGCGGCTGGTGTGATACGACTTTTCATTCCGAATACTCCACGAACCGGTATAGTGCGGATGATGGTAACGCCCGCGATAATAGCTGTTGTGATAGTGCGTACGACAATGCCCACCGCAATATGTACGGTAATGATACGGCCGCGGGAAATAGAAATGATTATGATTGGTGTAAGTGATGTAAACCCTAAAAGACCAACGCCCACCACTTACATAAACCGGACGGTAAAAATAGGCGGCCTGCATAAAACGGCCGTACTGTCGGTTATTCAGCACCCATCGAAGGTCGTCATTGCGCACATCCAGATAATCGTAATAGCGATTCAAAGCCCATTCCTCCCCCCGAAGTACGTCATCCATCAAATAGCGTATACCGGAAATGAAATCATAGTTTATTTCGTACACGTCATTATACTGTTCTGTATTCAGGTTCAATTCATAAGCCATCTTGTCCGTAAGAAAGCGGGTCTCTTTACGCACTTTGCTGTTGCTCATTGCCGCACTGCAAACAGCTGTACTCATCATAGCGGCAAGAAATATAAATATAATCCGTTTCATAATCCCTCCTTTTTTAGTTATTCTTCTCATGATATTGTTTAATGAAAGCATTTATCTCGTTCTTGTCCGACGAGAAGGTCAGCTTGTCTATCGCATAATAGAAATTCGGTTTATCGGCTATTTTAGGATAAATCTTCTTCATCAACTGCTTCTTCTCACTATCGAAACGATAAAAATCCATCAGACGGATACACTGGTCAGTAGTGAACCAAGAGGTCAGCAAGGCATGGTCTAGTACTTCCTTGCGATCTGAATCGAAGTTCTGTTTTTCCATCAGCCCCATGAACTGTTCGAAGGCAGAAGGGGACATTACCCGTTCATACTGTCCTTCTATCGGTCTGTCACCTGGCCTGCCGGGTTTGTGATGATTGGAAGTACCCCGGTTTCCACTGACTCTTTTGTCTTTCGGAATGAGAATATCTTTCACTTCATTGATGGAGCAATGCACACGTTCATCATACAACAGTTTTCCTCTTCGGGGATTCTCCCCATGGGATGGTGCTTCATAAACCTCCACCTGGTAACTACCATGCAGATTGGCAACAAAACAACTGAAAGTAGGCAGGCAAATCTGCTGCCCGTCAACCAATACCACAATTTTACGGTGTGGACTTTCTATACGGATTCCATCTATGGACACCGCTTTCATTGCGGGCAACGTTGCCAGAAGCAGATAACCACTCAGTATTAAATGACGTATCATAACTTTTCTTTTTTTATTGTACGACAAAAATAGGGAGAGGAAATTCCCCTCCCTAATGATTATCTCTATTTGCGAGTAGGGAAATTCCTAATGACAGGAACTAATTCCTAATCTTGATTTCATCTTCCTCCAATACAACCAAATGTTTCTTGTACAAGTCGCCCACAGCTTTCTTGAAGGTTTTCTTGCTGACACCGAAAGTTGCATAGATTTCTTCCGCCGGACTCTTGTCATTCAAGGTCGTCCGTCCGCCCTGGTCACGGATATAGTCCAGCAGGGTGACCGAAAAGTCTTCCACTTTGGCCTGCCCCGGTTTTTGCAGCAGCAGGTCTATCTTGCCGTCTTCACGCACCTGCTTCACGTATGCCTTCATCGTCATGCCCGTGTGCAGTGGCTGAAATATCTCGTTCTCGTACAGCAAGCCGCCATATTCATTGTTTATGATTGTCTTGAATCCCAGGTCCGTCTTCTGCCAAATCAGGATATCCACCTCCTGCCCCGGCTCATAAGCAGCCTTCTCTTTGGAAAGATAACGTTCTACCTTGGCCGATGCCACGATGCGATAGCTCTCATCGTCCAGATGGGCATGAACCACATACTTCTTTCCCACCTGCATCTTCATCTTTTGCTCGCGGAAAGGGACAAAAAGATCCTTCATCAATCCCCAGTTGAGGAAAGCGCCATACTGGTTAATCCACGCCACCTCCAAGCAGGCAAACTGTCCGACCTGCACCAGCGGTGTCAAGGTAGTGGCAACCAGGCGTTCTTCATTATCAAGGTATATAAAAACGTTCAGTTCATCTCCCACTTTACAGTCTTGGGGAACATAACGCGACGGGAGCAGAATTTCACCTTCTTCGCCACCGTCCAGATACATGCCGAAGTCTACCTCTTTCACCACTTCCAGCGTATTGTACTTTCCTAACTCAATGCTCATAGTTTCTTACTTATCTTCATTTTCCCAACAAAGATAAGTAATTTAGGTACAATACAGCAGTTAGGAAAGAAGAAATAACTTTTTGCTCTAAAAGATAACTTTTTTCTATGAACAACTCTCTTCAAAAAGGGTTATCTTTGTATCGTGACAATCAGCAAGAAAAGATATTACTCACTTTTAAATAAAAAAAGATTATGGAATTTCTGACAAATGACAAATTGACAATCGTCGGCGCAGCCGGCATGATTGGTTCAAACATGGCGCAGACAGCAATCATGATGCATCTCACTCCGAACCTATGTCTGTACGACCCTTATGCTCCCGGACTGGAAGGTGTGGCCGAAGAGCTGTTCCACTGCGGATTCGAAGGAATGAACATCACATTTACCTCCGACATCAAGGAAGCGCTGACCGGCGCTAAGTATGTAGTATCATCAGGTGGTGCCGCCCGCAAAGCAGGCATGACACGTGAAGACTTATTGAAGGGGAATGCCGCTATTGCCGAAGAATTCGGTAAGAATGTAAAAGCCTACTGCCCCGATGTAAAGCACGTGGTTGTTATTTTCAATCCTGCCGACATCACCGGTCTGATTACCCTATTGTATTCCGGCCTGAAACCTTCACAAGTGACCACACTGGCTGCCCTCGACAGTACCCGCCTGCGCAGCGAGCTTTCCAAGCACTTCGGCATTGCTCCCGACAAAATCGAAAATTGCCGTACCTATGGCGGTCATGGTGAGCAGATGGCCGTATACGCCTCTACCGCCAAAGTGGACGGTAAACCGTTGCTCGACATCATCGGTACCCCTGCCTTGACCAAAGAACAATGGGCTGAAATCCAGACTAAGGTAACCAAAGGCGGTGCCAACATCATCGCCCTCCGTGGACGTTCTTCCTTCCAGAGCCCGGCATACGTCTCCATCGAAATGATAGCCGCAGCGATGGGGGGCAAACCGTTCCGCTGGCCTGCCGGTACATATGTACACAGCCACGGCTTCGACCACATCATGATGGCAATGGAAACTGAAATTACCAAAGACGGTGTACACTACAAGGAGCTGAACGGCACACCCGAAGAAGAAACCAAGCTGAAAGAAAGCTATGCCCACCTCTGCAAACTTCGTGACGAGGTGATAGAAATGGGTGTACTGCCTGCCATCAAAGACTGGCACAGCATCAATCCGAATATCGACTAATTTCTTCGATAGCAAGTGATTCTCAAAAGTAAGGTGCCTCGTTCCATAGAGTAAGAGGCACCTTTTTAGATATTTTTTCCTCAAAAAGTCTTGCAGTATAAAAAAAACTCTTTATCTTTGCACCCGCAAACGAAAAAGGTGCCATAGCTCAGTTGGTAGAGCAAAGGACTGAAAATCCTTGTGTCCCCGGTTCGATTCCTGGTGGCACCACTTTTCAAAAGCAATCGGAATGTAGCGCAGTTGGTAGCGCACTACGTTCGGGACGTAGGGGTCGGGCGTTCGAGTCGCCTCATTCCGACAGAAAAGGCTTAACTTTTAGGAGTTAAGTCTTTTTTTGTTTTATTCCATTCCTCGTAACTATTCAGCGAATCGAATACAATCAGGTTGGTCAGCAACAATTTTAGAATAATCCTCTGATTATCATTAAAATAACAGTGATTCTATTTGTGAATGTCAGATAAAATCGCTATCTTTGTATCT
>NZ_SRYZ01000109.1 GCF_004793475.1 Bacteroides muris (ex Afrizal et al. 2022) | reverse complement strand
AGTTATTAATTAATCAAATAATCCCGGAATAAGGGGATTAAATTGTTCTTTGACATCATTGAAATTAGTCTTATTAAACAGCTCTTGTAAAGGCGTTTTATCTGTTAATGAGATGCTAAGAATCTGCAAGACCTCATAAGTTGAACGATTCAGTTGCATATCATATTGTACAATAGCTACTAAACAATAGGTGATGATAGCAACACTAATCTGTATTCGAACCGCATTCTCGGTAGTACCCCAGAACCTTTTTATCTTAAGGTGTTGTTTCAGCCATTTGAAGAAAAGTTCCACGAACCATCTTTTCTTATAAAGATTGGCAATATCAAGTGCAGATATGTGTTTGGCATTCGTCAGGAATGTGAATTCACGATCATCCTCTTTATCATAGAAACGGATGACTCTGAATGATTCAGGATACTTCTTTTCAGAAGTGTACCCTATCAGTTTCACTTCCGCATCTGAAAGGATATTCTTCGGCATTCTACGCTTCCATTTACAGAACTTGCATTTCAGATTAGACTTCGCTCTGACTACAAAGAAAGAACCTGTAAGATGAATCCGATAAAGTTCTTTAAACGAGTCATACGCTCTGTCAAATATATAATAAGCATTTGGCTCATAATTAATTGCGGACATTTCTGTTGAATCATGCCTGGATGCTGTAGTTACTGTATAAAAGGCTGGAAGTTGTGCTTCTATGTCATAAAGGACATGAGCCTTAACTCCACCTTTTTTCTTACGGAACTTCGCCCAAGGGAATGTAGCCAAACATAAAGGAATCGTAGTGGAATCAAACGCATACTTCCTTCCTGGAATATCCAAGATGTGAGTCGATCGTTTTTCACATGCTTCCTTCATCATATAGAAAGCAAAATCTTCGAAGATTCTGTAATCCCGATTCTGATTGGCAGATGCAAGCGTAGTTTTGGCAATGGGCTCACGACCCAATCCCAAATGATAACGCTTTCCTTGATGTGCTTCCAAAGCTACAATCAAGTCACGAAGACTTTCACGATTACTGAGTTGACCGAACATCATTGCAAGTAACTGACTCCAGCAAGTGAAATGTTTCACATAACGATTGCCATCATACTTGTCTACAAGTCTTCTGAACTTATCATTGTTCAAGAATTCTACTAACTGAGCGAAAACATATTTATCTTGGTTCATTTGAGGTCACCTTTATTGACCTCAAAGGTATGATTTCAAATCGTCGCGCCTAAAAAGTAGTATCTAATAGACTATATTTCAATTATTTCAAAGAACTATTTATCCACTTTTACGGGACAGTAATGAT
>NZ_SRYZ01000108.1 GCF_004793475.1 Bacteroides muris (ex Afrizal et al. 2022) | reverse complement strand
TAATAGTCCGTTAAAAATTCACCATATCGGCTAAGCGGCTTCTGCCACTATGCCAAAGAGTTCTTTGATAAGTTTAGTATTAAAAGTTCTGTTCGGTTTCAGACCGGACCTGCTAAAAATTCTTTTGAGCATATAAATATTACTCAGATAGGCCTTTAGCAATCCGATGGAAAGCGACGGATAGTATTGTTGCCGCATGAACTTTGCAATGTTTACCGAGGCCAGTGAAGCATTGAAAGCGAAGTCGAGTTTCCTCAAGTCTCTTGCCTGACAATCATTGAGTCCGGAAAACTGCTTGGAATCCCGAAAGCAAAACTCAATCTGGAATCGTGTACGGTAGTATTCGATGATGCCTTTGGCCGACATATCAAGGTCGGTGGAGAAATAGATTTTGTGTCCTCCTGATTTTGGATAATGAACCACGACTTTGATGTTGCGTTTCATTGCCTTTGAATATGCCTTGACTGAGTAGGCCCTTCCTCCTTCAATGTCGAGAATCTCGCAACGCTGAAGGTCGAGTCTCTCAAAATCAATCTTCTCGCCTTTGATACGCGGTCGTCCCCGTTTGCCTGTGTGAACACCGCTATGTGAATACCATAAGGCGGCATCATCACGCAGGCGACTGATGACATGGAATCCCATCAGACAGGTGTCATTGACGAACTTTGCCTTTGAAAACCATGCATCTGCAACGACATAACGTGTTATGCCGAGCAACTTGTCCTTGTATTTGCGGAGTACGTCAAGATACCAGTCCACTAGATTGTAATTTTCGCCTTGCTTTTCCAGATACGCCTTGCCCGGCGTCTGTTCTGCACGTAGCATCATACAGTCCCGGCTATCAATGTTAATAATGGCGATACCGAGAATTTCCAATCCTCGTTTCATCGCAGAAGCGCATCCCGACCAGAACTTACCGATATAAGGAGTCTTCTTTCCCGACTTTGAAATGTGGCTTGCGTCTATGGCAATGGCTTTTCTAGCACTTTCACCAAATCGCTGCCGCATAAGGAAGAGATTGAACTGCATCCAGTCAAACTCATGTTCAAACAACTGCCGGAAGCGTTGTTCCGAGCTGTCTGAGTAACGTCCCATTTGGGTGAAATTAATCTTTCTTGGTAGTACCATATACAAAATCATGAGTTGAATGAATGCAGTTTTAAAACTTTTGCGTAACTTCGCTGAACAACTTTTCAAAGCATCGGTTACGATTTCCTCATATTGGTCAAGTGCTGTTTTGTTCATTGCTTTAATGTGTGGTAGGATACCATTAAAGATAATGAAAATCAGCCACTTGGCCTATTTTATTATACTAAATATTATTTACTAA
>NZ_SRYZ01000107.1 GCF_004793475.1 Bacteroides muris (ex Afrizal et al. 2022) | reverse complement strand
TAGTAGTGGTGCGATAAAAATCCAACCACTGCGATTAATATATTAGTATTTAGTCAAATACAAGAGTACATTGATTTTTTGATTTGAATTTGGTTTATTAGTCTTGTTGTTTAGAAGCATCAAGATTATGAATCAAGGAAAGTTCGTGTTTTCCCAAGTCATCGAGTTTATACCGCGCTACCGGTTCGATAAGCTGGTAAAGCAATATAAAGGCGATTGGCATGTAAAGAATCTCACCAGTTACAACCACCTCCTTCATCTGCTCTTCGGTCAATTGACAGGATGTGATTCACTTCGAGATATTTGCCTATGCTTGGAGGCCCACTCGAAAATCCTTTATCACCTCGGTTTTCGCAATACAGTGAACCATACATCATTGTCTCGCGCCAACGAAAGTAGGGATTATCGTATTTTTGAGGGCCTTGGGTTTTATCTTATTGGATTGGTTAGACCAATGTATTCAAAGGTTCAACTCTCCGAGATAACCATAGACAACGTAATTTATGCGTTGGACTCCACGACCATATCCACAAGCATAAAACTCGCAGCATGGGCGTTGGGCAAATACAGCAAGGGGGCAGTTAAAATGCACACATTGCTTGATTTACGAGGAAGTATACCTGCCAACATCCATATCACTGATGGTAAATGGCATGATAGCAACGAACTCGACATGCTCACACCGGAACCATTCGCTTTTTATGTAATGGACAAGGCGTATGTTGACTTCAAGGCATTGTTCAGATTCCATCAGTCGCAGGCATTTTGGGTGTCACGCCCAAAAGAGAACATGAAGTTCACAACCATCAAGCAGTTGACCATCCCCGACACGACCCCAAGTATCATAGAGGACTCTCGGATCCGTGTCTCCGGATACAAGTCCTGCAAACTCTATCCTGAGGATATGAGATTCGTACGGGTATATGATTCGGACAATGATGCCATTGTTGATTTCATATCCAATAATTTTGAAGTCAGCGCATTGGAAATCACAAATCTTTATCGCCACCGCTGGGATATTGAGGTCTTCTTCAAGTGGATTAAGCAGAACATTGTCATCAAGAACCTTTGGGGGTTCTCCGAAAATGCCGTTAAAGTCCACCTTTGGACTGCCATCATATCTTATCTGACGGTAGCAAGAATAAAAGCAGATTATAACAGCGGCTATTCAGCTACTGAGGTGGCGACCTTGATTAGAATTTCTGCGTTGGAACGTATCGAATTGCGACAGCTTATAACCAAGCAAGACTCATCAACCAATTCAGACCAAAATGTCAAAGAACTCTCTTTATTTGATGATTTCTAAACGAACGCGATTTTTATCGCACCAGTAGTA
>NZ_SRYZ01000106.1 GCF_004793475.1 Bacteroides muris (ex Afrizal et al. 2022) | reverse complement strand
CTTTGGTGCAAAGTTCACGCCAAAAATCCATATCAATCTTATCTATATATGGGTTAAAATTAGCCTTGCTTTTCATCTGCTCTATTTTTCAAAAGTAATTTCTTTGCGAATGCGGCTAAGGTATGTCGGTGTGATTTGCAGATATGATGCTAATTCTTTGAGCGTTATATTTTGAAGAATATTAGGACAATATTCTAATATATGAATATAACGTTCCTTCGCAGATTGGCGATACAGATTCAAAAACCTATCATATGTCTGGTGAAAAAATCCGTCTGATATGACACAATGTAACTTAAAGTCTTTTTCAAAGCGTTCATCAACAATGTTGCGGTTACAAACCAATACTTCCGCATCTGTAGCCGCTATAATATCAGTAACGGCTGGAGTTTTCAATACAAGACTTGAATAGTCACCCAATGGCGTGTCACAGAATGAAAAACCAGTTATATGTGTATTACCTTCTGAATCGGTCACGGAGTATTTGAAATATCCTTTTTTGATGAATCCCCATACATTTCTTGTTATATCTCCACAATGAAGAAAATAATCACCCTTTTTATAAAGGCATAACTTACCCTCTTTAGCGCAAAGTTCGCGCCAAAAGTCCATATCAATCTTATCTATATACGGGTTAAAGTTTGCCATTCTTAATTGTTTAATATAACTGCGCTACAACCATTTGCAAAGTTAAGCATTTTAATCCGAACAGTCCTTAATTCTGTTGAGAAATAAAGCCATTCAGAGCAAAGTTCACTCCAAATGGCTTTTCAAATCAATGAAAATTCTATATTTTCATACTTTTGTGGCGGTTTCCTTCTTTCGCATATAACCCCGGCCGTCGATGATGACATGATCGGCAATGAAGTTGTTTGACGAACTTTGTTCATTTATCAGGCTACTTTCTTCAATTCTGTTGTTCCCACCTAGCATACATCTTCCTTGAAAGTTCCACAATTTCTTTGCTCAGTTTCACAAGGTCGATGGTATGTTTCTCCAACTTGTAGAGCAACGCCATCGCCTTCTTCTCCGAAAAGTGGATGCGCAACTCTTTAACGACCTGATTGTAGTTCGTACCGATGGCACGGAACTGGGCGTGGAAGTCCGACAGTTTGGTGTAGTAGTCCACCAGCGTCTTGTCCACTTTCAGCACCTTGAACTTCTGCCCGAAGAAATGCGCCTTCAGAAAGACGGCTTTCGCATACACGTTCGATTCCTCGTACATCGTCAGGAATCTGTTCCATTCCACATCATCGAAGCGCACCATCACACAGTGCGTCTTCGGATTCAATTTGGGATTTCTCCCGTACTTGCTCTTCTTTTTCATTCTGCTTATTCTTTTAATTTTATGGCTTGTCCATTGTTTAATCTTTGATTAAGGAATCCCGAAATTATCCGACTACGGAGGATAATTCTGCCCACGGCGGTGAAGGTGTTTTCAGTTACTTAGAATTATTCGGGTAACTGAAAACATATCTTGCTGTGTCTTTGAAGACACAAGAATCCTCCGCCTGTCGGATTGGTTTGTGAGTATAATAACTCATTTGG
>NZ_SRYZ01000105.1 GCF_004793475.1 Bacteroides muris (ex Afrizal et al. 2022) | reverse complement strand
AAACGAACGTTTAAAAAACGCTTCCGGCCCAAAGTCATTTCCATTTATATATCAACGTATTAACCCATCATAAAGATAAAACCCGATTTTTTATTCCCGCCTTTCCTCCACAAAAACGAAAACTTGGCATACCTTTGCATTTATTTTACAAACTACAGTAATTTTAATTATTAACCCAAAAGCATTAGAGAATGAAGGCAAAAGAGACACTCCAAAGTAAGGAAAAAAAACAAAAAGAGACACCCTAGAAACGAATGTAAAGCACGGTATATCAGCTCCTAAAGCGGGAGTAGGACGTCCCGCAAGCGGGGAGGTTATGGGAATACTGCCACAATACAGGAAAGAAGTCATTAAAGACATCATACTATGGAAAAAGTCAAGGTACTTTATAGAAGAAAAGCCGACAAGCCATAAGGCATTGGCACAATGGGCATACCTACATTTCGACTTCAGGACACCTGAGCATAAAAGGCTGGCGGAAAGCACCATAATACAAGAGTTCGGTGAAGTGTGGCGGGAAATGAAGGTAGCAGGAGAGATATAGGGAATAAAACAAAAAAGGGCAGAAACCACGAAACTTATTGACAATAATTAAATATAAACAACTTAAGGAATAAACCACTTATCTTTGCCGCCACTTTGGTAAGGATGAAGCCACACCGCCTGTCAAACCAATACAATTATTAATTCTAAAGACTACAAAATGAGAAAGTCAACAAAGAACGCTTCACTTCACGAAGCACTGAGAAACCTATGGAAAATACGTATCATGCTGGAAAAGAACTACACGGAAACATGCGCCACATGGATGGCCCGACGGATAGAAAGCCTGATAGACCATATGCAATACGGGCATGCTGTCATAGCCTACCACAAGCAGGACGGGACATTCAAACTCGTAAAAGCCACCCTGATGCCCTACAAGGCAGACTTCAACAAGAATTACGACATTACAAGAGTGGCGGGCACCATAGCATTCTGGGACGTGGAAATGCAGGCTTGGAAAACCTTCCAGCTGGAAAACTTCCTGGAATGGAGACCCGTATGCTAACCATGAATCACCAATCATTAAAACACTAAAAGCAATGGCCATGATGTACGGGGGAATGCTATACTTCCCCCTCAAAGTAAATCTATTCGAAGAGATAGCAGTGGAACTGGTGGAAGCCAGATTCGGACTGAAAGGAACGGCGGCGGTAATGAAACTGCTGTGCAAGATATACAAGGAAAACGGATATTACCTGAAATGGAACGCGGAGCAATGCACACTGTTCACCAACAAGGCAGGAAGGGACATCAACGAGCAGGAGATGCAGGGAATAGTGGACATCCTGGTGGAGAAAACCTTTTTCGACCCCAAAACCTATAAGGAACAAGGGGTACTGACCTCTACCGAGATACAGAAAGTGTGGCTGGAAGCCACCAAACGAAGGAAAAGGGACCTCACCACCCTGCCCTATCTGCTGGTAGAGACGGAAGAGGACAAAACGGATAAGGACAGGACTTGCACGCAAAAACGGGAAAATTGCACGCAGGATGCAGACATTTTCCCCGAAAATGCATGCAATTCCAAACAAAGCAAAG
>NZ_SRYZ01000104.1 GCF_004793475.1 Bacteroides muris (ex Afrizal et al. 2022) | reverse complement strand
ATTTAAGTTTCGCAAGTCAGCATGAAAGTTTATAAGAGGGTATAAAAGAAGGCATAGAGTTTTCTGTATATCGCAGAAAATGAGTATCTTTAAAGTGGTCAAACAAAATAATACTCAACTCTATGCCAGTACACAAAGTTACAGACTTTCTTTCAGAAATCAGCGCATTCTTTAAAAAAGATGATGCGCACAATGCAATGTATTCCATTATGGACGTGATTAAATGGTTAAAAATGACAGAGTCTTCCCTGTTCGGGATGAAGAGTAAATGCAACAACATATATTCTTTACTGCAGGTATTCCAGGCTCTGTTGTTATATCCTTGTTTCATGATTCGTAATCCTTATCATTTTCATGATTCTTCATTAAGCGGCTTGTTGAACTGCAAAAAAGATGTGTTCTACCGTTTTATGAGCAACCCGAAGATTGATTGGCGTAAACTTGTCTATCATCTTAACATGCAGCTTTGGTCGAAAATCAAAGTCCGTTCCGAGCATAAGGAAAACACCACCTGTCTGATAGTTGATGATACGGACTATCCCAAAACCGGACGCCGCTTCGAATATATCGGCAGGGTGCATTCCCATGTTCAGCACAGAAGCATTCTGGGATTCAAGGCATTGTTTTTGGTCATAACAGACGGAACATCCCAAATGATTCTCGATTTTGCACTTCTTGGTGAAAAAGGGAGAAAAGGAAATTTTGGTATGTCCGCCAAGGAACTCAAAGACCGTTTCACCAAGCCCCGTGACGAACAGGATGCCTTGCAGGAACGAATCAACGAATATACGGCAAGCAAAATCAGTCTTATGATTGACATGATAAAACGAGCCATAGGTAAAGGAGTGAAATTCAGGTATGTTCTGGCTGACAGCTGGTTTGCATGCAAGGATATTATTCGCTTTGTTCGTTCCCGCCACATGAAATGTGACTACTTGGGCATGATTAAAATCGGTGAGAGCGGAAGGACGAAATATCATTTTGAGCGCAAAGACTTTACGGCACCGGCTCTGATAAAGTTGCTCTCCAAACGGAAACGGCGTAAATACAATAGAAAGCTGCGTTGCTATTATATGGTAGCTGATGTGGTCTTTGCAGACACTAAGGTTCGTTTGTTTTTCGTCAAGCGAAGTAAGAATGCCGCTTGGAATGGTTTGATAACCACTGACACCACTCTTGACTTCCTCTGCGCATATAAAATCTATGCTCAAAGATGGGCCTTGGAAGTCATCTTCAAGGAGGCAAAGGGATTGCTGGGACTCGGAAAATGCCAGGCAAACAATTTTGCCTCCCAGATTGCGGCAACCTCCCTGACTGCATTGCAATACAACATTCTTTCCCTTGTGAAAAGATTTGCAGCCTATGAAACGATGGGAAAACTCTTTGAAAAAGTCTCCAAGGACTCTTTGGAACTTTCCATTATAGAAAGGATATGGGGAACTCTCCAAGAACTGATTATAGCAATAGCAAACCTCTTCGGTTTGGCCGATGAGGATATCTATGATGTGATGATTAACAGGTCGGAAGAGATGAACCATATATGCGATATTTACAAATTAAAACTAGCAAGCTGAACTTGCGAAACTTAAAT
>NZ_SRYZ01000103.1 GCF_004793475.1 Bacteroides muris (ex Afrizal et al. 2022) | reverse complement strand
TATATTTCAATTATTTCAAAGAACTATTTATCCACTTTTACGGGACAGTAATGATTTTAAAGATATAATTATCTACAAGATTATCTTTATAGACATCTAGTTGTGGGGGATATACTAACAAATTAGCATTTTGCTTTTTACAAAGGTCACTTATTGTCAAATTGGCTATCTGATAAAAATCACATAAGTCCTTATCCTCAATCTCTTGAATTGGGATATGGCTATAATCATATGTTTTATATACTTTCGACATTATTGCAGTTTAGGACTTTACACCTAAAATGATATATGAGTAATTCTACATTTCGCAATTAGGCCGCTAATACAATGCCTAATAAAGTGAAAATCCAAATGTTTATTAACAATTATAGGCATTTTTAAAATCATCCATTTTCGCTTTTACGTCATCCATTCCTCTGACATATTCATATAAGACACCCTCAATATGATATTCCCATAAGTCAGACCACATACTATCTGGGTTATTCTTATATAGCAAAACCTTTTTGAAGTATGCAGGTCCGACATGATAAGACGGATTTAATCCTTCGGTTTTCTCAATAGCATCATTAAGAGATTGCATTCGCTTGATTGCTGTCTCTTTGAGTTCTTCTCCTAAGTTATCTAGCATCTCTAATCTGTCATTCGACTTTATCTCCTTCCATGCAAAACGGCGGCGCATTGCAAAATCCATAGAGTCAACACTGCGGTCTATATCATTCATCGTCCCGATGATATAGACATTTTCAGGTACATAAAAACCGTTTTCATAAATATCTCCATCTTCTATAAGGTTTTGATATTGCGTCTGAACCGTTCCGGCTACGCCTCTATACCCAGGGTCAATCGAGAAGAACAACTCTCCAAATATCTTTGAGATTTCTCCTCGATTTATTTCATCTATGATAAACACATAATTCTTTCGTTCTACGACCGTCTCTTCGACTTTCTTATTCTGCATGAATTTTTTATATAAAAAATAGAGCGTAGCCCAATAAGCCGATGTATGGCATCCCTTGATGGCATCCCTCACAGCCTTATCTATGTTAGAAATCGAGTCTAAGGCTTCCATGCTTTCATACACAACAGATAGTTTCTTTAATCTAGCATAAGACACGGTATATGTTTTTCCTGTCTCCGAATCTTTTGCTTTCAGAATAAGATTGTTATTGTCAGAGACATCCACTATTTCCATACTCATAGACTCTGATTTTAATGGTATCTCTTTGATTTCTTCATTCCTAATTTTATCTATCATATCGTAATAAGCACTCTTAAATATTGCATCCTTATTTATATCCTGAGTACTTTTTTGACTGTCAATCAAATTTTCAAGTGCTTGAGCACAAAAATCTTTAAAAGAACCTCGTTTTAACTCAAATCCAATATTAGTTTCACCATCCTTCTGAAAAGGACGTAATCCTTCAACAAAATCTGTATAATCATACGACGGATGAAACTGTACCATCATACATTGCTGGTTTTCTTCAGTCGCACCTAACTCTCTAGCTATTAGCTTTGCCAAATAGGTTTTACCCGTGCCGGGGGCACCAGTCAAAATAAGATTTTTATTGTCTATTAACAAATTGGTATAAGGAAGTAACTATTCAGCGAGAACAAAGGATACGAAGAATTAGCCCGTCAGTTTAGACGA
>NZ_SRYZ01000102.1 GCF_004793475.1 Bacteroides muris (ex Afrizal et al. 2022) | reverse complement strand
CTTGAAAGACCTCTTCGACAAAACTAAATTTCAATATGACAAAGACCGTTTCGGACCAAATGGGCCAAATTTATTTAATGTTTAACTAGTCCCTATTTTTTATGGGACACTAATGATATCCTTTATATATTAAAGAAAAAGTAAAATGATTAAGAAAGTATTGATTGCCAACAGAGGTGAGATTGCCTTGCGCGTCATGCGTTCGTGCCGGGAGATGGGACTGCTTACGGTTGCCGTCTTCTCCGAGGCCGACCGCACCTCTCATCATGTGGCATATGCCGATGAGGCTTATCCGATAGGACCGGCCGTGGCAAAAGAGAGTTATCTGAATATTGAGAAAGTGATTGCCACGGCAAAGCGATGCGGTGCCGATGCCATCCATCCGGGTTACGGCTTTTTGTCGGAGAACTCGGAGTTTGCACGCCGTTGCAAGGAGGAAGGGATTATCTTTATCGGTCCCGCCGCCGAGACGATGGAGGCGATGGGCGACAAGATAGCTGCCCGCAAGCGAATGATTGCGGCAGGCGTACCCGTGGTTCCCGGAACGGAACAACCTTTGCAGAGTGCCGAAGAAGCCGTGCGCATCTGCAACGAGATAGGTTATCCCGTGATGCTGAAGGCGTCTATGGGTGGCGGTGGTAAAGGTATGCGCCTTATCCATAGCGAGAGCGAAGTGGTGGAAGCCTACAACACGGCACGCTCCGAGTCCATGTCCTCCTTTGGAGACGACACGGTCTATCTGGAAAAGTTCGTGGAAGAACCCCATCACATCGAGTTCCAGATATTGGGCGACAACCACGGCAACGTCATCCACCTCTTCGACCGCGAATGCTCCGTGCAACGCCGCAATCAGAAGGTGGTAGAAGAAAGCCCGTCACCCTTCCTTACGCCGGAATTGCGCCGGGAGATGGGGGAGAAGGCGGTTGCCGCAGCCAAGGCAGTGAACTACTCCGGTGCAGGTACCATCGAGTTTTTGGTAGACAAGAACCGTCGGTTCTACTTCCTCGAAATGAATACGCGTTTGCAAGTGGAGCACCCCATCACGGAAGAAGTGGTAGGCGTGGACCTGGTGAAAGAGCAAATCCGCATTGCCAACGACGAGGTGCTGCACCTCAAGCAGGAGGAACTGTTCCAGCGCGGTCATGCTATAGAGTGCCGCATCTGTGCCGAAGATACGGAAAACAACTTCATGCCGTCTCCCGGTGTCATCAAGCAACTGACGGAACCGAACGGAATCGGTGTCCGCATTGACAGCTACGTGTACGACGGCTATGAGATTCCCATCTACTACGACCCCATGATAGGTAAGCTCATCGTATGGGCAACCACCCGCCAGTATGCCATCGAGCGTATGCGCCGTGTGCTCTACGAGTACAAGATTACGGGCGTAAAGACCAACCTTGCCTATCTGAAGCGCATCATGCACGTGCCCGACTTTGTGAAGGGAGAGTACAACACCCTATTTATCGAGAAGAACGCCCGCATGCTGGTACGCACCAATACCACCAACGAAGAGTTGGAGAACATTGCCATGATAGCCGCCTATATGGACTATCTGGTTAATCTGGAGGAGAATGTTTCGGCACAGCTACCCGATGCCCGCCCCATCAGCCGTTGGAGGGAATTTGGCTTGCAGAAGGGAGTGCTCAGGATTTAAGGAATGGATAATTAATAATTAGTAGTGGTGCGATAAAAATCCAACCACTGCGATTAATATATTAGTATTTAGTC
>NZ_SRYZ01000101.1 GCF_004793475.1 Bacteroides muris (ex Afrizal et al. 2022) | reverse complement strand
TGTCAAAGAACAATTTAATCCCCTTATTCCGGGATTATTTGATTAATTAATAACTCGTCCCGATTTTAACGGGACACTAGTGATGAAAAATATATTATTTGTTGCTTTTGTTGTTGCTCTTCTTTTTTGTGGGTGTTCCAACCATTTGAATATTGACAAATATCAACAGCACTCTGGAAATGTAATAGATGTGAAAGATTTAGTGAAAGAGATAGTAATAGATACTCCATTAATAGGAGGATTCGCAAGACCTTATATTTTAGGAGAATATTTAATTCTAACTGACCCTCAATCTGAAGAAAATCAAATTTCTATATTTGATAAAAAAGACTTTTCATATATAGCTGGAACTGGACATATGGGGGAAGGTCCAAATGAAATAACACGTTTAGGAGAAATTATACTTAATGAGAAGCGTCGTCGTTTCTATGTGGCTGATTACGGAAAAATGAAAACATTAGAATATGAATTGGATAGTGTTTTATTAAATCCAAACTATTTGCCCATTCATAAAACAGAAATAAATAGAATAGCTACGCCGGTTATGTTCTCTTTCTTTAACGATACGCTTTGCTATGCTTGTAGTATGACTGCAGAGCCAGGCAAACATTTTCAGGAATCTTTGGTGACATGGAATATGGAAACAGGAGATATGGATTTACTGATAACTGGACACCCTAAAATAGAGAGGCAAAGAATTCGTTATGCTGTTTCGTTGGAACATAATTTAATAGCGGTTAGTTATGATTATCATGATTTATTGGTAACTTATGATCTTCAAGGAAACTTAAAACATAATGTTTACGGACCTAATTGGAATGATGCGACAAGTAATGCTATGATTTATTACTATGGTAGTATCGTTATCTGTAATAATAGGATTGTGGTAGGCTATTCTGGTGAAAGAAATCCTGAAATGGGACAGATTCATGTTCGTAATCTTTTGGTTTATGATTTGGAAGGTAATTACATAAAAACGTTGAAGATAGGTTATAATATTTTATTATTTTGTTACGATGCAGAATGTAATCGTCTAATTATGGTGTTAGATGATGAAATACAGTTTGCTTATCTTGATTTGGAAGATTTGGTCTAAAAAATATAAAAATGAAATATTTGATAAGTGTATTCATATGTTTATTTCTGTTATCCTGTGGAAATCAGGAGAAAAAATATATCGAAAGGCTATTGCAGACATGGAGTGAAAAAGAAGTCTTGTTTCCAGCCAATTCGATATTTACAATAAAAGGTAAGGATACTGTGGATTTTTCAATGTCGGGCAAATTCAAAATATTGACTTATGTTGATACGCTTGGTTGTATTAGTTGCAAGTTGCAATTAGACAGATGGAAAGTGTTTATGGAAGAAGTGGACGGTATGACGGAAGATTCTGTCCGATTTATATACTTTTTCTCTCCTGAGAAAAGAAAGAAATTCTTAGAGACTCTGAGATTTGAAAATTTCACTTATCCTGTTTGTATTGACGATATGAATCAGTTAAATGCATTAAATAATTTTCCTTCGGGTAATGAAATGTTTCATACTTTCCTATTGGATAAAGATAATAAAGTGCTTGCTATCGGCAACCCCATCCACAACCCTAAAGTTAAGGAACTCTACCTAAAGATTATCCAAGGCGAGAAAGCAACCAAACAGGACGAAAGCAAGGAGATAAAAACCGAAGTCGCCGTTGACAAACCTTTAATAACCTTGGGTGATTTTAATTGGAAAGAGGAGCAAAAGGCGACCTTCACTTTGAAGAATACAGGCGGCAACCCTTTGGTGAT
>NZ_SRYZ01000100.1 GCF_004793475.1 Bacteroides muris (ex Afrizal et al. 2022) | reverse complement strand
TGAGCCTACCGACGGCAAAGTGAACGGGCGCGAGTATCACGGTCTTGTCTATTTCGCTACCGATGACAGCGGCAAGACAATCGCAACGCCTTTCAAGGCATCGCGCCTCGGCAAGTTCGCGAGTCGCACTGCTATTGACGGCAGGTTTGAAAGGGCTAAGGAAAAGATTGATGTTGCACCGACCAAGCGCAAAGTCGCCGATGTGATTGCTCACTCTACCAATAAGGCTGATTTCATCGCCAAGCTGAAAGAGCGAAACATTGATGTGGTTCTCCGTTATACTGAGGAAGGGCGCATATATGGTGTCATGTTCATTGACCACAACACCATGACGGTATTAAACGGTTCCCGTTTAGGCAAGGAGTTTTCTGCAAACGCCATCAACGAGCGGTTCAATAATCCGGCTAATGCACCTATAAATTCTTCTGATGTTGTTGCGCCTACTGTTGTTCTACCAATAGAGCCGACATATGAGGATAGCCATTCCGACACTACGCAAGAGCCGAAGTTTGATCAACCATCAAGCAGTCAGCGTCAATCCACAGGCGGACAAAATCAACATACCGTTACCCAATCCGTTTCCGATTTCAGCGATTACGACCTGCCAATTCCGGGGCTTGACCTGTTCCAGCAGGGGCAGTCGTTTAACCCCGACGAGGAAGAGTTCCGCCGGCGTATGCAGCGCAAAAAGAAACGAGGCCCACGCCATCGGTTTTGACTGATTTTCCGTGTAATAGCATGGAAATACGGAAATAAATCGCTAACTTTGCCACTGAATCGCAGTCATAAATTTTTGATTGTGGATTTAGTGGTGAGTCGGCGGGAGGGATACCCGCCGACTTTTTCAAACCTTATCCCACAAACCACCACTATATAATCCACTTAATCCACAAATTTATGGACACAATTGAAGTCGAGCGAGAAGTATTCGACGCACTAATTGAACGTGTCGATTTTCTCCACAAGACAATCAAGGCGTTGTATGACGAGCTGCGTGACAAGAAATTATCGGACTGGCTCAATACCAAGCAGACCTGCGACTATCTCCACATCTCTGAAAGGAAGCTACGCACACTGAAAGAGCGCGGTAAAATCGGGTTCTCCCATATCGGCAGACTTTCACAGTTCAAGGGCAGCGACATCGCCGGGCTTATCGAAAAGGAGAAAGGAGCGGGGCAATGAAAGAAATAATAACCGACACAGACCCGCGCATAATGCGGCTGACCGCACAGGCCGACGACATCACCGCAATGTGCCAGCGACTTCGAGCCGAATACCACCCGTTGCTCCACGGCAAGCGGTTCATTACCGACGCCATGCTGTCTGAGCTGCTCGGAGTAAGCCGACGCACCACGCAGGACTACCGCGACAGGGGAATAATCCCGTACTATCGGCTTGACGGCAAAATCCTCTATGCCGAGGAAGATATAGAAATCTTCCTGCAATCCAACTACCGACCCAAATTCGACTGAAGAAATAACGGCAGCCAAGCTCAAAGCCCGGTTGCCGTTATTTTTCTTTCCCACTGTCTGCTGTCAGTTCATCATGGCGCAGTCAAACTTGTTGCGCATTGTTGCCATATCCTCATATATGGTCTTGTCCTGCATTTTAGCGTATATTTGAGTTGTCCGTATGTCGGAATGACCGAGCATCTTCGAGATGCTTTCAATCGGCACATGGTTACTCAGCGAAAGTGTAGCGAAGGTGTGCCGAGCAACGTGGAAAGTGATAGGCTGTGCAAGGAAAAGCGGACAGGTGAAGATAAAACGTAAACCGTTTGAAATGAGCTTTGTTTCAGCATTCTGCCAAGTGGAGAAAATGCAAATAATAACGGAATATTGAGGTTGTTCAGTTACCAAACCGTTAGCTGGGCAGTTACCGAAA